>MKUE01000143.1 GCA_001897675.1 Thiobacillus sp. 65-1059 | reverse complement strand
GAATGGTCGGACGCCGCGTGGTCGGTGTGGCGGGCAATACGCCAAACGACCCATACGCCGCCTACTCCCAAGGCTCCAGCGGCAATGAGCAGCCAATCACCGGACATCAGTGGTGTGGGAGCTGTTCGATGAGCCATGAGGCAATTACGGGTGAAGACGGGAAAGTCCCTTCCCATTTCCAGCAATTGGGCGATAAATCCCCGCCGATGAAATCACTGAGGGATAGTGAGAGCGGATCCCAGCGCTCCGCGGTTTCGGGATGGCGGACACGCCAAGTAAAGAATTCAAGATGAGATAGCGCGTGGGCTACTTCGTCGTCTGTAATCCCAAGCTCCAGTTCGGAGATGCAGTGAAGCACCTCATGGGCTGGGGATTCCTCTTCGTCTTCAAAATAGCATCGACCGATCCCGTCATAACGGGCAAGCCATTCAAGCACAACGGCCGTCCAGTGGGACAGTTCGATTTGTTCGAATCGTGCCGCAATGTGTGCGAAGAGCGTGTCAGGATGATCCTGGTTGTTGGGTTCTTCTATGGAGGTCACGGGCACTCTTTGCGCAAGGAGTGAAAATGCCCGTGATGCTATGGACTCGGCCTTGGCTATGCAGCAGTTAATGCAAACAAAGTTCTTTTGATTGATTGCTGAAGTGTTTTTTGTTTTGTGGTAGGCGTTTTTTATGGGGGAGAGGCTTGAATCGTAGAAGACATGGCCCTACGGCATGTGTCGATTTTTTAGTACTTTATGGTCTCAAATCAACCCTGGCTGTTCGGCCTTCGGTGCCATCAAGGTCAGTTATCTGTGGTGGAGCCGTCGTTAGTCAGTTGGCCTTGCACTTCTGCTCCTCGGCCTTTGCTGCCGGCGCCCATCTGGGCCAACGAAGTCTGCTATGTGCTGCACACCTGTCGTTGCATCTCGCAGCGATTAAACAATGGTGTTTGACCCCATTTATTGTTGATGCGTGATGCCATAAACCCCGCCTCCCAACTTGCTAAATGGATTGCCAGAATAACCGCTTGCCAAGTGCAATTCTTTGACAAGAACCTCAACGTCTTTAATTGCGATTTGTGCTTTTTCAAGCGTTGCAAATGCCTGCCAGTCACTTTCAGAGTTCAGTTGAGGAAGAAGGTTGTCAACGATATTGATGGAAAGATCGATATTTTCTGTCGTTGTCTTTCCATGTGCCATGCGATCTCGGAATTCAAATAGCTCTTTCAGAGTGCAGTAAGGTCGAGCACGAAAGCTATCAAAGTTAATCCCACTTGCAGAGGCAAATAGTTTGTACTTGTCGAATTTCGAGTACTTTCGCTCGATTTCGTCCCACTCCTTATTTCTCAATTTACCAAGGTGGTTCAAGTATGCTTCCAAGGTAAATGCACTAAAAACAAGAGCAGCGACTGTGGTATACAACTGGCCTTCCTGGGTATTCTGGGCAAGCTCCAGCATGTACTTGGCGCCCTTGTGCATATAGGCAAACGTAACAGTCGTTTTCCTGCCGCGCACTTGTGCTTTTGTCATGTTCGCAAGCTTTCAACGCCCGATTGAAAACTTATGTCGAGCGAATTCATTTACTGCTCTTCTTCAGGATGCTTAACAACCTTTCTGCAGTGTCGGTGTCGCCGACATCAAGTGCAGCCTTGATCTGATTCCGCAGCGTATCAAGCTCGCTATCGTCGACTTTTTGAACACCGGCGCGCACCGCCTCTCTAATCGCTTCATCTTCAGCAATACGAGCAACCCGCTTCATCTCGAATTTCTGCTGAGCCATTTGTAGTCGTGTCCGTCCCCGCTTCACAAGGAAAAGCAATAGCCAGAGGACAGAAGCCAGAACGCCGCCGATCAAGCACAATCCAAGAAACATATTGCGTCGCTGAGTTGCTTGTTCTTGATCGTAATTCCGATGGATGGCTCCAATAAGCTCTGAGGTTCTTGCTTCGAAATCAGCCAGAACAATTCTGTGAACTTTAATAGGGGCGCCCGTTCCTGCACGGGTCTTGAACGTCAGTGGAGTATCGGGTGCGGACATCAGCAAGGCAAAAAGCTCATGAGATTTCTGTGGCCCAATCACAATGTCCGAGATAGGCACTTTCTTCATGGGGTCGTCGTTGCCATCAAACATCGACTTATCGCCAATCGAAATTTCACCTGCAATTAAATTGAAGTGTGAGTATGGGTCGAGCTTGAATAAAAAAGGATCTAACGAAGTATCTGTGCCAGCGATTTTCTTTTCAATCACGATATAAGGCTGGTTACAGTCCTTTGTGGGTAAGAGCGATGCTCTAGATATGCTGCAAGGCATGGCCACGTAAATTTCGTGGCCGCTCACCAACCACCTACCTGAGTCGCCATCCTGCTTGACTCTCTCAATAGGCTGGGCTGTTGCCGGGTTAAAAAAACAGAAAGTGATACAAAAAATCGCGCAAATTACTCTAAAAAATAGAGTCGATTTATTCAATGGCATATGGGTGGCCTACATAAATTGTTTGTGTGAGTCGCTTGGCTTCTTCGCATGTCATGCCAGTTCCTGAATGAGGAGCCTAACGACTGAGTGCAGGCCGCGGCCTGCCAAGGCCATCGCGCCTGCAGCGAATTGTCGGGCGGCACCGAATGACTTTCTATTTACTCATCAATTCACTTCTGGCCCTTGCCCCTGCGCTCGCGATCACGCAATCAGACAACTCCTTCCCATCGCCTTTCACCGTAGAGGGGAGATTAGGACTCAGACGAATTATCGATTGGCCAATTTTGTCCAAGGTATGCGCCAAGGACGCATTGGAATCCATGTACTGATCGAAGCTCTTCTCTTGGCGGATAAAAGCGGCAGCATTATCTCCGAACCCCAAGAGCACAGCCCTAACTCTGGGAGATCTAGTCGCGTTTTTACCCAAAAGACCAGCACTCTTACTCCAAGTAATGTAGGACCATTTTTCCTCCCACGGGGAAATGTTCTTTCTCTCGTTAAAACTCACAAACCAAGTCAGAACCTGATTGCTCGTCTCAAGATAAACAGCTTCATAATTGACGATTGGAAGCCCAGATATGGCCTTGAATTCATCCTCGCACTGACCAGAGAAGCCCTGCAGGGACAGGTATTCTGGCGTGCTCTTACCGTAGTTATCTAACTCCCCAGAATACATGCCATTTAGCATGGCAGAGGTTGCCCATCGATTTGATATTTCGGCCAAGGGAGAATCTTTTGGTGATCTGGTTTCTGATGCATACCGACCTTGAACTTCAGGCCCATACAGTTGCAACCGGCAATGGCTTGGAGGAGGATTCCCCCCACGGCTAATAGCGAGAAGCCCGGTTGATTCCACGCTATAGCATTCTGCTGATGCCTGAAACCCGGTCATATGCGACAGAAGTTGCAAGCGCCCAACTGCAAAAGCCATGACATACGCCCGCTGTCGATAGTCCAGGTCGGAGGCCGTCGGCGTAGCATCTAGGTTTGAAAATTTCTGATTTAGGTATGCAGACGCAGTGAATAGCACCAACTCCCTATCATTGTGCGAGAGCCTCGATATCTCCCGCTCAGTAGACACGAGCACTTCCATATTCTTTGCGGCAAGAGAACGTATATACCTGTTCTCCGACGGATCAAGGACACTTGCGATGGCACTCACGGAAACAAGCGAAAGCATAAATGCCGTAATTATCATTTTCTTCATTCTTTTACTCCCAGCCCCAAGCACGCAGAATAAACGGGGTTAGTTCAGACACGATTTTCCTCTTCTTTCAAAAAATGCATTAGACCGCTTCGGGTCGGAGCACATCCCCGAAAAGATAGAAGCGTCCGTTCGGGACACCCAGTATCCAATGTCCGGTCTTGGATGTACATCGGTCGATGAGAGGCATCCTGACCAGTGTCGCCATCGGCCGATCAGCAGAAGTGCACGCTGATTTCACGACCGACCGCTTGCTGTCCTATACCGGCCGCCCAGTAACGCAGGGGTGACCCATACTTTCACTGCTTGTCGGGTCGAGTCTGGGCCTTTACTCTCAAAAACTTTTCTGGTGATTTCCGCTAGGACGCAATCTGGTGGGCGCTCTTTGTCCAGCCATTTTTAGCCCTTAACCAGTAAGCCGTTCCCCTTAAGCCCCCGTATTCCTTTGTGTTCGCGCCTATTCAAGCGAACAAGCCCTTTCGGGTAAGTCCCTTCGCCCTTATTGGGCTTTTATTTTTTGGTCAACCGATCATTTTATCCATTTCTGGTTTTATTTTCAGCAATCAATCAAAAAAACATTCTTTTGATTTCCGCTGGAAGCGTGATGAGCGCATCCATAGCATTCGCCCCATGGTTTCCCTCTCCTCCCCTTGGGTTGTCCTCTTGACAGCCCTTTTTTATACCCAAGCCCACGCCTTCTGTTTTGATGAGGCGGGGGCGATGTACGGGGTCTCACCACTATTGCTGAAGGCGGTGGCACAAGTTGAGTCGAATATGAGACCGCATGCGGTTAACAGCACTCACACAGCGAGTACGCAGTCTCAGGACATTGGGCTGATGCAGATCAATACCCGGT
>MKUE01000142.1 GCA_001897675.1 Thiobacillus sp. 65-1059 | reverse complement strand
GCCTCGTAGGCGAGGCCGAAATGCCCCTTGTTGTCGGGGCTGTAGATCGCCTGCTTCAACGAGCGCAGCATCACGGTCTGCAGCAGGCCGTGGTCGGGACGGTCCTTGATCTTGTCCAGCAGCGTGGCGTAGTCCTTGGCATGCGGCTTGTCGCCGCCGCCGAGGTCGAGGCCGAACTCGGCGAGGAAACCTCTCAGCGCCGCGAGCTTTTCCGCGGTCGGGCCTTCGTGAACGCGGAACAGCGCCGGTTGCCTGTTCTCGTGCAGGAAGTTCGACGCGCAGACGTTGGCCGCCAGCATGCATTCCTCAATGATGCGGTGGGCGTCGTTGCGGATCACCGGCACGATCTCCTTGATCTTGCCCTGGTCGTCGAAATTGATCTGCGTCTCGGTCGAACCGAAATCGATGGCGCCGCGCTTGGCGCGCGCCTTCAGCAGAGTGCGGAACAGCTTGTCGAGCGCTTCCAGGTGCGGCATCAGCGCGGCCTGCTTCTTCTCCGGCTTGGCGGCGCCGGAGAGCCAGTCCCACACCTGATTGTAGGTAAGGCGCGCGTGCGAATGGATCACCGCCGGGTAGAAGCGGTATTCCTTGATCGACCCCGCCGTGGTGATGCGCATGTCGCACACCATCGACAGACGGTCGACCTCGGGATTGAGCGAGCACAGGCCGTTCGACAGCGCCTCGGGCAGCATGGGAATGACGCGGCGCGGGAAATACACCGAGTTGCCGCGGTTGAAGCCTTCGCTGTCGAGCGCGTCGCGGGGCTGCACGTAATGGCTGACGTCGGCGATCGCCACCACCAGGCGGAAGCCGCTGCGGCCAAGCGACTCGCAGTACACCGCGTCGTCGAAGTCGCGCGCGGTCTCGCCGTCGATGGTGACGAGCGGCAGGTGGCGGATGTCCTCGCGGCCGGCCAGATCCTTTTTCAGCACCTTGCCTGGCAGCTTGGATGCCTGCGCCTCGACCTCCGGCGGGAACACGTAGGGCAGGTCGTGCTTCCTCAGCGCGATCTCGATTTCCATGCCGGGGCCGGTAAAGCTGCCCAGCACCTCCGACACCCGCCCCACCGCCTCGTTGTGCGCGCCGGGCTGGATGAGGATTTCCACCGTCACCACCTGGCCCGGCTGCGCGGCGCCGGCATGCTCGGCGGGGACGAGGATGTCCTGGTTGATGCGGCGGTTTTCCGCGATCAGGAAGCCGACGCCGCCCTCGAGGTAGTAGCGGCCGACGACGAACTTGTTGACGTGCTCCAGCACCTCGACGATCTTGGCCTCGCGCCGCCCGCGCCGGTCGAAACCGGCCACGCGCACCAGCACGCGGTCGCCGTGCAGCACGCGGTGCATTTCCTTGGGCGACAGGTAGAGGTCGTCGCCGCCTTCTTCCGGCACCACGAAGCCGAAGCCGTCGGGGTGCCCCTCGACGCGGCCCTTGATCAGGTCGAGCTTGTCCGGCAGGCACAGCTGGCGCTTGCGGTTGAGCATCAGCTGGCCGTCGCGCTGCATCGCGCCGAGACGGCGCTGGAACAGGTCGTGCTCGGCCTCGGTGATGTGCAGTTGCTCGGCGAAGGCGTCGGCGTCGACCGGACAGCCCGCCTCGGTCAGCAGCTGCAGGATGTACTCGCGGCTCGGCAGCGGCGACTCGTAGCGTTCGGTTTCACGTTCGTAGAACGGGTCGGCCAGGCGAATCGCCGGGATTTTGTGCTTGCCTGCGCGACTGCGCGATTTTTTTGAAGTCATGTTCGTTGACAATTTATTCGGTGCTCTCTAGAATGCGCGCCTTACCTGCCCAGATGGCGGAATTGGTAGACGCACTAGGTTCAGGTCCTAGCGGTGGCAACACTGTGGAGGTTCGAGTCCTCTTCTGGGCACCAAACGCTGTAAGCAAAAAGCCGACCTCGTGTCGGCTTTTTGCTTTGCTACGGTTTATTGCGGACATCACGCTTCGTAGGGGTGGCGACGCACGATCGTCTCCACCCGGTCCGGCCCGGTCGACACCACGTCCACCGGCACTTCGCACAAGGCTTCCATCCGCTTCAGGTAGGTCTGCGCCTTCTGCGGCAGCTTGTCGAATTCCTGCACGCCGACGGTCGATTCGCTCCATCCCGGCAGATCTTCGTAAATCGGCTCGACCTTCGCAATCGATTCCGCTCCCACCGGCAGGATGTCGCACGCCTCGCCGTCGATCTTGTAGCCCACGCATACGCGCACGGTTTCCAGGCCGTCCAGCACGTCGAGCTTGGTCACGCACAGGCCGGACACGCCGTTGATCTGGATCGAGCGCTTGAGCGCGGCGGCGTCGAACCAGCCGCAGCGGCGCGCGCGTCCGGTGGTGGCGCCGAATTCGTGGCCCTTCTCGCCGAGATACTGGCCGACGTCGTCGAACAGTTCGGTCGGGAACGGGCCGGAGCCGACGCGCGTGGTGTAGGCCTTGGTGATGCCCAGCACGTAATGCAGCGTGTTCGGGCCGACGCCGGCGCCGGTGGCGGCGCCGCCGGCGGTGCAGTTGGACGAGGTCACGAACGGGTAGGTGCCGTGGTCGATGTCGAGCAGGGTGCCCTGCGCGCCCTCGAACAGCAGGTTCTCACCCGCCTTGTTGGCCTCGTACAGGCTGCGCGGCACGTCGGCCACCATCGGCTTCAGACGCTCGGCCAGCCCCATCATCTCGTCGAGCGACTGGTTGAAGTCGACGGTATCGGCCTTGTAGAAGTTCTTCAGCATGAAGTTGTGGTGGTCGAGCACTTCGCCCAGCTTGGCGGCAAAGCGCTCGCGGTGGAACAGGTCCTGCAGGCGCAGCGCGCGACGCGCCACCTTGTCCTCATAGGCGGGGCCGATGCCGCGCCCGGTAGTGCCGATCTTGCCGGCGCCCTTGGCGATCTCGCGGGCGCGGTCGAGCGCGACGTGGTGCGGCATGATCAGCGGGCAGGCTTCGCTGATCTTGAGGCGGCTCGCCACGTCGACGCCGGCGGCCAGCAGCATGTCCATTTCCTCGATCAGCGCGGTCGGCGACAGCACCACGCCGTTGCCGATGTAGCAGGTGACGCTGTCGCGCAGTATCCCCGATGGAATCAGGTGCAGCACGGTTTTCTTGCCTGCCACCACCAGCGTGTGGCCGGCGTTGTGTCCGCCCTGGAAACGCACCACGCCCTGCGCGCGGTCGGTCAGCCAGTCGACGATTTTGCCCTTGCCCTCATCGCCCCACTGGGTGCCGATGACGACGACGTTTTTTGCTGCCATGCTGCGATCTCCCTTTATTGTGCACCCGAGCTGGCGATGACCAGTTCGCGTAAGTCCAGGCTAAAACCGGTGGCCGGACGCGCCCGGCCGAATATCCGCCCCACTTCATCGTAGCGTCCGCCCTGCGCAATCGCATGGCTGCGTCCGCCGGTATACGCCGCGAAGACGACGCCGCTGTGGTAGCCGTAGCCGCGCAGTTCGGCCAGATCGTACGCCACCTCGACGCCGCTCAATCCCTGGTCGAGCGCCGCCAGCATATCCAGCGCCGCATCGACCGCCGCCAGCCGCGGCAGGCGCGCACGCGCCTCGGCCAACATGCTGCGGTCGCCATACAGCTGCGGCAGCGCGGCAAAGGCATCGCGCAACGCCACAGGCAGGCCTGCGGTCAGCACCGCCACGGCGCTGCCGTCCTTGGTCTGCAGCGCGCCGAACAGCTGGTGCTCGATATCGCCGCTCAAGCCGGCTTCCTGCGCCAGCGCACGGTAGACGCCGACGTGGCCGATATCGAGCTGCACCGTTTTCACGCCGCACGCGGACAAGCCCTGCAGCATCAGGGTGAGGATTTCAAGATCCGCTTCGGCACCGGCCTCGCCATACAGCTCCGCGCCGATCTGGATCGGTTCGCGCGAGCGATGGAAGCCGGCGGACTGGGTATGCAGCACGCTGCCCGCATAGCACAGGCGATTCACCGCGTTGGCGGCCAGCAGGTGCGCATCGATGCGCGCCACCTGCGGCGTGATGTCGGCGCGCACGCCCATCAGCCGCCCGGAGAGCTGGTCGACCAGCTTGAAGGTCTTGAGATCGAGGTCCGCGCCGACACCGGTCAGCAGCGAATCGAGGTATTCCATCAGCGGCGGAATCACCAGCTGGTAGCCGCGGCTGCGGAACAGGTCGAGCAGCGCGCGGCGCATGTCTTCCATGCGCCAGGCCTGCGGCGGCAATACATCCTCGACGTTTTCAGGGAGCAACCAGGCGGTCATCTCAGTTCTGCCACATCAATTCAACATCATCAACAAAAAAAGGCCACCCAGCATCGAGGTGGCACCGATAAAACGCAATTGGCCGTCGCTGAGTTCCAGCATCCGGCGGAAACCGTCCCGCCATATGGCGGGCGCAGCGAACGGCAGGATTCCTTCAATCACCAGCAGCAAGCCAATTGCAGCAAGCCCGTCGAGGCCGGTCATTGACCGCCGGCGGCACGCGGGTTCTTCATGTACTTGAAGAAGTCGGCGCTGGGATCGAGCACCATGACGTCGCTTTTGCTCTTGAAGCTTTCGCGATACGCCTGCATCGAACGATAGAACGCATAGAACTCGGCATTCTTGCCGTAGGCCGCGGCATACACCGCCGCCGCCTTGGCATCGCCTTCGCCCTTGACGCGCTGGGCATCGCGATAGGCCTCGGCGACGATCACGTCCTTCTGCTTGTCGGCATCGGCCTTGATCTTTTCGGCTTCGGCCGCGCCGGTCGAACGCAGTTCGTTGGCCACCTGCTTGCGCTCGGCCTCCATCCGGCGGTAGACGTTTTCCGATACCGTTTCCGGCAGGTCGACCCGCTTGATCCGCACGTCCACCACCTGCACGCCGATCTTGCGCGCGTCAGCGTCGGCCTTGCTGCGGATGATGCTCATGATTTCCTCGCGGCGCCCCGACACCACTTCGTTGACGGTGCGCTTGCCGAACTCGGCGCGCAGCCCGTCGTTGACGGTCTGGTTCAGGCGGATCTGCGCCCGCATTTCGTCGCCGCCCACCGACACGTAGAACTGCTTCGCATCGATCACGCGCCATTTGATGAAGGAATCGACCAGCACGTTCTTCTTTTCCGACGTGATGAAGCGCTCCGGGTCGGCCGCATCCAGCGTCAGGATGCGGGTATCGAAGTAACGCACGTTCTGCACCAGCGGCAGCTTGAAATACAGCCCCGGCGTTTTCTTCACCGACACCACTTCGCCCAGCTGGAACACCATGGCGTTCTGCCGCTGGTCGACGGTAAACATGCTGCCGCTCAGCACCACCAGCAGCACGATCAGGCCGATCAGTACGGGACCCAGATTCCTGCTCATGGCCGATCCTCCCGGTCGCGGCTGCGTAAGGCGTCGCGCGAACGCGCATCCACGGGGGCGGGCGCCGCCGCGGCCGGCGGCTGCGACAGCACTTCGGGCGCGCCGCCGTAGGGCTGGCTGACGATCTGCTGCAACTTGTCGAGCGGCAGGTACAGGAGGCTGTTGCCGCCCTTCTGGTCTACCAGCACTTTACTGGTGTTGTTCATCACGGTCTGCATGGTATCGAGATACATACGCTGGCGCGTCACCTGGGGCGCTTTCTGATATTCGGCAAAAATTTGCGCAAAGCGGCTGGCCTCGCCCTCGGCATTGGCAATCACCGACAGCTTGTAGCCCTCGGCTTCTTCCTTCAGGCGCGAGGCCAGGCCGCGGGCACGCGGCACCACGTCGTTGGAATAGGCCTCCGCTTCGTTCTTCAGGCGTTCGCGATCCTGCCCCGCCTTCACCGCATCGTCGAACGCGGCCTGCACCTGTTCGGGCGGCTGGATATTCTGCAAGGTCACCTGGCTGATGCTGATGCCGGTCTTGTAGCGGTCGAGAATCTGCTGCATCAGCACCTTGGCGCGCGCAGCGATATCGGCGCGGCCTTCATACAGCACGAAATCCATCTTGTTCTTGCCGACGATTTCGCGCATCGCGGTTTCGGCCACCTGCAACACCGTATCTTCCGGCGCGCGGTTGACGAACAGGAATTCCTTCGGGTCCTTCAGGATGTACTGCACCGCGAATTGCAGATCGATGATGTTCTCGTCGTCGGTCAGCATCAGGGACTCTTTCAGCACCTTGCTCTTGACGTTGTTGCGGTAGCCGATTTCGACGGTGCGCACCTGATCGACGTTGACCACTTCGCGCGATTCGATCGGCCACGGCAGATGCCAGCGCGGGCCGGGCTCGGTGGTCTCGACATATTGCCCAAAGCGCAGCACCACGCCGCGCTGGCCGGTATCGATGATGTAGAACCCGCTCGCCACCCACACCGCAACCAGGGCGCCGATCAGCAAGCCGACCAGATTGCCGCCTCCCGGCAGTCCGCCGGAGGAAAAGCCGTCGCCGCCGCTGCCGCCACCAGTGCTCTTGTTGCCGAACATGCCATTGAGACGCTGGTTGATGCGCCGCCAAAGCTCGTCCAGATCGGGCGGCCCGCTGTTTTTGTTGCGGTTACCGTTATTGCCCCATTGCGGGTCGTTCCAGGCCATATCGTTTATGTAGAGAAAACTGTGGTTTGGGGAGGGAGGTCGTCTGGTTTGCCGGCTTCACTCCGAAGCCGGCCGGCCAGCAGGATTTCCGACAGCGCCTCGCGTAAAAGTTCAAGCCCCGCACCCGTTTGCGCGGATATATATACGCTCTGCAGTTTACCATATTCGTCGCGCCCCACCCCCGGCGCAACGCCCGTCAAATCGAGCTTGTTGTAAACCCGCAGTTGCGGCACGGCATCCGCGCCGATTTCCCCCAGCACCTTTTCGACCGCCTCGATCTGCCGTTCGCGCCCGGGGCTGGCCGAATCGATCACATGCAGCAGCAAATCGGCTTCGGCGGTGGCTTCCAGCGTGGCGCGGAAAGCGGCCACCAGGTCGTGCGGCAGACGGGTAATGAAGCCGACGGTATCGGCCAGCACCACTTCGCCGCTCGCCGGCTCGGCGCCGGCCGATTCAGCCAGGCGCGGCAAGTAGATCTTGCGCGTGGTGGTGTCGAGCGTGGCAAACAGCTGGTCGGCCGCATAGGCGCCGGCGCGCGTCAGCGCATTGAACAGGGTGGACTTGCCCGCATTGGTGTAGCCCACCAGCGCCACCGACAGCACGTGTTGGCGCGAACGCGAACGCCGCTGGGTGCGGCGCTGCTTACCCAGTTTGGCGAGCCGCTCGCGCAGCGCCTTGACCCGCACGCCGAGCAGGCGACGGTCGGTTTCCAGCTGCTTCTCGCCGGGGCCGCGCATGCCGACACCGCCGCGCTGGCGCTCGAGGTGGGTCCAGCCGCGCACCAGGCGGGTCGACAGATGCTGCAGCTGGGCCAACTCGACCTGCAGCTTGCCTTCGGCGCTCTGCGCCCGGCGGGCGAAGATATCCAGAATCAGGCTGGTGCGGTCGATCACCCGGCACTGCAGGCGGCGCTCCAGGTTGCGCTCCTGCGCGGGCGACAGTTCGTGATTGAAGATGACGACGTCGGCTTCGGTGGCGGCGACCAGCGCGGCGATTTCGTCGGCCTTGCCGCTACCCACGAAGAGTGCGGCATCCGGGCGGCTGCGTTTGCCCTGGACCTCGCCCCGGATGTCGAGCCCGGCGCCGGCTGCCAGCAGACGCAGCTCGGCCGTGCTTTCGGCAAAATCCGGCATGCCGAAATCGAGCGCCACCAGGATCACTCGCTCCCCGCCCGCGTGCCGCTCGATCAAAGGGGCTCCCCCTGTCTCCGCCCTCGTGCGCTCACCGGACACGCTCGCCTGCTGGTGCTACGAAATGAGTCATATCGATACAGAGACATTCTGCAGACATTGCGACTTGGCATGCATTGCAAGCTTCTCATTTCCTGTTGGTTGCGGCGCCTGATTCCAACTCGGGATCAAGCCAGTTGCGGGCGGCCGAAATGCCAGCCCTGCCCGTAGTCCACGCCCATGTCTGCGAGGATGCGTGCGGTCTCCGCATCCTCGACGTGCTCGGCCACGGTATGCATGCCCTCCTTGCGCGCAAAATTCGCCAGGCTCTCGACGATGCCCGCCACCTTGCGGTCCTGGCGCATATGCGACACCAGCCAGCCTTCGATTTTCAGGAAGCTGACCGGCAGATGCGCCAGGTACAGATAAGACGAATAGCCGCTGCCGAAATCGTCCAGCGCCAGCCGGAAGCCGAAGTCGATGAAGGGCTGCAAATCGGCACGCAATTTCTCCAGGCTGACGATGCGCTGGCGCTCGGTCAGTTCCAGCACGATGGGCTTGGCCGCCCCCGGCACCGTGCCGCAGGTCTGACAATAGCCCATGGCGTTGTCGAGCATTTCCTCGACCAGATCGCGGCGCGCCAGGAATTGCGGCGACACATTCACGAAATGGGCAAAATCGGCCGCCCCGCCTCCATTCATTCGCACCACGCAATGCTGCATCACCTGGCGGATCACCTGGCGGTCGATTTCGGCCATCAGCCCCAGTCCTTCCGCCATGTCGACGAACTCCTGGGCCTCGACGATCCCGCCGGCCGCGGTTTCGATGCGCGCCAGCGCTTCGTCCGCAATGGCCTGTCCGGTCTGCAAATCGACGATGGCCTGCGAGGCCAGCCTGACCCGGTTTTCCGCCAGCGCCTGCCGCAGCAGCGCACTGTTCCACGGCTGACGGCCATGCGCCGCCATCCTGACCTGGTCGCGGCCATCGGCCTTGGCCCGATACAAGGCATGGTCGATTTTTTCCAGCATCGGCAGGATTTCGCTGTCGTTCACGCCAAAGGCCGCCACCCCCGCCGAGAAGCTCAGTGCAATGGCCCCCACGCTGGTCTGGATGGGCGCCGCACGGGCCTGGCCGGCCAGCCGTTCCATGATGCCGGCAGCTTCGTCCACGGTGCCGCCATGCAGCACGAACAGAAACTCCTCGCCGCCCCAGCGCGCCACCCAGTCGCCTTCGCGCAGTCCGCTCTCGAAGCGGCGCGCCACGGCTTTCAGCACCTCGTCGCCGACGGCATGGCCGTAGCGATCGTTCACCATCTTGAAATGGTCAAGGTCAACCAGGGCCAGCGCGAAGCCATGGCCGTCGCGCGGCGTGCGCGCGCGTTCCTTTTGCAGGCGCTCTTCGGCCGCCCGCCGGTTGGGCAGGCCGGTCAGCGGGTCGGTCAGCGCGATGCGCTGCAGCAGGTCCTTCTGTGCGGACTGATGGAGGGCATTGCCGAGCCAGTCGGCGATCAGGCTCATGTAGGCGACATCCACTGCGTCGAGCGGCGATTCGCTGCGCCGGCGCAAAAAGGCCAGCACCCAGCGCGTCTCGTCGCCGACCGACACCGGAATCCCGGAGAAGGTGCGCATGCCGAACTCGGTCACCATCGGATTGCCTGCATGCCGGGGATGCGCGGCCAGATCGGCGATATGCGACGGCGCACGGGTATGGTAGACGTCATGGCACAGCGACACATCCACCGCCTGCCTGCTGCCTTCCGGGAATGCCCCCAGGCGGTCGCTGACATAGCGCGCGGTGCAGTGCTCGCCAAGCTCGCCCAGCACCACCAGATCCATCTCCAGCACTTCGGCCGCCATCGCCAGCATGGCGCGGATGCGCTCGGCATCGCCCAGGCCGCCCTGCACCGACAGCTTCCACAGCGCATTCAGGCGATCGACGTGCGCGTCGCCATGGCTCGCCAATGGCGCGTGCGGACTGGATTGGTTGACTCGCTGCATGAGTGCCGTGGAGGCTGGTTAACAGGTCGCCATTCTAGCCTTGCCGCGGCCGTTACAAATCCACTGCACGCAAACGCTCGGCGGCCTGTTCCGGGTTGATGGTGTTGACGAACAGCCCCGAGCCCAGTTCGAAGCCGGTCGGGATGGAGGTGCGCGGGCAGATTTCCAGGTGCCAGTGGTAGCTCGGTGCATTCGCCTGCCGCTGGCTGTCGTGCGGAACCGAATGCAGGAAGAAGTTGTACTGCGCGCCGCCGATGACGGCATCCAGTCGCGCCATGGTGCGCTGCATGACCCGCGCCAGGTCGGCCAGATCCTCGCCGCGCACGTCGAGAAAATCGGCCTGGTGCGCCAGCGGCAGGATGTGCACTTCCCATTCGTAGCGGCTGGCGAAGGGCTTGATGGCGATGAACTTCTCGCCGCGCTCGACCACGTACTGGCCGACGTTGATCTTGCGCCGCACCGCCCCCGAACTGCGGTCGTAGATCGTCGCCTCGAAAGTCAGCGCCTCGTCGATCAGCGCACAGAAGATGCAGTGGTGGTGCTTGGCGTAATGCGCGGCGCTGTTCCTCACCTCGGCGTCGACGTTCTCCGGCACCACCGGCATGGCGATCACCTGGCTGTGCGTGTGCGGGATCGAGGCGCCGGCGGCCGGGCCGAAATTCTTGAAGATCAGCACGTATTTCAGCCGCTCGTCGGACGCGAACAACTGCCGCATGCGCGTCTGATAGATACCAAACAGCGCGGCGAGGTGCGATTCGGCCATGTCGTGCACGGCGATGCCGTGCTCGTGGTGGTCGATGATGACTTCGTGGCGGCCGTAGCCGTCGATGGTCTGCTGCAGGCCGAAGTTGAAGCCGGCCTGCTCGCGGTCGTCGCCCAGCACCGGATAGAGGTTTTCCACCATGCGAATCTGCCAGTCGCCCTCGAGCGGCCAGCGCAGGATCACCGGCGGCGTCTTGTGTTCGTTGCCGCGGCAGAACGGGCAGGTTTCGACATGCTTGCGGGTGTCGCGCGGCGCCAGTTCCTCGGCTTTTTTCGGGCGCATGCTGCGCGCGGTGGCGACCAGCACCGATTCGCTCGGCACGACGGGATTGATGCGGATTTCGCGGACTTCACCATCGTTATCCGGGGTGTTCGGGTCTGACATGCGGTTTCTCCTTTGGCGGAAAGCATAAAGCAGACGCCCGGCAGTGGCGGTTCATTCTGCTTATGCCCCCAGTCAGGCTTTTTATCCCCCGCTTCCACCAGGGCCTTGCGTTGACGAAGCTCCGGCCGACGCCGACAATACCGAATCTTTGCCGTATTCCGGAGCATTCCCCATGGACGAAAAAGCCCTGCACGACGAGCAGCGCCTGATGCGCATGATGCGCAAAACGCTCACCTCCATCGTGCGCGACACCGCGCCGCGCGACGGCAATCCCAGCCCGCTATCCGAGGCCACCGTGCTCGGCATCAAGGATTGCCTGCTGGTGATCTCCAGCCGCGAAACCGAACTCGCCCAGCTTACCGGCCGCACCCTTGAAGAGCGTCCGCATTTCAGCGACGAGACGCCCAACACCCACGCCGTCAAGATCAGCAGCATCCCGAAAAAAACGCACTGAGCATGCCGCAAGCCACCAGCCTGTTCACCGATGTCGAATCCAGGGTCGTCGGCACCTCGGCGGTGGTGATCTATTCGCCTTCCGGCAAGAACCGCAAGCGCTTCCCCGAGGGCGTGGTCGAGGTCTACGCCAGCGAAGCCGAGGCGCTGGCGCACGCCGACCCCGCAAAAAACCGCCATGCCGCGATCGCCAGCGGCCCGTCGCGCTCGTCGGAAGGCTTCAAGCTGTTCTATCTGGTGCGCTGGCTGGATTGAAGCCGTTCTGCCACTCGGCCAGGCGTGGCAGCAGCGCGGCTTCGGCGAGCGGCGGCGCAAAGTAATACCCCTGGACGTCGTCACACCCCAGGTCCCGCAACAATTCGACCTGGGCTGCGCTCTCCACGCCTTCCGCCGTCACTTTCAGGCCCAGCGCCCGCGCCATTCCCACCATGCTGGCGACAATGGCGCGGGCCTCGGCATCCTCGACCATGTCCGCGACAAAACTGCGGTCGATTTTCAGACGGGTGGCGTCGAGTTTCCGCAGATAAGCCAGGCTGGAATAGCCGGTGCCGAAATCGTCGATCGCCAGCCCCACCCCCTCTTCCGCCAGGCGATGCAGCAACGCCGACCCGGCGAGCGTCTCCTGCATGATGGCCGACTCGGTCAGTTCCAGTTCCAGCAGCGCCGGCGGCAGCTCGGTTTCCTGCAGCACCGCACCCAGCCGTTCCTCGAACCCGGGGCGGCGCAACTGCAGCGCCGAGACGTTGACCATGACCGGCACGGTCGGCGCCCCCTGCTTGTGCCAGCGCCGCGCCGCCCGGCAAGCCTCGGCGAGAATCCAGTCGCCGAGCGGGACGATCAGCCCGGAATCCTCGGCAACGGGGATGAAGCGTGCCGGCTCCACCCACCCCCATTCGGGATGGCGCCAGCGCACCAGTGCCTCGACCCCGGCGAGCGCGCCGTGCGCAAGCGAAAACACCGGCTGGTAGAACAGTTCGAATTCGCCGCGCGCCAGCCCCTGGCGCAAGCCGGTTTCGGTGGACAGGCGCTCCCTTGCGCGTGCATTCTGCAGCGGGTCGGCAAACTGAAAAGTATTGCGGCCGCCATCCTTGGCCGCATACATGGCGCGGTCCGCACAGGCCAGCCAGCCCTCGGCATCCAGCGCGTCGTCGGGATACAGCGCGATGCCGACGCTGACCCCCACCGACACGCTCTGGGCGCCGACCGCGATGGGCTTGGCGAGCTCGGCGATGATTTTTTCGGCGACATGGCGCGCATCGTCATCGTCCCGGATTTCAGGCAGCAGGATCACGAATTCGTCGCCGCCCAGCCGGGCCACCGTATCGTCCTCCCGCACCAGCGCGCGCAATCGGCCGGCCACCGCGCACAGCAGTGCATCGCCCATGGCATGGCCGAGCGAATCGTTGACGTTCTTGAAACGGTCCAGGTCGAGGAACAGGATCGCCGCCCGGCTTCCCATCCGGTGGGCGTGCGCCAGCGTCTGGGTCATGCGGTCGGCCAGCAGGCGCTGGTTGGGCAGGCCGGTCAGGCTGTCGTGATAGGCCTGTTCGTACAGCCTGCCTTCCGACGCCATGAGCCGCGCATGTTCCCTGCGCGCGCGTGCCCGCATATAAAACAACAGGCCGGAGGTCAGCATGAACACCAGCGTTGCGCCGAGCGGCAGCATCGCCGCATGCAGCAGCGTTCGCCGCCATTGGCTGGCATCGACGTCCAGGCCCAGCACTGCGATGGTTTGCCCGGTCTGCGGGTCGACATGCGGCACCAGTGCGCTGACCCATACCCCCCAGCTATCCCTCAGCGGGCCTTCGGTCATCGGCCGGTTGCCGGAAAACAGGGCGATCAACTGCTCGGTCGCCTCGCCGTATACCATGCCGGAAGGTGAAAAATCGGATGAATCGGCCGGTTCGGAGTCCACCAGAAAACGGACTTCGCCCGCGTCATGCCATCCCAGCAGATACACGAAACGGTACTGCGGGCTGACGCTCCGCAACGCCTCGAGCTGCCGCTTGAGGCGGGCATATTCCTCGCGCGCGGCGTCGCTTGCCTCGCCGCGCAGCGCCTTCACCGCCGTCCAATCGAGCGAACGTTGCATCAGGCGCGCCTCGGTCAGGAACTGCACCCGCATTCCCGCATCGGCCGAACGAACCACCTGCAGCGTGAAGGTCAGCCCCGTCAGTACGCCACCCAGCACCAGCAGCCATGGCCAGATTCCGCGCATCAGGCGCCGCACCAAGCGCTCAATCCGCGCCGTAGACCTTGCGCCGCACCCGCTTCTTGCGCCGCATCCGCGTCGCCTCGCTTTCGCTCAGCGGCGCGCGCGCCTTGCCTTCAAACGGGTTCTTGCCGCTGTCTTCCTTGACCTGGATGCGCAGCGGCGTGCCCTGCAGCTTGAAGGCCTTGCGGAAACTGCTTTCCAGATAGCGCTTGTAGTCGTCGCGCAGACCTTCCAGCGCATTGCCGTGCAGGATGATGACCGGCGGGTTCTTGCCGCCCTGGTGGGCGTAGCGCGGCTTGGGGCGGAACAGTCCGTTCTTGGGCGGTGCGTGCTGCTCCACCGCCATTTCCAGCACCCGCGTGAGCTTGGGGGTCGACAGCTTGATGAAAGCGGCGGCGTGGGCGGCCTCGACGTCCTTCAGCAGGTTTTCCAGTCCCTTGCTCCTGAGCGCCGAAATGTAGTTGAAGCGCGCGAAATCGAGGAAGGCCAGCTTGCGTCCGATATCGCGTTTGATGTCGTCGCGCTGCTCGGCGGAAAGCCCGTCCCACTTGTTCACCGCGACCACCAGCGCACGCCCGGTTTCCAGCACGAAACCGGCCAGGTGCGCGTCCTGCTCGGAGATGTTCTCGCGCGCGTCGAGCACCAGCACCACCACGTTGGCATCCTCGATCGCCTGCAGGGTCTTGATGACGGAGAATTTTTCCACCGTCTCGAACACCTTGCCGCGGCGCCGCACGCCGGCGGTGTCGATCAGGATGTAGGGCTTGCCGGCGCGCTCGAACTCGACGTAGATCGAATCGCGCGTGGTGCCCGGCTGGTCGAAGGCGATCACGCGCTCCTCGCCCACCAGCGCATTGACCAGGGTCGACTTGCCGACATTGGGACGCCCCACCAGCGCGATCTTGGGAATGCCGAAGTCGTCGGACTGTTCTTCCTCTTCCGGGAACGGCGCCAGCGCCTCGGCGACCAGATCGGATATGCCGTCGCCGTGCGCCCCCGAGATCGCCAGCGGCTCGCCCAGCGCCAGCTCGTGGAATTCGGCGGTCACCACCGCGCGGTTCATGCCTTCGGCCTTGTTGACGGCCAGCAGCACCGGACACGACGCGCGGCGCAACCGGTCGGCAATCACCTTGTCCTGCGGCGTCAGGCCGGCGCGTGCATCGACCATGAAAACGATGGCGTCCGCCTCGTCGATGGCCTGCAGCGTCTGCCGCGCCATTTCAGCGAGGATGCCGTCCTTGGCCACCGGCTCGAGACCGCCGGTGTCGACCACCAGATAGGGTTTGCCGCCGACGCGCCCGCGCCCGTAATGGCGGTCGCGGGTCATCCCCGGCAGGTCGTGCACCAGGGCGTCGCGCGTGCCGGTAAGGCGGTTGAACAAGGTGGACTTGCCGACGTTGGGACGTCCGACAAGAACCAGAGTGGGAAGCATGGCTATCCTTGCTGACGCGCCGGCAAGGCCGGCACGTTGTGTTGTTTATTTGAGTCTGAAAGCGACGACATGGCCCTTGGCCGTCTGCACCGCGAAGCCGGGGCCGATGTCGACCGGCGCCGTGCGCACGCCGCCGTCGACCCTAGCACGCGCAACGAAACTGCCGTCTTCGGCCGACAGCACATGCACCACGCCTTCGCCGTCGGCCACCACCACCCAGGCGCCCAGCGCCAGCGGCGCGGTGACCTGGCGGCGCGCCAGCTTGTCCTGCCGCCAGCCGGCACGGCCGCTGGTCTTGTCGTAGGCGGTCACGGCGTCCTTGTCGTCGGTGACGTAGACATTGCGCTCGTCCATCGCCAGCCCGCTGTTGCTGGAGGCGTCGCGCGCCCACAGCGGCGAGCCGTTGCGGCGATCGAAGCAGGCCACCCGCCCCTGATAGGTAACGGCACACACCTGCCGTTCATCCACCACCGGATTGCCCATCACGTCGGCCACCCGTTCGAGTTCGGTCGCTCCGCGCGGCAGCGCCACCGTGGCTTCCCACAGCTGCGCACCGTTGGCGGCGTTGAGCGCGACCAGCTTGCCGCCGGGGAATCCGGCGTAGAGCACGTCGTCGCGCACCGTCATGCCGCCCGATCCGCGCAGGCTCAAAGCCGGCAGGTTGCGGCTGTACAGCCATTTGCGGCTGCCGTCCGCGGCGGCCAGGCCGTGCACGCGGCCATCGCCGGTGCGCGCGATAACCATGTCGGCCACCGCCAGCAACTGTCCGCTCACCTCGCTCGACAGCGGCACTTTCCAGCGCACCTGTCCGCTGGCGAAATCGAGCGCCAGCAATTCGCCCTTGCTGCCGCCCGCCAGCACCAGGCCCCGGCCCGCGCCGGCCCCGGCCGAAAGCTTCACTCCGGTATCGGTGCGCCACACCATGTGGCCGTTGGCCACGGCGATGCGCACCACCCGGCTGCCGCCGGCGGCCAGCACATCGTCGCCTTCGGCTTGCGGGCGGAACAGGCGGCCATCCGAGTCGCCGGTTTCGCCTTTCCAGGCCTCGCCGAGACTGGCGGTGGGCTTGAACTCGACCAGTTCGGCGGGTTTGGCCTTGGCCGGGCCGGCACCGAACCAGCCGCCCACCGTGCTGGTCATCGAGCCGACTGCGCCGCACCCCGACAGGAACAGCGCCAGGCCGGCGGCAATCAAACGCATCGTCACTTGGCCTCCCCTCCCAGCGCATCGAGTTTCAGTTCGACGATAGTGCGGTAGGGGTCGTCCTCCTGCATCTTGCCGAACGCCGCCTGATAGGCCGCGCGTGCTTCGGCCTGCTTGCCCTGCGCCAGCAGCACGTCGCCCTTCGCGTCGTGGAAACGGAAGGCGTAGGCATCGCTGTGCGTGGCCGACAGGGTTTTCAGCGCGGCGTCGTATTGCTTCTGGTCGAGTAGCACGCCGGCCAGCCGCAGACGCGCCAGATCCCTGACCGCAGGTTCCTTGCTGTTGGCCACCGCCCATTCCAGCTGGGCCTGCGCGCTTTTCAGGTCCTTGCCAAGAACGTTGAGCTTGGCCAGCAACATCGCGGCACGCGGGGCGTAAGCCGTGCCCTTGTACTGATCGATCAGCATCGAGCCTGCCTCGCGCGCAGCCTTGGCGTCGTTGGCCGCCAGCGACTGCGTCAGCTTTTCGTACACGGCGGCCGCTTCCAGGCTTTGTGTCAGCGTGCGGTGCTGCCAGTAACGCCAGCCCGCCGACGCGGCGATCACCACGGCCAGGCCGATCATCACCATGCTGCCCCAGCGTTTCCACCAGGCTTTCAGTTCGTCCAGCCGTTCCTGCTCGTCGAGGTCGTAGGTTGCCATCGTGCTATACCTTTTAAGTTGTTGCCTGTTTCAGAAATTCGATCGCCAGCGCCACCTCGACGCGGGTCTGCTCGGCACTGCCGCGCAGCGGCTTCAGCGTCACCTGCTGCGCCGCCGCTTCGTCGTCGCCGATGATCACCGCATAGCGCGCACGGCTGGCGTCGGCCTTTTTCATTTGCGACTTGAAGCTGCCGCCGCCGCAATGCAGCACGCTGGCGAGCCCCGCGCCGCGCAGCGCGGACGCCACCTGCCAGGCGTACGCCTGCGCCGCGTCGCCGGCGTGGACGATGTAGGCGTCCGGCACCGGCGTCGCAATGGCCCGCCCGCCCGCCTCGATCAGCGCCAGCAGCCGCTCGATTCCCATGGCGAAGCCGGCGGCCGGCGCCGGCTTGCCGCCCAGCTGTTCGATCAGGCCGTCGTAGCGTCCGCCGGCGCACACCGTTCCCTGCGCGCCGAGCTGGTCGGTCACCCATTCGAACACGGTGCGATTGTAGTAGTCGAGCCCACGCACCAAGCGCGGGTTGATCTCGAAGGCGATGCCGTTCGCGCGCAGCAGCGCCTGCAAGGCGTCGAAATGCGCCAGCGCCGCGTCGTCGAGTTCGTCCATCAGCTTGGGCGCCGCATCGTTGAGCGCCTGCATCGCCGGGTTCTTGCTGTCGAGGATGCGCAGCGGGTTGCTGTGCAGCCGCCGCTTCGCATCTTCGTCGAGCGCGTCCTGGTGCGCTTCGAAATAGGCGACCAGCTTGGCGCGGTGGCGGTGCCGCGATTCGATGTCGCCCAGCGTGTTGAGCTGCAGCGTCGGCGCGATGCCGAGCTCGCGCCAGAGATCGGCGCACATGACGATGAGTTCGGCATCGACGTCGGGCCCGGCGAAGCCGAGCGCCTCGACGCCGACCTGGTGGAACTGCCGGTAGCGGCCCTTCTGCGGGCGCTCGTGGCGGAACATCGGTCCCGTGTACCACAGCCGCTTGCCGCCGTCGTACAGCAGGTTGTGCTGGATCACCGCGCGCACCGACGACGCCGTGCCCTCCGGGCGCAGCGCCAGCGACTCGCCGTTGAGCTCGTCGACGAAGGTGTACATCTCCTTTTCGACGATGTCGGTCACTTCGCCGATGGCGCGCTTGAACAGCCCTGTGTGCTCGAGAATCGGCGTGCGCATCTCGCGGTAGCCATAGCGCCGCAGCCAGTCGCGCACGATCGCCTCGAAGCCCTGCCAGGTGTCGGTGACGTCGGGCAGGCAGTCGTTCATGCCGCGCACGGATTGAATGTTGTTGCTCATAAGTTAATCAAGACAAATGCGGTCACGCAGCGCCGTAATGGCTGCGCACGTAGTCCTCGACGATCGCCTGGAAGTCCGCGGCGATGCGCTCGCCCTTCAGCGTCACGGTTTTCTCGCCGTCGACGTATACCGGCGCCACCGGCACTTCGCCGGTGCCGGGCAGCGAGATGCCGATGTTGGCGTGCTTGGATTCGCCGGGGCCGTTGACCACGCAGCCCATCACCGCCACCTGCATGGACTCGACGCCGGGATACTGGCTGCGCCACAGCGGCATCTGGGTGCGCAGAAACGTCTCGATGTCCTGCGCCAGTTCCTGGAACACGGTCGAGGTGGTGCGGCCGCAGCCGGGACAGGCGGTGACCTGCGGGGTGAAGGCGCGCAGGCCGAGTGCCTGCAGGATTTCCTGGCCGACACGGACCTCCTGGGTGCGTTCTCCACCCGGTTCAGGGGTCAGCGAAATGCGGATGGTGTCGCCGATGCCTTCCTGCAGCAGCACCGCCAGCGCGGCGGTCGAGGCGACGATGCCCTTGCTACCCATGCCGGCCTCGGTCAGCCCCAGGTGCAGCGGATAGTCGCACTGCGCAGCGAGATCGCGGTATACGGAAATCAGGTCCTGCACCCGGCTCATCTTGCACGACAGGATGATTTTGTCGCCGCCGAGGCCCAGCTCTTCGGCCTTCTTCGCCGATTCCAGCGCGGACGCCACCATCGCGCGGCGCATCACCACTTCGGCGTCTTCCGGCCGTGCCAGACGCGCATTGTCGTCCATCATGCGCGCCGCCAGCGCCTGGTCGAGGCTGCCCCAGTTGACGCCGATGCGCACCGGCTTGTCGTAGCGGCACGCCGTTTCGATCAGGGTGGCGAACTGTTCGTCGCGCTTGTTGCCGCGCCCGATGTTGCCCGGATTGATGCGCAGCTTCGCCAGCGCCTGCGCGCATTCCGGGACCTGGGTCAGCAGCTTGTGGCCGTTGAAGTGGAAGTCGCCGATCAGCGGCACGCGGCAGCCCAGCACGTCGAGCCGCTCGCGGATGCGCGGCACCGCGGCGGCGGCCTCGAGGGTATTGACGGTGAGCCGCACCAGTTCCGAACCGGCCTCGGCCAGCGCCTGCACCTGGCGCACGGTGGCCGCAATATCGACGGTGTCGGTATTGGTCATCGACTGCACCACCACCGGCGCATCGCCGCCGACCGGCACATGACCGATCTGCGCCTGGCGGCTGGGACGACGGACTATCTGAGACATCATTCTTCCAGGGAGGTGTTCTTCAAGGACGGTTATTCTTCCAGCGTGAAGCGCGCGACCGTCGCGTCGATAAAGGGCTTCAGATCAATGGGACGGCCGTTGTACGTCATCCGCGCCTGGGCTGCATTGCCGATCACCACATCGAACGGCGGCTGGCCGTGGACATCCACGCTGCCGCCCGCGGGATTGAGCTGACGATGCAGCATGCGCCCGCTGGCATCCTTGATCTCGGTCCACGCCTCGTCGCCAAACTCGAGATGCAGCACACTGCCGGCCGCCGGCGCCGGCGTTGCGGGCGCGGCGGCGGCGGCCGGTTCGGCGGGAGCGTCAGGTTCAGCGGGTGCCGCCTCGACAACAGGGGGGACGGCCTCCGCCGGTTCCGCTACGGGCGCCGGCGCCGCAGCGCGGGCGGCCTGGGTTTGCGCGACAACGGGTCCCCGCTCGGTCGAGCCATCCCCCACCCCGCTGTTCAACCACAAATACAGCACCACCGGCACCGCCACCGCCACCACCAGGCCCAGCAGCGACAGCATCAGCCAGGGCGAAGTCAGCCAGGAATGCGACACCGGCTGATCGGCAGGACTGACCGCGGCAGGTTCGGCTGGCGCACCCTGCATGCGCGCCAGCAGGGCTTCGGGCGCGAGTCCCAGCAGGCGCGCATAGTTGCGCACAAACCCGCGCGCGAACACGGGCTGCCCCAGGCTCTCGAAATCATCCGCCTCCATCGCCTCGATCTGGCGATGCATCAGGCGCAGGCGCGCAGCCGCGTCGTCAAGCGCAATCCCTTGCGCTGCGCGAGCGTCACGCAGGATCTGTCCGACCGATGCCTGGCTGCTCTCGCTCATTCGTATTGCCCCGCCAGCAGCAATCGCGCTTCATTCGAATCGGGGAAACGTTTGCGCAGCTGCAGGCCGTAGGCCGCTTCCTGCGTACGGTCGCCCAGCTTGCGTTCCAGCCGCACGCCCAGCCACAGGCTTTCCGCGCTCGGCGGCGCCAACTCGGCATGACGGCCCAGCAGGCGCTGCGTCTCCACCAGCCGGCCCTGCCGGAAATGCAGCCCCGCCAGCTTCAGGATGGTGCTGGGGTTGTCGGGTTGCAGCTTGAGCGACTTCACCAGATTGGCTTCGGCCAGCGCGAGATCGCCCTTCTTTTCCGCGCACAGACCGGCATTGGCCATCGCCTGCTCGGGCCTTGCATACAGCGGATTGCGCAGGGCGGCGCTGAACTGCTCGAGACCTTCGTCGTAGCGGCCGCGCGTGCAGAGAAACCAGCCGAAATTGTTGCGTGCTTCGGAATCGCTGCGATCCAGTTCGATGGCGCGGCGGAAGTTTTCCTCGGCCAGCTTGTCTTCGGCCAGTTCCATGTAGATCAGGCCGTAGATATTGTAGGCCGGGCCAAACCGGCTGTCGGCGGTGATCGCCTTGCGCAGTTCGTCAAGCGCGACCTTGTACTGGGCACGGGAGAAATAGGCGCCGGCCAGGTCGGTGAACGCGCTGGCGCGCTGGCGGCTTCCGCTGTCGGCTTCCGTTTGGGCGACGCCCGCGCCCTCCCCGGCTGGGTGCCCCGCGCAGCCGGGGAGCAAGGCTGCCGCCATCACGATCCATTTCTTCACGCTGCCTCCTTGTGCATCCGTTTCATCACCCGCCCGCTCTTGTCGGCCACCTTGCCCGCCAACTGGCCGCAGGCGGCGTCGATGTCGTCGCCGCGCGTCTTGCGCGTGGTCACCACGTAGCCCGCATCCTGCAGAATCTCGCGGAATGCGCGCATGGCGTCGGCACGCGGTTTTTCATAGCCGGAATCCGGGAACGGATTGAACGGAATGAGGTTGAACTTGCACGGCACCTCGCGCGTCAGCTCGATCAGCTGACGCGCATGCTCGGGCTGGTCGTTGACGCCGGCCAGCATCACGTATTCGAAAGTGATGAAATCGCGCGGCGCGTGCACCAGATAGCGCCGGCACGCCGCCATCAGTTCTGCGAGCGGATACTTTTTGTTGATCGGCACGATCTGGTCGCGCAGCGCATCGTTGGGCGCGTGCAGGCTCACCGCCAATGCCACCGGGCGGCGCTCGGCCAGCCGGTCCATCGCCGGCACCAAGCCGGAGGTCGACACCGTCACCCGCCGCCGCGACAGGCCGTAGGCGTGATCGTCGAGCATGATGCCGAGCGCGGTCACCACGTTCTCGAAATTGGCCAGCGGCTCGCCCATGCCCATCATCACCACATTGCTTACCGGCCGTTCGGCGATTTCGCCGGTGGTGCGATTCGGCAGCGTTTTCAGGCTGTGCTGCGCCACCCACAGCTGGCCGATGATTTCGGCCACCGTCAGGTTGCGGTTGAAGCCCTGCCGCCCGGTCGAGCAGAAGGTGCACTCCAGCGCACACCCCACCTGCGACGATACGCACAGGGTGCCGCGGTCGTCTTCCGGGATGAACACGGTTTCGATGCCGTTACCGACCCCGACGTCGAACAGCCACTTGCGCGTGCCGTCGGCCGAGGTATGGGCGTAATTGATCGCCGGCGCCGCCACCACCGCCTGCTGCTGCAGTTTTTCGCGCAGGCTTTTGGCGATGTCGGTCATCTGCGCAAAATCCGCCACTCCGGCCTGATGCACCCAATGGAACACCTGCCTGGCGCGAAACGGCTTTTCGCCGAGTTCGGCGAACCAGGCGGTCAGCCCTTCGAGGTCGAGATCAAGCAGGTTTTGCGGCATCGGCAGCTTCGTTCAGCGGCTGTAGACTTCGCAGGCGGGGAAGAAATAGGCGATCTCGATCGCGGCGGTTTCCGGCGCGTCGGAGCCGTGCACGGCGTTGGCGTCGATGCTCTCGGCGAAGTCGGCGCGGATGGTGCCGGGTTCGGCCTTCTTCGGATCGGTCGCGCCCATCAGCGCACGGTTCTTGGCAATCGCGTCTTCGCCTTCCAGCACCTGCAGCACCACCGGACCCGACACCATGAAGTCGACCAGATCCTTGAAGAAAGGACGCTCGCGGTGCACCGCGTAGAAGCCTTCGGCCTCCTGGCGCGACAGGTGCTTCATTCTGGACGCCACCACCTTGAGGCCGTTGCTCTCAAAGCGGCTGACGATCTTGCCCACCACGTTTTTGGCGACGGCATCGGGTTTGATGATGGAAAAAGTGCGCTGAACAGCCATGTGAATGCTCCGGACAAATGAGAAAAATCGTACAAAAAACCATGAAAATCAGCCCGCTAGGATAGCACGGCCGGCCCTCGCCTGTCTTGCCCCAGCCGGTGGTTTTCGCTGCGCCGCGTGCGCCGCAGGCAAATTTTCTGCCCCCTGCGGCATGTCAAATCCGCCGCGCCTGAGTATAGTGCGTGCCTGTTCCCACCTCCGCCTTCCCCCATGCTCGAACTCCTGACCGACCCCAACGCCTGGATCGCTTTTGCCACGCTCACCGCACTGGAACTGGTGCTTGGCATCGACAACATCATTTTCATCTCCATCCTGGTCGACAAGCTGCCGGAAAAGCAGCGCGAACTGGCGCGCCGGCTGGGCCTGGGCATGGCCATGTTCATGCGCATCGGCCTGTTGCTGGTGCTGGCCTGGATCATCGGCCTGACGGCACCGTTGTTTACCGTACTGGATCAGGACATCTCGGGGCGCGACCTGATCCTGATCGGCGGCGGGCTGTTCCTGCTGTGGAAAAGCACTAGCGAAATCCATCAATCGCTGGAAGGTGAGGAGGGCCACAGTTCCAGCGTGGTCAAGGCCACCTTCGCTGCCGTCATCCTGCAGATCATGGTGGTCGATCTCGTGTTTTCGCTGGATTCCATCATCACCGCCGTCGGCATGGTGGAGAGCATCGTCGTGATGGTCGCGGCGGTGGTCGCCTCGGTTGCGCTGATGATGCTGTTTGCGGGCGCGATTGGCCGCTTCGTCTCGGCCCACCCCAGCATCAAGATGCTGGCGCTGTCCTTCCTGGTTGCGGTGGGGGTGGTGCTGATCGCCGAGGGCTTTGGCCACCACGTGCCAAAAGGCTACATCTATTTCGCCATGGCCTTCTCGCTGGTGGTGGAAATGCTCAACATCCGCATGCAGCGGCGGCGCGCCGACGCAGTGCGCCTGCACACCGCCTACACGCCCGAAAAGCGCAACGATTAAGCCATCGCGCGCGGGACGATGCCGGGCTCGCCGGGCGCCGCCCGCGCGTCGGCATCGAAGCCGATGCCGGCCGCCCACAGCAGGCGTCCGTCGCACCACAGCAGCGGCAGGCGGTCGCGCTGCCAAGGCGGGACGGCACGCTCCTGCAACAGGTTCTTCAGGCTGCGGCGAGGCCCGCCCGCATGCAGACGCAGGCGCTCGCCGCCCTGGCGCACCCCGAGCGTGACCTCTCCCGCCGCCAGCATGGCGCGTTTCAGGCCAGCGCCCAGCTCGGCATCCATGCGCACGTTCACCCCCGCGGACGGCACCGTCAGCGCCGCTTCCCCCTGCCAGCGCACCGGCGCGGCGGGGGCTGGCGCCACCGCTGCGAGGTAGGCTCCGCCTCGAAAGCGCCATACCTCCATCGGCCCCAGCCTGACGCACACGCGCGCATCGTGTCGCGCATCCAGCAGTTGATGCAGCGCCTCGTTCAACTGCCGCGCGCACGGCATGGGCTGACCCTGCCGCTCGATGAAGTGGCGCAGCAGATTGCGCGCGCGCGGCCGGCTCAAAGCGGCCAGCGCCGCACAATCGAGGCGATCGCCGGCAACGGCCGCCACGGCATCGAGCTGCGCCAGGTTGTCCAGCAACTCGGCCGCATCGGCCTGCAGCGCGGCAGCGCGCGCGAGGGTGACGCCGGCGCCGGGGAAATGCGCGGCCAGCAGCGGCATCACCTGCTGGCGCAAGGCATTGCGGCGGTAGCGGGTATCCTGATTGCTCTCGTCGTCGACCCACGCCAGGCCGTGCGCCTGCGCGTAATCCAGCAGCCCGGCGCGCGGCACGCCCAGCAACGGCCGCAGATGCGCGGCCCGCCATCCGGGCCGGACTTGCGACTCCGCCATTGCCGCCAGGCCTTTCGGCCCCGCGCCGCGCAGCAGCTGCAGCAGTAGCGTTTCGGCCTGGTCGTCCTGCTGATGCGCGGTGAGCAGAAAGTCGGTGTCCAGCGCGGCGAAAATGCGCTGACGTTCGCGCCGTGCCGCCGCCTCGATGCCGGCCGCATCGTCGCGCGCGATCCGTACGCGATGGATGCTTAATTCAAGCTCGCGCGAGGCGCACAGCTGCGCACAGAAATCCGCCCAACGGTCGGCATGCGGCGACAGGCCGTGATGCACATGCACCGCCCGCAGCTCAAAAGGGTGTTGGCGGCGCTGCGCCAGCAAGGCGTGGAGCAGCACCACCGAGTCGAGCCCGCCCGACAGCGCCAGCGTCAGACGTGCGTGGCGGGGGACGTGGCGAACCAGGCTGTCCGCCACCGCGGCGGCGGCCTTATTTGACAGGGGTTCCCTTGAAGCTGCCATACGCCCGCAGGCGCTGGTAACGTGCGGTCAGCAGCGCATCGACCGGCTGCTTGCGCAACTCGGCGAGGGTATCCGTCAGCGCGCGGCGCATCGACTGGAACATGACATCCC
Organism: Thiobacillus sp. 65-1059; assembly: GCA_001897675.1. Lineage (GTDB taxonomy): Bacteria > Pseudomonadota > Gammaproteobacteria > Burkholderiales > Thiobacillaceae > Thiobacillus. The sequence continues at coordinate 6,969 of MKUE01000142.1, read as the reverse complement.
AGTCGCGCTGCGCGCCGCCCAGCGGTTCTTCGATGATGCGGTCGACCAGCCCGTTCGCTTTCAGGCGGTCGGCGGTGATGCCCAGGGTTTCGGCGGCGACCGACGCCTTGTCGGCGCTCTTCCACAGGATCGAGGCGCAGCCTTCGGGCGAGATCACCGAATAGGTCGAGTATTGCAGGATCAGCGTGCGGTCGCCGACGCCGATCGCCAGCGCGCCGCCGGAGCCGCCTTCGCCGACGATGGAGCAGACGATCGGCGTCCGCAGTTCGGCCATCGCGTACAAATTGCGTGCGATGGCCTCGGACTGGCCGCGCTCCTCGGCGCCGATGCCCGGGTAGGCGCCGGGCGTGTCGATGAAGGTGAAAATCGGCAGGCCGAACTTCTCCGCCAGGCGCATCAGGCGCAATGCCTTGCGGTAGCCTTCCGGGCGCGGCATGCCGAAATTGCGGTAGATCTTCTCCTTGGTGTCGCGGCCTTTCTGGTGGCCTATCACCATCACCGGTTCGCCGTTGAAGCGCGCCATGCCGCCGACGATCGCGGCATCGTCGGCGAAGGCGCGGTCGCCGTGCAACTCGGCAAAATCGGTGAACAGGCCCTGCGCGTAATCGAGCGTGTACGGCCGCTGCGGATGGCGTGCCACCTGCGACACCTGCCAGGCGTTGAGCTTGGCGTAGATGTCCTTGGTCAGCGTCTGGCTCTTCTTCTGCAGACGGCGGATTTCCTCCGAAATATCCAGCGCGGAGTCGTCCTGCACGAAGCGCAGCTCTTCGATCTTGGCTTCGAGTTCGGCAATCGGCTGCTCAAAGTCGAGGAAAGTGGTTTTCATCGGGGGTCTTCACAAGGCGGTCACAGAACACAGGTTAGCCGGGCATTTTAGCAGCCCGGCGGCGTTTGCCGTGCAGCTTCCTCAATGATGGTGATGGCCGTGAGCGCCATGCGCGTGGCGGTGCGAAACCTCGTCCGGCGAGGCGGCACGCACTTCGGCCACTACGCACTGGAAATGCACCGACTGCCCCGAATAAGGATGATTGCCGTCGACCACCACCTTGTCTTCGGCGATCTCGGTCACGGTGTAGAGCATTTCCTCGCTGCCGTCGACCGGCGAACCGACGAACTGCATGCCGACCTCGATGTCGTCGGGGAAGGCGTCGCGCGGCTCCAGCCGCACCAGGTCTTCCTCGTATTCGCCGAAGGCGTCGGCCGGCTGCAGCTTGAGGTCGATCTGATCGCCCACTGCCTTGCCTTCCAGCGCCTGCTCCACCAGCGGGAAGATGTTGTCGTAGCCGCCGTGCAGGTAGCTGACCGGTTCGTCGCTCTCCTCCAGCAGCTTGCCCTCCATGTCGCGGACGATGTAGGTGATGGTGACGACGGTGTCCTTGCCGATATTCAATTGAGTTCCCCTTTGCTCATTAAAGCAACCAGTTGAAGCACTTCCGCCGCGTGCCCGCGGCTGGAAACGCCGTACAGTGCGTGACGGATGACGCCCTGTTTGTCGATGACGAAGGTGGAACGCGCCATGCTTTTACGCATGACGCCGTCCACCTCCTTGTCCTGCAGCACGCCATAGGCTGCGCAGGTCGTTTGTTCCTTGTCGGCCAGCAAGCGCACGCTGATGCCGTGCTTGTCGCGAAACTCGCCATGCTTGATGCAGTCGTCGCGCGACACGCCGAGCACGCTGGCCCCCAGCCTGGCGAAATCGTTCTCCAGTTCGGAAAACTCGATCGCCTCGGCGGTGCACCCGGGCGTGTCGTCGCGCACGTAAAAATACAGCACCAGGGTTTTCCCCCGGAACTGGGACAGTTCGACGATATTCATGTCCGCATCCGGGTTGGAAAAATCCGGCGCGCGATCTCCAGCTTTCAACATGGGCAGTTCCACCGCGTATTTTTCGGCAGCATTCTAACAGGGGGCATCCAATCGCACCGTTATAATTCCGCCCATGACGACCCCCCTGCTTGGCGGCCTCAGCCCCACCCGCTTCCTGCGCGAGATCTGGCACAAACGCCCGCTGCTGATCCGCAACGCGATACCGGGCTTTGCCGGACTTCTGTCGCCCGCCGAGATGCGGCAACTGGCCTGTCGCGACGACGTCGAATCGCGCCTGATCCGGGGCAGCGGCAGCGACTGGCAGCTCGATCACGGCCCGTTCCGGAAAAGCGATTTCAGGCGCCTGCCGGAAACCGAGTGGACCCTGCTGGTGCAATCGCTCAACCATTTTCTGCCCGAAGCCGACGCCTTGCTGGCGCGCTTCAATTTCATACCGCACGCCCGCCTCGACGATTTGATGGCGAGCTACGCCGTGCCCGGCGGCAGCGTCGGCCCGCATTTCGATTCGTACGACGTTTTTCTGCTGCAGGGCCAGGGGCACCGCCGCTGGCAGATCAGTACGCAGACGGACCTCGCGCTGATCGACGATGCGCCGCTGAAAATCCTGCGCCGCTTCAAGGCGGAGGACGAGTGGGTGCTCGGCCCCGGCGACATGCTCTACCTGCCGCCGCACGTCGCGCACTACGGCGTCGCCGTGGATGCCTGCATGACCTATTCGATCGGCTTCCGCGCGCCCGCCGCCGAAGAACTGGCGCACGGCTTCCTGATGCACCTGCAGGACACCCTCGCGCTGGAAGGCCGCTATGCCGACCCCGACCTGCGCCGACCAGCCCACCCCGGCGAAATCGGCCGGGCGATGCTGGCGCAAATCGAAGACATGATCGCCCACATCAAATGGACCAAACGCGACATCGCCGAGTTCGCCGGGCGCTATCTGTCCGAACCCAAGCCGAATGTATTTTTCGACCCGCCGGACACCCCGCTCGGCCAAGCCGCCTTCGACCGACAGGCAGGCAAGGCCGGCGTGGCGCTCGATCCCAGGTCGCGCCTGCTGTTTGCGGGCAAACGCTTTTTCATCAATGGTGAGGCTTTCACGCCGCAGGCCGGCGAAACCGCCGCACTGCGGCAGCTGGCCGACCGGCGCCGCCACCCCGCGCCGCTGCCGGCCGCGCTGCGCAAGCGCCTGCATGACTGGTACCGGGCCGGCTGGCTGGAGATCGGCGCCGAATGAATGCCCTCGAAACCCCGGCCGAACTCCGCGCCGCGTTCGACGCGCTGCTCGCCGCCACGCAGCGCCGGCTGCGCCTGTACGACCACGACCTGAGTCTGTTCGACCTCGACCACGCCCCCCGCCACGCGGCTCTGCGCGCGCTGTGCGTGGCTGGCGGCGGGCGCCGCATCGAGCTGCTGCTCGATGACATTGGCCGCGTTGCAGGCGACCATCCCCGCCTGATGCAGCTGCTGCGCGATTTCGGCCATATCCTCGAAATCCGCCAGGCCGACCCCGACGCGCCGCGCCCCGGCCAGGCATTCGTGCTGGCCGACCGCCACGGCGTGCTGCTGCGCGCCGACAAGGCCGCGGTGCACGGCGTCCTGCATCCGGACGACCCCGGCAGCGCCGTGGCGCTGCATCAGGATTTCGAAGGCATGTGGCAGCGCGCGCCGGCCGCCGTGTCGGCGACCACGCTGGGCCTGTAAGCAGGCTAGAGCGAACTTAGCCAGGCCAGCTCGGACTCGCAGAAACCGGCCTTTCGGCGCGCCGCCAGATTGAACGGCGGTTTCAGCGGCGGCGCATCGTAATCGACCAGCAGCTGGCGAAACGTCGTTTCGGGCCGCAGCCCGCGCGCCGCGCACAGCCAGCCGAACCAGTGGCTGCCGATGGCGACATGACCGATCTCATCGCGCTCGATGACGGCGAGGATCTCGATCATGCGCATGTCGTTCACGGCGCGGAGCTTGTCGACGATCAGCGGCGCGGCATCGAGCCCGCGCGCTTCCAGCACGCGCGGCACCAGCGCCATGCGCACCAGCGGGTCGTGCGCGGTTTTCAGCGCCATGTCCCACAGGCCGTTGTGCGCCGGAAAATCGCCGTAGGCATAGCCCAGCGTAGCCAGATGCGCGTTCAGCAGCGCGAAATGCAGCGCCTCCTCGTCCGCCACGCGCAGCCAGTCGGCGTAATACGCGGCCGGCATGCCGGCAAAACGCTGGGCGGCGTCGAGCGCCAGATTGATCGCGTTGAATTCGATATGCGCCAGCGCATGGACGAGGGCTGCGCGGCCGGGCAGCGTGTCGGCACGGCGGCGCGGCACTTTCTGCGGCGGGACCTGCAGCGGTTTTTCGGGATGCCCGGGCTGGTCGATGGGGATACGCGGCACCTCGCCCGCACAATCGATCAGGCCCGCCTGCCAGTCTGCCTGCAGCGCATGCACACAGGCGAGTTTGGCCGCCGGCTCGCGCGTATTCAGGCACACCGCCAAACGCTGCGGCAGTGAATCTAGCGCCGGTCCACCCATCGGATACCCATCAGCGCGATGGCCAGGAAGATCAGCAGCGGCAGGATCGACACCACAACCGCAGGCCAGTCGTTCAGCAGGCCGAGATGGCCGAACAGCCGGCTCAGCAAATGAAAGCCGAGGCCGGCCAGAATGCCGATGAAAATCTTGCTGCTGGTGCCGCCGGAACGCGGCCCCTGGATGGCGAACGGCATGGCGATCAGCATCATGATCGGGATGACGAACGGGCTGAGAAATTTCGTCCACAGGGCAAGTTCGTAACGCGTGGCCTTCTGGCCGTTTTCCTTGAGATGCGCCACATAGCGCCAGAGGGTGCGCGCCGACATTTTCTCCGGCGCCACCAGCAGCACGCTGAGGATGTCGGGCGTCAGTACCGACTGCCAGTCCTGGCGCGCGCTGCGGGTGGCGTGGATGCCGTCGGTATCGAAGCGCGTTTCCACCACCTGCTGCAGGCTCCAGGTCTGGTTGCCGCGCCAGCTGGCCTCGGCGGCGGCGCGGATCCAGCCGAGGCGGCCAGCGGCATCGAAGCCGTAAATTTCGATGCCGCGCAGGGTGTTGTCGGGCATCACCTCGCGCACGTTGATGAAGGCGCTGCCGTCCTTGACCCACAGGCCGGAGCGAAACTGCTGCGCCACCACCGAACGGGTGGCGGCCAATTTATAGCGCTGCGCCGTTTGTTCGGACCACGGCGCGACGTATTCGCCCAACACCAGCACCAGCAGCGACAACATCACGCCGATCGCAGCGAAATAGGACGCCACACGCCAACTGGACAGGCCCGATACCCGCATCACCGCGAATTCCGAATTACCCACCAGGCGGGACAGCGCGAACAAGGTGCCGATCAGCGCCGCCACCGGCAGGATTTCATACAAGTGCCCGGGCAGGCTGAGCAGCACCACCACGGCTGCCTGCCCCAGGCCATAATTGTTGCGCCCCAGGCTGCCGAGCTCCTGCATCACGTCGAAAAAGGCGAACAGCACCAGTAGGCCCAGCAGCACGAATGACGACGCCGCCAGCACCTGGCCCGCCAGATAGCGCGCCAGCAGCTTCATGACCGCCTCCGGCGCGCACCATGCTGGCGCGTGCGCATGTAAAACAGGGCGACCACGGCGAACAGCATCAACAGATGCGACGACAGCATCCCCGCCCACGGATTGAGCCTGCCCTGCGCCACCCAGGCCTGCGACAGCGACAGCAGATTGCTGTAAACGAAATACAGCAGCAGTGCGATCACCAGCCCGTAGGAGCGGCGCGCCCGCGTGTTGACGAAACTGAGCGGAATCGCCATCACGGCAAGAATCAGCGCGCTGAGCGGCACACCCAGCCGCCACAGCAGTTCGGCGCGCGCCGGTGGCGACGCATCGCCGATCAGCTCGCCCGGCGGCGCCTGGCGAATGCCGGTTTCCTTGCCGCCGGCAGCCACCGGGTCGAGCCGCATCCAGTAGCGTTCGAACTGCACGATGCGATAGTCGAGCTGGCCGGGGATGCCTTCATAGCGGCGTCCATCCTTGAATACCAGATAGCGCGAGCCGTCGGGCAGCTGGGTGTGGCTGCCTTCGCGCGCCACCACCAGGCCGAGCTGGCCGTCGATGCGCGACTGCATGAACACGTTGCGCACGATGCCGGTCAGCGGGTTGAGCGATTCGACGTAATAAACGCGCTGACCGGCGCTGGATTCGGCAAACAGTCCGGGCGCGATCAGGGAGCTTTCGCTGCGGCTGCGCAAATCCTGGCGATATTCGCTTTTCTTGGTCTGCGCCCACGGATTGAGCACCAGCGTCAGCAACAGGATCACCAGCGAAAACGGCACGGCGAACGTCAGCACCGGCCGCATCCATTGCGTGAGCGACAGCCCGGCATTGAGCCAGATGACCATTTCGCTGTCGCGCCACATGCGCGACAGCGGCAGCAGCACGCCGGCGAACAGCGCGATCGTCATCAATACCGGCAGAAAATACAGCAGCGAGAAGCCGAGAAAGGCGAATACCGCCTCGTTGGCGAGCTCGCCCCGCGCCACGTCGCCCAGCAAGCGGATGAACAGCACCACCAGCGCAATCGCAATCAGCACCGCCAGCACGGCGCCGGTGGCAAGGCCCATTTCGCGGGTCAGCGCACGGCGATAGAGCATGGGGCTATCCGGGCGTCATTCGGGGCATGAACGTGCTTTTGACATTCCACTGCGGCTGCGCCAATAATCGCCCGACCGGCAAATTGCATTTTTTTGAGCACAGACATGGAAAGCAAGGACATCGAACTCGAATTTAGCATAAAAAGCGGCGCGCCCGAAAAGCAGCGCACCGCCTGTGTCGTCGTCGGCGTGTTCGAAAGCCGCAAGCTGTCGGCGCCGGCGATCGACATCGACCGCGCCAGTGACGGCTATCTGTCGGACATCCTGCGCGGCGGCGACATGGAAGGCAAGGCCGGCACCACGCTACTGCTGCACAAGGTACCCAACATTCTGGCCGACCGCATCCTGCTGGTCGGCCTCGGCAAGGAACGCGAGTTCCACGAAAAAGCCTACCGCGATGCCATCGCCAGCGCGGTGAAGACCCTGCGCGACACCGGCTCGATGGAAGCCGCCATCACCCTCAGCGAAATCCCGGTCAGGAAGCGCGACGTCACCTGG
>MKUE01000141.1 GCA_001897675.1 Thiobacillus sp. 65-1059 | reverse complement strand
GCCGCCATCTCCGCAGCCTATGAGGAGGTTCGCACAGCGCTGATCGAGGCCGTGCACAGCGTGCATCCGGTGCATGCCGATGTTGCCACCGACCTACAGCGGGTCGGTGCGTTTGCAAGCGCGTTTCCCACGGTCGTCAGCCTGAACTACGACCTCACCTTGTACTGGGCCATGCTGCTGTTCAACGCGGCGCACGGAAGTTGGTTCAAAGACGCATTCCACGACGGGGAATTTCAGACGGATTGGGAATATCTGCGGCGACCCTATGGGCACGCTGCAGGAGCAACATTAGTTTTCTACCCTCACGGCAGTCTTGCGGTTGCTCGTGACTACCTTGGTGATGAGACAAAGCTTTCTGTAGGCGCGGGAGGCGCAGGTGACTTGCTTGGCACCATAACCCGGAGGTGGGCGTCCGGGCACTATGTGCCCGTGTTTGTTAGCGAGGGAACCAGTCATCAGAAGGTCGCTGCGATTCGCCGAAGTCACTACCTGACGAACGTATATGAAGAGGTGCTGCCCGCCCTTGGAGAGAGCCTGGTCGTATATGGCTGGAGCTTTGACGAGCGAGACCAACACGTGCTCGACGCCATCGCATCGAGTCCGCCAAAGCGAATGGCCGTCTCGGTTTTCACTGGTCAGCCAGATGGAGATCAGCAGGCGTTCTGCCACCAAGTGCTTAAGGCTGCTGGCCGGTCCTTGCCTGACACAGAAGTGATGTACTTCGATTCGCGAAGCCCTGGATGCTGGAACAATCCATGATGCGGTGCTGAACCCTACTGCTCGCTGGCAACCTTCATCTCCCTGACCCACGTTTGCAACGCCCTTAGCTGCTCGGCGTTCTCGTGGCAGGTCTGGTAGTTGGCGGCAACGGTTCCGGCGACGGTAGAGAGCGCAATGCCTGCGGCGGCCGCATCAGCATCTCGGGCGGGCTCGGGCAGTTCACCGGCGGCGGCAGCGTCGTGCAGGCGCACAAAGCCACGGTTGATAGTGCAAGCAGCATCGGCTTGAACGGGCACATAGACGGGGACCTCCTTGATGATGGTGTCGCCCTTCTCGCGGACGATGCGGACGCGATCGACGTACTGCGTAACGACCTTGACGGTGGCTTGCGCCTGCCGTTCGCGGACGGCGGCGGCTTGCAGGGCTTGTTGCTGGATGGCGGCATCCCATTGCGCTTGAACGTGGCTCGCACCCTTGATCCAGCCGAAGCCGACCAGGGCGACGCTGAGCGCCGCGAGGGTCAGCAGCCGGTACGGCCACGGAATCACGCTCACGACGCCTCCCCGATGCACTGCCGGTATTCGGCTTCTCGCCGAGTAGCCAGCCCGCCGCACAGCCGCGCGTTGGTAGGCTGCGCACAGTCCTTGCCCTGGAAGAAGCGCCAGCGCCGCAGCTCGGAGCACGCCCCGGCGTAGTTACCGGCATTGAGTTTCCTGACCAGCGTGGACTGGCAGAATGCGCGGCTGCCGACGTTGTAGGAGAAGCTCACCAGCGCGTCGTACTCGTGCTGGGCCAGCGGCACGGTCACGCATTGTTTGAGCGCCCCCTCAAACTGCTGCACATCGGTGAGCGCCCGAGCCAGCGCCTTCGGCGGCGTAGTGGTGTCACCCAGCTTCACCCCAGTGGTGGTGCCAAAACCAATGGTCGGCACATCGCCCTTGACCGGGATCACTGCGCGGTCGGTGTAGCCCTCGTGCAGCACGATGCCGACCAGGGCGGCGGCGGACAGCGTCAGTCCGGCCACCGTCCTGCGCATCACGGGTGATGGTGTCCGGGTCATCGGTGCATCTCCGGCTGCGCTACGATGCGAGCAACGGTTGCGCCGATGCTGGCGGCAAAGGCCAGCAGCACAAACGCACCGCGCGGCAGCACGTCTCCGAACAGCGGCACCACCACTTCCGCCGCCGTGAAGGCAGCGGCCAGCAGCGAGAAGCGGATGCTCCAGGCCCGTCGCAACACGCGCCGCCAGTCGTCCAAAAGGCAGATCTTCGGCTTGGCGGTCATTGCACGCCACCCATCAGCTTCAACTTGATGGCGGCCCCCACCAGCAGCGCGGCCAGGATGCCGGTGGTCACGACCTTGATGGTGGTCTGCCACGCCGTGCGGCGGGCATCGCGCCACGCTTCCAGCAGGTCGCGCAGTTCACGGATGTCGCGGGCTGCGTGGCCGTTTTCGAGGCCAAGGTGCGCCAGCACACGCTCGGCTCCGCGTTCTGCGGCGCGGTCGAGTAGTTCGTCGAAGTCCTCGCGTCGCAGCAGGAGCATGTTCTCGACGAGCGCAGGCTGTTGTTCGGGTTCGGTCATAGCAGTCTCCAGAAATGCGAAACCCGCCTCGTGGGCGGGTTTCTGGTGGGTACGAAGATGGGAAATCAGATGGCGATGCCTGCGCTCCAGCCGGTGGACTTGTAGGCCGAGAGCTTGGCCTCGTCCTCGATGTAGCAAAGCCAGCCGATCTTGGGCGAGTGGTACTCCCAGGCATCGGCAATGCGCACCGCGATTTGGTTGGTTTTGCCTGCCCACACGCCCGTGGCAGCGGCAGGAATGAGGTAACGGTCACCGTTGGCGGGGCTGGCCGGTGGCGTGGTCAGGTCGCGGTCTTTCACGGATAGGCCGACCACCGCGCCGAGGCGCTTGAGGTTGGCGTCCATGCCGGTGTCCCAGCCGCTCTCGCCGAGCGTCCAGCCGTAGTTGAGCCCAAGGTTCGGGTCGGTCGATGACATGGTCTATCTCCAGAGGTTCGATGCTTGGCGAATGTGCCGGACTGCCTCCGGGTCGCCGGTGCGGTGGCTTTGCTGCGGGTGTTGTCGCCAATGACGCCCAACGATGGGCAGGTACAGCACGCCGCCGCGCTTGGCTACGAGCAGGGTCAGCAGCCAGTCGGCGAAGTTGTTGAGGTCGGTGGTTTCCTTGAGCACGGCTTCCACGGCAGATCGGCGCATCACGATCAGGCCGTGAACGTGGCTGGCGCTGTTGGCGTGCTGCCAACGGCTGTAGGCCAGACGCCGCACCGCGATGTCGTGGCCGTTCTCGTCGGTCAGCGCTTCGTCGGTGTAGGCCATCACGGCCTGCGGGCAGGCATCTAGCGCATCGGCCAGTTGTGTGAAGGCACTGGCTTCGTACAAATCGTCGGGATCGACAAAGGACACCAGCGGCAGCGTGCCTTGTGCATAGCCTGCCGCGCGTGCCTCACCAATACGGCCCAGAATGCCGGGCAAAACGTGCAACTGGATCGGTGCGTCCTCGAGACTGGCGATGCAGGCATCCCGCCATTCGGCAGGCTCGTTCAGGGTGAGCAGATGAACATCGATGCGCGGCTCCATCACATACCTCCCCAATACTGTCCCCAGCGCAGGCCGTAGCCCGCGCGATCCATGACCCGCACCTGCGGCTGCCAGCTACTCAAACCATCGCGCTCGGCGCTGATCTCCACCGTGATGCGGTCACCCAGCGCAGCGGCATCCAGCGCGGCCACTGCTGCCGTCCACAGGTAAGTGGTGCCGAGCAGCCCCGTCTCAGTACGAACCAGCATGTTGCTGCGATTGCGGATGCGCAGCGTGTAGGTCACGCCCAGCTCCGGCCCGATGTCGCCCTCGTCTTGCTGCACGAGGTAGGCGGTCTGCTGCGTGCGGTCGCGATGGGCCCACGCGACGGTGAGGTCACCTCCCACCACGACAGGCTCGGTCTGGCCATTGAGGCGGATACGACCGGGTGGATACGGCAAAGCCTGCCGACCGGTCAGCACCATCGGCTGCCCATTGGTGGCCAGCACAGGATCGCCCTGATCGGTCGATGTGCGCGGGATCGCGCCCACGAACACCGACTCGCCCGGGGCGCGCTCCGCACCTTCGGATGCCAGCCATTCGCCGACACCGATCAACCGAGTCCCCGAGGCATGTGCTTGGGGTGTGGTGTCGAGTACGCCGCGTGCAAGGACAACGGTGGCCGCAGCGGTATCGAAGTCAAGGACAGCGACGGCTTCGCGGATTGCACCGCTGCCATCGACCAGATAGGCATAGTCGCCCACGGTCAGCCTTTCCGGCTGACTGATGGCGGTCACTGGCACACCGACGGCAACAGCTTCACTGGCAGGCAGCGCCACATCGATCGTGAGAAGTGGCGCGTAGTCCTCGCTGGCCACACTGGCGATATCACTGGCCGAGGCACCGGTGGCGAGCTGCCAATTGAGCTGGCCCGCACCACCCACTGCGGCCAATGCGCCAAGCGCAGCATCGGTGTCGGTCAGGTAGTCCAGTTCGGCTCGTGACAAGGTGCGCGCCAGTTCCCAGTACGGAATTTCCACCGCCAGCACCAACGCGGGCGGCAGCGGCTCCAGGGTTAGCTCGTCGATGATCGGTGGCGGCGGTGCCAGCACCGCGTTATCCAGCCCGAACACATCCTCCATCGCCTCGATGCGCCACTCAGATGACCCCAGCGTGCCGGTATCGATGCCGGTCACACGCACCACCATCTGGTCGATGCCCAAGCGCGGCCAGTTGAGCAGGAACACGTCACCGGGCAGCGGCGCGCGTTCCAGCGTGTCGGGTGCCACGGTCAGGCTCATTCGCGCCAGGGGTGAACCCAAGGCACGCAAATCTCGCAGCGCCAGACGCGCGGCCAGCGGGCCATAGTTGACGCCTGGGTAGTCGCGGCGTTGATTGATCACGCCACCTTGCAACTGGATGGCGGCGAGGTTTTCCACGGTGACGGTGGTGTCGCCGCCCGTTTGCCAGTCGGTGTAAACCACGGTCAGCTCGTTGGGCAGCTCACCCCATTGCGCGCGCTCGAAACGCTCCAGCCGCACGATCTCGTCCGGCCCTAACTGCGGCAGACTATCGATCCAGTAGTCATCGCGCAGCAGCTTGAGCTCAAACGTGCCTTGCTCCGGATCGGTGTAGAGGATGCCGCCGATGTGGTCGATGACCTGACTGATGAAGCTCTCGATGGGCTGCTGGCGCGTCCAGATCAGATTCAGACCAAAGCCTTCGTCCGACAGGGCCCATGCTGCATTCCAGAAGCTCCAGCCGATGCTGTCCTGCGGGTAGCCCATGCCCCAGTGCGGATCGGTCAGGCATTGCACCAGGATGTGGGCTGGGTTCATGCCGACACTGATCTCGCGGCCCTGATTTTCATCCCAGGCACGGACTTCGGCATTCCACTCCATCCACGGGTAGTCGTTCCAACCCGCCGTGAAACGGCGCACGCGCACTGCCCACGGCTTGATGTACGGGTTGTTGGCCGCGAACAGGATCTTGCGCGCCACCAAGGACAGCACGCCCCGGAAGGCTGGAATGGCGCTGCCAAGGCGGCTCATCAGATAGTCGTTGCGTCCCTGTCCAGGGCCGCCTGGCAGTACATCGATGTTGCCGACCACGCCACCTTCACGCTCGTCACCACCAAACAGCGTGGGCTTGTTGATGCTGAGAGTGGTCAGGCCGTACCCGCTAGACAGCGGCGCACGGTCGGCATCACCCCACGCAGTGCGGTCGCCCATCTGGATCTCCTGCACGGCATCGACCGGCCCCTGGCATAGCACCAGGTGCAATCCCATCCGGTAGCGGTAGCCGACGGTTTGCTTCTTGCTGCTGCCACCCATCAGTGCATCTCCTGCCGGGTACGCGCGTGCTCGACCACGCGCAGCGCCATCGCGTCATTCGTGGCCAGCAGGGTTTCGGCATCAAGTCCCTTCCGCAGAAAGGCGCGGAAGTCCAGGCCATGCCGCTCGAACCATGTACGCGAGCCGTTCACGCACAGGCCGACGGCGCGCACGTCGTCGATAGTGACGATCACGCTGGTGCTCATTTCTTGCCGCCTTTCTTGCGGATCGGCTCGGCTTCCAGATCGCCGTACCAGACCACGTTCGCGCCGCGCAGCAGCACGGTGCCGAACACGACGGGAATCGGTCTGCCTTCTTCTGCGGTTGGGGCATCGACATCGGACAGCGATGCCGGTTTGGGCTCGGGCGGCTTCGGCGCGAGCGCGACCGAAACCAGCGCCGCCACCACGATGACGACGAGGTACCACATGGCGATTTCTCCGGGGATTCAGAACACGCCTGTCGAGAACGGGTTCTTGCTTGGGATGGCGGGAAAGCCGCCGTAGTTGTCGAGGTTGTCGAAGCGCGTCTGACAGGTGGCCGTGCTGTGATCGCAGCCGACGGTCAGCAGCACTTCCGTGCCGGGCTCAAGGGCCGCTGGATACAGCAGCTCGACGCCGCTGCCGTAGTCGCCGATGATCATGTGGCGCGCACCGTCCGGGGTTTGTAGCCAGCCACCGGCCAGGCCGCCGCTGACCCAACCCGGTACACCACCATCGAGTTCGACACTGCGGCCATAGACCTCCAGGACGATGGCGCTGGCCGTAATCGGCGAAGCCCCGCAGGCCGCGGAATACAGAACGTGGGAGCACTTGCGGCTGTAGAGCCGCCGCAATCCGATACGTTTGAGACTGACTTGCGCCGACTCGCAGCGAACGCGAGCGACATCGTCAGCGACATCGACGCCCAGCACCCGGCCCATCCAGCGCGTGCCGGAGATCCACCAGTAGTCGCCCCAGGTGTCGCGCCGTCCGATCCGCAAGGTGACCGAGGTGGTATCCCCGGTGAGCGACGTGGCCAGCAGGTGGCGCACCAGATCGCAGTTCGGCGGCAGTTTCAGATCCAGCGCCGATTTGGCGGCCTCGGCACCCAGCGCCAGTTCGTTGCGTTCGATGGACAGGCTTGCGTACAGATTGCCATCGAGGTCGACATCGAATTCGTGCGGCGTCAGGTAGAACTGCGCGCTGTTGCTGGCGAAGGCGTATAGCTCGACTTCCAGCAAGGGATTCTGGCTCATCGTGCTTACTCTCCCTCGTAGGTTTGACGGTCATTGCCGCGTGGTTCGGGCAACTGACGCGCTGTCAGGGTGATCTCCAGCAGCGTCGGGCTGTGCCAGTACAGATCGATGGCATCGTGGTCGAGGCGGCAGCGCACGAGGCGAATGACGCGGCTGCCCGTGGGCACCCAGTCATCGAGGCCCGAGCGCAGCACCAGCACACCGCCTTGATCCAGATGGCAGGTCGCCGTCAGTGCGTACTGCCTATAGCCGTCTGGATGCACGATCAAGCAGGCGGCGGGGCGATGCCAAAAATCCGAAATTCGCGCGGAGATGTCTTTGCCTTCCACGCGCAGGTAGCCATCTTCGGGATCGGCCTCTGCCGTCACCCACAGGATCGGAGCCAAGCCATCGGGCAGCCAGAAGGCTTCCAGACGGCCTTGGGTTTGCCACAACCGCGCCCGCCAGATCTCGATTTCATCGAGTGAGCTGGCCAGATAGCGCCGTTGCAAAGCTGTCGTCGCCCAGGGATCGTCCCGGCGCACCCACGGATCTGCAGGCGAGAAGTCTTGTCGGGTGATCGTGGCTTGCGCGACGGTCGTCGGATCGTCACGCCAGTTGCCATCGGGCCAGACCGGAATCTCGTCGAGCCACGCGTCGTCGAGTGCATCCATGTCCGGCGTTTGCGCGGGCGTGACAGTCGTGGTGACGCTGCCGCCGACCATCCCCGGCACCCACTGGGTCAAGTCCGCCGGATCGACAGCGCGTCCCCACACCAAGGGCATCACGCTGCTACCGGCTCCGGCAGCACGCGCCAAGGGTTCGGCCAGCCACAGCAGATCGGTTTCCACGTCGCTGAGTTGGGCAACTTGCCAGCCCTCGGGCGCAATGATCAGCACCCAGCGTTCGTCGCTGTTCCAGCCCTGCACGCCGTCATAGGTCAGACGCAGCGCGGCAGCCGGTGGGCCAAAGCGCCGCCAGTCAGCCTCCGACACCCCGAGATTCAGCGCGCCCTCCTCAGCGTTCTCAGTGAGATGAACGGCGTACTGTGGCAGGGGCCACCACGCGGCCTGGCCCAGATGATCGGCCAGCCAGTCGGCCACCAGGGCATCGGTCTGGCGGGCGTTGCCTACTTTGTAGGTGAGCCAGCGCCGGGGAATGCGGCGGCGTGCCTGCCGGGATTCGTTGCCGCTGGCCAGCCGCGTGACGCTGGTCTGCCACTCCAGCCGTTCGACGAGGGGCTCCATCCAATCATGACGGAAGGCAAACACGCCGCGTTGCGCATCCGGCCAAGGCTGGTCGCCAAAGGCATTCATACCGGTGGCGACGATGGCGCTCGAGGCCGTGTCCCGGCGCAACACTTCGACCAAGAACGTCGGTGCATCGATGGGTGGCCAGGGGCCCGCCAAGGATTCCGCCAGCAGGCTGGCCGCCAGATTGGGCGGCAGCGGAGCGACAGCTGTTTCCGGCGTGAAGCTGGCTGCGCTCGCCCCGAAGGTGGCGCGCGAGAGCACCTCACTCTGAAAAACGGGTAGTTCGCTTCCCGGCGTTGGCTTGCTGGAAACCTCCGCGAGGTCTTGAACGAGGACGCGATCCGTCATGCCGACTCCACGCCGAACTCAGCGGCATTGAAGGCGGCCTCCGTCCACTGCACGTTGCCGTTTGGATTACGCTCGAACAGCGTGCTCTGCCAGGCCAGTTGCTCCTGCAGGATGATGTCGGTGCTGACGGCACTTTGTGCACCACTGACCACGAGGCCTTTGACCTTGCCCAGACCGGCGTCGGTCTTGCGGGCCAGCATCGTGAGCTGGACGCCGTAGATGGCGGGCGTGGCCATCACCGGCAGCGGTTCGACATCGAAGGACTGGCGCAACCCCACGTTCGGCGCATTGATCGCCGTAGCTTCGTCCTCGTCGCTCACGGCTTCCCATGCGGCGGTAGCGACCGGGCTGGCCGTCCACTGGTTCAGGCTGCCATCGGCCTGTGCCTGCAAGGCATCGACGCGCACATCACCGAGGAAGGTGTTGTTGATCGTGCCGCTGGTGTCGGCGATATAGAAGTCGTCGACGTCGATGGTGAGCGGACAGCTCTGGCCGGGCACGGCACCCACAAATGCCGTGAGCAGTTGGCCACCGCCCTGGATGGTGTTCTGCGCAGTCATCTGTATGGCCAGGATGCCGTTGATGCGCACTGACAGAATGCCGTTGCTGGTGCCTTGCGTAACCTGCAACTCGATGTAGTGCCAGCCGCGCGCCGGAGCGCTTGCGACTGAGACAGAGATCAACTGGTCATAGCCGTATTGCCAGCGGTAGAGCTTGAGCCGACCGTCCTCGCCGATTTTCACGAGATGCGCAACCTGCGAGTTGGCATCGCGCACGCCCAGTAGCAGTGGCTCGGTGTAGGTGTTCTGGTACGGCACCACGCGAATGGCTGCCCCGACGATCAGGCTGGTCTTGGTGGCGTCGAGGTTCTTGACGTAGCCACCACCCGAACCTTCCGGCAAACGTAGGGCATAGGAGGACGGACGACGACCATTGATCCGGGTGGCCTGCGGTGACAGATACGCCGCTTTGCCACGCGCAAGCCACGGATCGCCAAAGCTGTCCACGGCCTGCGGGTCGTAGTGATCGAAACCGTCGATGAACAGAAGTGCCATTGGACTTTCCCCTAAAGATTCAGCTTTGCAGCGCCGAGCGGATGGCCCGTGCATTGCGCCCGATGATGTTGACGATGACCCGCTCTCCGGCAGGCGACTGCAGGTGATCGTGGGTCACGCCCGGATCGACCGCGTTGACGATGCGCACGGCCTGATTCATCTGCGGCTGCGCGGGCGGCACTTTCACCTCCGGTACTAGCCCGCCCGCTGCGAATGCCAATTCGCCGCCCTTGAAACGTGGGCCTGCCGACAAACCGTTGAGCGAATCGAGGAAGGCCACACCGACCTGGCGCACGGCGGCAGCACGCACCACGTACTCGCCTGCGGACAGACGCGCCGGGATCGAATCCGAGGTGGCGCTGCCCGGCCCGGAGACCAGACCGCCGCCCGCGAACTTCTTGATGCCACCCAAGAGCGCCATCACAGCGGCGACCATCGCCACCATTGCGGCGATGGCCAGTCCCGGTCCAACGATGGGAATCGAGGCTTGCGACGCAGCCGCCCCGGCCCCCGCCTTGGCCGCATCCATCGACACCACGGCGGTGGTTTCAGTGGTCTTTTGGGCGACCTTGGCAGCGCTGGCCGCCGCATCGACGGTTTGCTCCTGCTGGATGAAACCGAGCTTGAGCGCCAGCATCCGCGCCTGCATGGCGATCCACTGCTGGAACGGCTGGATCACGATTTGTTGCAGGAAGGCGTCGGCCACCTGCTGAAAGATGCTCGACAAGGCACTGCGCCAGGTCTGCGCGCCGGTGATCATCCCGTTGAGCGCACCACCAAAACTCTCGCCGATGCGATTCCACAGCGGGGCCATTTCATCGACGGTGAGCTTGGTGCGATCCAGCTCGTTGCGCCACGCCTGCACGCGAATCACCGCATCCGGCCCGATGGCCTGCGCGGCTTGCTGCATGGTCGGCAACAGGCGCTCCATCTCGGTGGCCGATTGCTGTTGCAGGGCCACGATCTGCTGACGTGCCTGTGCTTCGGTCAGCAGCCCAGCCTGCTGCTGGGTCTGAATGGCCTCCTGCGCATTACGCAGACGCTCAGTGACTTGCCGCCACTGAGCTTCAAGCGCAGCCAGATTGGCCTGCGCCGCCTTCACATTGATCAGCCGATCAACGAGCGACACGCCGTCGGCATCGCTTTCTGCCGCCAGTCGCGCCCGTAGATCGCGGTAGCTGCGCTCAATGGCTGCTTGCCGGTCGGCATCCGTGGCGGTGCTGGTGATCTGGGCCAGTTCCTCACGCGCCTGCGCCAAGGCATCGGCTAGCTCACGCTCGGCTTGCGCTGCCTTGCGCGCGTTGGCCAGCTCGATGTCCGTGCGCCGGTTGTTGAGCGTGATCAGGTCGGCTTCCGCCTTGGCCACTTCAGCCTTGGAGCGCAGGCGGTCGTTTTCCGACTTGCCGGTGGTGGCGACCTGCTGACTGCGGGCCAGCTCCTGCTGCTTGCGGGCAATCTCGGCATCGATCTCGCGCTGCTCGATGGCCGTTTTCTGCGTGTAGTAGTCGCGCACCGAGACCAGACGGTCTTCGAGTGCAGCATCCAGCGCAGTTTGTTGCCGGGTCAGACCGTCCTTGAGCAGCGCGAACTCGGCGTCCAGCTGCGCTTTCATCAGCGTGGTCTGCGCGCCGGTCGTGTCCTGCGCTGGCTTGACGGCTTTGGGCTTGGTCAGGCGCTGAAGTAGTTCCGGATCGGCCTGGATCTTGGGTGCCTTGACCTCGATGGGCTTGGGGTCGAACAGGCTGTCACGAAAGGACGCCAGTTCATCCAGCCGTTTGACCAGATTGCCCTTGAGGTCGGCAATGATGGCCTTGGCCCCGTCGGTGTTGCCCTTGAGCGCCTCGACCGCCGCCGCCACACCGGCACCAATGGCCTCGCCCAAGGCGACGAAGGCCTTGCCGACGGTGGCGGCACCGAGCGCCAGTGTCTTGAGCACCAGCACCACGCCATCCAGGATCGCGCGCAGTGTGCCGCCTTGCTTGGCCGACTCGACCATGCCACCGGCCATGTCGTTCAGGGCAGGCAGCAAGGACGCGATGATCTGATTGCCGATGCTGGTGGTGGCCAGATGCAGCTTGTCGAGTGCATCGTTGAAGTTGCCTGCCTGCGCCGCCGTTTCGCTGCTCATCTGTACGCCGAGCGCCTGCATCTCGGCAGCCAGCTCGTTGATGCCGTCGCGCCCTTGGTTGAGGAACGGGATCAGCTCCGCGCCGGATTTGCCGAACAGTTGCACCGCCAGCGCAGTTTTTTCCGCGCCGTCGGGCATGGCTTTGAAGCGTTCGGCCAGATCAAGCAGCACCTGATCGGTGGCACGCAGGGTGCCATCCTGGCTCTTGAACTCGACACCGACGGCGGAGAATCCGCGCGCGGCATCTTCCGACCCTGTCGCGGCCTCCAGCATCGTGGTGGACAGCTTGCGCAGCCCCTTCTCGAACGATTCGCCGGACACACCGGACTGCTCGGCTGCCGGTTTCCATACCGAAAGGGTCTCGACGCTGACACCGACACGTTGCGACATCTCGTCCAGCGCATCACCAGTGTCGATGGCCGATTTGACCATCGCGGTCAGACCGGCCACCGACACGCCCACGCCGAGGTTGGCCAGCACGCCGTTGATGCTCTTGGCGGTGTCGGTCAGGCCACCTAGGCCCCGCTTGATCGAGTCGAAAGCGGTCTTGGTCTGGTCGACGGCACTGATCAGGATTTGGGCACGATTGCTTGCCATCAGACTTTGTCCAGTTCTTGTTGAATCGCCCGCGCCAAGGCAGGGAGCGCACGTTGCACGCCGCCCGCCAGATTCAGTCGTCGTTTCAGATCGACGCGCTTGACCAGTACGGCGATGGGAATTTCCTGACCACGCTTGATCTGCTTGGCCCCGGTACGACCACGCTCGGCACGTTTGAAGCGGCCCAGCTGCCCGGCGTTCTCCTTGATGTTCTCGGCCATCAGCAGCACGCGACCGTTCTTCTCGATGAAGAAGGCATTGCCCGAGCGCATCAGGCCGTCAATGACCGCCTTGAAGCGCTTGGGGCCGATGCGCCCGGGCAGCAGCGGTATCAGCAAATTGCCGCTCACCGTGCCGCCTTTTTCATGCAGGCCGAGCCAAGGAATCTTGCTGCCCACCAGCAAGGCGGGCAGCAGTTCGGGCTTCTTGTCGAACACCTTCACGCCCATCGAGGAGATGAAGCTGTTGCGCTTGACGGTGAAGGCACTGCGCATCTCGGATCGCGCCGCATCACGCACTTCACGCCCGCCCGATTGCATGCCCTTGGCGACAGCGGTGTGGATGGCACGACGCCGCTCGGTACTCCATGCTGCCAATTGGCGCGGGTCCAGCAGGCCGGTGGTGGTGAGCGAGAGACGCATGGGTCAGTCCTTGAGCAGATCGCGTTGCAGTTGTTCGATGCCACGCTTCTCGCCCTGTGCTGCCACGGCATGAATGCCGAGCAGCTGGGCAAGTTGCTGCCGTTCGATCTGTCCGTCGGCATCTAGAAAGGTTTGCGTCTGCGTGAGCGTGTAGGCCATCACGTCGCCAAGGCGGTGCCCGGCGCGGATCAGGCGGGCGACGGCGCTGTCCCAGCCGAGATCGTCAGTGAGCGCAGCGTCGGCGCGAGTCGCTGGGCCGCGCCCTGAATCGCCGGGACGACGTGCGCCACGAAAAAATCCGCGTTGACCTCGAATACGGCGGCGGCCAAGTGCACGGCGTCCTCCAGCGACAGGTCGTTGATCCACGCGCGTTCACGCCGGGTAGTGATCGCCAGCAAATCCAGCACGGCATCGCCGTGTCGCCCCAGCAGCGCCATCCAGTCCGGATCGCTGCTGATCTCCTCGGCCAGCGGGCGCACCACGGCGAGAAGCCGTGGCAACTCGCCCAGCCGGATCGGCGTCAGTTCCAGCGCGGTACCGGACAGCGTCACGACGACAGGTTCAGGGGGGAAGGTTTTGAAGCCGTCCATCACAGCAGCACCAGACGACCGAATTGGCCGAGATCGCCACCGACTGGCTTGGTCAGATCCGCCAGCACTTGGCCCGAAAGCTCAAACTTCAGCAGTTCGTCCGTGATGATCGAGAGCTCCTTGGCCGGGTTGATGGCCACGCGGTACAGGTCGATCACCACCTCGCGATTGCCGTCGGCGGTATTGAGCCCCTCGAAGCGAATCCAGCGCTCGGGTAGTGGCTGGGTGAACATCGCCGTGCTCTGCGCCGCGCCATAGGCGTAATCGACGGTGAACGGCTCGGTGTACGGGCCGCCCGACGTGGCATCGAGCACCACCAGCGAGCCGTGCTTGGCATTGACGCTGTAGTGGCTGACCGGGAGCGTCTTGGGCGTGACGTCCGAGTCCTGGATCTGCACGGCGGACACGTTCTGCATGGCCAGCGGATACAGACTGCCCGGGGTGACCGGGTTGGGCAGCAGTTCACCGGTCACCGTACCGGGGGTGATCGTGGTCGTGGTGCCGTAGAGCGCGAGCGCAAGATTGGTGGCGATCAGTTCTTCCAGCGTGCAGGCGAATTCACCTTTCTTGGTCTTGATGAGCTGCAGGTCGGTCAGGCGCTGGCCCGACTGCGCTTCCTGGTGCTCGATGGTGTCTACTGACAGCGAGACCTTCAGCTCGGGCACGTTGCCGACGAAGGTCAGTCCGGCTGGGTTGCCGAGTTCATCACGTGCGCCGATGTAGACGCGGCCTTGTCCGGAAAAATAAGCCATGTTCAGTCTCCTTGGGTGGCTGCAGTTGTGGAAACACCGGACGTGGCATCACGGCGGGTGGGTTTGGAATCAGTGGCGGGGGCGGCCGCTTTGGCCGTGCCTTGCGCGATCAGCCAACGGGTGCTGGCGTCATTCAGATCAAGGCGATCACCCACGGCGAGGCGCTTGCCTGCGTGGGTATGGGGTTTCAGTAGTTCGATATGCATGGGTTCATCCTGTTTGGGTGAGGTCGATGGCGTGGGTGCGGTAGCGGATTTCGTAGCGGGCGGGCAGCGCGACGGCCCCGGCGTCGGCGTCGTCGAACTCCCATTCGCAGTCGATCTCGCGCACGGCGATGACCAGACCGCCCAGATTCGGGTCGGCGAGCATTGCCGCGTGGGCCGCGACCAGCGCCTGGTCGGCGACGTCGAAGGCATCCGTACCGCGTGCCACCACGGCAAGCCGGACGACCAGCAACCGGTCGACAAGGTGGTTGGCGTGGGCGGTGATGCTGTCGCCATCAACGAACAACAGCAGCGCCGGACTGGCCTCGCGGGTGACCGGCACGGCAGGCATGCGCAGAACCGGTGTCGGGGCAATCGCAGATGCCAGGCGAGTGAAGATCTCCCGCAAGACGCGCTCGCGGACGGAGTTCATGGGGTGTTCCTCAGAGTTGAGTGAGCGAGGCGCGACGCTCGGTGCCGTCGCCGATGGCGCGCACGTCGCGCACCTGATAGGTGTTGCCTGCCACCTCGACCGTGTCCCCGGCTGCCAGCGTCAGCCAGGACGCCGGGTAGTCGATCTGGTAGTCCCGCGACAGCGCAAAACCATCCAGCACGGTTTCGTCGGGGGCACGGAAGGCGCAGTGCACGGTGCTGCCCGCCACCGTGACGGCGGTCAGCAGTCCTGCACTGCGGGCCGCCTCGTACAACGTCGCGACATCCATCAGGCAGCAACGAGCTTGATCAGCACGCCAGGGCGATGGCACATCGGCAGCGGGTTGCTCTGCGTGTGCAGATCGGTACCCCGGTCGAATTTGCGCGGCTCCTGCTTGGCATACAGCGGCTGGCCGATGGTGTTCACGGTCTCGTTGAAGTCCGCTGGTGCGAAGTAGGTCGCGAAGGTATCCACCGTGCCGACCGGGAAGGCATGGGCTTCCCCTGCGGCAATGAAGCGGCGCGATCCCAGCGTACCGTCGGCCTGCACAAAGGACGCCTGGCCACGGTATTCCTCGAAGGTGATGCCGCTGTAACTGAAGCCCGAGCGCATGTCGTTGATCAGCACTGCGCCCTGCTGCCAGTTCTGGTAGGCGGTTTTGACCTCCTTGTGGGTGGTCAGCGCCCGGAAGAACTCGGTCGAGCACAGCACATGCACGCCGGTCGAGAACTCGCCGGTGAGCCCATCTTCCATGAGACCCAGCAACTCCAGGCAGGCAGTCTTGATTTGCCCGTTGTCTGCCGCCGTCGAAAACTCGAAGGACACCGATTGCGCGGTGATGTCGAACTCGTCGAACAGATCGACAAGCTCACTGCCATCAGCATCGAGGATCTTGCCCTTGAGCGCCCCCATGCGCAGATGCTCCAGGGTGATCGCGTGCTTGTTGCGCATGGTCTCCAGATGACGGGCCATGACACCGCCAATGGCTTCCATCTCGGTTTCGGACCCGAAGGCGCGCAGACCTTGCACCTCCTCGGGCAGCACCACGTCGTCGTGGGGGATGTGCGGGATCACGAAGGAGCGCAGGTTGCGCTTGCCACGTTCACCCACCGTGCCGGGCGAACCGGGCGCCCGGGTAGGCAGCAGATTCAGACGACCGGCGTACTCCTCGACGAGGATCTGCCGGGTGCGCACCGGCTTGGCCGGGAACAGGTTGAGTTGCTCCAGCCGCCCATAGCGGTTGGGCAGGAGGTTGATGGCGGCCGTCAGGCTGGCCATCGAAAAGCCGGGGTTTTCAAAAGGGTTCTGCATTTGGGATCTCCAGAAATGACGAAACCCGCCAGCGGCGGGTTTTTGGGGGAGCGAAACGGAGCGATGGAAGTGGGGCAGGCGCGGGTTTTAGGCAGTCTCGCGGGCCAGGACTCCACGTTCTGCGAGTTGCTTGATGGCAGCCACTTTGTGCGCAGTGCTGATGCCTGTCGGCCAGACCAATGCGCCGCGCGCGACGATGGCGTGGCGGGCGATCAGGATCGCGTCCTCACGGTCGATCAGCGTCGCATCGACGTCATTGCCGAGCACGCCAACGGCGGTTTCCGTGCCGTCCGAGGCGCTCGGGTCGAGGGCCTTGAGCTTGGCGGTAGCCGTTTCGCGACCCACCACGGTGCCCAGCGACAGGTTCTGCGCGGCCGCGACGGTGTCCTGGTCACGCGAGTAGAGATTCGGCGCTTCGTACTTCAACAGGTCGCCGAGATTCTTGGGTTGAGAGACAGTGGGCATGGCTTACTCCTTGGCGGTGAGCTTCTTGACGGCAGCGACCACCGGACTGTTTTCCGGGCGCTGAATGGTTCCTGCCTCTGCGGTGATGCGCGAGGCGATTTCGGGTTGGTCGGCACGGGCGTCGAGCAAGGCGCGGCGCACCTGCGCTTCCGAGAAGCCTGCTGCGAGGAATTCCGCCGTGCGTTGGGATTGGCCCGCGATCAGGCACATCTCTGCAATGGCCTGAGCTTGGCCGCGCCCGCTGGCGAACGACTGCGCCAATGCGGCTTGGGCGGCAGGCGTCGGTTCAAGATCGCTGTCGGTCTGCGACTGGTCGCCCTGTGGGTCGGTGTCGGCCGGTCGCTTAAGGTTTTCGTGGTCGTCTTTGGGGTCGGTCATGGTGTTCTCCAGGGTGAAAGGTTTGCTTCGGGGCGGGTTTGAAATGGATTGAGTGGACAGGCTTCGCGGCGAGGCGCGGGCCACGCCGGGCTGCGCCAACCGCTGCTTGGCCGCCAACGCGTCGGTGAACTCGGTCATCACCGCATCAAACGGCATCACCGCGTCGGCGAGGCCTGCTGCCACCGCCTGCTCGCCATAGAACAGCCCCGCTTCGGTGGCGCGCACGGCATCCGGATCGATGCCGCGCATCTGTCCGACCTGATTCACGAAGATGTCGTAGAGGCGATCCACCTCGGTCTGCAACGCGGTGGTGGCCTGGGGGGTGAGTGGCTCGTGCGGGGAGAAATCGTTCTTGTGGCTGCCCGCGAAGACAGCGGTGTAGTTCAGGCCGTCCTTGGCGTCCTTCACCGACTGGTCGACGTGTAGCGCGATCACGCCAATCGACCCGACGCCAGCGGTCTGCGACAGCGTCAGGCGCTGGCAGGCTGCCGCAATGGCAAAAGCCGCCGAGTACGCGGCATCGTTGGCGTGCGCCCAGATCGGCTTGATGGTGCTGGCAGCGCGGATGCGCTCGGCCAACTCGAACACACCCGATGCCTCGCCGCCGGGCGAATCCAGATCGAGCAGGATGCCCGCCACCTGTGGGTCGGCCAGCGCGGCGTCCAGTCGGGCTTCGATCTCGCCGTAGGACATCAGGCCAGAGGCGGCTTCGATACCCATCGAACGTCTGACCAGAGTGCCGACCACCGGGATGACGGCAATGCCCGCCTGACCCGATGTGGCGTTCTGGCGCGGCATGGGCAGCGGCATCGCCATGTCCAGATCGGGCAAGCCGATGCGGGAACCCAGCACGGAGAGGATCACGTCGAGTTTGGGACGCGCAATGAGGAGCGGCGTCCCGTAGAGGCGTGACGCCAGATGAACGAGTTGCATGTCAGTTGTCCTGTTGGTCTTGCGGCACGGCCACTGTGGCGGCCGCATTTATGGGAGCGCCCGATGCCGATGGTTGGGGCGCTTTGTCGTGGCGCGGGTCGGAGTCAAAGACCAGACCGAGCTCATCGGCACGCTGGTTGTCGGCGGCGATCTCGCGGTCGATGTCCTCAGCGTCGTAGCCGAAGGCCGAGATGGCTTCCGAGCGAGACAGCAGCCCGGCGCGAATGGCGGTCAGCATCGCGTCGAATTCCTTCTTGGGATCGACCCACTGCCAACCCTGTGGAATCCATTTGGCCGCGAAGTAGTCGCGCTTCTTCTCGGTGAACTGCGGCAGCGCCAGCGCGCCTTCAAGTAGCGCCTGCTCCATCCAGGCACGCCAGATCGGGCGGCACAACTGGTGGACGATCACGCCGTGCTGGATGGCCTCACAGCGGCGGCGAAACTCCAGCAGCCCGGCCCGGATCGACGAATAGTTCACTTGCGTCAGGTCGCCGGTCAGCATCTCGTAGGTGATGCCCATCGCCGCTGCCACCGCCCGGAACTGCATGCGCAGGAATTCGGCGTAGCTCGCGCCAACGTCGGCGGGCTGACTGAACTTCACGTCCTCGCCGGGCTCCAGGATCTGCATCGTGCCCGGCTCCAGCCCGGCCAATGCCGCACCGCTGGCATCCGGCAAGCCTTCACCCATCAGGTTGTCCTCAGGTGACAGGCGCGTGATGAAGCCCGCGAACATCGCGGCGGTTTTCTTGCGCACGAGCTCGGCATCGTCGTACTGGTCGAGTTCGTTGAGCTTGACCAGTGCGCGCGCCAGCCACGGTTCGCCCCGGATCTGTCCGGGCCGCAAGGGACGAAACAGGTGAATGATTTCGCTGGCCGGGACGCGCACTGTGTCGAGACCGCCCACCACGCCACCGGTGCCCGACATCGGAGCCAGTGAGCCATCACCCGGGTGTGAGCGATACAGGTGGTAAGCCACCCGCCGTCCGAGCTTGTCGAATTCGATGCCCGCACGGATCACATTTCCCGAAGCCAATTCCTGATTCAGCGTGGCTGGCAGGTGTTCGGGTTCGAGCAACTGCAATTGCAGGCCTACCGGCAGGCCATCCTCCGGGCGGCGATAGCGCAGCCGCACCAGACATTCCCCGCCTTCGAGCATGGCGCGACAGGCCAAGGCCTGCAGTCCGTAGAAATCGGTCAGTCCGGCGGCATCGGCCTCCTCGCACCAGTCCCACCACAGGCTGTGGATCGCTTCACGCAGGGGCTGATCAGCCAGCATGCTCTGCGGCTTGATGCCGGTGCCGATAGCGTTCGAGACAAAGGCTTCAACGCCTGCCGCTGCCCAGGCATTGCGGCGTACCAGATCGCGGCTCTTGGCGCGCAATTCGTTCTGGGTGAACGCCAGTGCTGCGACTGCGCCTGGGTTGCCGACCTGCCACGCCAATGCGCGACGGCCGCCACCGATACCGTCATAGAACGGGGTGCCGCCAAGCAGACTCATGCCGACGCGCCTGCGCATTCGGTCAAACCATTGCATGTTCAGAACCCTTTGCCGGTGGTGACCCGGATCTGGCGTGGCGCACCGGGCCACAGCCCGGTATCCACGGCCTGCTCGAAGAGGTCGCGCTTGACCGCCCCAATGGCGGCCTGGAGTTCATCGACGCTGCGGTACTCGACGGTCTTGTCGCCAAAGGTCACGCGCTTTTCGCCCTTGACAAGCGCCGCTTCCAGCGCATCGAGGTGTGCTTGTGTGTAGGCCATCAGCGGAACACCGTGAGGTTGATTTCGGAGGAGTCGTCGAACGATGCGGCCGTGGTGGCGCAACTGATGTCGACGTACTGGGCGGTCTTCTGGTCGGTGCTGGATCGCACGATGGCAATGCGCTGCGTGCCGCTGTTGGTGCTGCTGCGGGCGAGTGCCGTCCAGCAATAGTTGGCGTCGGGCATGGCAACGGTGAAGGTCACGCGGTAGCGACCCGCCGCCGTCCGAGTCACGCTGGCCACGTTGTGCGATGCGCGCACGACGACCTGCGTGCCGACATAGCCGAAGCACACCCACGCCCGGGCCACGCCGGGGTGGGTGGCGTCGATCTTGGTCTTGACCTCGAGCCCGACACGACTGGCCAGCGCACTGATGCGCGATGCGAGGCTCATCAGACCAGCGCACCCACAAAGACCGCGACGAAGTCTGTGTCGGTATTGCCGACATCGGTGGCTGCGACGGCTCCGATGTTGCTGCGTGCCTGAAGTTGCTCGGCCACGGTCAGCGACTGCGCCGCATCGAAGCGCACACGGTTGTTCACGGCGGCGAGCAGGGCATCCAGACCGCTGGTGCCGTTCTGCAGCAGTTGCTGGATTTCCACCAGCGTGTCGTACGCGGCATCGGCACCGCCCAAGATCTCAGTCTTGAGCGCATCGAGCAGTGAGACGATCTTGTTGGACGAGTAAGTGGTCGTGGCCGCGACGTGCGCATCGTCGATCACCGCCGACGACACCACGGCGGCTTTCAGTTCGTTGATGGCCGCGACCAGATTCGACTTGTCGGTGGTGGTGAGATTGGCGAGGTTGCCCGCCTTGGCGCGGACGTCGTTGAACTCCTGCGCGACGCGGATGACCAGGCTTTCGATACGGGTAGCAAGACTCATGTTTTCTCCTTGATGTGTCAGGACAGCCAGCGGCTTTTGATCACGCGCCGACCTGTGTTACGGTTGCCAGAAACAGCGAGGCCACCGCGGTGGGTGGCCTCGTTGATCGATTCAGTAGGTGTTTCAAGGGCTGACGGACTAGACAGCCCCAGTTGTCGCTCCAGCTCCCGCCAGTGACGTTCCTCGAAGCGATCCAGACCCGCCGCCGATGCAGCCGCGCGGGCGTAGACGTAGCAGTCGAGCGCCTCATTGCGCTCACGCATCTTTTGCCACTCACGCACCGGGAAGCCGTTGCGGTCGCGGCGGGTGATCAGTTGTTCCGCGCAGAGTTGCTGGATGAACTCAGCGTCGATCTTGGGCAGATGGACGAACCCGGCCGGGAACACCGTGGTCAATCCGTCCTCGCCAACATCTGCGCTCTTGCGCAGGTTGTTGTAGAACTCGAGCTTGGCGATGCTGACCGCCACCGTGTACACCTTGATGCCCAGGCGC
The DNA here is from genome assembly GCA_001897675.1 of Thiobacillus sp. 65-1059. Lineage (GTDB taxonomy): Bacteria > Pseudomonadota > Gammaproteobacteria > Burkholderiales > Thiobacillaceae > Thiobacillus. The sequence goes on along the minus strand of MKUE01000141.1, from coordinate 12,572 downwards.
AGCTTCTTGCCACCCTGCGAGACATCGATGGCGGTCGGCGTGCCGATCAAGGCTGCACCGCGAGGCACCCCCTTGACCGCCATCACACGCGAATCGCGGCAAGCCCGCACAAAGGCGTAGGCCTCCTGCGTCGCAAAGCCGGTATCCAAGGCAAAACGCACCAGCGGCATCGATGCGCCCGAAGCGTGTGTCCAGGTCTCTGCCAGCATTTCAGCGAGGCTCTTCCACACCGTGTCGCGGGCGGTATCGCCCATCAGCACCCGGTGTTCGACCAACCAGGACTCCTTGCCGCGTCCGAAGGCCCAGACCGACGCCTCGATGCGATCCTTCTGCACGTCGGCTGCGCCCACCAGCAGCAATCCGCCCGGTGGCACGGAGCCAATCCGGTAATCCTCGCGGCGCTCGACCAGCCGTTGCCAGTCCGGTGCTTCGCCTTCCTCGACCCAGGTTTCACCCAGTTCGGTGTTCTTGAAGGTCTTGATGGCAGCGGCCGATCCCGACTCTTTACTGACGGCGGCTTCCCACGCAGCGGCGATCTCACGCCACGAGCGCCAGCCCACCGGGCTGTATAGCGACGACAGGTGGAAGCCAGCCGTCTTACCCGCGCCATCGGTGATCAGCGCGCGCCACTCGCCGTGTTCCAGCATCCACGTTTTGTGATGCTCGGCAATCGCGGTGTCACATGACTCACAGATGTAGGCAGCGGTCTCCGGTTGCCCTTTGTCCCAACGCAGCTGCTCGAAACGCAGCCACTGGCGATGCGAGCAATGCGGACACGGCACGAAGTAGCGACGTTGGTCACTGGCTTCGTACTCGCGCTCGATGGCGCTTGCGCCCGAGATCGTCGGCGTCGAGACAATGAAAATCTTGCGTCGCGCGAAGGTGCGCGTGCGCGCTTCGGCCAGCGAGATCGCGTCGCCTTCGCCCTCGACGTCCAGCGGGTAGCCGTCCACTTCGTCGAGGAACAGGTAGCGCACCGGCATCGAACGCAGGCCGACCGCGCTGTTGGCCCCGGTCATCACCAGCACACCACCCCGGAACTCCTTGGCCAGGATGGTGTTGCCTGAATCCCGGCTGCGCGCCGGTGCAATCAGTTCAGCCAGTGCGGACGACTCCTCGATCAGCGGATCGATCCGTTGCTTTGAGTTGCGCTTGGCCATTTCTACCGTCGGCCACACCGCCATCATTGGCCCCGGCGCGTGGTGGATGACGTAGCCGATCCAGTTCGAGCCCATCTCGGTCGCGCCAAGCTGCGCCGCCTTCATGAACACCACGCGCTCAACCGGGGAGGTCGGCGACAGGCAATCCATGATCGCTTTCAGGTATGGCGTGCGGCTGGTGCGCCAGCGACCCGGTTCGGCAGAGGCCTTGCTGGAAAGCATCCGGTGGCGATCCGACCATTCGGACACGGTAAGCAGCGGGTCGGGAGTCAGTCCTTCGCGCCACGCGCGTTCGATCTCGGCAGCGCCTTCGTAGTCCATGTCCATCAATCCACCCTCGGGCGCATCTCGCCCAGTTCCTGCAGGTGCTCACGCACCGCCGCCTCCAAGGCGATGTGCATCGTGTGGGGATCGACGCCGAGCTTGGCTGCCATCTGTGCCGAGATGCGTGCAGGCCAGTTGAGCCAGGCATCGCGTTCGGAGCGCGCCAGCTTGAAAACGTGGGCGATGGCCTGAGGCCGATCTACCAGCTCGCCCTTGAGGCGGGCGAGACGCACCTTGTTGGTTTGCGCCTTGACCACTTCGTTGACCGTCCGCGCTTGCAACAAGGACGTGCCACCTGCTGCGGATGTTGCCAATGAGGCTGCTTGCCCGTCTCCTGTGGCCCCGCTGGATTCCTGGACGGCGACCTTGACCGCGCGGGTGGCCGTGCCATTGCGCGGTGCATCGGAATTGCGCGCCCACTCGCGGTCGACGCGCTCGGCATCAATCGTTCCGTCTGCCTCCGGCGTGATCCGCCCAGCAGCGATGGCCTTGCGCACCGCTGCATCGGACACCCCTCGGTGGCGTGCGTAGGCACGAATCGAAATACCCATATTTCCCCTTCGGGGCACCTTCAATCATTTGTTCGTCATTCCTGCGGATTGAGCTTGGCTTCCATCTGGAACAGCGCGTTCATACGTTCGTCATCAACACCATGAAAGGACACGGACATGAGCAAGCTCGAACAACTCCTGACCCAGATTGCGCAAAACAAGCTGGGCATCGAAACCCTGGAAACCCGCCGCTCGGACAGCCTCGACTTCCACGATGTGGCGGTCTGGTGCCTACGCGATGCGCTCGAAGCCGCCTTCAACGCGGGGCTCGAGCAGGGGCGCAATGCCAACCCGTCAGACAAGGCCAACACCTGATTGCGAAGCGAAGAAGCCAAGCAGAAAGCGCTTGGCTTCACTTGAGAACAGCGCGTTCATCACATCACCGTCCACCACATCGAAGGAGCAAAACATGACCACCACCCAACTGACCCCTGCCCAGCAAGCGATCCTGGCCCACGCGGTTGAACACACCAGCGGCAAGATCGACTGGTTCCCCGACAACATCAAAGGCGGCGCACGCAAGAAGGTGCTCGACGGACTTTTCAACCGCGCACTGATCACCACCGACAGCACCGACTGGTTTGTCGCTGCGGAGGGCTATGACGCCCTGGGCATTCCGCGTCCCGGATTGAACAAGAAGCGCGTCGGTCAATTCGAAGCCAATCTCGACCGGATCATCGCCAATGCCGAAGGCGCGCCTGTGGCCGCGAGCGATCCCGAACTGGAAGCCTTTGTTACCGCCGCCGAAGCCACGTGGGTCAAGCCGCGCACACGCGAGAACAGCAAGCAGGCCGAAGTGATCCGGATGCTGCAACGCCCCGAGGGCGCAACCATCGGCCAGATCTGCACCGCCACCGGTTGGCAGGCGCACACGGTGCGCGGCACCTTCGCCGGAGCGTTCAAGAAAAAACTTGGCCTGACCATCGTGTCGGACAAACCGCAGGGCGGCGAGCGGGTGTACCGCATCGCCTGAAAAGGAGTACAGCGAGATTCGGCGAAGCCAAAAAGATGGCGAGAGGAACCATGAATAGCTTGGCTTCTCTCGCCGCCAGCGCGTTCATACAGGTGTCGTGATTGACGACGCACACCAGGAGAACCGCCATGAGCACCATGACCATCACCATCGAACGCACCCCACGCACCCTGCAGTTCGCAGGCCAAAGCCTCCAGGTCGAAGAGTTGAGCATCCGCCTGCCGTTTGCACGCAAACCTGCCGACCTCGGCGAACTGGGCGGTCGCGACCAGCACAAGGTCTACGTCACCGAGACCAAGGAGCTCACCCCTGCCGAATTCGACGCCTTTGGGCGCAGCCTGCTGGTGTCACGCGACTGGCTGCGTGGCAAGGGTGGCGGCACTGGCGACGGCTACCTCTGCGTCGAGGTCACTGCTCCCGGACGCCCTTACCTCTACGTCAATCCCGAGGGCGGTGATTACGCCCGCTACGTAGCCCGTCTCGGGTGATCGAAATTGATCGAGAAAGAAGCCAGGAACAGCTTGGCTTCTCAATCGAACAGCGCGTTACTACAGGTGTCGCAACGATCAACCCGGAGAAAACACCATGACCACCAACCAGATACCCGCCACCCAAAACGAAGCCTGGGGTTTTTGGGGCACGATGAACGAACACGCCAGCGCCGCATGGCCCCTGGCCATGAACGCCATTTCGGACGCCACCCACCAGCCCCTCGAATCGGTTCAGACCTTCCTCGACAGTCGCCACGGACGCCACTTTGCCGACGATGTCCAGAACGGTTTGTACCAAGGCCAAGCCTTGCAGGATGCGATCAACGCCGCCACCCAACGGTGGATGGGCTGGACGATTGGCCGCCAGACCAGCAAGCAGTACGGCATCCCTCGCGGCCTGCCTTACCTGACAGGCTTTGTGATCCACTGCGAAATCTGCGAAGAGATGGCTGCCTGATGAAAGCGCTCGCCACCGAACGCGAGCAGGCGCTGCGTTGGCTGATTGCCAACCGGCGTACAGACATCTCCATCGAGCAGGCTGTGCGCGTCATGTGCATGGCACTGCCGCGCGATCTCACCACCCTGCAAATCCTGCGGCGCATCGCTGAGGAAGAAGAGGCCAAGCAGCCCGGCCAGCCATTCAACTGGCGCACACTTCCTGGTCTGCTGCCTCGCGGATAGCCGTCTGGCCGGTGAAGTCCTCCCACCGGCGCACGATCACATCCACGTACTTCGGATCGAGTTCGATCAGCCGCGCGACGCGACCTGACTTTTCGGCCGCAATCAACGTTGTGCCAGAACCACCGAACGGATCGAGCACCACGTTACCCGGGCGGCTCGAATTGCGGATGGCTCGCTCGACCAGCTCCACCGGCTTCATCGTCGGATGCAGATCGTTCTTCTGCGGCTTCTTGATAGCCCACACATCGCCCTGATCGCGGTCACCACACCAGTGGCGTTGCGCACCCTCGGGCCATCCGTACAAGATCGGTTCGTACTGGCGCTGGTAGTCGGCACGGCCCAGCGTGAAGGTGTTCTTGGCCCAGATGATGAACGTCGACCACTTGCCACCGGCGGCGCGAAAGGCTGCCTGCAGCACATCTAGTTCGCTGGATGACATCGCTACATAGATACCGCCCCGGCAGTTCGCCACGGTGGGCGTCAATGCTGCAAGCAGGAAGTCGTAGAAACCGTCACCCAGGTTGTCGTTGAGGATCGCGCGATCCTTGCCGCGCATCTTGTCCTTGGCGCTGTTGGCGTAGTTCACGTTGTACGGCGGGTCGGTGAAGACCATGTCTGCCACGTCGCCCTGCATCAGCCGGGCATAGCTCTCGGCCACGGTCGAGTCGCCGCACAGCAGCCGGTGCTGGCCCATGATCCAGACATCGCCCGGGCGCGAGATGGGTGTCTCGCTGACCTCCGGCACCGCGTCCTCGTCGGTCTGACCCTCGTTGTCCGGCTCGTCGCCCGAGATCAGTTCGGCCAGCGCGTCGGCATCGAAGCCGGTGATGTCCAGATCGAAACCTTCCAGCTGCAAGGCCTCAAGTTCGATCCGCAACATCGCGTCATCCCAGCCAGCGTTCTCCGCGATGCGGTTGTCTGCGATGACCAAGGCGCGGCGTTGGGTCGGGCTCAGGTGATCCAGTACGACCACGGGCACGATTTCCAGCCCGAGTTTCTGCGCGGCGGCCAAGCGGCCATGCCCAGCGACGATGATGCCGTCACTGCCCGCAAGGATCGGATTGGTGAAGCCAAACTCGGCAATCGATGCAGCGATCTGCGCCACCTGATCATCCGAGTGCGTCCGCGCATTGCGGACATAGGGCAGCAGTTTGGCTGTCGGCCACTGCTCGATCTTGTCGGCCAGCCAGTTCATGCCGCCACCTCCATTTCGCGTTCAGTGGCGATCTCGTCGAAAGATTGGCCGGTGGCGATGAGCGTGACCGGCACGCCGAGGTGGTTTTGCTGAAAGCGCTTGATGGCCACGTCCACGTACTCCGGCGCAATCTCGACGCTGCGACAAATGCGGCCAGTGCGCTGCGCGGCCAGCATCGTCGTGCCACTGCCGCCGAACGGCTCGAAAACGATGTCTCCGGCGTCGGTGTAGGACTCGATGGCGAACTCCGGCAACGCCACCGGGAAGACGGCGGGGTGATCAATGTCCTGACCGATCTTGCCCTTGTGGCGCATCACGCGAATCACTGAGTCGGGGATTCGGGTGTCCTGCGTCGGCTGACCCTTGTGCGTCCAGCCGCCGACCTCGCCATCCTTACCGCGCATCGCCGTGGACGACCCGTCAGCGCGCAGGTGCGATTCCTGGCCTGCGTGCTTGCAAGGAACAATCTTGTTGGGTTTGCGGGTGCTGCGATTGAAGTGGAAAACAAACTCGAAGCTGGGAGCCAATCGGCCCTGCCAGTCGCCGGGCATGCCGGGCCCCTGATCCCAGACGTACCACGCGAAGCGCCGCCACCCTTGCTGACGCATCCAGGACAGCCAGCCGTCCCAATAGGGGATGACTTCGTTGTCGCGGTGGATCAGCCCAAGATTGACCAGCACCTGTCCGTCGCCCGCCATCGGCAGATGTGCGAACACACCGCGCATCAGGACATCCCAATCGGCAATGCCGCCGGAGGTGTAGTCGCGCTGGTTGCCATACGGCGGCGAGGTGAAGCAAAGCTGCGCGGTGTCACCCTGCATCAGCGTGGCGACCACGGCTGGGTCGGTGGCGTCGCCACAGATCAACCGGTGCGAGCCGATGGCCCAGACATCTCCCTCGCGCGACACCGCCACCACTGGCGTGTCAGGTACGTCATCGGTCGTATCGGGTTCATCGGCGTCTACACCATCCTGCGCCGCCGGTTCACCTTCAGTCGACGGGGCATCTGCCAGCAGCGCATCGATCTCGATGTTCTCAAAGCCGGTCAGCGCCAGTTCGAAACCCGCTTCGGAAAGCTCCGCCAGTTCGAGCGCCAACATCTCCTCATCCCAGCCAGCGTCAAGCGCCAGCCGGTTGTCGGCGATGACCAAGGCGCGCTTTTGTGCGGTGGTGAGATGGGCCAGTTCGATCACCGGCACCTGATCCAGCCCCAGCTTGCGTGCGGCAGCCAAACGACCGTGGCCCGCGATGATGCCGTTGTCGCCATCAACCAGGACCGGGTTCGTCCAGCCATATTCGACGATGCTGGCGGCGATCTTGGTGATCTGCGCATCGGAATGTGTGCGCGGATTGCGGGCGTAGGGAATCAGCGCCTCGACCTTGCGGTACTCGACGTTGAGCGTATTCAAAGATGGTGTCCTGAAAATAGAAAACCCGCCGACGACAAACCGTGGGCGGGTTTTGGGGTTGGTGCGAACTGGCGGGGTGCGAACTGCGAACCGTGCGAACCTTGGTTCGCACCCTGACGCTAAAAAAGCGCCGCGCTCGCGCCCCCCGCATTGCTTTCTGGCCAGGAAGGACCCGTCGCAACGGGGCATGACCATCGAGGGCGGGAAACGACGAAGGCCACAGATCGCTCCGTGGCCTTCACGCACCCAATGCTCGCAAGATTAGCCGTAATACTAGCGAAAAAGCCTCAGGATGTTGCACGCCAAAAAGTGACTGAAACCCGCATCGGCACGCAGGATTCCGAACGGCGTCGCGATTGTTCGCAACTACACGCAACGTCAGCGGCCGTTGACAGCTGCCCCATGACATTTTTCTGTTCGCAGTTGCTCGACGACGATCTCCAAGGCCTTCTGCCAACGACGCCAGGCGGTCGTCCGGTCGCAGCCAAAGCGGCAGCAGACCTCCTTCCAGGGGTAGCGCTGTGCTCGCATCCAGACGAGGTGGCGCTGTTCCTCCTCCAGCCATTGCACCCAACGCATCGTCTCCAGCATCCGGTCGATGGCAGCAGGGTCGGGAGGAAAGCGGTAGACCGGCGGCTCGGCGCACAGGTTTTCCCATGGCATGCGCTTGATCGCGGGCCAGCAGTTGAAGTAGCCCTGTACGCGAACCGGAGGCAGGCGGTGGGCAGTTCGCGCGGCCTCGATGAAGCGATCCGCCACAGTCTCGATCGTCCACTCAGCCATGTCGACGCTCCTTCGGCCCGTACAGCCGATCGCCGATCCGGCGAAGCAGTTCACGTTCTACCCAGTCGAGTCGGGTGTCGTCAGGCGAGATCACCAGGATCTGTTGGTCGCGCCAGCCCTCGCGCTTGATCTGCTCTGGATCGGGGCGCGGATCGGGCTGCAGTCGAGCCAGGGCACAGCGGTATGCGGGAGTCGGAACCTTCATGTCACACCTCCTGCGTCTCGATCGCCCAGTGCAGGAGGGCAATGGCATCGGCTTCGTTGTCGTCGGCAGGGGCATGGCCAAGGCGGCGGGCGGCGGCGACCATGTCGTCCTTGCTCGCGTTGCCCTTGCCGGTGGCGTGCTTCTTGATCGTGCCGACCGGCACGCCCTGGTACGGGATCTGGTGGTGCTCGCACCATGCGGTGAGGTGGGCCATGAAGCCGCCGTAGGCGTGTGCCGCATCGACCCCGGCGTGGCGGCGCACCTCCTCGAAGTACACGGCGTCGATGCTGTCGCAGGACTGCTTGATCTCGGTGAGCCAGCGTTTGAATCGCAGGTAGCGCATGCCGCCACCCTCGAAGCGCTGCGGCTTGAAGGATTCCGATCCGCTGGTCACTGCGCCATCGCGGTCGCGCAGTGCCCAGCCTGTCTGGGTGCCGAGATCCAATGCCAGGATCGATGACACGGATGGCCGCCAATGATCTGATCCCGGGTGGCCGGCAAGCCCCCTACGTAGGGTGGAGGGACCCCCTGGTCCCTCTCCTACGTAGTAGGAGGGGGAGTTTTCGCCAACTGGAGAATGGGAGAAAGTCCAGCAACCACGCGGGTTTGCGCCAGTTGGCAAGTTGGCATCGTTGCCAACTGCCAACTGCGGGTCATTCCCTGCAATGCCTTGATCTGACTGGAGTTCCAGTTGGCAGGGGTTTGCCAACTGCGGGAAGTTGGCAAGGAAATGAGTGCAGTTGGCAACTACGCTGCCAACTGCCGATTGGGCAATGTTCATGAGGCCTCCGGGTCGTTCAGTTCGTCGTGGTAGACCCACACCTCGGGGTTCTCGACGGGCATCGAGGCGCCGGAATGCGGGCACTTGTAGTGGGTGGGGAGCACCGTGTGCTCGCGCATCGGCAGCTCGCCGGTGGCCGTGTCGACATCGCCCGCAGGCATGCGCAGCACCATGCCTTCGACGCAGAGATAGCCGAACTTGGTGCGGCCGCTGGAGGGCAGACCGTAGTCCGCAGCGTTGCGGAAATACTTGATGTAGCCCTGCGTCGAGAGCGCGGAGACGCGTTCGCGGATGGTGCGCTCGCCGCCAAGGCCGGCCTTGCCCTCGAAGGACTCAGCGAACTGGTTGGCGGTGTAGCAGCGCCCGTTGCCGGCCTCCTCGAACAAGATCTGGAGGATCGCGTCTCGTTTGCGGCGGCGTTCGGCATCCAAGCGCTGACCGTAGTCCTTCATCACCAGCCGCTCGTTGGCATCGACCTCGCGCCACTCGCCGTTGATCTTGTCGACGTGCCGTTGCGGGATACCCGCGCCATTGCGCAGCTCAAAGATCAACTGGCGGGTCGTTCTGGTCTCGTCGGGCCTGAACAACAACATCCCGGTCGAGTAGTAGCCGCGCAGACTTCCCGCGCCGGCCAGTGCCTGGAACGGGTCCTCCTCGAACTGCTTCTTGCCGAGCTTCTTGGTGTGGTGGGCGAGGATGACGCCGGCGTCCGGATTCACTGCCTGGCGAATGCGCTCCACCCGCTGGGACAGGAAGAACAGCATCGCGCCGTTGTCGTTCTCGCCACCGGCGTCACCGCCGTCGAAAACGTTGCGGATCGGATCGATGGCGATGATGTCGGGAGGCTCGCCGCCGAAAGCCTGCGCGATCGCCGGGATCACCTGCGCCAGCCCTGCGTCATCGAGCACCAGCCGCAACTGCGGTGTGGCGACGAAGTTGGCGCGGGCATCCAAAAGCCGGTGTGATGGCAGGCGCACATCCTTCACGCGCTCGCGCAGGTAGTGGTACTGGACCTCGGCCTGCAGGTAGAACACGCGCAGCGGACGGGGTGGCTGCATGCCGAGGAATACAGCGCCTGCAGCCATGTGCGCCAGCCAAGACAGCAGGAAGTCGCTCTTGCCGACTTTCGGTGCGCCACCGAACACCAACATGCCAGCCGGTGTCAGCACGCGCGGAGCGATCAGATCCGGGGGCAGCGGCGAGTTGTCATCGAGCAGTTCGCCGAGAGTGAAGGTGGGCAGAGAGGGAGCCGCTGCCTTGACCACGCGGCGTTCGCCTTGGGCGATGAATGTCGCGCAGTCGAAACCTTCGTCGACAGCGTCTGCGGCATCCCACTTGGCTGGCTTGTCGGTGGGCGGCACCAGGATGGCCACGGATGTGCTGCCTGCCATCACGCAAGCCCGAGCCGCGCTCTCGGCGTAGTCCCAGCCCGGTGCATCCCGGTCCGGCCAGATCACCACGGATTTCCCGGCCAATGGACTCCAGTCGGTTTTGTCGACTGGTGCCTTGGCGCCGTTCATCGCGGTGGTGGCCGCAATACCGCAAACAATCAATGCAGCCGCACACTTCTCGCCTTCGACCAGGACGACCTCTCGAGCCCTCGAGATGACCGGGAGGTTGTAGAGCGGCCTAGGGTCGGGCGCGCGCCACATGCGGGCACGAACATCCCAGGGGCGATATTCCTTGCCCGTCGGTGGGTCGTAGCGGTAGACGCAGGCGATCAGTTCGCCCTCGGGTGAGAGATAGTCCCACTTGGCGGTGTAAGCGCCGAGGTCGTCCATCGGCACGCTGCGAACATCGCGGCGCATCGGCGTGATGTTCGGTGCAGCAAGACCGAGCCACTGCCGGATCTCGCCAGCGATGCGCGGGAAGTCGCTGCGTGCCGAGCGACCCTGCGACCGCGCCCAAAGATCGATGACATCGCCGCCCTCGTCGGTGGAGAAGTCCTTCCACAGGCCGCGCCGTGGTCCGTCGAGTTCAACCACCAGACTCTTGCCAGGGTTGCCATCGACATCGCCGACGTAGAACTTTCCACCTCGGATGCGCCCCTGCGGAAACAGGTAGTGGAGAACGGCTTCGAGCCGGTCCAGTAGCCCCGCACGCAGCGCATCGGTATCGGATGCCAGCTCGTCGCGCTGCTCGGGGGCGTCGTTGAAGTCGAGCCAGATGATGTTGTCGGCCATCATGTCGAACCCCAACAGCGGTCCTGCCAGGGGCAGAACTTGCACTCGACATGCGTCGGTGTAGTCGCATGGCGCGGTAACAGTTCCTGGCTGTCGGTCGCCGTGATGACACGAACCGCGCGATCGGACATCCGCTGCGCCAGGCCACCATCGAACGGCACCAGCTCGAACCAGATCTCCTCGGAGTCCTTGTTGATCGCGGTAAACAACGCCGGGTTCGCGGAAATGCCCGGGATGCTGGCTTCCATGTAGGCCTGATAGATAGCCATCTGCGCGGCATAGACCGGTTTGGATTTACTGACGCCGTGCTTGACCGTATCCCGCCAGGACTTGTCGTTCATGGTCTTGCACTCCCACAGGGCCGGATAGCTCATTCGTAGCTCTGCGGGGCCGCCGTTCAGGACGCCATCGACGTGCCCTTGAATACGACCGCCTGCAACGGAAAAGCCGAACTGACCGCCGCTGGCCTTTTGGGTGTACAGATCGAATCCGGCCATGCGCAGCCAACGAATGGCCAGCTCTTCGAGAGCGTGTCCCACCTCGAAAATGCGCAACACGCGACCCGGGATTTCCCTTCCAGCATCGACAGGGGTTTGGAGATACTCGTATTGCAGCGCGCGCTCGCAGGCGACGCCCAATCGCGACGCACCGAGGTAGTTGCGACGGGAATGGTTGTCACGGTCGGCGCTTAGTGCAGCGTCGATGAGCACGCCGATCAGCTCATGGATCTTGGGACGGTGATTGAAATCCAGCATCAGAACGGCACTCCCATCGAAGCCGGCTTGCCTTGCCGGGCGAGCCGCTCCTCGAGAAAGGCGCGATCCTTTTCTGCCATCCGCTCGTGCTCGACGAGCATGTGTTCCTGGTAGGCAGTCACCACTACGTCGATCAGCATCAGCACTTCGTCTTTGCTGTAGTCCGCCAGCGGTCGCTGCATACCGATGGAGCCGACATACTCGCCAAGCGGCGCCAGGCAGGACGCCATGGCGGCGAGCTCCATATCAGTGGGATCGATCATGTGACCTCCCGTCTTTTCCATGAGTCGCGAAAATGCGTTCTGGCAGCGCATGGAGCAGAACACCCAGCGGTCCGAGTAACGTCGTGGATCGCTGCGCGGCAGACGTGGATTGAAGTAGCCGAAGCCCTTGGCCTTTCGTGAGCAGACTGCACATTTCACGCGGCCTCCCGGTGGGCATCGTTGGCAGCCACCACGAGGCGCTGAATCGACGACTTGTTGAACTGGAAGGACAACAGCGCCGAGGCCTGATAGCGCGTCATGCCAAAGTCGGCGCGCAGCGCCTGCGGCAGATACTGGAGTTGCTTCGCGGTCGGCGGCTCGTTCAGCCAACGACGGGTCTTGTGCGCGGAGTCAGCCGACTCACGGTCGTTCAACCAGTCATCGGCTTTGGCCATGCAAACCGTGCGGTCGCCGACAGCCAACAAGCGCGGCTGCAGACCCTTACCGCCGCCCACGGCGTGCCAGCGGCCGTTCAGGAAGAAGACGCCACCCCAGGCGTTGAAGCCAGTCGCCATCAGCGCGTCATCGCAGCCGAACAGGTCGCACCAGCGGAAGTTGGAGCGCTTGAGGAGATCGATCTCGGTCATCACGAAATCGGCCAGCGCATCTCCTTCCTCGGTGGTCTCGTTCTCCCAGACGAAGCCGCACAGAGGGCATTCGCGGCAGCCGAGCGGGACGGTGGCTTCACAGGACGGGCAGTCCTTGGTGGGCGCTTCGCCATGATGCTGGTGTCCGTCGAGATTGACGTCCTGTTCCAGAGATCCGTGCATCAAGGTCGCGGTGCCGAAGTCCAGGACCACGCAATCGGTCTTGATGAC
>MKUE01000140.1 GCA_001897675.1 Thiobacillus sp. 65-1059 | reverse complement strand
TTCGGGCTTGTCGATCTTGTTCACCGCCACCACCAGCGGCACATTGGCCGCCTTGGCGTGATGGATGGCTTCGATGGTTTGCGGCATCACGCCGTCATCCGCAGCCACCACCAGCACCACGATGTCGGTCGCTTTCGCGCCGCGCGCCCGCATCGCGGTAAATGCTTCGTGGCCCGGGGTGTCGAGGAAAGTGATGACGCCTTTTTCGGTTTCGACATGGTACGCACCGATGTGCTGGGTGATGCCGCCGGCTTCGCCGGTGGCCACCCGGGTGCGCCGGATGGTGTCGAGCAGCGAGGTCTTGCCGTGGTCGACGTGGCCCATCACCGTCACCACCGGCGGACGCGCGGCCATTTCCACTTCGCCGGCCTCGCCGGTTTCGATGAGGAAAGCTTCCGGCGTGTCGAGCGCGGCCGGCTTGCCGATATGGCCCATTTCCTCGACCACGATGATCGCGGTTTCCTGGTCCAGCACCTGGTTGATGGTCACCATGCTGCCCAGCTTCATCAGCGCCTTGATGACTTCGGCCGCCTTCACCGACATCTTGTGGGCGAGTTCGGCCACGGTGATGGTCTCGGGCACCAGCACCTCGCGCACGATCGGCTCGGTGGGGGCGACGAAGGTGGTGTCTTCCTGACCGGATCTGGATTTGCCCTTGCGGCCGCGCCAGCCCGCGTCAGGCGCAGCGCCGCCACGGGTCTTGAGTCCGCCCTTGCGGCGTGCGGCGTCGTCCTTCCAGCTGCTTCCGGCTTTCTTGTCCGGACCCTTGGCGCCCTTGGCCGCAGCCGGCTTGTCCGGTTTGTGCAGGGTTTTTTCGCTGGGAGCAGCCGGCGCGGCGGGCGTAGCGGCTTTTTCCGCTGCCGCAAGCTTGGCAGCTTCGCGCGCGGCTTCCGCCTGTTTGCGCAGGGCTTCGCGTTCGATGCGGGCCTTGGCATCCGCTGCCTGACGTTCCAGCAGCGCCTGGTGACGGCGCGCCTCTTCTTCGCGCGCCTTGACCTCGGCTTCGTTCAGAATCGAGGCTTTTTTGATGCGGGTGGTTTTCTTCACCACCGGGGCGGGTTCCGCTGCGGTGGGCTGCGCAACCGCCGCAGCGGGCACGGGCGCGGCTTCGGCCGCTACGGGTTCAGCCACCGCGGGCTCGGCGACGGCGGGCTCGGCGACGGCGGGCGCAACCCCGGCAGCCGGGACCGCAACCGGCTCGACGACGGGTTCGACGATAGGTTCGGAGACTGGGGCTTCGATTTTGCTCTCGGCGACGGGCTGGGCCTGCTCTGCGGCTGGCGGAGCGGATTGCGCTTCCACGGCGGGCTCTGCCACGGGCGGCGCTTCGGCCGTTAGCGCGGCGGCATCGCGCTTGACGTAGGTGCGCGACTTGCGCACTTCCACCTGGATGGTGCGCGACTTGCCGGTGCTGTCGGTCTTGCGGATTTCACCGGTCTGCTTGCGCGTGATGGTGATCTTGGTTTTGCCGGCCTCGGTTCCGCCGCCGTGCATCCTGCGCAGATAGTCGAGCAAATGCGCCTTGTCCGCTTCGGTTACGGGATCGACGATGTCATTCTTGCTGACGCCCGCCGCTTTCAGCTGTTCGAGCAACAGCTGGGGCGGCAGTTTCAGTTCCTGTGCGAATTGTTCAACGTTCATGCAGTCCTCTTAGCCTTGGGCGAACCAGGGCGCGCGTGCGGCCATGATCAATTGTTTGGCGCGTTCGGCATCCATGGCGGCCATTTCGGTGAGTTCGTCGACCGCCAGTTCCGCCAGGTCCTCGGTGGTGTGGACGCCTTTGCTGGCGAGCGTGCGCGCGGTTTCCGCGTCCATGCCTTCGAGCGACAGCAGGTCGCCCGCCGAGGCCTCGACCTGTTCCTCGCCGACGATGGCGGCGGTCAGCAGGGCATTGCGGGCGCGGTTACGCAATTCGTTGACCAGGTCTTCGTCGAATGCCTCGATCTCGAGCATTTCGTTCAGCGGGACGTAAGCGACTTCTTCCAGCGTGGAGAAACCTTCGTCGACCAGAATCTGGGCGACTTCCTCGTCCACATCGAGTTTTTCGATGAACAGGGCCAGCGTCTTGCCGCTTTCGGTCGATTGTTTTTCTTCCGCCACTTCGCGCGACATGATGTTGAGCTCCCAGCCGGTCAGTTCGGACGCCAGGCGCACGTTCTGTCCGCCGCGGCCGATCGCCATCGCCAGCTGTTCCTCGTCCACCACCACGTCCATGCTGTGCTTGTCCTCGTCGACCACGATGGAGCTGACCTCGGCTGGCGCCAGCGCGTTGATGACGTACTGCGCAGGCTCGGCCGACCAGTGGATGATGTCGACGCGCTCGCCCGCCAGTTCGTTGGTCACCGAGGTGACGCGCGAACCGCGCAGGCCGATGCAGGTGCCGATCGGGTCGATGCGCGGGTCGTGCGACACCACCGCGATCTTGGCGCGCAGGCCGGGGTCGCGGGCGGCCGCCTTGATCTCGAGCAGGCCTTCCTCGATTTCCGGCACTTCCAGCTCGAACAGCTTCATGATGAATTCGGGCGCGGTGCGCGACAGCACCACCTGCGGGCCGCGGGCGCCGCGGTCGATGCGCAGCAGGTAGGCGCGCACGCGGTCGCCGACGCGCAGGTTTTCGCGCGGGATCATCTGGTCGCGATGCAGGAAGCCCTCGACGCGGCCCGATTCGATGATGGCGTTGCCGCGGTCGATGCGCTTCACCACGCCGTTGACAAGGTGCTCCTTGCGGTCGAGGAAGTCGCTGATGATCTGTTCGCGCTCGGCATCGCGGATCTTCTGCAGGATGACCTGTTTGGCCGCTTGCGCGCCGATGCGGCCGAATTCGACGTTTTCCAGCGGCTCCTCGATGTAGTCGCCGATCTCGATGTCGGGAATCTTGTCCTGGGCGTCGATCAGCAGGATCTGGTGGCCCTCGGACTCCAGTTCAGCCTCGGACACGACCTGCCAGCGACGGAAGGATTCGTACTCGCCGGTGTTGCGGTCGATCGACACGCGCACATCGGCTTCTTCCTTGAAGCGTTTCTTGGTGGCGGAGGCGAGCGCCTGCTCCAGGGCCTCGAAGACCACCTCCTTGTCCACGTTCTTTTCGCGCGCCAGCGCGTCGGCCAGCATCAACATTTCACGGCTCATCATTCCCTCCAGCGCGGCCAGCCTAAACCATCGGTTTCAGGCGCGCCGCGTCCACATTCCTCAAGTCAACCGACACTTCCGTGCCATCGACGATCAATTTCACCGCATTCTCTTCCAGGCCGACCAGCTGGCCGCTCATGCGGCGCCGGTTGTCCATCGGCACCCGCAGCTTCAGCGTGACCTGCTCACCGGCGAAACGCGCATAGTCCTGCGGTTTGACCAGTGGCCGGTCGAGGCCGGGCGAAGAGACTTCCAGCCTGTCGTAGTCGATGTTCTCTACGGTAAACAGGTGGGTCAGGTGATTGCTCACCGTCACGCAGTCGTCAATCGTGATGCCGCCCGGCTTGTCGATGAAAATCCGGATCAGCCCGCGCCCCGCACGCTCCAGCATCACCAGCTCGTAACCGAGTCCGGCAAGTACAGGTTCCAGGCGGGTGGGCAGATCCATCATCGAAAATCCATCGTTGCTTTGCACCGGGCACAAATAAAAAATGGGCGAACCGCCCATTTGCCCAACGCCATTACACAAATAATCAAGCGGCGAAATTATACCACTCGGGCCGGTAGACTGGAAGGGAAGGTGGTGCCCGGAACCGGAATCGAACCGGTACGCCATCGCTGGCGAGGGATTTTAAGTCCCTTGTGTCTACCAATTTCACCATCCGGGCGAAGCGGACGGCTGACCCTGAATCTGGAGGCGCGTGCCGGAGTCGAACCGACCTACACGGATTTGCAATCCGGTGCATAACCGCTTTGCTAACGCGCCCAAGTTGAATACCGCTGAGATGGGCGGTAAACCGCTTAAACGAAAAGGGGAAAA
The DNA here is from genome assembly GCA_001897675.1 of Thiobacillus sp. 65-1059. Classification (GTDB taxonomy): domain Bacteria; phylum Pseudomonadota; class Gammaproteobacteria; order Burkholderiales; family Thiobacillaceae; genus Thiobacillus. The sequence goes on along the minus strand of MKUE01000140.1, from coordinate 28,225 downwards.
CATCCGGGCTTAGCCTTCTGTTTTCCCCAGAATACTGGAGCGGGAAACGAGATTCGAACTCGCGACCTCAACCTTGGCAAGGTTGCGCTCTACCAGCTGAGCTATTCCCGCGTTGAAGGCTGCGCATTATGGTGATTTCGTTTTTTTCTGTCAACACCTCACGAAGATTTTTGTAGGGCGCGCGCTGCCATCACGAGGTAATACGCCATCGATACCAGGGTGAGCAGCGCGGCGCCCCAAATCAGCAGGGTGCCGATGGCGGCGATGGGCAGGCCGGCGATGGGGGTGAAGTACAGCAGCAGCACGATGGCGATCATCTGTGCCGCGGTTTTCAGCTTGCCGACGAAGGAGACGGCCACGCTGGCCGATTTGCCGGCCTTGGCCATCCACTCGCGCAGGGCGGAAATGGTGATTTCGCGGCCGATGATGATGAGCCCGATCAGCGGCGCCACCCGGTCGAGGTCGATCAGCACGATCAGCGCAGCGGCGACCATCAGCTTGTCGGCCACCGGATCGAGAAAGGCGCCGAAGGCCGAGGTCTGGCCGAGTCTGCGGGCGAGCCAGCCGTCGAGCCAGTCGGTCAGCGCCGCCACGCCGAAAAAAGCCGCTGCGAACAAATTGGCCTCGAACGGCGTCACCCAGCCGTCGGGCAGGTAGAACACGCCCGCCATCAGCGGAATGAAGAGGATGCGCAGCCAGGTGAGCAGATTGGGGAGGTTGAGCGGCATCGGTGTTAATGGAGGGCGTTATAGATGGTTTCTGCCAATTCTCGACTGATACCGTTCACCGTGGCAAGCGCGTCGACGCCGGCGTTGCGCACGCCCTGTAGGCCGCCGAAGTGTTCCAGCAGTTGTTTGCGGCGTTTGGGGCCGATGCCGGGAATGTCTTCCAGCGTCGACTGCACGCGCGCCTTGCCGCGCTTGGCGCGGTGGCCGGTGATGGCGAAATGGTGCGCTTCGTCGCGTATCTGCTGGATCAGGTGAAAGCCGGGGTGATCTTTGGCGAGTTTCAGTTCGCGGCCGTTGGCGAAGATCAGCGTTTCCAGCCCCGGCTTGCGCGCTTCGCCCTTGGCCACGCCGAGCAGCAAGACCTCGCCCAGGCCGAGTTCGGTCATCGCCTCGACCGCCATCGCGACCTGCCCCTTGCCGCCGTCGATCAGCAGCAGGTCGGGCAGCACGCCGTTTTCCTCGACGCTCTTGTGGAAACGCTTGATCAGCGCCGCGTGCATCGCGGCGTAGTCGTCGCCCGGGGTGATGCCGCCGATGTTGTAGCGGCGGTAGTCGGATTTCTTCAGGTCGTCGCCTTCGTAGACGACGCAGGATGCCACGGTGGCCTCGCCCATGGTGTGCGAGATGTCGAAGCATTCGATGCGCTTGAGCGTCGGCAGGTCGAGCGTGTCGCGCAGCGCGGCGAGCCGCTGCGACTGGTTGGCGCGCTCGGCGCTGCGGCGCTCGGCCGACAGCCGCGCGTTGGCCTGCGCCATGGTGAGCCAGACTTTGCGCTCGCCGGTGACGCGATGCTGCAGGCTGATTTTCTTGCCGGACTGCTCGGTCAGCAGCGCTTCCAGCGCGTCGGTCTCGATCGGCTCGCTCACCAGGATGCGCGTCGGAATGGGGTGGTCGAGGTAATGCTGGGCGACGAAGGCCTCCAGCGCTTCGGCGGGCGTCGCCCCTTCGCCGTGCTGAGGAAAAAAGCTGCGATCGCCGAGATGGCGGCCGCCGCGGATCATGGTCAGATTGACCGCGATCACGCCGCCGGCCTCGGCCGCCGCGATCACATCGGCGTCGGCTTCGCTGCCGGTGCTGTCGACGAACTGTTTTTCGCGCACCGTCGCCAGCATGCGCAGGCGGTCGCGCAGCAGGGCAGCGGTCTCGAAATCGAGCGCGGCGGCGGCGGCATTCATCTGTTCGCTGATCTGTCCGGTCAGCCGGCTGGCTTCGCCATGCAGCAGCTGCGCAGCCTCGGCGACGTCGCGTGCGTAATGCTCAGGTGCGATATGGCCGACGCAGGGTGCGGTGCAGCGTTTGATCTGATACAGCAGGCAGGGGCGCGAGCGGTTGGCGAATACGGTGTCCTCGCAGGTGCGCAACTGGAACACCCGCTGCAACAGCTGGATGCTTTCGCGCACCGCATAGGAATTGGGATAGGGGCCGAATGCCTGGTCGCTTTTCTTGGGTGTGCCGCGGAAATAGGCCAGGCGCGGAAAACGGTGCCCGGTCAGCAGCAGGTAGGGGTAGGACTTGTCGTCGCGGAACAGGATGTTGAAGCGCGGCTTCAGCTCCTTGATCAGGTTGTTTTCCAGCAGCAGCGCCTCGGCCTCGGTGCGCGTCACCGTGGTGTCGATATGGTCGACGCTTTTCAGCATCAGCCGGATGCGCGGGCTCTGGTCGGTTTTCTGGAAATAGCTGGAGACCCGCTTCCTGAGATCCTTCGCCTTGCCGACGTAGAGCACCGCGCCGGCCGCGTCGATCATGCGGTAGACGCCGGGCAGGGTGGGCAGCGAGGCGAGGAAGTCCTTGTCGACGCTCAAGGCTCAGTCGGCTTCATCCAGCAGCTTGCCGGCGATCGCCCAGTTCTCGTCCGGCAGCTCCTCGAACGCGATATAGGTGTAGGAGGCCGGCTTGCCGGCGTGGCGTTCCAGCGTGGCGGTGATTTCCTCGGCGACTCTCTGCTTCTGCTCGCGGGTCAGCGTGCCGGCGAGCTTGATGGTGACGACGGGCATGGTCAGTCCTTGGCTTGAATCCTGGTGAACACCGCCGCGAACATCTCGGGGGTGAGGCGGCGCGTCTGGGTATTGTAGCGGGAGCAGTGGTAGCTGCTGACCAGCCGCCGGCCGTCGGGCAGGCGGTAATCGCTGGCGTGGGCGAAGGGGTAGTCCTTGAGCTTCAATCCCTGCGCGCGCAGCACCGCCTGATGCGCGATCTGCCCCAGCGCCAGGATGCTGGCGTGTTCGGGCAGATCGGCCAGTTCGGTTGCGAGATAGCGGTTGCATTCGCGGATTTCGCCCGATTCCGGCTTGTTGACGGGCGGCAGGCATTTCACCGCGTTGGTGATGCGGCAGCCGATGAGCTGCAAGCCGTCGTCCGCCGACAGCGATTGCGGCGCGCTGGCATAACCGAACTGGTGCAGGGTCCGGTACAGCAGCACGCCGGCGTAGTCGCCGGTGAAGGGGCGCCCGCTGCGGTTGGCGCCGTGCATGCCGGGGGCGAGGCCGACGATCAGCAGGCCTGGCGCAGGGTCGCCGAAGGCCGGTACCGGGCGGGCGTGGTAATCGGGGTGGCGTGCGCGCACCTCGTCGAGAAAGGCGGCGAGACGCGGGCAGGTGCGGCAATCCGGATCAAAGATGGCAGGCATAAAACGTCCCCCGCAGGGGTTCCCTCTGCTGCGGGCCGAAGCCCGGGCAGTCGTGTGTCCCGCTGGGGGACGTTGATGGTGTGGCGGACTGCGTTCAGCCTTCGATCGGGCCGGCAGCGGTTTGCATGTAGTTCTGTTCGCCCATGCGCTGGATGAGATCGAGCTGGGTTTCCAGATAATCGATGTGCTCTTCGGTGTCTGCCTGGATGCCGACCAGGATTTCGCGCGAGACGTAATCCTTGACCGCTTCGCAATGCGCAATCGCTTCGATATACAGCGCCCGGCCGGTGTGCTCGAGTTTGAGGTCGCATGCCAGGCACTCGGGGACGTTCTCGCCGATCATCAGCTTGTTGAGGTCCTGCAGATTGGGCAGGCCTTCCAGAAAGAGGATGCGCTCGATCAGCTTGTCGGCGTGGCGCATCTCCTCGATCGATTCCTCGTATTCGTGCTTGCCCAGTGCGGTCAGCCCCCAGTTCTTGTACATGCGCGCATGCAGAAAATACTGGTTGATGGCAGTGAGTTCCACCGTCAGGGCCTTGTTCAGATACTGGATGACTTTCTTGTCGCCTTTCATGGCGTTCTCCCGATGGCTGGAAATGCCCGCGAGCGGGCTGGTGGCAGGACGAATGCCCGGTCAAGGGGCAATGCAGGTTCATCCGGCATTCTAGGTGTGCGGGCCTGCAAAGCAAGCGCAGTCGCGGCGATTCGGCGGCGCCTGGGCAAGGCGAATCGGGTATGGGGGCGAGGGGGTCAGGCTGCCGCGAGTGCGGCGCAGCCTGCTTCGTTGCGCGTCTCATGCAGGGCTTCGCCCAGCACTTCCCTGGCGCAGCGGCCGCATTTGCCGCACTGGGTGGCGACCCCCAACTGCCTGCTCAATTCGCGCATCGAGCATACGCCCTCGGTACGCACAAGCCGGCGAATATCGGTGTCGGTGACGCTGTGGCAAAGGCAGACGTACATGGTGAACACTCCAACGGTGGCATCGGTTGAATGTAGTTTTATATAAATGAGAATAATTGTCAATAACAAAAACAGGGTGGCGCTGCCCTGGCAAAGTAAAAAACGACAGCGTCGGCGCGGGGTCTCGCCATGCGCCAGCCACAAGCCCCGCTTGGCCTACACCGTCGCCCACATCCGCATCAGATTGTGATAGCAGCTGGTCAGCCGCACCGCGGTATCGGTCTCGCCCTGCTCGCCGCGCAGCGCGACGATGCTCATGTCCAGTTCGTGCAGCAGCGCGCGCCGTTGTGGTTCGCGCACCATGCTTTCCAGCCAGGAAAAACATGCCAGCCGCGCGCCGCGCGTCACCGCTTCGACGCGGTGCACGCTGTACGACGGGTAGAGGATGAGGTGGCCCGCCGGCAGTTTGACCGCCCGCCCGCCCATGCCGTCCTCGATGATGAGTTCGCCGCCGTCGTAGTCGGCGGGATCGTTGAGAAACAGCGTGAACGACAGGTCGGTGCGCACGTGCCGGGCGCTCTCCGGATGGGTGCGGATGGCGTTGTCGACGTGGTTGCCGAAGGAATTGGCTTCGCCGCCGTAACGGTTGAACAGCGGCGGGTAGATGCGCTTGGGCAAGGCGGCGCTGAAGAAGGCGGGATTCTTCGACAACGCCTCCAGCGCGAGTGCGCGCAGCTGCTGGGCGACCGGGCTGGCTTCCGGAAGTTGCAGGTTGTTTTTCACCGTGGCGGCCTGGCTGCCGGCAGTGACGCGGCCGTCGGTCCAGTCGGCCTGGTTCAGCAGTTCGGCGCAGCGGTCGAGGGCGGCGGGATCGAGTACGTCGGGAATGTGCAGCAGCATGGCGGTATCTCCTGTCAGGGATGTGGCGCCACGCGGGCAGCGCCACATCCCTGCCAATAGGCAGGGATGACGGGCTCAGAACTTCAGCTCGCCGGTGAGGATGAAGCGACGGCCCTGGCCAGGCACCGAGAAGGAGCCATTGTCGTAGACCGCGTCGTAGTACACCTCGTCGAACAGGTTCTGCACGTTGAAGCGGGCCGCCCAGCGCTTCTGCTCGTAGGACACCATGGCGTCCCAGCGTGCATAGGCCGGCGCGGTGTTCGGCTTGAACCCGCCGCCGGGAAAGAGCGCGTCGGTCGAGGCGCCGGGCTGCGCCGACGGCGAGTAGGCGTAGCGGTCGCCCTTGGCCTCGACGCCGCCGCCGATCTTCCAGCCGTGGCCGAGCCGGTAGGTGCTCCACAGGTTGAAGGTGTACTTCGGCGTGTTGCGCGCGCGCTGCCCGGCGAAGCGCGGGTCGGCGATGTCCGGGTCGGCGTTGGCGTCGCTGCCGTCGTGGTTGTATGCCACCTGGAGGATTTTCGAGTCCATCAGCGCGAGACCGGCGAACACCTCCCAGTCGGGCGTGATGCGTCCAGCCGCCTCGAACTCGATGCCGTCGGTGCGCCGCTTGTTGGTAAGGATCGCTGCGGTCGACTCGAGGTCGGTGTTGCGTTCCCAGTGCTTGGTCGCGCGGTAGATCGCGGTGCGGAAGGTGAGGTCGCCGTCGAGGAACATCCACTTGGCGCCCGCCTCGACCACCTCGCTGGTTTCCGGCGGTAGCGGGGCCAGGGTCAGCTGATAGAGATCGGCGGTCGGGCTGAACGAATCGCTGTAGCCGAGGTAGTAGTGGGCCTGGTCGTTCGGCTGATACGACAGCGCGGCGCGCGTGCTCCATTCGCCGTATTCCAGCTGCGGCGAGGTGGCGCTGGAGTACTCGGCTTTCAGCTCGTCGCGCCGCGCGCCCAGGGTGAGTTTCCAGAACGGCAGGAACTCGACCGTGTCCTGCGCGTAGATCGCGTAGGAATCGCCGGTGAAGTTGACCGCGCCCGCGGTGTTCTCGACGTAGGGCCGGAACAGCGGCGGATTGTCTGCCGTCGTGCCGCCGAGATTGCGGAGTCCGCTGCGATGGCTGTCCTCGTGCAGGTACTCGATGCCGGCGACCAGTTCGTGTTTCATGTCGAAGGCGCGGAAACGGGTGTTGTAGTCGGACTGCACGGTGACGGTCTCGTAGTCCATCGAGCGGGTCGGGCCGGCATTGGTGCTCGGCAGGTTGAGGCCGGTGTCGCCGGGCGCGACCGTGGCGCTCGGCGTGCGAGCCCAGTAGCTGCGCTGGTAATCGCCGTAACGAACGGCGGTGCGCAGTTCGCTCGTCGGCGAAAAGCGGTGGGTCCACGTCGCGGTGCTGATGTTGACATCGCTGTCGTCGAAATTGCGGTCGATGCCCCAGAAGGTGTCCGGCGAGAAGTTGCTGTTCGGGCGGCGCGTGGCGTTGTCGAACGAGAAGCCGTAGTCGGGAATGTCGCGGTTGCGGGTGAATTGATGCGACAGGATGAACTCGTTGTCGGTCTGCATCCCCAGCGCCAGGCTGGCCGCCGCGCCGCCGCGATGAATCTCGGGCTGGGCTCCGGTCGCGGGGTTTTCGCGCCAGCTGCCTTCGTCGCGCTTCATCAGATTGACGCGGAGGGCGGCGTCCTGGCCGACGCGCTTGTTGAGGTCGGCCGTGGCTTCGGTGTACCCGTCGGTGCCGACGCTGCCGGTCAGCATGTAGGCATCGGCGCGCTTCGGCGTCTTGCTGACCAGATTGATGACGCCGCCGGCCTGGCCGCGGCCGAACAGCATCGAGGCGGAGCCGCGCAGCACGTCGACCTGCTCCAGGTTGAAGGTTTCGCGGTTGTACTGCGCGGTATCGCGAAGGCCGTCCAGATACATATCGCCGAAGGTGTAGAAGCCGCGCAGCATCATGTTGTCGCCGGCGCGCCCGCCTTCGGCGGCGTTGAAGGTCAGGCCGGATACATTGCGCAGCGCTTCGCGCAGGCTGCCGACCTGCTGCTCTTCCATGAGTTTGCTGGTCACCGTGGTGATCGCCTGCGGGACGTCGTGCGGGTCCTGCTTGATTTTTCCGACGCGGGTTTCGGTCGCCTGGTAGCCGTTATTGACGGCCATGGGATCGGCGGTGTCCTCTACCTTCACCGTGGCCAGGGTGGTTTCGGCCGCTGCAGGGGTTTGCGCCAGCGCGGCGGCGGGGGCCAGCATCATGAATGCCAGCGAGGCCGCCGCAGGGGCCGCGGCGGCGGGCTGGATGCGCGCCAGCAGCTGGCGGAGGGTGCCCGAAGGCGGGCGTGAACGTGCGTGTGACATGGATTTGCTCCTGATTGGAAAATAACGGGCTGGCGGAGCAAAACGCTTGGCTGGCTGGCTGTTGAAAAATTTTTGCTTGGTCGACGGATGCAATGGTCAGGCCAGGCCGTGCTGCTGGTTGTGAGGAGAATGGCACCGCCTATCCCCAGCCTGCCGCGAGCGCCAGGCGGTAGGTGATGAAAGAGGCCAGGTACGCCAGCGCGAACAGGTATCCGGCCATGACCAGCGGCATGGTCCAGCCGCCGGTTTCGCGCTTGACGGTGGCGAGCGTGGCGAGGCATTGCGGCGCGAAGACGAACCACGCCAGCAGGGACAGCGCGGTGGCGAGGCTCCAGCTGTGCGCGATCAGCGGAGCGAGGGTCGCTGCGGCGGCGTTGCCGTTGGCCGACAGGGCATAGACGGTGCCGAGCGCACTCACCACGATTTCGCGCGCGGCCAGACCGGGCACCAGCGCGATGCTGATTTGCCAGTTGAAGCCGATGGGCTCGAACAGCACGGCGAGCGCGCGTCCCGCCATGCCGGCGAAGCTGTATTCGATGGGGGCCCCGGCCGCGCCTGCGGGCGGGGCGGGAAAACTGGCGAGAAACCACAGCAGGACGGTGAGCGCGAGAATGATGCCGCCGACCCGTTTCATAAAAATCATCACCCGCTGCCACAGGCCGATGGCGATGTTGCGCAACCGTGGCCAGTGGTAGGCCGGCAATTCCATCATCAGCGGGTGCATCAGCTTGCGTGCCGTGAGACGCTTGAGCAGCCAGGCGACAAGCAGGGCGCCGACGATGCCTGCCAGGTACAGGCAGAACAGCACCACTCCCTGCAATTCCAGACCGGCCCAGATTTTGCGCTGCGGCACGAAGGCGCCGATGAGCAGCGCATACACCGGAAGCCGTGCCGAGCAGGTCATCATCGGGGTGATCATGATGGTGACCAGGCGGTCGCGCGGATTGGTGATGGTGCGCGCGGCCATGATGCCGGGAATGGCGCAGGCGAAGCTCGACAGAAGCGGAATGAACGAGCGCCCGGACAGCCCCACGCCGCCCATCAGGCGGTCGAGCAGGAAGGCCGCGCGCGGCAGATAGCCGGATTCTTCCAGCACCAGGATGAAGAAGAACAGGATGACGATCTGCGGCAGGAATACGATGACGCCGCCCGCACCGGCGATCACGCCGTCGACTACGAGGCTTTGCAGCCAGCCGTGCGGCAGCAGGCTGGCGACGGCACCGCCCAGCCAGCCGGTGGCCGCCTCGATCCAGTTCATCGGCGTCTCGGCCCACGCGAATACCGCCTGGAAAATCAGGAACAGAATGACTGCCAACAGGGGCGGACCGGCGAGCGGATGCAGCACCACGCGGTCGATGCGGTCGCTGGCGAGGCGCGGAATCGCCTGGTCCAGCGCCAGGCCTTGCAGAATCCGGCGCACCGTCTCGTGGTCGGCCTCGATGGTGCCGGCCGGGGGCGTACCGTTGCCGGCGCGGGCGGTCCGCCGCCAGATGCCAGGCTGGTCGAGCAGGTCGAGCAGGGCAGCGGCGCCGTCGGCATCCACTGCGACGGTGTTGACGACCGGCACGCCGAGTGCAGCCGACAATGCCGCAGCGTCGACCCGGATGCCGCTTCGCGCCGCGAGGTCGCTCATGTTGAGCGCCACCACGCAGGGCAGGCCCAGGCGCTTCACCGCCAGCACCAGCCGCAGATTGCGTCGCAGGTTGGTTGCGTCGACCACGCACACCACCAGATCGGGGCGTTTCTCGCCTTCGGCATGACCGCTGAGCACGTCGCAGGTCACTTTCTCGTCGGGCGAGCGCGGATGCAGGCTGTAGGTGCCGGGCAGGTCGAGCACGCGCAGGGCTTTGCCTGCTGCGGTGACGAGTTTTCCTTCCTTGCGTTCGACCGTGACGCCGGCGTAGTTGGCAACCTTCTGATGGCTGCCGGTGAGGCGGTTGAACAGTGCGGTCTTGCCGCAATTGGGATTGCCCACCAGTGCGAGCAGAGGCCCGCCGCGATGCACGTGGACGATGGCGGATTTCATGCGCTGCCCCCGTCGAGCGTAACCCGTACGCAGGTCGCCTCGACCCGCCGCAACGCGAAGGTGGACGCGCCGACGCGCACTACCAGCGGATCGCCACCCGGCAAGGCGCGCGCCATCACCATCGCCCGCTCCCCGGGGATGAAGCCGATCTCTTCCAGCCAGTCGTGCCACTCCGGCGCGCTGGCGGGAGGCGCGACCCCGGTTACGGTGCAGGCCTGGAAGTCCGCAAGTCGGTCGAGTGTGAGCGTGGTCATCGGCTGGATGGGCTTAAGGTGGATTCAAGTGGGCGGCATCAGAGCTTGTAATTCATGCCAAGCACGAAGTTGCGCTCGATGCCGGGAAAAATGCCGTCTGGGTTGCGGCTGGCAATGTATTTCCTGTCCGTCAGGTTGCGCACGATAGCGAATACATTCAACTGCTTGTTCACGGCGTAATGCGCACTCAGATCGAGCGTCGTGTAGGCCGGAATTTCCCCGCGCCGCCCATCCGCGCTTTCGGCCTTGGTGTTCTCCGGGTCGACGAATTGACTGGAGACGCGATGGGCGCTCAAGCTGGTTTTCAGGCCCCCTGACGCATAGTTCAGCGCCAGGTTCGTCATCAACTCGGGCGCATAGGGCAGCCGGTTTCCGTTGCGATCGATGCCGCCGATGATTTTTGTGCTGTTGAATTTGGCCGTCGGGATATAGGTTGCATTCGCAGAGACGCTCCAGCCCGCGCCCAGGTCGAAGCCCAGCGCGCCTTCCAGGCCGCGGTGCAGGGTTTTCCCCGCATTGGTGACGGTGGCACCCACCCCGCCCGACTCGGACTGGGGGATGATTTGATTGTCGAAATCCATCTGGAAAGCGGTCGCTTCATAGCTCAGGCGGTCCACCGCGCCGCGCACGCCGATTTCAAGATTGGTCGATCGCTCGGCCTCCAGTTCCTGGTCGAGCCCGTCTGCGCTGATTGCCGACGCCACCATGGCGGGCGAGAAACCCTTGAACGCACCCGCGAAGGCCTGCGCTTGCGGCGCAATCTGCCAGGTCACGCCCACTCCCGGCATCACTTCCGTATTGCTTGACGTTCCGGAAGCGCCGGTCAACTCGTTCTTGCGCTCCTGGGCATAGGTTTCGATGCGCAAGCCGGGCGTGACCGCCACCTTGTCGCCGATCAAAAACCGGTTTTGGCCATAGAAGGCAATCCCCCTGGCTTCCTGGGTGTCGTCGCCGGTCAAGTCGCCGGAGCGGGCATTCTCATTGGTTTTGGAGCGAACGGTTTGATTGCTCAGGGAATCGCGATGCAAGCGAACGCCGATCTCGGCTTCGTTTTTCATGCCGAAGCTGTTGTGGGCGAGGTGCAGGCGCGAGTCGATTCCCATCATCTCGAAGTTGCGATTGCGCCCCGACATGCAATAAGCCGCGCCGCCGCACGCCACGAAGGTCGTGCCGTCCGCGCTGCGGCCCAGAACATCCCGGCGCCAGTAATCGCGCGTCAGTTCGCTCCAGTACAGCAGGGTTTTGAGCGTCGCGGCATCGTTGATCGTCAACTCGTGGTTGAGATCGAAGGCGTTGCGGTGCGTCAGGAAATAATCGTTCGGAGCCGGGTTCCTGGTCGGCTCGTTCCTGAACTCGTTGGGACGCAAACCGACATACGAGGTATTGATTTCATTGTTGTAGCGGGTGAATTTTGCGCCTATCCATTGCTTGTCTCCGATCGCCATGCCGCCCTTGATCATGGCGTCGCTCATGTCGAAGCCGTTGTGGCGGAAACCGTCGCCCTGCGCCTTGACCAGGCTGATGCCGCCTATCGCCTCGCCCGAGGGCGCCGCACCGCCGGCGTCCAGGCCGATCAGCCGGTAACCATGGGAGCCTGCCTTGGCGGTGAGCCTGGCTCCTTCTTCGGGATTCCTGGTTTTGTAGTTGATCACCCCGCCTATGGTTGTCGGCCCGTACCGCAAGCCTGCCGCGCCCTTCAGCACTTCAATGCTTTGCATGCGTTCGATGCGGGGGCTGTAATAGGACTCGTTTGCCAGGAACAGGCCCGGCGCGACGGGCACGCCGTCTTCCAGCACCAGCAGCTTCTGGCTGCGGTTGGGGTCCAGGCCGCGCATTCCGATGTTCGGAATAAAGCCATACCCCTCTTCTTCGCGCACCACCACCCCGGGCACGGATTTGAGCGCGTCCTGGGTCGACAGCGGCTGCATGAGTTCCAGCTGCTCCTTGCCGATAAGCGCCACGGCACCGGGCTGTTTGGCGATCGCTTGCTCGCCGTCGCCGATCACGTCGATGCGCGGCAGCGTGTCTGCGGCAAATGCATGAGCGGGGATCCCGGTGGCTGCCGTTGCGGCCAGGGCCAGACAGAGCGGTTTGATCTTGCGGGTCATGTGATTTCTCCTTGCGTCTGTAGCGTTGACTGGCTGGCGCAAGGCATGCGATTGGCTGGCTGAATGGGTAGGGTTGTCGGACTTTGCATCAACGCGCGTCGCGCGGATCGGTGACGAAGCCGAGCTTGCTCAGCCCGGCACGCGCGGCGTCGGCCATGATCCGCGCGACATTGCGGTAGGCCAGATCGCCGTCGGCGCGGATGTGGATTTCAGGCTGCGGCGCCTGCTGCGCCGCGGCTTGCATGCGTGCCTGCCAGGCGGCGGCGTCGACCGGCTCGGCATTCCAGAACACCGAGCCGTCTGTCTTGATCGAGAGGTTGACCGTCTCGGGCCGGGGCGGGTTGGGCTGGCTGGATGCGGTCGGCAGGTCGACCTTGACCGCGTGCGTCATCAAGGGCGCGGTAATGATGAAAATGACCAGCAGTACCAGCATCACGTCGATCAGCGGAATCATGTTGATCTCCGCGTTGTCGCCGTCGCCGCTGTCGCTCGTGAGTCCGCCGAAGGCCATCATGCGCTCCTGGCCGCAGGTGCGCTGTAGATACGCACTTCGCCGTTGTCGACGCGGGTGTTGTTGCGCACGCCGGTGGACATGAAGGCGAACAGATCGTGTGCGAAGCCGTCGACATCGGACAGCATGCTGCGCTTGGCGCGGTTGAAGAAGTTGTAGGCAAGCACGGCGGGGATTGCGACGGCCAGGCCCAGCGCGGTCATGATCAGCGCCTCGCCGACCGGGCCGGCGACCTGGTCGAGGCTGCCCGACCCGCTCATGCCGATGTTGACCAGCGCGTGATAAATGCCCCATACCGTGCCGAACAGGCCGACGAAGGGCGCCGAGGAGGCGATCGACGCCAGCATGGTGTGGCCGTACTCCAGGCGTGCGGTGTCCTGATTGATCGCCCGCCGCAACGCGCGGGTGAGGAATTCGTCTTCCGAGCCCGACTCGACCAGACGCTGGCCGGTCTTGTTGCGGAACTGCTCTGCGGCCTTGAGACCGTGGTGGGTAAGATGCGAGAACGGGTCGTTGATGCCATGGTTCTGCAGGTATTCGGCCACCGAGGCCAGGCCGGGCGCATCCCAGAAGCGCGCCAGGAAAGCCTGCGCGTGCTTCTTCATGCGCCAGTTGGCAATGCTCTTGCTGGCGATGAGATACCAGGTGACGACCGACATCGCGAGCAGTACGACGAGCAGGAAATGCGCGAGGCCGTCGGCCTGTGCGAGGAAATGGGCGAAGCCCAGCTGGGTGGGGTGTGCTGCGGTTTCCATGACTTAGCTCCTGAGGGTGAATTGGATCGGCACGATGACCCAGGCGGCCACCGGCTTGCCGTCCTGACGGGCGGGCTCGAATTTCCAGCTGGACTGAACCGTGTCCATGGCGGAGCGGTCGAGGCGCGAATAACCACTGCTTTGCGCCAGTTCCAGGCGCGCGACGCTGCCATCCGGATTGACCAGAATGTTGAGGCGCACCGTGCCGGCCTCGCCCAGGCGCCGCGACAGCGGCGGATAGTGCGGCTTGGGGTTGGCCAGGTAATCCGCCTGACGCGGCGGCGTGGGCGGCGCTGGCGCAGGTTTGCTGACTTCTGCCGCCACCGGCGCCGGGAGCGGCTCGGGTGCCGGCACCGGCTCGGGTACGGGTTTGGGTTCAACTAGCGGCACGGGCACATCCTCGATCATGGGCTGCGGTGCGCTGGCGGGTGTCGGCTTGGCCGTCAGTACCGGCGGCGGGGGCAGCGGTTTGGCGCTTACCGATTCAGGCGGCTGCGGCCTGGGCGCCGGTCTGGGCTGCGGCTTGGGTTGCGGCGCGGGCTGCGGCTTTTCGGCTTCAGGCGAGATCAGGCTGATCGTCAACGGCCGTGGCGGCGTAATGGGATGCGGCGTGTCGGCGGAGAACAGCAGCAGGCCGAGCAAACCGGCGTGAGCGAGGCTTACCGTGAGAAGCGAGACGGGGGAAATGCGCGTGCGCTGGAATGCCGAGCGGGCGCCGCGTGCCGTTGCCGTGTCGTGGTCGTTTTTGTATTCCGGCGAAACAGTAAGCGTGGCGGTCATCCCGGACGTGTCCAGTTCAATTGACAAACGATGCCGGCCGGAACCGCGGTCCGTGACGAACGGCGATCCTGCCTGGCAGGGGCTGGTCCGGCCCGCTCCTGAAACCGTCAGGGCGGGCAGGTAACAATGACGTCAATGATAATAATTCGCATTATTGATGTCAATGGATCGGCCCATGCCGGTATTCAAAATGTTGCGTAGTTGCACCGGGTCGATGGAGAACCAGCGCGCATCCGGCAGCAGACGAGGCTCGCGGCGAAGATTTCCAGCCAGCGCAGATGCCATTTGACCAGGCGCCCGAGTTTGCCGCAGCGGGCCTGCCGATGACGGCGTATCGGCCGCAAGGTGGCGGCGATGGGGATTTCGTGGGTGTCGTGGGGATGGGCTGCAGGCATGCCCGTTTCCTTGTGTGGGTGCTGGCCGGCGCCGGCGCACGGGCGGGTGGGAATTCCATTTTCAGGTAGCTGAAAATGGTGTGCGTGCTACTTGGTCAGAATCAGTTTGTCGTTCTTGGTTATGCGCAGGCGGTAGTGTTCGCCCTGGTGGCTGATCAGGATTTCCTGATGACCCTGGAATAAAAGGCTCGTTGGGATGATATCCGACGGAAAAACCCGTTGCCTGGAATCGACCGGCAAACGGCTGGATGAAGAGGGGAGCGTTCGCATGGGGGCGGCGTCTGCTTCGGGCTGATCGGGATTCATTCGACACATTTGTTGCTTTTTCAAGTGTCAATAATAATAACGATTCTCATTTATGTGTCAAGCGCCAATGAACGGTTTTTTGCAGAACAAGGTATTCAGGGGTGGGGGGGGCGATGGGGTGCGCGTACCAGCGGCGCCGTTGCCGGCACTTCGGGCTGCAGGGTGACATGGCGGATGCCGTGCCGTGTGTCCATGGTCCGGCGCGCAGCTGCGAGGATGGCCGGCCAGTCGGCCAGAGTACGGATTTCCAGGTGAGCGGACAAGGCGATGATGCCGGACGACAGGGTCCATACATGCAGGTCGTGCACCCGCAGCACGCCTTCGAGCGCGGCAAGGTCGCGGCCGACGGCATCGAGCCGGACATGCAGGGGCACTCCCTCCATCAGCACGTGAACGACTTCGCGCAGCAAGCGCAACGCCGAGACCAGGATCAGCGCCGCCACCAGCAGCGACAGCAGCGGATCGATCGGCGTCCAGCCGGTGGTGACGATGACGATACCGGCGGCGATCGCCGCCACCGAGCTGAGCGCATCGCCCAGCACGTGCAGCAGCGCGGCACGGCTGTTCAAGGTGTGCTCGCCGCGCGACAGCACCCAGGCGACGACGAGATTGACCGCGAGACCGATGGCGGCGACGCCGATCACGGCGTCGCCGGCAATCTCGCGCGGGGCGCCGAGACGATCGATGGCCTCGTGCACGATATAGCCGATCAGGACCAGCATCACCAGGCTGTTGAACAGCGCAGCCAGCACTTCGGCGCGCACCAGCCCGTAGGAATGGCGGGTGCTGGGCGGGCGGCGCGCCAGCCAGGCGGCGCCGGCGGCCAGCCCCAGCGCGGACGAATCGGTGAGCATGTGCGCCGCATCGGACAACAGCGCGAGCGAACCCGACCACCAGCCGGCCACCGCCTCGATCGCGGCGAACGACAGCGTCAGCAGCAGGGCGGCGGCCAGCCTGCCATTGCCGCCGGGGGCCGCTGCGTGTGCGTGGTGTCCGCCCTCGCCGTGCGGGTGACCGTGTTTATGCACGCCCACAGTAATCCGTCGGATCGATTTGCAGGTTGAGGTCGGCGGAATCCAGCCCCAGTCCGGCGATGTGGTGCAGCGCATCGACGTAGCGCGCCGATTCCCGCAGAGCGGTCATCGTCGGCGGATGCGGCTGGCCGTGCATGCGTGCCAGCCGCGCGCGCGCGGGAGCGGGCCAGTCCACCTGCAGCCTGGCCAGCACTTCGTCGGCCAGATCGGGGCGGTTGCATACCAGCGCCATGTCGCAGCCGGCGTCGAGCGCGGCCGCCACGCGTTCGACCACGCCGCCTGCCACCGCGGCACCCGCCATGCAGAGGTCGTCGCTGAAAATCGTGCCGTCGAACCCCAGTTGGCGGCGCAGCAGCTGTTGCAGCCAGATGCGCGAAAATCCGGCGGGCCGCTCGTCGACCTGGGGGTAGACGACATGCGCGGGCATGATCGCCGCGAGCCCCGCTTCGATCATCAGCCGGAAGGGGACGAGGTCGGCGACGGCGATGGCGGCCAGGCTACGCTCGTCCACCGGGATGGCGACATGCGAATCCGCCGTCACGAAGCCGTGGCCGGGGAAGTGCTTGCCGCAGGCGGCCATGCCGGCGTCCTTCATGCCCAGCATCACCGCCTGCCCCAGTTCGAACACCGCGTGCGGGTTGCCGTGAAAGGCGCGGTCGCCGATTACGCTGGAGGCACCGTAATCCAGGTCGAGCACCGGCGCAAAGCTGAAGTCGACGCCATGCGCGCGCAGTTCGCTCGCCAGCACGTAGCCGGTTTCGCGCGCCAGCGCGCGCGCGCGCTGCGGATGCGTGTTCCAGATTTCGCCGAAGCTGCGCATCGGCGGCAGGCGGGTGAAGCCTTCGCGGAAGCGCTGTACCCGGCCGCCTTCGTGGTCGACGCCGATCAGCAGCGGCGCCGATTTGAGCGCGTGGATCTCGGCAGTCAGCGCGGCCAGCTGCGTGGAATCGCGGTAGTTGCGGGAAAACAGGATCACCCCGCCGACGAGCGGGTGGCTCAGGCGGCGGCGGTCGTCGGCGGTCAGTTCGGTGCCCGCCACGTCGAGCATCAAGGGGCCAAGCGTCATGCGCGCTCCTGTGGGTTGGGCCGAGGGCCGGTTTGTTCCAGCACCACGAAGGCCAGCACGAGGTCGCCCTCGTCCGACAGCGAAACATGATGCGCCGTGACGCCGCGCGCGGCCAGCCAGGCGGCGAGTCGGGGCGCGCATTCGATATGCGGCTTGCCTTGCGCGTCGCGCAGCACGGCGATGTTGCGCAAGCTCACCGGCGTGCGCAGCCCGGTTCCAGCCGCCTTGGCAAACGCTTCCTTGGCCGCGAAGCATTTGGCCAGAAAGCGCGCCGGGTCAGGGCTGGCGTAATACCCGGCGTGCTCGGCCGGGGCGAGAATGCGGTCTGCGTAATGCTCGCCAAAGCGGGCGAGGCCGCTGCGGATGCGTTCGGCGTCGAGCAGGTCGGTGCCGATGCCGTGGATCATGGCGACACCTTTACCGGCAGGCCGGCCGCACGGATTTTCTCGGCAAACGCTTCGAGCCACGCGGCGGGCAGCGCGGACAGGCGGTCGGCCTGCGGCTGCATCGATGGCCGCGCGAGGCCATACAGCAGCACGCCTTGCAGCGGAATCTGCCGCATCCGGATGCGTTCGACGACTGACAGGTAGGCCGCCTGTTCCGCGTCGGAAGGCGGCGCGCCATCGAGCGCGAACATGCAGGTTTGCAGCCAGGTCGGACACAGATGCGCGGCCACGGCTAGCCGCTCGAGCTGCCTGTCGGGTGAAATCCGGGTCTGGTTGATGCTGCGCATGCCGCTTGCGGTTGCGCGGTCCAACTTGAACCAGACTTCGCCATTCAAGGCCGCCATTTTTTTCAGGCCGTCCTGCACGCGAGGGCGGTCCGCGAGACTGCCGTTGGTGATCAGCACCAGCTTGATCTTGCCGGCCAGATCGAAGTCCGCCATCACCCGGCCGATCAGTTCGATGACTTGCGGAAAGGCTTTGGCGCTGGTCGGCTCGCCATTTCCCGACAGCGCGATGTCGTTGAGGCGCCGTGACCCTGCGGGAACGCGCGCTTGCATGAAATCGCCGTTGAGGATGGCGGTCAGCATCGCGCGCAGTTCGGTTTCCAGTTGTACCAGGTTGATTTCGGGCGCTGTGCCGCGCGTCAGGTCCGGCACCTGGCAATACACGCACGCCCAGTTGCACGCGTTGTCCGGGTTGAGATTGATTCCGACCGACACCCCGCCGGCGCGGCGCGACACGACGGGATAGACATAGGTCATCCCCGCGCTGTCGCGGTCGTGGTTGCGAGGGGTGAGAGGCAAGGTATGCGCCATCCGTGGATTCTCGCATCAGTTGGGGCGGCACAACAAAAAACGCCCTGCTGGGGCGTCCCGGTCATTCGGCTGGCGGAGGCGGTGAGATTCGAACTCACGGATGGCTTGC
Organism: Thiobacillus sp. 65-1059; assembly: GCA_001897675.1. Classification (GTDB taxonomy): domain Bacteria; phylum Pseudomonadota; class Gammaproteobacteria; order Burkholderiales; family Thiobacillaceae; genus Thiobacillus. Next base: position 10,129 of record MKUE01000140.1, on the reverse strand, counting down.
GCCATCGCCGGTTTTCAAGACCGGTGCCTTAAACCGCTCGGCCACACCTCCACGGCGCGCATTGTAGCGGGTTCATCCTGGTTTGTGCGGGGCGCCGGAAGCGGCTGCGCCGGCGCAGCCGGATTGATGTGGCTTCATCAACAAGTGTCGGTTTTTCGTTAATCCGGCCGGCTCGGCGTGCGGGAAGCCTAGCCCAATCCGAACAAAACCAATGCGTTGACATGGGTGCTCCCCGGCCTTGCGTTTGGCACAAATGGTGCAGGTCAGCAGGCATCCGTTACAAGCCGACGCCAGCCATGAGTGATTTCTTTGAAATGTTGGGCGCGATCACCCGCCGCAGAAAAACTGAAGCGGGATCGCCGTTCGCATCCGTGAAGGCGACCGAGAAATGGCTGAAAAACCTGCATGCGGATTCGGATTACGATGCGCATCATGCGCTGGTCGAAGGGCTGGAGCGTTTCAACGCGGAGAATGAGGCGGCTTCCCTCGGCCGCATGCAATCGCTGATGAAGCTGGAAGAGGCGGGCCTGCCGCTGCAACTGCGCATCGTCGAGCAGTATGTGCGCAATCAGGCCGCGTTTCGCCTGGCGCGCCAGGCGCTGTGGCGCGAGTCATGGATATTCTGGTCGCTGCTGGCGGAAGCCTGGCTCGGCATGCTGAAACAGGCCTACCGGAATCGGGGCAGCGCGGAACTCAAACCGTTTGCCGCCGCGATCGCCACCCGTGCGCTGCGTTACGCCGGCCTGGTCATGCGCTGGGACTATCATCAGGCGCGCAATCCGCCCGCGTCGGCCTGGCGGCGAGTGCACAAGCTTTATCGTCTGGTCGAACGCGACGGCTTCGCCATGCAGGAAGTGCTGATCAACGCGCGCGCCACGCATTGCGCGCGCGAGTACACGCTGGTGGTGTTGATGGGCCTGGTGCATCCGCTGGGCTACCGCGCGCAGGAAATCGAATCGATTGCGCAGATTATCGAGGGCTACGAGCCCTTGCCTCTGCCTGCGACCCTGCCGCAACGCGAACTGCACACGCATATGGTGGACCTTTCGCTGAGCGAAGGCGCCTGCATGCTGGACAGTGAATGGGTGCAGGGCCGCCGGCTACGCTACTTTGCCCTGCGCCCGCTGGTCGATTACCTGAAATCGCTGGATCAAGCCCCGGCGGCGGAGACGGATAACGGGCTCACCCGCCAGATGGCCAGTCTGATCGAACGCGGCGGCATTCGCCGTAGCCGTCAGCGCACGCATCGTTTCGGCCGGGTCTGGGTGGCAACAGGGATGGACAACATTCTGGCGGCGCTGGCCCAGCCCGAAGCCGCCAGGGAGCGCCCGGCCCTGGAACCCTGGATGCTGCGCGACGAGAGCGCGGAAGGCATGGGCTTTGCGCTGTCCGAGGAGCCGGCGCTGCCGCATGGCCGCCTGGTGGTAGTGAGCTGGGATCCATCGGAAAACGTCTGGCAATTGCTGGCGATACGCTGGAATCGCCAGGAGGACGGCCAGTATCTGGTGGGTACGCAACGCCTGTCGCGCCATCCCAAGCGGGTGGAAATCTATTCCGAAACGGATGTGCCGGGCGCCACGTGCGACAAGACCTGGGCGCTCTTTCTGCCGATGACCCACCCTGATCAGGGCGTCAGCAATCTGCTGATTCCCCGGACCCATTACCGTCTGGGTGCGCCGCTGATGCTGCGTGACGGCGATACGGTGTACCGCCTGCGGCTGGGCGAGGTGCAGGAAAGCCACGAAGGCTGGCTGCGCGTGGGGATGGATGTGGTGGGGCGGGAGCAGTTCGCCGCCGCCGCCTGAGCCAGGGCCTCAGCGCGTGCGGATGTCGCCGAAATGAAAGTCGAATGAGCCGGCGCGGCGGTCGCTGAAATACTGCTCCAGCGTGGCACGTACGGTGCGGAAGGCAATTTCGTCCCAGGGAATTTCAGCTTCGGCGAACAATCTGGCTTCGAGCGATTCGATGCCGGGCTGAAAATCCAGATCCAGCAGGCGGGCGCGGAACAGGAAATAAACCTGATTGACGTGCGGCAGGTTGTACAGGGTGTACAGGCCGCCGACTTCGATGCGCGCCCCGGCTTCCTCCCAGGTTTCGCGCGCAGCGCCCTCGAGCGTGGTCTCGCCGTTTTCCATGAAGCCTGCCGGCAACGTCCACAGACCGTATTTGGGTTCGATGGCGCGGCGGCACAGCAGCACCTTGTCTTCCCACTCGGGGATGCAGCCGACCACCATCTTGGGATTCTGGTAATGGATGGCGCCGCACCCGGGGCATACATGGCGAGCCAGGTGGTCGCCGGACGGCACGCGCAGCACCACTGCGCTGCCGCATTCACTGCAAAAATTCATGCTGCATCCAACAAATGGTCGAGTTGCGTTCCACGGTAACAAAATCCCCCCACCTCAAGCAAGGGTGAGGCTGGAATGCGAGTCCGCGAGCGATTATCATTCAAGACCCAACCGTTGTTCTGATCGACCATGCGCCCTTCCCACATCGAAACCATCCTCGACCGCGAATTCGACAGCGCCGCCGACGGCCACCATACCCCGGTGATGCTGTGGGGGCCGCCGGGCGTGGGCAAGTCGCAGATCGTCGCCAAGATCGCCCAGCAGCATGGCGTGCCGTTGATCGACATCCGCCTGTCGCAGATGGAGCCGACCGACTTGCGCGGCATTCCGTTCCGCAGCGGCCAGCTGGTCGAGTGGTCGATACCCTCGGTCTTGCCGGATGCCGGGCGCCATGGCCCGTCGGGCATCCTGTTCCTCGATGAAATCACTTCGGCGCCGCCCACCGTGTCGGCGGCGGCCTACCAGCTGATCCTCGACCGCCGCCTGGGCGAGTACCGGGTGCCCGACGGCTGGGTGATCTTCGCCGCCGGCAACCGCCAGGGCGACCGTGGCGTGACCTACGCCATGCCGGCGCCGCTGGCCAACCGCTTCACCCATTATGAAGTCGAGGTGAATCTGGACGACTGGGTGGACTGGGCGCACAGCGAGGATATCGATCCGCGGGTCATCGCCTTCCTGCGCTTCCGTCCCGACCTGCTGTTCAGTTTCGACCCGGCGCACACGCCGATCGCCTTTCCCAGCCCGCGCTCGTGGGAGTATGCCCACCGCGCGCTGCAGAAATTCGACAGGACCGAACTGCTGGCCGATTCGCTGCAGGCCTGCGTCGGCCAGTCAGCCGGCCTGGAGCTGAAAACCTTCGTCGACAACATGGCGCAGATGCCCGATCTCGATGCCATCATCGCGGGCGCGGATGCCGAAGTGCCCGCAGGCATCGACCTGCAGTATGGCGTCGCCGCGGCGCTGGTGCGGCGCGCATTGCAGGCCGCCGACAGCGGCAACGCTGCGGCGGTATACGGCAACATCCTCAAATATGCGCAGCGTTTCCCGCAGCGCGAAATGGGCGTCATGCTGGTGTCCGACCTGCACCGCGCGGTGGGCCGTCCGCTGTTCGCCGTGCCGGCATTCGCCGAGTGGGCCAACAGCATCACCGACCTGGTTCTCTACGAGCATTGATCCATGGCCGATCAGCCTGACGCCGCACTGCAGCCCATCCTCACCAAGCTGGCGGCCGCGCGCACCCGTCTCATCATGGAGCGCCCGTTTCTTGGTGCGCTGGTGATGCACCTGCCGCTGAAGGTCGGCGGCGACTGGTGCTCCACAACGGGAACCGATGCGCAGGCGTTTTATTTCAATCCGAAGTTCGTCGAAAACCTGTCCCTGGCGCAGACGCAGTTCGTACTCGCACACGAAGCGATGCACTGCGCCATGGGCCATCCCCAGCGCCGCAACCACCGGATGAAGCGGCGCTGGGATGTGGCCTGCGACCACGCGGTGAATCTGATCCTGATCGAGGAAGGCCTGAAGCCGCCGCTGCACGGCATCCTCGCCGACCAGAACTTCATGACGCTGTCGGCCGAAGAAATCTATCCGTTGATTCCGGAAGATACCCCGGAAGAATCCTTCGACCAGCACCTGTTCGACAACGACAACGAGCAAGGCGCCAGCCCCGATCAGGACGAACGCCAGGACGACCCCGAGGGCGGCGAGGCCGGTGGCCAGGGCAAGGAAGGCCAGAGCGAGGCAGAACAGCAGCAGGGCAGTGGCAGCCAGGCCTCGCAGAAGCCGAACGAGTTGTCGCCCAGCGAACGCGAGGAACTCGCCGAGCAATGGAAAAACCGGCTGGCCGCCGCCGCCCAGGCGGCGCGCCAGGCCGGCAAACTGTCCCAGTCGATGATGCGTTGGGTCGACGGCCTTTTGGCCCCGAGTCTGCCGTGGCGCGCCTTGCTGGCGCGCTTCTTCGCGGTCAACCAGCGCGACGACTATTCGTGGCGGCGGCCTTCGCGCCGCGAAGGCGACGCGCTGTTGCCGCGCCTGTCGAGCGAGGGCATCGAGGTGGTGGCGGCGATCGATACCAGTGGCTCGATCAGCGACGACGAACTGCGCGAATTCGTCACCGAGCTCGATGCGCTCAAGGGCCAGGTGCGCGCCAGGGTGACGCTGCTGGCGTGCGACAACCATGTGGCCGGAAACGCACCGTGGGAATTCGAGCCCTGGGACACCATGCAGCTTCCCGCCGGCCTCGACGGCGGCGGCGGCACCGATTTCCGTCCGGTGTTCGACTGGGTCGAGCACGAAAACCGCAGCCCCGACATGCTGGTGTATTTCACCGATGCCGAAGGCGACTTTCCCAGGCTGCCGCCCAACTACCCGGTGATCTGGCTGGTCAAGGGCAAGGGCATGGTGCCATGGGGCGAGCGGGTGCAACTCAATTGAGCGCCTTGCACGCTCAGCCCAGCCGGGTGCGCAGTTTCCTGTTCGAACAGCTCGACATCCGTGGCGCCTGGGTGCAATTGGGATCGGCCTGGCGCGAGATGACGGCTGGGCGCGATTATCCGGAACCTGCCCTTGAAATGCTGGGCCAGCTGGCGGCGGTGACCACGCTGATCACCGCCAACCTCAAGCAGGCGGGGCGGCTGACGTTTCAGTTGCGCGGCGCCGGCGAAGTATCGCTGCTGGTGATGGATTGCGATGAACAATTGCGCCTGCGCGGCGTGGCGCGCACCGTTCCGGACCTGGCGGCGGGCAGCGTGCCGGCCTTGCTGGGCGACGGCGCATTGACTCTGACGCTCGACACCGCCGACATGCGCCAGCCCTATCAGAGCCATGTGCCGCTGCAAGGCGAGACCCTGGCCGCGGTGTTCGAGCATTATCTGGCGCAGTCCGAACAATTGCCCACCCGCCTGTGGCTGGCGGCCAGCCGCGAAACAGCCGCCGGTTTGTTCCTGCAGGCGCTGCCGGGGGCGGCCGCGCGCGATGCGGACGGCTGGAACCGGATGCAGATCCTGGCCGACACGGTGCGGGCGGACGAACTGCTCGGGCTCGGCGCGATCAAGCTGATCGAGCGCCTGTTCCCGGAGGAGGATGTGCGGGTGTACGATCCTCGCCCGGTCAGCTATCACTGCCCGTATGACGCGGCCAAAATCCATTCCATGCTGCGCGGCGTGGGACAGGCGGAATGCGAGGCCATTATCGCCGAGCAGGGTGAAATCCGGGTTCACGACGATATCTGCAACCATGAATATGTGCTGGACGCAGCCGCGGTGGCCGCGCTTTTTACCCCGAAGGACGCCGCTTCGCAGCAAGCCGGGGTGCACGGGGAAGCGTCCGCTGTCAAGGGCACAAGCAAATGAAAGGACACGCGATGCGGACAGGATGGGTGCTGCTGGGGCTGCTGACGCTATCAACGGGTGCGCTGGCCGAGAATGAACGCTATCAGGCGCTGCCGCTGGCAGGTGCCGAGGGCGGCAAGGGCGGGGCGCGCGCGTTTGTCCTCGACACCCGTGACGGCCATGTCTGGATCTGGAGCGAAAATGAGCTGATCACCGCGCCGGATGGCGGCCGCCGCTATGGCGCCGGCTTTTTGTATCAAGGTAAATTGCGCCCTGGCACCCAGCCGGGAGAGTTCATCGAAACGCCCAGAAAATAATGCACCAAAGCCGTTTTGTTGCGATTTGGCAACATCCGGGACGCGCCAAATCAATTTTTTAGTAGATTGTGGTTTTCTTTTACGGTTTTGTTAGAATTCCGCGCGTCGGCTGGATCACAAGTCCCGGACCGATCTCTGGTGTGGGTTTTTATATTCGTAAGTAAAGGGAAATTAAATGAAATATTCCGTCCTCCTGGCTGCTCTGCTGGCTGTTTCCATGGCCGCTTGCGGCAAAAAAGAAGAAGCCGCTGCTCCCGCCGAAGCGCCTGCTGCTGAAGCTCCGGCTCCGGAAGCTGCTGCTCCCGCCGTTGAAGCCCCGGCTGCTGACGCCGCTGCTCCTGCCGAAGCGCCTGCCGCCGAAGCGCCTGCTGATGCTGCTGCTCCCGCTCCCGCCCAGTAATTCCGGGCACGGAACGTAAAACCGGCCTTCGGGCCGGTTTTTTTATGCCTGCAAAAAACGATCGAGCCGCGTCATCGCATCGGCCAGCCGCGGTAGAGGCTGGGTGTAGGCAAAGCGGATGTGGCGTGCCGCGCGATGCGAACCGAAATCGACTCCAGGCGTTGCGGCAATGCCCGTCTGTTCGAGTAAAAGATTGGCGAATGCGTGGCTGTCCGCGGTGAGGCGGCTGCAATCCGCATACAGGTAAAACGCCCCCTGCGGCGTCAGCGGAATATCGAAGCCCCGCTCGCGTAAGGCGGACAGCAGAAAATCGCGGCGGGCGCGTAACTCGGCCTTGCGGTTTTCGAGTTCATCCAGGGTTGCGGGCGAGAATGCTGCCAGTGCCGCATGCTGTGCCGGGGTGGCGGCCGCCAGGAACAGATTCTGCGCCAGCCGTTCCAGTGCCGGCATGGCCCAGGCGGGAGCGGCCAGCCAACCGAGCCGCCAGCCCGTCATCGAGAAATATTTGGAAAAACTGTTGATGACGAATACGTCGTCCCAGCGTGCGGCGCTGTGCTCGCTGCCGTCGTAAGTGAGCGCCAGATAGATCTCGTCGACGATCAGGGCCACGCCCTGTGCGCGGCACCAGTCGCGGATGCGTGCGAGCTCGTCGGGGGAAATGGCGGTGCCGGTGGGATTGGACGGGCTGGCGATCAGCACGGCGCGGGTGGCCGAAGTGGCATGGCGCTCGACGGATTCGAGGGTGAGTTGAAAGCCGCTGTCGGCATCGACCGGAACGGTGACTGCGCGGGCGTCGCAAAAGCGGACGAAATGGCGGTTGCAGGGATAACCCGGGTCGGCCATCAGCACTTCGTCGCCGGGGCCGGCCAGCAGGCCCAGCGTCAGCAGCAAGGCTCCCGAAGCACCGGGCGTCACCACGATCCGTGCGGGGTCGACCGCAGCCTGCCAGCGAGCGGCATAAAATCCGGCGATGGCTTCGCGCAGGGCGGGCAGGCCGAGTGCGCCGGTGTAGTGCGTGTGCCCGGCGCGCAGCGCCGCGATTCCGGCCGCGACGATGGGCTTCGGCGTGGCGAAGTCCGGCTCGCCGATTTCAAGATGGATGATGTCGCGTCCGGCGGCTTCCAGCGCCTGCGCCCGCGCCAGGATATCCATCACATGGAACGGCGCGATGCCGTCCATGCGTGCGGCGGTTTGGCGGAGGCTTGCGGTCATGCCCGGCTTTCCGACCGGCGCAGCGGGTGCTGGCGATAAAACTGCTGCAGTTGCCGGTAAATCGCCGGGTATTCCGCATCGAGCACGTGCGGCGTTTCAAAAAACACTTCGCTCAGCACGGCAAAAAACTCGGCGGGGTTGGCGGTGGCGTAGGGATCGATCGCGGTGTCTTCGCCGTTATCGACGCGCGCGGACAGGTCGGCATAGGCCGCACTGAAGTCGCGCGCCCAACTGGCGGAATCCATGCCGCGGTGCAGCGGCGGAAAGCCGTTGGCGTCGCCGTTCAGCATATCGAGCTTGTGCGCGAATTCGTGCAGCACCACGTTGAAGCCGTCGGCCCGGCCGCTCGCTTCGACGTCGGCGAGCGACAGCACCAGCGGACCGCCGTGCCAGGACTCGCCGGCCAGGATGTCGCGCGTATGGTGGACGACGCCGGCCTCGTCCATCTCCACCCGCGGACGCAGGAATTCGTCGGGGTAGAGGATGATCTCGTTCCAGCCCCGGTAGCTGTCTTCGTCGAGGTTGAGGGTCAACAAGCAGGCCTGGACGGCGATGCCGAGCTGCATGGCATCGTCGACTTCGGCGCCGCCGGCGGCGGAGAAGGTCTTGTCGTGGATGAACAGGCTGGCGGCTTCGCGCAGGTGCGCCAGTTCGTCGGAGGTCAGCCCGCGCAGGATCGGCAGGCGTTCGACCGCAGCCTGGAATGCGGCGAACGGTACGAGGTGGTGCCGGAGAATGCGGTTGCGGCGCCAGCCGGAAAACCAGCTCATTCGTCGACGTCGAGCAGGCGCGCGGCGCCTGCGTCCGGATGTTCGAGTTCGACCCGTTCGATCTGCAGGAAACGGCGGCTGATCTTGTCGCTGGAAATGCGCACCTCGCTGACATCCTTGTTGGCCTGCTCGATGTGGGAGGCGAGCTTTTTCATGCGCTCGTCGAAGCGCGCGAAATCCTTCGCCAGCTTGCTCAATTCATCCTTGATCACGTGCGCCATGCGCCGCGTTTCCGAATCGCGGATTACTGCGCGTGCGGTATTCAGCACCGCCATCAGCGTGGTCGGCGAGGTGAGCCACACCCGCTTTTTCTGTGAATGCTCGACCAGATCCGCATGGTAGGCGTGGATTTCGGCGAACACCGCTTCGGCCGGCAGGAACATCACCGCGCCGTCGGAGGTTTCGCCGGTGACGATGTATTTGGCGGCGATGTCGTCGACGTGTTTCTTGACGTCGGCCTTGAACTGCCGCCGCGCCGCCTCGCGCTCGGCCGCCGGCAGCGTGTCGTCGAACATGCGGCTGTAGTTTTCCAGCGGAAACTTGGCGTCGACACATACCGTGCCAGTCGGCTCCGGCAGGATCAGCACGCAGTCGGCGCGTGCGCCGCTTCTCAGGGTGTGCTGGAAGACATAGGCGTCGGGTGGCAGGCTGTTCCTCACCAGCGCTTCCAGCTGCACTTCGCCGAAAGCGCCGCGCGAGCGCTTGTCGCCGAGGATTTCCTGCAGCGACACGACGTTGGAGGCGAGTCCTTCGATTTTCTTTTGTGCCTCGTCGATCACCGCCAGCCGCGACATCACCGAAGTGAACGTCTCGTTGGTTTTCTTGAAGCCCTCGTCGAGCCGCTCGGCCACCTTGCCGGAGATTTCATTCAGGCGGCCATCGACCGTCTGCGACAACTGCTGCACGCGCTCGCTGAACTGCGCGGTCATATGCTTCAGCGTGTCCTGCAGCAGGCTTTGCTCGGCGCGCCCCTGTTCGATGAGCTTTTCCAGCATCGCGGTCTGGAACTGGCCGAACTGGCCGGTGACGGTTTCGCGCGTCTCGGCCAAGCGCTCGGCCTGCGCGATCTGCAAGGCCGCCAGCTGGGTTTGCATGCGATCGGATTGCTGCGACAGCCCCGCATGCAAGTCGGTCAGCACTGCGCGGTGACGGGCCTCCATGTCCTGCGCCAGCAGCGCGGGCAGCCCGGCCTGTTCGCGCTGCAGCGCACGCATGCGCAGCAGCAGGAAAACAGTCAGGAGAACGAGGGCGGCAAGGCCGGCGAAGAGGCCGATTTCGACAGGATGCATGCGCGGATTTTACCCGTGCCGCCATGAAAAAACCCGGCGCCGGCCGGGTTTTGCATTACGCCGCCGCGCGATTGGCGCGCTTGCGCTCGTGTTCCTGCAGATGGCGCTTGCGGATGCGGATCGATTTCGGGGTGATTTCCACCAGTTCGTCGTCGTCGATGAACTCCACCGCGGATTCGAGCGTCAGTTTGATCGGCGTGGTCAGGCGCACTGCCTCGTCGGTGCCGGAGGCGCGCACGTTGGTGAGCTGCTTGCCCTTGATCGGGTTGACCACCAGATCATTGTCGCGGCTGTGGATGCCGATGATCATGCCTTCGTACAGCTTGTCGCCGGGCGAAACGAACATGCGGCCGCGGTCTTCCAGCTTCCACAGCGCGTAGGCCACCGCTTCGCCGTTGTCCTGCGACACCAGCACGCCGTTGTGGCGGCCGGGCAGGTCGGCCTTGACCGGGCCGTAGTCGTCG
>MKUE01000139.1 GCA_001897675.1 Thiobacillus sp. 65-1059 | reverse complement strand
GGCCTGCTCGACATGTTCACCATCCGCCGCTACAAGGGCGAGTTCCACAACCTGACCGTGGCCATCGTCGGCGACGTGCTGCATTCGCGCGTGGCGCGCTCGCAGATCCACGCGCTGACCACGCTGGGGGTACCGGAGGTGCGCGTCATCGGCCCGAAAACCCTGCTCCCCACCGGGGTCGAACAGATGGGCGTCAAGGTGTTCCACGACATGGAAGCGGGGCTTGCCGGCTGCGACGTGATCATTATGCTGCGCCTGCAGAACGAGCGCATGAAAGGCGCACTGCTGCCGAGCAGCCAGGAATATTTCAAGTTCTTCGGCCTGACGCCGGACAAGCTCGCGCTCGCCAAGCCGGACGCGATCGTGATGCACCCCGGGCCGATGAACCGCGGCGTGGAAATCGACTCCGAAGTGGCCGACGGCCCGCAGTCGGTGATCCTGCCGCAGGTGACCTACGGCATTGCGGTGCGGATGGCGGTGATGGCGCTGCTGGCGGGGGGAACGGCATGAAAATCCGGATCAGCAACGGGCGTGTGATCGACCCGATGAGCGCGCGCGACGAAGTCGCCGATATCTACGTCGCCGCCGGCAAGATCGTCGGCATCGGCGCTGCACCCGCCGACTTCCACGCCAACCGCACCCTCGATGCCAGCGGCCTCGTCGTCTGCCCCGGCCTGGTGGATTTGTCGGTGCGCCTGCGCGAACCCGGCTTTGAATACCGCGCCACGCTGGAATCCGAAATGCTCGCCGCAGCGGCGGGCGGCATCACCTCGCTGGCCTGCCCGCCCGACACCGACCCGCCACTGGACGAGCCGGGGCTGGTGGAAATGCTGAAATTCCGCGCCAAAAACCTGCCGGGACCGCGCGTCTATCCGATCGGCGCCATGACGCAAAAACTCGAAGGCAAGATGCTGACCGAGATGGCCGAACTGACCGAGGCGGGCTGCCGCGCCTTCACCCAGGCCGACGCACCGATGGCCAACAACCAGGTGCTGCTGCGCGCAATGGAATACGCAGCCACCTTCGGCTTCAGCCTGTGGCTGCGGCCGCAGGATGTGTCGCTGGCGCGCGGCGGAGTGGCGCACGACGGCGCGGTCGCATCGCGACTGGGCCTGCCCGGCATTCCCGTTCTGGCCGAGACGGTGGCGCTGGCAACGATTCTGCAACTGGCGCGCGAAACCGGCGCCCGCATCCATCTGGCCCGGCTGTCGGCGCGCGAGAGCATCGCGATGGTGCGCGCCGCCAAGGCGCAGGGCCTGGCGGTCACCTGCGACGTCGCCACGCCCCACGTGCACCTGTCGGAAAACGACCTCGTCAGTTTCGACTCGCACCTGCATCTGGTGCCGCCGCTGAGGAGCCTGCGCGACCGCGACGCCATCCGCGAGGCGCTGCGCGACGGCTCCATCGACGCGCTGTGCTCCGACCACACGCCGGTCGACGAGGATGCCAAGCAGGTACCGTTCGGCGAATCCGCGCCGGGCGCATCCGGCGTCGAACTGCTGCTGCCGCTGACGCTGAAATGGGCGCGCGAGATGGGCGTGCCGCTGCTGCAGGCGATCGATCTGATTTCATGGAAACCGGCGCAGATCCTGGGGGTTCCCGGCGGCAATCTGGCGGTCGGCAGCTACGCCGACATCTGCATCTTCGACGAGGCCGCCGAATGGGTCGTCACCCCCCAAGCCCTGGCCAGCCAGGGCGACAACACACCCTTCCTCAAGCACCCGATGCAGGGCCGGGTGCGCTATACGCTGATCGACGGCCATATCGATTTTGAGGCCCCGCACTGATCGACGCCGCAGCGACGGCTAGCCCGCCCGCCATGCCGCGCGCGTCCTTTCCGATCCTGCTCGTCAGCCTGCTTGGCGGGGCGCTGGCCGTCGCCGGTTTCGCTCCGTTCGAGTTCTGGCTCTTGCCGGCGGCGAGCCTCGCCGTGTTGTTCGGGCTGCTGGCGCGTACGCCCTCGATGCGCGCAGGCTTCCTCATCGGCCTGGCGTGGGGGCTGGGCTTTTTCATCGCCGGGGTGAGCTGGGTATTCGTCAGCCTGTCAGTATACGGCGGCATGGCGGCATGGCTGGCGACGCTGGCGACCTTTTTGTTTTGCGCGTTCCTGGCGCTGTTCCCGGCCGCAGTCGGCGCCCTGCAAGCGTACCCTGCAGGGCATAAGCGCTGGCGCATCCCGCCGGCGCTGCGTTTGTTGGTGCTGATGCCGTTGCTGTGGGGCGCGTCGGAATGGGTGCGCGGCTGGATTTTCACCGGCTTTCCGTGGCTGGTGATGGGCTATTCGCAAGTTCCCACCAGCCCGCTGGCGGGCTTCGCACCGCTGTTCGGCGTGTATGGCGTGTCGTTCCTGCTGGCGCTTGCGGCGGCAGGACTGGCATGGATGCTGACCAGTCCGCGCCGCGCAAGGCCGAAATTATGGGCAGCCGCCTGCCTCGTGGCGCTGGGGGTCGGCGGCCAAGGCTTGCGCGGCATCATGTGGACCACACCGGACGGGACGCCGACAACGGTCGCGCTGCTGCAGGGCAACATCCCGCAGGACATGAAATGGCAGCCGGAGAAAACCCGCGCCACCCTGGAAAGCTACGCGCGCATGGCAGCCGCCTCGCCCGCGCAGCTGATCGTGCTGCCGGAAACCGCGCTGCCGCTGTTCGAAGCCGACCTCCCCACCAGCTATCGCGCCGCGCTGGCGTCGATCGGCCGGAAAAACGGCGGCGACGTGCTGGCCGGGCTGCCGACCGGCTCGCCGCAGGGCGCTTACTACAACAGCGCGATCAGCCTCGGCAGCGCGCCCAGCCAGCGCTACCACAAGGTGCACCTGGTACCGTTCGGCGAAACCATTCCGTTGAAGGCCGTGTGGGGCTGGATTATCCGGGTGCTGCACATTCCGCTGTCGGATTTCGCGCGCGGCGCGATCGACCAGCATCCGCTCGCCATCGGCGGCCAGCGGGTGGCGGTCAATATCTGCTACGAGGACGCCTTCGGCGAGGAAATCATCCGCCAGCTTCCCGCCGCGAGCGTGCTGGTGAACATGAGCAATCTGGCCTGGTTCGGCGATTCGTTCGCGCCCTGGCAGCACGCGCAGATGTCGCAGATGCGCGCGCTGGAAAGCGGACGCATGATGCTGCGCGCCACCAATACCGGGGTCACCGCGATCATCGATGCGCAAGGCCGCATGCTGGCCAGCCTGCCGCTGTTTGTAGCCGGCAGCCTCGCCGGCGAAATCCAGGCCTATGCCGGCAGCACGCCCTATGTGCGCTGGGGCAATGCGCCGGTGCTGGCGCTCTGGGGCATCCTGGGCGCCACCCTGCTGGCGGCCGGGTTCTACCCGCGAGGGGCAGGCCGTGGCTGTACAGCCGCTAAAGCGGCAACAGCCACGCTCAGGCGGCGGCCCTGATCCGCGTGGCGTTGCGGCCGCCGCGCTTGGCCTCCAGCAATGCCGCATCGGCGCGCGCCAGCGCTTCGTTTTCTTCCTTGTCGTCGCGGCTGTATTCGGACAAGCCCCCGCTCCACGACAATTTCTGCGTCACACCTGGAATGAGCTCCACGCTTTCCGGCATGTTGGCGCGCAGGCGCTCGGCAAGTTCCTGCGCGCGGTCCAGCGGGGTATAGGGGAACAGCACGCAGAATTCGTCGCCGCCCAGACGGGCGATGAAATCGCTGTTGCGCAGGCAGGCCTTGAGCGCATTGCCGAACTTGATGATGAGCTGATCGCCCGCCTCGTGGCCGAAGGTGTCGTTGACCTGCTTGAAGTTGTCGATGTCGAGGATCAGCAGGCTGTGCGACCAGCCATCCTTCAGGGTGGCGAACAATTCCTTTTGCTTTTCATCGAAGCTGCGCCGGTTGTTGACTTGCGACAGGTGATCGATCCGCGCCAGCGACGTCGCCTCTTTCTGCCGCCCCAGCATCACCCTGCCAAGCTTCTGCATGGTCTCGAGCGGCGTCTGGAATTCCGTCAGGCTGACCGGATAGTGGGTACGCAGGCGCTGCTGGCGCAGGTCGTTGGTGAATTTCACCAGCATGCGCAGATTGTCGCTGACGCGGTTGCGTACCGCCAGAACCGTGGCCATCACCAGGATGGCGATGACCAGGCTGGCCACCAGCCAGCCCAGCGCATAGGGCGCCACGCTTTCAACCACCGGCGTGACCGGGCGCCACACGGCGATCTGCCACGGCGTCCCCGCCAGCGCGATCTGGGTAGGGTGGGCGTGGCGCTTGATCGCCTGATTGCCGCGCCGCATCAGCACCACCGACGCATCGCCCGGCAGGCTTTGCTGCAGTTCGGCGTAGGCGGCGGCATCCGGCAGCGGCAGGGTGTCGAACAGGGCCTGCAGCTGCGGCACGCTCTGCTCGACGATGACGACCCCCAGCCGTTTGCCGTCGCCGTCCACCACCGGATGCGACAGGGAAAGATTGAAGGTGGCGGTGGCGGTCGCCCCGGTGTCGCCGCGGCCGGCATTGCTGGCCAGCAGCCGCCGGGCGTCGCCGGGCAGGAAACCCGGCAGCAGCTGGCGCTGACCGTCGGTGACGAACAGCACGGTGGCATCCTGATTCAAGGCGTGCAGGTTGGCGGCCTGGGCCTGGCACACGTCCGGCGCGGCGCCGGCAAAACACGCCAGCGTCTGCGGGTGGGCGGCGATACGCGCTGCACTGCGCTGCATGGCCTCGGCCAGGAACTCGATCTGCGCGGCCATCACCGGCTTGCCGATCTCTTCCTGCGCGGGCTGCGCCTGCGGCCGCGACTGGTAGATCGCGAACGTGGCGAGCCCCGCCAGCAGCACCAGGGCTGCGGCGAGGATCAGGCCAAACCGCAATACGGACGTGTGGGACATGACGGATGCGCCAGTAGGCTCAACCTCTTAGAGTTATCGTCTCCGCAATGGCCGCCCCCCGATTTCGCTCCGGTAAGTCAGCCGACATGGCGCTTTACCCAGCAAAATCCATGCCCCGACGCACAGGCTCCCGGCAAACCCGCCGGCCGGGAGTGCGGGCTCGTCGTGCAAGAAAACCCGACGCTACTGCCGGCCCGTGCTGCCGAACCCGCCTTCACCACGCCGGCTGGCCTCGAAGTCGTCCACCACATTGAATTCGGCCTGCATCACCGGCACGATGACGAGCTGTGCCAGCCGCTCCAGCGGCGTGAGTTCGAACGCCTGCTGGCTGCGGTTCCAGGCGGAAACCATGAGCTGACCTTGATAATCCGAGTCGATCAGCCCCACCAGATTGCCCAGCACGATGCCGTGTTTGTGGCCGAGGCCGGAGCGCGGCAGGATCAGCGCGGCATAGCCCGGATCGGCCAGATGGATGGCAAGCCCGGTGGGAATCAGCCGGGTTTCTCCGGGGGAAAGCATGATCGGGGCATCGATGCAGGCGCGCAAATCGAGCCCGGCGGAACCCGGCGTGGCGTACTGCGGCAGCTGATCGCGCAGGCGAGCGTCGAGAATCTTCACATCCATCTTCATATTCGTCGGGATTTCGTCAGTTGAGCAGGGTTGCAAGGTGGCGGATCAGGCGGCGCGCCTGGGTGAGTTTGTCGGCGCGCGGCAGCGGGTGCCGGCCGCGGTCATCGAACAGCAGCAGTTCGGCGCTGTCCTGTCCCAGCGTGTCCTGTGCCAGGTTGCCGACCAGCAGCGGCAGCTTTTTGCGGATGCGCTTGGCTTCGGCATGCTCGGCCAGCCGCTCGGTCTCGGCGGCGAAGCCCACGCAAAACGGGGCGCCGGGCAAGGCGGCGACCTCGGCCAGGATGTCGGGATTGGCGACCAGGCGCAGGTTCAGCCCGGCATCACTTTTCTTGAGCTTCTGCGGCGCGGCGGCATCCACCCGGTAATCGGCCACCGCCGCCACCGCAATGAACACGTCGCTTGGCAATTCACGCAATACCGCAGCGCGCATCTCGGCCGCGCTTTGCACATCGACGCGGCGCACCCCCGCCGGCGCGGCAAGGCAGGTCGGCCCCGACACCAGACATACCGCGGCGCCTGCCTCGGCTGCCGCCTGCGCCACCGCATAGCCCATCTTGCCGGAGCTCAGGTTGGTCAGCCCGCGCACCGGATCGATCGGCTCGAAAGTGGGGCCGGCGGTGACCAAAACGCGTTTGCCCGCCAGCGGGCCGGCCCCCAGCAGGCCAGGCAAAGCCGCGAGAATGTCGGCCGGCTCCAGCATCCGTCCCGGGCCAATTTCGCCGCAGGCCTGTTCGCCCGCGGCCGGCCCCAGCACGCTCACGCCGTCCGCGCGCAACTGCTCCAGATTGCGCCGGGTCGGCGCGGCCGCCCACATTTCGCGGTTCATCGCCGGCGCAACCGCAAGCCCGCAGCTGCGGGCAAGGCACAGGGTGGACAGCAGGTCGTCGGCGCGACCATGCGCAAGCCTGGCCAAGAAGTCGGCCGAAGCCGGCGCCACCAGCAGCAGGTCGGCATCGCGCGACAGGTGGATGTGTTCCATGCCGTCGCCGCTCGCCGAATCCCACAAGGAAGTCAGCACGGGCTTGCCGGACAGCGCCTGAAACGTCAGCGGGGTGACGAACTGCTGCGCGGCGGCGGTCATCGCCACGCGCACGTCGGCCCCGGCCTTGGCCAGCAGCCGGCACAGCTCGGCCGCCTTGTAGGCTGCAATGCCCCCCGTCACGCCCAGTATGATTTTTTTGTACGCCAGCGACACGCTCTCGATTCCCACGCGGCTTTCCATGACAATGGCGACATTCTACGGGAGGGGCGGGGGGATGGCGATTCGCGACTGGCCGGAAGACGCGCGACCGCGCGAGAAGCTGCTGCGGCAGGGCGCCGCGACCTTGAGCGACGCCGAACTGGTCGCGGTATTCCTGCGCACCGGGGTGGTCGGCAAAAGCGCGGTCGACCTCGGCCGCGAACTGATCGAGCGCTTCGGCGGGTTGGGCGGCTTGTGCCGGGCGGACAAGGAATCGGCCTGCGCCGCACCCGGCGTCGGCGAAGCCAAATATGCGCTGTTGCAGGCGGTGATGGAAATGGCGCGGCGCACCCTGGCCGAGGACATGCAGGCGGGCGACGCGCTGACGTCTCCCGCAGCCGTGCGCGACTATCTGCGGCTGATCTTGCGCGCCAGGGAGTATGAAGTGTTCTGCTGCGTGTTTCTCGACGCGCAAAACCGGGTGATCGCGGTGGAGGAGCTGTTTCGCGGTACGCTGACGCAGACCAGCGTCTACCCGCGCGAAATCATCAAGCGCGCACTGGCGCATAACGCCGCCGCGCTGATTCTGGCGCACAACCACCCCAGCGGGGTGGCCGAGCCGAGCCAGGCCGACCGCAGCCTCACCCGCCAGCTGGCGGATGCGCTGGCGCTGGTGGACATCCGCGTGCTCGACCACTTCATCGTCGCGGGCGCGTCCTCGCTTTCGTTCATGGAAGCGGGCCATCTCTGAGCCCGGCCGAACTTGCCTCGCGTCGGCGAGCTGTGGTATAAATCGCGGTTCTCGGGTTAACCCTTTCGTTAGCCCTCACCGGTTAACCCTCAATTTCTGGAGCAGCATCATGGCTCGCGTATGTGTCGTGACGGGCAAGAAGCCCATGGTCGGGAACAACGTTTCCCACGCCAACAATAAAACCAAGCGTCGTTTCCTGCCCAACCTGCAATACCGCCGGTTCTGGGTCGAAAGCGAAAACCGCTGGGTTCGTCTGCGTCTGTCCAATGCTGCCCTGCGCACCATCGACAAGAACGGCATCGAATCCGTCCTGGCCGACCTGCGCGCCCGCGGCGAAGCAGTTTAAGGAGAACTTTCATGGCTAAAGGCGGACGCGAAAAGATCAAGCTGGAGTCCACTGCGGGCACCGGCCACTTCTACACCACCACCAAGAACAAAAAGACCATGCCCGAGAAGATGGAGATCAGCAAGTTCGATCCCAAGGCTCGCAAGCATGTGATGTACAAGGAAACCAAGCTGAAATAAGCGGGTTTCCCCCAATAAAAAACCCGCCGATTCGGCGGGTTTTTTATTGGCCGTCAGCCGGGGCGGCATCGCCCCCGGCTAGCCCGAGCAGCCCGCAACAGGCTGCCGGAAGCATCAGGCATAACAGCGCAGGCGCACCGAGAAATCCTTCAGCGACTGGATGCCGCTGTCCTCGGCACGCTTGCACCAGGCCTGCAGCTGCTCCAGCAGCTGCTCACGGCTGGCAGTGGAACGTCCCCAGATGGCGGCCAGCTCCTGACGCATGCGATAGACCGTTTGCAGGCGCTCGCTCTTGCCCAGCAGGCTCTCCAGTTCGGTCTTGTCGGCCGCAGCGAGTTCGGCGGGCTCTTTGTGCAGCCAGCGGCGGAAACTGTCGAGGTTCCAGTTCTGCGGCAGATGCGCGCCGGCTTTCAGCTTGGCGATCTCCGCTGCGCTGTCGGCGCGCACGCTCCTCATGAAGCGGGTCATCACGTCGTAGCGGTGGGTGATGATGGCCTGCAGGGTGTCGAGATCGCACAGCGGCTTGGCCGGCTGCCACTTCACCGTCGGCGCCACCTTGCGGACGGTGGCCAGGCCGACGTAGGACATCAGCTTGATGTACAGCCAGCCGATGTCGAATTCGTACCACTTGTTCGACAGCCGCGCCGAGCTGCCGTAGGCGTGGTGGTTGTTGTGCAGCTCTTCGCCGCCGATGAGGATGCCCCACGGGAAGATGTTGGTGCTGGCATCCTCGCAGGCGAAGTTGCGATACCCCCAGTAATGGCCCACACCATTGATGATGCCGGCAGCGGTGATCGGGATCCACGCCATTTGCACGGCCCAGATGGTCAGGCCGATGGGGCCGAACAGGACGAGGTTGAGCGCCATCATCAGCCAGATGCCTGCGGCCGAGTGACCGCTGTAGACGTTGCGCTCCATCCAGTCGTCGGGCGTGCCGTGGCCGTATTTTTCCAGCGTCTCGGCCACCTTGGCCTCGGCGCGATACAACTCGGCGCCTTCCCAGAACACTTTCTTGATGCCCCGGGTCTGCGGGCTGTGCGGGTCTTCGGCGGTGTCGCATTTGGCGTGGTGCTTGCGGTGGATGGCGACCCATTCCTTGGTCACCATGCCGCTGGTCAGCCACAGCCAGAAGCGGAAGAAATGGCTGACGACAGGATGCAAATCGACGGCGCGGTGCGCCTGCGAACGGTGCAGAAAAATAGTGACCGCAGCAATGGTGACGTGCGTCAGGCCGAGGGCCACCAGCACATAACCCCACCAGGGCAGGTCAATCAAACCAAGTTGCATAACTCATGTTCCATGAAAAGGACAATATCGTCCGCCAATATACGCAAAAACCACATTAAAATCAATGATTTTCCGCGTCCCGGCCTGAAGACGAAGCCCAATGCACCACCCGCTGCGGGAAGGGAATTTCGATCCCCGCCTGGCGGAAAAGGCGCCAGATCGCCCAGTTGATGTCGGAACGCAGATTGTTCTGCCCTTCGCTGGGGTCGCGGATCCATACGGCCAGCTCCAGCAGGATGCCGTTGTCGGCAAATTCTTTCAGATACACCCTCGGCAAGCTGCCGGGGTCGTCGAAAATCACCCGGCTCTGGCTGTGCGCCGCCTCCAGCATCAACGCCTCGGCCCGTTCCAGATCACTGTCGTAGGACACCTGCACCGACAATGCAACCCGCACATTGGGTCTGGACAGCGAATGGTTGACGACCGTCTGCGTGATCAGGGTTTCGTTGGGGACGATGCTCTCGGTGCCGTCGGGCGCTTTCAGCAGCGTGTAACGCGTGTTGATCTGGCTGACTTCGCCGTATTTGTTGTCGACCGTCACCAGATCGCCGATGCGCACCGAGCGGTCGAGCAGGATGATGAAGCCGGAAACGTAGTTGCTGGCGACTTTTTGCAGGCCGAAACCGATGCCCACGCCGAGCGCGCCGCCAAACACCGACAGCACGGTGAGGTCGATCCCCACCGCCGGCAAGGCCACCAGCACCGCCAGGATCAGAAACACGGTGCGCGCGGCCTTCGACAGCGCCATCCGCAGCGACAGGTTCATCTGCGTGACGCCCATCAGGCGGCTTTCGACGATGCGCGCCAGCGCCAGCGCCAGGATCGCCGCCGCCACCACCACCGCCGCCGCCTGGACCAGCAGCCACAGCGAGAAGCGATGGCTGCCCGACTGGAACGACAGCGCTTCCATCGCCGCGTGGATGCGCGGCAGGAGGCCGGTGATGTGCAGCGCGAACGCGCCCCAGATCAGCCAGGCGGCGGTGCGCTCCCACAGCCTGAGCGATGCGCGCGGCTCGAACACATAGCGCAGCGCGTACACCGCCAGCCGCACCCCCGCCAGCGCCAGCAGCAGCGGTACCGCCAGGTTCAGCAGATGCGTGTTGGCCAGCCAGAGATGCGCGATGTCGCGCCCCAGCAATACCGCCAGCAGCATCGCCAGCGGGAAGCCGACGCGGCGCATCCCCGCGCGGCCGGCGGACCAGAGCGGGAGCGACGCATCGAAATAGCGCCTCGCCAGCCGCATCGCGCCCCAGGCCGCCAGGGCGCATGCCGCCAGCACGCCCAGCTGCCACAACAGAACGATATCCTGGCTGTCGGCGACGAGGCGCGTCAGCAGGTTGTCGAAGGGAATCGGATTGCTCAAGGCGGCCTCAGAAGCTATGCGTGTATTGTGCGCTCAGGATGTCGACCTGGCTGTCGTATTCGCCGTTGAGCGTGGTTCCGTTGTCGCTGCTCCGCAAGCCCGGGGCGTTGACGAACAGATGGGCGTAGCCGAAGTCGAGCGCACTCTGTTTCGAGAGCCGGTACTGCCCGCCGAATGCGATCCAGGTGCGGGCGCCATCGGGAATCCGGGGGGTACGGTAGATATCCGACACCGGCGCCTCGTCGTACGCAACGCCGCCGCGCAGGCTCAGCTTGTCACTCATGTGCCAGGTCGTCCCCAGCGAATAACGCAGAATGTCTTCCCAGTTCTCGAGGGTGTAGCTCAACAGCGTGCCGTTGGTGCGCACGATCCGCAACGCGTCGAATGCACTCCAGCCGGTCCAGGTCACATCGGCGAGCAGATCAAACTTCGGTGACAAACGGTGGAATAGGCTCAAGGAAGCACTGGCCGGCATGGTTGTATCCGCGGTGATATCGCCGTTTGCCAGCGCATTGCCTGTAAACGTCGCCCGCCCCTCCAGCGTATAGTCGATTTCGGAACGATAAGCGAACCCCACACGAGTGGCCGGCGCAGGCTGCCAGAGCGCCCCAAGATTGAAACCCCAACCGTAGTCGTCGCCCTTCACTTTTGCCGTGCCGAGCGCCCCGGCAAAATTGGTCAGCTCGGCTTTGATGGCCTGGATGCTCAGTCCTGCGCCAAGCGACAGGGTTTCGTTGACCTTGTAGGCGATGGAGGGGTTGATGTTGACGGTTTTCAGTTCCGACTTGACGGCCTGGGTGCGGCCGACCCAATCCGGGTCGTACTCGGTTGCCAGCCCGAACGGCGCATTGATGCCAACGCCCAGATGCACCTGCGGACTCAGGCGGTACGCAAAATAGGCGTTCGGCACCAGCGCCCAGTTGCCGGCATCGCCGCCCTGGCCACCGGGAACAGGCGTGTCCTTAAGTGGCGGTGTAGTGAACACAGCATCGCCCGAAAACGCCGCCCGGGGCTTGATCAGGTGTCCCGCCACCACCAGTTGCCGGTCCGGCAACAGCGTCATGCCCGCAGGGTTGAAATAGATCGTGCTGGCGTCCGCGGCCACGGCGGCGGCGCCGGCATAGGCATTGCCCAGCCCACTGGCGTTCTGCTCGATCAGCGCGAAGCCGGCAGCGTGGCTCAGCCCTGCGAATCCGGCCAGCGCCAGGCCGAGCGTCACACGGTTAAAGGGCAATGCAAACATCGGGGGTCTCCGGAAACAAGGGGCAGTCAGCGCGCGAAATCGGCATACATCGCCTCGATCGCCGCGCGGTAACGATCGAGCACCTGCTTGCGTTTGACCTTGAGCGTGGGGGTCAGCAGGCCGTCTTCCAGCGTCCACGGCTCAAGCTCCGGGTACACCCGGCGGATCTGGGCGTAGCCCGGAAAATGCCTGAGCTGACGGGCCACGCGCTGGACGAGCGCCTTCGCCACCCTGGGGTCGCGCAAGGTGGCGGGATGCCGGGGATCGGCATTGAGGCTGGCGGCAAAATCCGGCCAGTGCGCCTCGTTGAGCACGGCCAGCGCGGCCAGGCAGGGCCTGCCTTCGCCGACGATCATCACCTGCTCGAACAGGGGATCGAGCAGGATGGCCGCCTCCATTTCGCTGGGCGGCACCTTCTCGCCGTTGCTCAGCACGATGATGTCCTTGAGCCGCCCGACGATCGTGTAGTGGCCGCCAGCGTCCACGCTGGCCTGGTCGCCGCTGCGCAGCCAGCCGTCGGCGTCGATCATGGCGCGGGTGGCTTCGTCGTCCTGCCAGTAGCCGCGCATCACGCAGCGGCTGCGCGTGAGCAGTTCGCCGTTTTCGCCGATTTTCACCTCGATACCGGGCAAGGGTGGGCCGATGCTGGCCGGGACGTTGGAATCGGGGCGGTTGACGCACACCACCGGGCTGGTTTCGGTAAGCCCGTAGCCCTGATAAATCGGCACGCCCAGCCCGATGAAAACGCGCGCGATCTCGGGCGAGAGCGCGGCGCCGCCGGAAATCGCCAGTCTCAACCGGCCGCCCAGCCTGGCGACGGCCTTGCCCGCCACCAGCTTATGCAGCAGCGGCCACAGCAGCAGTTCGGGATGCCAGCCGGCCCGTCCCTGGGCACGCTCGAACCGCCGCCAGCCGACCCGCACCGCCAGCTTGAACAGCATCCCGGCGAAGCGGCCTTTCTTCGCCAGCCCGTCCTGGATGCGTCCGTACACCCGTTCGTAGATGCGCGGCACCGAGATCAGCACGGTGGGGCGGATGTCCTGCAGGTCCTGCGCCAGCTGGGCGATCGAGCGCGCATAGGCGACTTCGGCGCCGATCAGCATCGGCAGGTAATAACCGCCGGTACGCTCCAGCGTGTGCGACATCGGCAGGAAGGACAGGAACACCTCGTGCGCCCCGAAATCCGCGCATTGCGATGCATAAAATGCGTTCCACAGCAGATTGTCGTGCGTCAGCATCACCCCCTTGGGGCGCCCGGTGGTGCCCGAGGTGTAGACGATGCTGGCCAGCATTTCGGCGCCCGGATGGCGCTCGGGCACCGGCGTGGCGGCCGCCGCGGCCAGCCAGTCGGCCGCCACCACGAAACGCGTGCTCCAGTTCGCCAGCCCGTTTTCCGGCGCGGTCAGGCTGACGATGCGCTGCAGGGCGGGGGTTGATGCGGCGATTTCAGCCAGCTTCCTGTGCTGGAACTTGCCCTCGACCAGCAGCATTTTGGCGCCGGCATGATTGAGGATGTAAGCGGCGCTGTCCGGGCGGTCGTCGAGGTACAGGGGCACGGTCACCAGCCCCAGCGCCAGCGCGGCCTGGTCGAAAATCACCCACTCGACGCTGTTTTTCAGCATCACCGCCACGCGGTCGCCGGGAACCAGGCTTTCCTTCGCCAGCGCGGCCTGCCAGCGCGCCACCTGCGCCGCCACCTGGGCCCAGGTGAAGCTCACCCAGGTGTCGCGCGCCTCGTCGAACTGGCGGTAGGCCACCTGGTCCGGCGTTGCCGCGACGCGCGCGCGGAACAGGCCGCACAGCGTGCCCAGCGTATCGGGATGGAATGGCGCGGTCGTCATCTCAGCTCATCGAACCGGCCGTGGGGACAGGCCGCATTGATAACTGCAAGGCCATAGCGGGTCAGTCGCCGGCCTTGACCAGCGCGGCGGCGAAAAAGCCATCCGTCCCATGCACCGCCGGCGACAGTTTCAGCATGGCGCCGGTGTCGAGGCCGATCTTATTCTGCGCCAGCAGTTCGTTCACCGGCAACAGGCTGAAGCCGCCCTGCGCCAGCACGCCATCGATGATGGCTTCGTTCTCCGCCGGCAGCAGGCTGCATGTCGCATAGACCAGGCGGCCGCCCGGTTTCAGCAGCTTCGCCGCCGCGCGCAGGATGGATGCCTGCTTCTGCGTCAGTTCCGCCACGGACTCGGGCGACTGGCGGAATTTCAGGTCGGGGTTGCGCCGCAGCGTGCCCAGCCCCGAGCACGGCGCATCGACCAGCACGCGGTCGAGCTTGCCCGCCAGCCGCTTCACCCGGGTATCGTTTTCCGAGGCGATCAACTGCGGCATCACGTTGGACAGCCCCGAGCGCGCCAGCCGCGGCTTCAGGTTGGCGAGCCGCTTTTCCGCCACGTCGAACGCATACAGCCGCCCGCTCGACGCCATCATCGCGCCGATGGCGAGCGTCTTGCCGCCGGCGCCGGCGCAGAAATCGCACACCATCTCGCCGCGCCGCGCGCCGAGCAGCAGGGCCAGCAGCTGGCTGCCCTCGTCCTGCACTTCCAGGCTGCCGTCGAGAAACAGCGGATGGCGGTTGATCGCCGGATGATCCTTGAAGCGGAGGCCCCACGGCGAATACGGCGTCGCCTCGACCGCCAGGCCTTCCGCCTGCAACTGCGCCTGCACCGCGTCGCGGCTGGCCTTGTGCGCGTTGACCCGCACGTCGAGCGGCGCCGGCTGCTGCAGGGCGCGGCCGAGCGCCAGGATGTCGGCGTCGCTCATCGCCGGCTGCAGCGCTTCGACCACCCAGTCGGGCAGCTCGGCGGCCACCGCCAGCGGCAATTCGGCCGTCCGGGCATTGCGGATGTGGTCGATGAGTTCGGGCTTGGCGAACTTTTCCAGCGTCGCGCCGCTCATGCCGCGCGCCTTGATCAGCCAGGCGACGATCAGCGTGCGCGGATTGGCCGCCGGCACCACCACCGACAGATAGCGGTAGCGCCGCAGCACGCCGAACACGGCTTCCGCCACGAACGCGCGGTCGCGCGCGCCGAGCTTCCTGTGCTCACGGAAAAAGGCGGACAACACGGCGTCGGCCGGACGTTTGAAATCCAGCACCAGGTCGAGCGCCTGGGTGGCGAGTTGCAACAGCGGCGGAGAGAGTTCCATCAGCGGGGAAAAATTAATGACGGCGACATTCGCGCCCCTCAGGGCTGGATATCGCCTTTCGGATTGTCTTCGTAAGGGAAGCGGGTGTGACCGTAACGAATCACCAGCACCGCACAGGCCAGCAACAGCAGCGAGGCGGTCACGCCGAGCATGCGCCAGACGTCGAGGCTTTTCATGTCGAGCACCACATAGCGCGCCAGCGCCACGATGGCGATGTAGATGGGGAAACGCACCGGCAACTGGCCGGAACGGAAGTACACCCCCACCATGGCGAGGATTTCCAGGTACAGGAAAAGCAGCAGCAGATCGGCCAGCGTCACCGTGCCGGCAGCGGCCATGGTCTTCACTTCGAACACGCCGGCGGCCAGCGTGGCGAGCGTGATGACGATGAGGCCGATGGCTTCGAGAACGCCCAGCAGGCTGAGCGCCCAGCGCGAGAGAAGACGGTCTTTGGCGGGGTTCATGGCGGTATGCGGTCGGGATGTGGCAAGGATACCACCGGCCTCAGACCGAACGCGCATGCACCAGCCATTCGCGCCAGATGGCCACCGACACCGCGAGCAGCACCGGTCCCAGGAACAGGCCGATCAGGCCGAACGCGTTGATGCCGCCGAGCACGCCGAGAAACACCAGCAGGAACGGAATCCGCGTCGGCCCGCTGATGACGAGCGGACGAATCAGGTTGTCGACCCAGCTCACCACCAGCGCCCCCCACAGGAACAGGCCCAGCGCTGCCTGGGTTTCGCCGTGCACCAGCAGGCCCAGCGACAGGCCGATCCACACCACCGGGCCGACGAAAGGAATCAGCGATACCAGCGCGGTGATCGCCCCCCACAGTGCGGGCGCGTCGATTCCGGCGACCCAGTAGCCCAGCCCGGCAAGCACCCCCTGCGCCAGCGCGGTGAGCACGATGCCGAACACCACGGCGCGCACGGTCACCCCCACCGCCTGGATGTAGCCGCGCGCCGCCGCGCCCAGCCAGCGCGTGGCCACCCGGCGGAACTGGGTCAGCACGCTGTCGCCGTGGCGATACAGAAAGAACAGCGCAAACACCGCCAGGCCGAATTTCGCCGCGTTGCGCCCGACGCCGCCTGCCAGGGCTTTCAGCTGTGCGGCATCGGTCAGCCCCAGCGCGTCGACCTGCGCGCGCACCCACGCCGGGTCGGCCTGCACGCGCTGATACTGCGCCGCGATCCATTCTCCGCCCGGCCAGGCGCGCACGCCCGCAGGCAGCGGCGGCAGGCCGTGGATGGCGAGTTGCTTGAGGGTCGCCGAAGCCGCCGCCACGTCCACCACCACGGTGAACATCACCCACAGCAGCGGCAGCAACAGGGTCGCGGCGACGCCCAGCGTCATCAGCAGCGCCGCCAGATTGGCGCGCCCCGGCAGGTGGCGGCACAAGCGCTGATGGAGCGGCCAGGTGACGTACGCGAGAATCCCCGCCCACGCCAGCGAGGCGAAAAACGGCGACAGTACCCAGAAGGTGAGCCCGAAAATGAAGAACAGGAAAATGAATGCCGCAATGCGGCGAGCGAGCGGGGAATCGGTTTTGATCGGCATCTATGCCCTCCGGCTGGGTCCAGTTGCTGGCACGCGGCGGCCTGCCGGCCCGCCGCGTCCGGCAGGCCGCCGCCGGCTTCAGTCCGGCGCGGCGCGTTTCCGCGTCGTCCACAGGCTGGCAAACATGAAGCCGGCGATGATGAAGCCGACGATGCCGAGCGACAAGCCTACCGGGATTTTGTAAAAGTCGACGATCAGCATTTTCGTTCCCACGAACAACAACACGATGGCCAGGCCGTATTTCAGCAGGTGGAAACGGTCGGCCATGCCGGCCAGCATGAAGTACATCGCGCGCAGGCCGAGAATGGCAAAGATGTTCGAGGTGAACACGATGAAGGGGTCGGTGGTGATGGCGAAGATCGCAGGAATCGAGTCGACCGCGAAAATCAGGTCGGAGATCTCGATCATGATCAGCACCAGGAACAGGGGCGTGAACACGCGCACGCCGTTCTCGACGACCCAGAACTTCTCGCCGCGGAAGTCCGGGGTCATTCGGACATGGCGCTTGACCCACTTGAGCAGAGGGTTCTTCGCCAGATCCGGCTCGGCCTCGGCGAACATCAGCATCTTGATGCCGGTGATGGCGAGGAAGGCGCCGAACAGATACAGGATCCAGTGGAATTCCTTCACCAGCCAGGCACCAGCAAGGATCATGGCGGCACGCATGACGATCGCGCCGATCACACCGTAGATCAGCACGCGCCGCTGGAACTCCGCCGGCACGGCGAAGAAGCTGAAGATCATCAGAAAGACGAAGATGTTGTCGACCGCGAGCGATTTCTCGATCAGGTAGCCGGTCAGGAACTCCATCGCCTTGACGTCGGCCACCTCGCTGCCGTAGCTCCCCTTCAGATACCACCACAGCCCGAGGTTGAACAGCATCGCCAGCGTAAACCAGACGAAGGACCACGCCGCCGCTTCCTTGAAGCCGACCTTGTGCGCCTTGTTGCCGCCGGCCAGGAACAGGTCGACGGCCAGCATCGCCAGCACGAAGCCGACGAACGCCCCCCACATCCACGGTTCGCCGATGCTCAGGGTGGTGCTGACAGCGTCCATGCGACTTCTGCTGGCCTCAGCCCTGGATCGCGCGCAGCGCGGCGATCCGCTCTTCCAGCGGCGGGTGCGTCATGAACAGGCGCTTGAGGCCCGCCGCGCCGCCGCCGGCGATGCCGAAGGCCGCCATCTTGTCGGGCAACGGATGCGGATGCAGGCTCGCCAGGCGCTCCAGTGCGGCGATCATCGCGCCCTTGCCGGCAAGCGAGGCGCCGCCGCGGTCGGCACGGAACTCGCGCTGGCGCGAGAACCACATGACGATGATCGATGCGAGGATGCCGAGCACCAGTTCCGCCACGATCATGGTGACGAAGAACGCCGGGCCGTGGCCTTCCTCGTTCTTGAACACCACGCGGTCGACGGTATGGCCGATCACGCGCGAGAGGAACATCACGAAAGTGTTGACCACCCCCTGGATCAGCGCCAGCGTCACCATGTCGCCGTTGGCGATGTGGGCGACTTCGTGACCGATCACCGCCTCGGCTTCCGGCCGCGTCATGGTATTCAGCAGCCCCGCGGACACGGCGACCAACGCGCTGTTCTTGTTCATGCCGGTGGCGAAGGCATTGACTTCGGGCGAATCGAAAATCCCGACTTCGGGCATGCCGATCCCGGCATCCGCGGCGTATTTCTTCACGGTTTCGACCAGCCAGAATTCGGTCGAATTCGACGGTGTCTCGATCACCCGCACGCCCATCGATTTCTTCGCCATCCACTTCGAAATGGCGAGCGAAATGAGCGAGCCGCCAAAGCCCATCACGGCGGCGAAGATCAGCAGCGAGCCAAGGTTCAGCCCATTCGCGGTGAGATAGGGCTCGACGCCCAGGATACGCATGGTGAACGACAGCACCAGCACGATGGCCAGGTTGGTGGCCAGGAATAAAACGATACGCTTCATGGTGTTCTCCAGTTAAGCCCAGCCGCGCACGGGTTGCCGGCATCGGCGCGGCAACCCCGCATTTTCTCGGGCACACGACAGAATATAGACAGAATACGAACAATAAAATTCGATTTTTCTACTGCTATTGTTCGATTTTAACGAACAGATTCGGCGCCATGCTCAATTACAAGCATCTGCACTACTTCCGCACCGTCGCAAAAACCGGAGCCATCAACCGCGCCGCCGAGAAGCTGCACTTGACGCCGCAGACCCTGTCCGGCCAGATCGGTGTACTCGAGCAGCGCCTGGGCGTGGCATTGTTCCGCCGCAGCGGGCGCCGGCTCGAACTGACCGACGCCGGACGCACCGCCCTGGCCTACGCCGATGAAATCTTCCACGTCGGCGCCGAACTCGAAGAGGCCCTGCAAAACCGCAGCGCCGCGCGCGCCCACCCTTTCCGCGTCGGCATCGCCGACGTCGTGCCGAAGGCGATTGCCTACCAGTTGCTGGCCCCCGCGCTCACCCTGGCCGAACCGGTCAAGCTGGTGTGCAAGGAGGGGCGGCTGGAACAGCTGGCCGCCGAACTGTCGATCCACCGCCTCGACATGGTGCTGGCCGACCGGCAGCTGCCGTCGAGCATGGACATCAAGGGCTACAGCCACCCTCTCGGCGAATGCGGCATCGCCTTTCTGGCCGCGCGCGCGATTGCCGGCGCGCTGGGGCCGGACTTCCCGGCCAATCTGCACGGCGCGCCGCTGCTGATTCCCGGCGAGGACAGCGCGCTGCGCGCGCCGCTGCTGCGCTGGCTGGAACGTCGCGGCATCCAGCCCAGCGTCGTCGGCGAGTTCGACGACAGCGCATTGATGAGCGCTTTCGGCCAGGCGGGCGCGGGGGTGTTCCCGGTGCCGCTGAGCACGGCGCCGGAGGTGATGCGGCAGTACGAGGTGATCGAGCTGGGGCAGACGCTGGAAATCCGCGAACGCTTTTTCGCCATTTCGGTGGAGCGGCGGCTGAGCCACCCGGCGGTGCTGGCGGTGAGCGAGGCGGCGCGGCGCAGGTTCCAGCCGCGGGACGCGGATTGAAGCCCGCGCTGTTCAGGCAGGCATCGCGCCCAGCCAGCGCACCGCCTCGACCGGGCTCATGACCCGAAAATGCGGCGCGCAGCGGCGGCGCAGCCTGAGCAGCGCGCGGTCCTTGCTGACCAGTCCCTGCGCCCCGGCCATCGCCGCCAGTTCGATGAACTTCTGATCGTCGGGGTCGCTGCAGCGCGGCATGCGGTTCCACGCGGGCGCCATCCCGCAGTGGACCGTAGCCTCCGGGGGCAGCCAGGTGGCCGCGCCGGCGTCATCCGCCATCGCCGACAGCGCCCGGTAACGCGCCAGCAGCGCCGCCTGCCGCGCCGCATCCAGGCCAAACTCCGGATACCCCAGCACGCGCCGCCATTCGTCGAAGGTGGCACCCGACACCACGCAGCGCATGCGGCCGTCTTCCAGCGCCAGCCGCAGAGGTCGCGCGGCCGCGTCGTCGAAGAAGAGGAGGTCGAGTACGACGTTGGTGTCGAGAACGACCTTATTCAATATCGGTGTGCTCGGCGATGAACTCGCGCACCCAGTGTTCCGGCCTGGCGCTGGAAAAGCGCCCGACGATTTCGCCCTTGACGAACAGCAGCACGGTGGGAAAGCCGCGCAGGCCGTAACGGCCGGCAAGCTTCATGTTGGCGCCTTCGTCGACCTCGACCTTGGCCATGTGGAGCCTGCCGGCATGATGCGCAATGACGCGCTCCAGCACTGGAGTCAGCGCGCGGCACGGCGGGCACCAGTCGGCCCAGAAATCGACCAGGACCGGCTGCACGTGCGAAGCCTCGATGACGTCGCGGTCGAAGTGCTCGAGATGGGTGTCGAAAATGTGGCCCGGTGCATGGGCGGCGTGCAGGTCGGTCATGGCGGTTACGGCGCGAAAAGCAATGCCGCCTATTTTGCCTCAATGGCCGGGCTTTCCGCTCCGTTATAGAGAGTACTTACCACGAGCTGCGAATGACGCTACCGTTACGCCATGGAAGAACGTTTCTATCGTGAGAAGGAAATCGTGCGGCTGCCGGACTATCTTCCCGCTGCCACCTACAATCTTGCGCACACCCTGCTGGCGCGTGCGGGCACCTGCCTGTTCGTGCCGATCCGCAGCATGCAGTACATGGCGGTGCTGGATGCGGAGGAGTTCATTTTCGTCGACAGCCAGAACCGCGCCTGGGTCGAATTGGCGTGGCAGCATTTCCGCCCGCAGGCGCGCAGTTCGCTGGACGGGCGGGTGCCGTTCGAAGTGGTGCATTACCTGCCGCAGGCGGCCGAGACCATGAAGCGCCTGCCCGGCGAATTCCATCAGGCACTGCAGCTGCTCGCCGGCCGGCAGCGGCCGGATACGCCTGCCAGCGTGCTGGATCTGCAGGCGCGGCGGCGAAACGGCCCCGAAAGCCCGGCGCGCTGAACCTCAGCGCATCAGCGGACGCACACGCGCCCGCTGCCGCAAGCCGAGCAGACTCATCAGCATCGCCAGCAAGCGTCCGCCCTGCGACCGGTGCGCACCCGACAGCACCAGCACGTCGTGCGGGCCATCCAGATAGGCCGTCTGCTCCCCGGTGACGATGAGGTCAGGCTGCGCGTCGCGCACATACTGCCGGAAGCCCTGCCGCAAGGGTCCGTAGATCGCGTGGCAGCGGGCCTCGCCAGCGCCCAGCCGCGCGGCCAGGAAATCCAGTCGGCGCAGCGAGGCCCGCTCGAGGTCCAACGCCGTTGCCTGCCGGGTGCTGCCCGGATAGCCGCCGTCGAGCGTGCCGTCGGGTTCGATGAGGTGCAGGAAATCGAGTTGAGCCTGGTTCAGGCGCGCGAGCATCAGCGCCTTCTCCGCCGTCGCGCCGTCCATGGCGTCGAAGCGAATCAGGGCAAGGATCCGTCGGTAGGGGCGAAATTCAGGCATGGGACACCTGCATCATCACGTCGGGTAGTTCTGATTGTGGCACATCCTGGCCCTGGCATTCGCGGAAAATTCGCGCCCGGCAGCTGCGGCACACTTCGGGGTCGAGCCGTGGGGTGATTGCGGCGATCGCCTCGGTCTTGGAGTCGAACAGGTTGCCTCCGCCGATGGCCTTCAGCGCCCCGCTTTCGGCCAGCTGTTCCTGCACCGTGTCCTTGGTGCGGATGAAGTAGAGCCCACCTCCCAGACCGCGCCGGCGTTCGGCCTCCTCGGCCAGATAATGGGCACCCGCGAGGTCGATGAAGTTGATGCCGTGGGCGACGACCGCCACGTGTTTCTGCCCCGGTGCGGCCTGGTCCTGCGCCGCCAGCGCCTCGCGAATGTGCGAGGTGGCGCCGAAGAACAGCGAGCCATCGATGCGCACGAATCTGAGTTGAGGACACTGCGCAATATGGCCGGCATCCATGAATTTGCGCTTGGCGCTGTGCGGATTCGGAACGCGCACCCGCACGCCAGGCTTCGAAGTGCGCGACAGATAGATCGCGAGCGACAGCAGAACGCCGATGATGATGGCCTCTTCCAGCGTGAGGAACAGCGTGGCGGCGAAGGTAGCCGCCATGATCGCGGACTCCTGGCGGCTGCTCTTGAGGGTATGGACGATCTCGTCGAAATCGATCAGCCCCCACGCCACCAGGAAGAGGATACCGGCCATCGCCGCGTTCGGCAGGTACTGTGCCCAGGGCGCGACGAACAGCACCAGCACCAGCAGGAACACGCCCGCGAGCATCGCGGCAAGCGGCGTTTTTGCACCCGCCGCGTAGTTGACCCCGCTGCGGTTGAACGAACCGGTGGCGACGTAGCCGGAGAAGAACGCGCCGGCGAGATTGGACAGCCCCTGGCCGACGAACTCCTGGTTGCCGTCGACGTGCTGGCCTGAGCGCGCGGCGAGCGCGCGCGCGATCGACACCGCCTCGGTCAGGGCCAGGAGCGTCACCGCGATCACGCCGGAGGCGACGGCGCGCACGCTGCCGGCGTCGAAATTCGGCGCCGACAGCGGCGGCAGGCTGGCGGGCAGCGCGCCCACGGTGGGAAGTGCGATGCCCAGCTTCATGCCGAGCACGTTGCCGAACAGCGCACCGCCGAGCATGGCGACGATCATGTAGGGCAGCTTCGGCAGCCAGCGCTTGACCGCGATGCCGAGCAGCAGCGTGAAGAGCCCGGTCGCCACGATCGCGAGTTCGATTTCGTCGGCGCGCGTGAACACGTGCGTCCAGGTGTCCGCGAACGACGACCCGCGCGGAATCGCCAGTCCGGTGAAGTGCTTCACCTGGTTGGTGGCGATGAGGATGGCGGCACCGGCGGTGAATCCGGTCACCACCGAATGCGAAATGAAATTCACCAGCGTGCCGAGCTTGGCCAGGCCCATCACGATCTGGATCAGGCCGACCATGAAGGTCAGCGTCAGCGCCAGGCTCACGTAGTGGGCGCTGCCCGGTTCGGCGTGCGGCGACAGCACCGAGAACAGCACGATCGACGCCGCCGTGGTGGGACCCGACACCAGATGCCAGCTGGAGCCGAACAGCGCGGCGATGATGGCCGGGATCATGCCGGCGTAGAGGCCGTATTCGGGCGGCATGCCGGCGATGGTGGCGAAGGCCACGCCCTGCGGCAGCGCGACCAGCGCGCCGGTGAGGCCGGCCATGAGGTCGGCGCGCGTGGTGTCGCGGTTGACGCGCGGCCACCAGCCGAGGAAGGAGGTGAAGGGCCGGAGCCAGGCCGGCAGGGCGGAGGGGGCGGGAAGCGACATGCGGGAACTCACGGATTTCGGCAACTCCGCGAGATATAGCGCAGCGCGCGTGGGCGCTGCGTCAACCGTGCGTCAAGCCGGCGTCAAGCGGCGTCGAACGTCAGCACCGCGCGGGTACCCCGCCCTTCCTCGCTGTCGAGCGCAATCGACCAGCCGTAGCGGTCGCAGATCTTCTTCACCAGCGATAGCCCGATGCCGGCGCCCTCGCTGTGCGCACCCTTGTAGAGCCGCTGGAACACCTTGTCGAGCGCGGCACGCGGGATGCCGAGCCCGGTGTCGGCCACGGTGAGCGTGCGCGCGTCGAGGCGGATGCGGACGCTGCCGCGCTCGGTGTAGGTGAAGCTGTTGCGCAGCAGGTTGGCGATGACGATGGCGACGAGGTTGGCGTCGGCCGCCACCCGCGGCTGTGCCACGATTTCCAGTCCGAGTTCCACCGGGCGGCCACCGAGCAGATGCCGGTGCTTGTCGACCGATTCCTCGAGCAGTGCGGCGAGGTCGACCGGCTCGCGCCGCTCGTCGTCGCGCTCACGCGCCATCGCCAGCAACGCAGTCGAGAGGTCGGCCATGTCGGCGGCACCGCGCTCGATCCGCTCGAGGCGCTGACGGTCCTTGTCCGGCCGCGTATCGTCGGCCAGCAGCACTTCGGCTGCGCCGCGGATGACGGCAATCGGCGTGCGCAATTCGTGCGAGACGTCGGCAGTGAAAGCGCGCTCGCGGTCGATGAAATCTGCCAGCCGGTCAAGCGTCTGCTCGAAGGCGCGGGCGAGTTCACCCACCTCGTCGGGCGGGAAATCCTCGGCGATCCGGCCCGGATGCGCGTCCGGCCGCACGTCGCGCACCCGCCGCGCCAGCGCCTTCACCGGTTCGATCACGCGCTCGGCCAGCCACAGCGCCAGCCCGCCCGAGAGCAGCGTCATCAGCGCGACGAAGCCGGCCAGATAAAGGATCAGGCTGGCCTGCTGCTGGCGGAACAGGGTTTCGTTGTAGAGCAGGAAATAGCGGCTGCCGGCGCGGTCCGCGATCGCCACGCGGTAGTAGGTGTCACCCAGCCGGATCTCGTGCAGCCCCGGGCGCCAGGCGGCGATGGCCGCGGGCGGCACCGCCTCGCCCTGGCGCGCCGGCAGCACGTAGCCCAGGAGGGTGGCGGTGGCGGGCGGCTGCGATTGCGGGTTGCGGCTGCGGCGCGACAGGTAGTCCTGGATTTCCGCGGTCAGCGTCTCGTCGATCAGGCGCTCGCCGGCGTCGCGCACGCCGACATAGATCCCCATCGCGGCGACCAGGCTGATCACCCCGCCGATCGTCGCGAACGCGGTCGCGACGCGGAAGCGCAGGCTGCGGCTAAAGCGCATCGGGCGCCATCATGCGGTAGCCGACGCCGCGCAGGGTGTGGATCAGCGGCGGTTCGCCGGCGCCGTCGATCGCCGCGCGCACCACGTGCAGGTGCGCGCGCAGGGCGTCGGAGTCGGGCGGCGCATCGCCCCACACCGCGCGCTCCAGCTCTTCGCGCCGCACCACCCGGGGGGCGGCGCGCATCAGGGTTTCCAGCAGCTTCAAAGGAATCGGCGGCAGCGTGATCGTGCGGGTGCCGCGCCGCACCCGGATCAGCGCCGGGTCGTACTCGAGGTCGCCCACGCGCAGCACCGACGGCGTCACCGCACTGCTCGCGCGCCGCACCAGCGCCTTCAGGCGCGCTTCCAGCTCGCGCAGGGCAAAGGGCTTCAGCACGTAGTCGTCGGCACCGCATTCGAGGCCGGCCACGCGGTCGTCGAGCGCATCGCGCGCGGTGAGCATCAGCACCGGGGTGGTGCGCATCGCCTCTTCGCGGAACTTGCGGCACAGCGTCAGGCCGTCCATGCCGGGCAGCACGATGTCGAGCACGATGGCGTCGTAATTCTGGGTGACAGCCAGGTGCAGGCCGGTCAGGCCGTCGCCGGCGACGTCGACGGTATGGCCCTTGGCCTCGAGGAAGTCGCAGACGTTGGCGGCAAGATCAGGGTTGTCCTCGATGACCAGGATGTGCAGAGGCGAGCTCGATGTCATGGCAGACGCAAGGCAAGGTTGTGAGCAGGTTATTGATTCGGCCTGATGAAGTTTGAAGCGGCACTGAGATTCAGCATGCCAAGGCAATGCGAGGCAGCGCGGGAGGCCGGATCAATAACGATTCAAAACGGCGTTCTATTGAGACGGCTCAACGAACCGTCCCACTCAGGAAGACGTGTAAATCACTTTACGGTTTCAAACTCGACTTGACCGTCTCAATAGTGTAGGCGATTCCGCGTCAAGACAGCGTCAAGGCGCGCCCAAGAAAAAGGCCCGGCACATGGCCGGGCCTTTCCTGGAGACGAACAGCTTATTTCGCCAGCGCCGGCTCGCTGCGGCCGACCGGGCAGAACAGATCGTCGCGGCCCTCCTCGCCCAGCCATTCGTAGATGACGGCGAGCGCCTGATCCTCGTTGGGGAAGATGTGCTGCTGGCCGATCTCGTCGAACAGGCCGGTATTGCGCATCACGTCGAGCACCTGCTTCTTGAGGCCGGAGAACACCAGGGTCACGCCGCCCTCGTGCAGGCGTTCGTGGATCGCACGGATCGCCTCCTCGCCGGTGGCGTCGAGCTGGTTGATGCCGTCGCCCACCACCAGCAGGTACTTGGCCTTGGGATGCGCGGCCACGGTCTCGAGCACGGCGTCCTCGAAGTGCGACACGTTGGCGAAGTAGAGCTGGCCGTCGAAGCGCATGGCGACGACGTGCTCGCTGGTCGGAATGCCGGGATGCACCTTGACGTCGCGCAGGGTGCCGTCGCTGTGGCGGCCGAGCTGGGCGACGCGCGGCTTCATGGTGCGGTAGAGATACAGCACCAGCGCCAGCGCAGCGCCGATCAGGATGCCCTTGTCGAGGTGCGGCGCCGCCAAGAGCGTCACCGCGAAGGTCACGCCGGCGACGATGCCGTCGGCCTTGTTGGCCTTCCAGGTGTGCTTCAACGCCGCCGGGGTGACCAGGCTGGTGACCGCGAGCAGGATGATCACGCCCAGGGTGGCCTTCGGCAGGTGGTAGAGGTAGGGCGTCAGGAACAGCAGGGTCGCGGCGACGAACAGGCCGTTGAACACCATGGCGAAGCCGGTCTGCGCGCCGGCCTGCAGGTTGATCGCCGAGCCGGTGAACGAGCCGGTCGCCGGATACGCCTGGAAGAAGGCGCCGCCCATGTTGGCCATGCCCTGGCCGATCAGTTCCTGGTTGGGGTCGAGGCGCTGCTTGGTCTTGGCGGCGAGCGCCTTGGCCATCGAGATGCATTCCATGAACGCGACCAGCGCGATGATGAACGCGGCCGACAAGAGCTGCAGCATGGCGTCGAAGGTCAGCGTCGGCAGGCGGAACGACGGCAGGCCGGCAGGGATGTTGCCGACGACGTCGCCGCCGCCGGTGAGGTTCAACTTGCCGTCCTCGATCTTCTTGATGTGCCAGCTCTGGCCGTCGGTGGCCACGCCAGCGGGCGCCTTGCCGGCCACGTACAGCATCGCGGTCTGCGACTCCGGCGCGTCGAAGCGCTCGAACTCGAGCTTGCGCAGGTAGCCCATGCGCTCCTTGTTCTGCTTCTCGAGGTTCTCCGCCTCGAGCTTCATCAGGTCGATGCGGTAGCGCAGCTCGGTCACCGCACGCGGATCACCCGACTTCTCCAGTTCGCGCAGCGTGGCGCCCTTGGCCGTGATCTCGGACTGCAGTGTCTTGGCCTGCTGCTGGGTGGCGACGTAGGACGCCACCAGCTCGCGCGCCGCCGGGTCGGCGATGTGCTCGTGGGTGCCCGAAGTCTTGTGGGCGAAGCCGATCGCGTAGCTGACCAGGGTGGTGATCACCACCGCGATCAGCACGCTCGGCTTGGACAACAGCTTGACCTTCTTCAGCACCAGCATCAGCACCAGCGCGAACACCGACATCGCCAGCGTCGGCAGGTGGGCCTGCGACAGGTTGCCGAACATCTCCCAGATGTCGACCAGGAAAGAGTCGCTGCGGCCCTTGGTGATGCCGAGCAGCAGGTCGAGCTGCGACAGCGCGATGATGATCGCCGCCGCGTTCATGAAGCCGAGAATCACCGGGTGCGACACGAAGTTGACGATCGCGCCCAACTTGAAGGCGCCGAGGCCGAACTGGATCACGCCGACCATCAGGGTCAGCAGCAGGGCGAGGCCGATGTATTCCTCGGAGAACGGCACCGCCAGCGGGGTCAGCGCAGCGGCGGTCATCAGCGAGATGATCGCGACCGGACCGGTGGCGAGTTGGCGCGACGAACCCCACAGCGCGCCGAGGATCGCCGGCACCAGCGCGGTGTAGAGGCCGAAGTAGACCGGCAGGCCCGACAGCTGCGCGTACGCCATCGCCTTGGGCACCAGCACCAGCGCGCCGGTGATGCCCGCGATCACGTCGCCGCGCAGGATGACGCTGTTGATGGGAAACCAGTAGAGAAACGGAAACAGGCGATAGAGCAGCGGATTCATGGCGGGCGGGACGGCGGGAAAACGTTGAAAAGAGAAACGCTAGCGTTTCAAACTGCAACAGTTTAGCAAAAAACCCCGCCCTCCCGGAAGGGCTTTTCGCTCAGCCCGCCTCCCCGCCGTAGCGCTTGAGCTTGCGCCACAGCGACACCCGGTCGATGCCGAGCATCTGCGCCGCCAGCGTCTGGTTGCCGTGCGCCTGCTCGAGCACCCACTGGATGTACTCGCGTTCCTGCTCCTCGAGCGAGGCGACACGGCCTTCGCGGCGGCGGAAGGCCTTGATCGTCAGGTCGCGCAGGTCGTCGGGCAGGTGCGCCGCCGCCAGGGTGTCGCCCTGGCACAAGGCAACGCCACGCTCGATGATGTTCTCCAGTTCGCGGACGTTGCCGGGAAAATCGTAGCTTTTCAGCAGCGCCAGCGCCTCGTCGGAGAGCGCCCGCACCGGCTTGCCCATCACCGGCGCGGCGCGGTCGAGGAAGTACTGCGCCAGCAGCGGGATATCGTCGCGCCGCTCGGACAGCGGTGGAATGTGCAGGTTGACGACGTTGAGGCGGAAATACAGGTCCTGGCGGAAGCGCCCGTCGGCGACCCAGTCCTTCATGTTGCGGTTGCTGGCGGCGATGAAGCGCACGTCGATCTTGACCGGCTTGGTGCCGCCGACCGGCAGCACCTCGCGCTCCTGGATCACCCGCAGCAGCTTGACCTGCATGCCGGGCGACATCTCGGTGACCTCGTCGAGGAACAGCGTGCCGCCGTGGGCCGCGAGCAAGAGGCCCGCCTTGCCGACGGCGCCGGTGAACGCGCCCTTCTCGTGGCCGAACAGCTCGTTGGCCAGCAGTTCTTCGTTGAACGCGCCGCAGTTGACCGCGACGAAGGGGCCCTTGGGGCGGCCGCCGTGCTCGTGCAGGTAGCGCGCGAACAGCTCCTTGCCGGTGCCCGATTCGCCGGTGATCAGCACGTTGGCGCCGGTGCCGGCGACCTGGCGCGCCATGTCCAGCAGCTTCTGCATGCCGCCGTCGCGGGTGACGATGCGGGTGCGGCCGTTGACGGCGTCGAGCTGCTCGCGCAGCGCGCGGTTCTCGCGCTTCAGGCGCACCTTCTCCAGCGCCTCGGCGACGGTCTGCCG
Organism: Thiobacillus sp. 65-1059; assembly: GCA_001897675.1. Lineage (GTDB taxonomy): Bacteria > Pseudomonadota > Gammaproteobacteria > Burkholderiales > Thiobacillaceae > Thiobacillus. The sequence continues at coordinate 26,937 of MKUE01000139.1, read as the reverse complement.
CACCTCGTCGAGGCGGAACGGCTTGGCGATGTAGTGGAAGGCGCCGACCTTCATCGCTTCCACCGCGGATTCCAGCGTGGCGAAGCCGGTGATCATGATGACCTCGAGGTCGGGATGGCGCGCCTTGCAGTGCTGCAAGAGCTGCATGCCGTCGACCTTGTCCATCTTGAGGTCGGTCAGCACCAGGTCGAAAGGCTTCGTGTCGACCAGCTCAAGCGCGTGACGGCCGCTCTGGGTGGCGACGATGTCGTAGCCCTCCTTCGCCAGCACGTGTTCGAGGTTCCTGAGGGCGATGCGCTCGTCGTCGACGAGCAGGAGACGTGCGTTCATGCGGATTCTTTCAGGTCGGCCGGCAGGCGGATGCGGAAGCGCGCGCCGCCGCCGGGACGGTTGTCGGCGACCATGCAGCCGCCGTGTTTCTCGATGATCTCATAGGCGATGAAGAGCCCCAGCCCGCTGCCGTGGCCCACCCCCTTGGTGGTGAAGAAGGGGTCGAATACGCGCTCGAGAATCTCGGGCGGGATGCCGGGACCGTTGTCGGCCACCTCGATCTCCACCGCCGCGCCGCCGGCGCGGCCGCCGGAAAGCGGCGCCGGGAAATCGTCGTCGCGTTCGCCTGCCCTCAGCTGGCGCGCCGCGATGGCGAGCTCGCCGGCGCTACCCATGGCGTCGTAGGCGTTGACGACGAGGTTGAGCAGCACCTGCTGCAGGCGCGGGCGGTCGGCGGTGACGGTGAGCCCGGCCGGGATGTCGACGCGGACCTCGACCCCGGTCGGGCGCTTGTTCTTGAGGAAGCGCAGCGTCTCCTCGACCAGCCCGGCGAGCGCCACCGGTCGCAGCCGGAAATCGCGGTCGCCGGAATAGTCGAGCAGCGCGCGCACGATGTGGCGCGCGCGCAGGGTCTCGGCGTCGATATCCTCGATCATCTGCGCACGCAGTTCCGGGTCGATCGACGGGTCCTCCCTGAGAATCTGCGCCGACGAGGAGATGTTCGACAGCGGGTTGTTGAGCTCGTGCGCCACCCCCGACAGCAGCGTGCCGAGCGAAGCGAGCTTTTCCGAGCGCACCAGGGTGTGCTGGCGGCGTTCCAGCTCGTCGAGCACGTGATTGAACGCCTCGGTCAGCGAGACGAATTCGCGGTCGCGGCTATCCGGCTCGAGCCGCACCAGCTGGCCGCTGGCGACCGCCTCCATGTGGACCTCCATGGCCTTCAACGGGCGCGTGACGAGGCGCGCAAGCAGAAAACCGGTCAGCACCAGGATCGCCGCCACTGCGCCCAGGAAAAACAGGAAATTGCGGCGGTGGGCCTGCAGCGCGAGGTCGACCGAGCGCCGCTCGCGCTGCGCGAGCTGCTCGCCCAGGGTGACGATGCGGTTGCCGTAGGCACGCACCCGCGCGGATACCGCATCGTCGGCCGGCCGGCGCACGTGCGCGGCCATGGCCTCCGCGTAGCCCGCCAACCCGCCAGCCAGCCGCGCCGCCGTTCCGCGCCCGGCCACCGCGTCGATCACCGCCGCATCGCGCCCCGCCAGCTCGCGCGTGCGCGCGAGAAAGCGGGCATGGTCGTCGAGGTCGGCCGGCTGGCCATAGAGGAAGTAGTTCTTCTCGAAACGCCGCATTTCCAGTGTCGCGTCGAACAACTCGGTCACCTTGCCGCCCTCGCGCACCTTGTCCTCGATGCGCGCCAGCTCGATCAACGCGACCGCCGACAGGCCGACGACGAGCGCCGCGAGCGAGAGATAGGCCAGCGCGATCTTGGCTTGGAGGGAACGCATCCCGAGAGTCTAACCTCACGTTGCAAAATGTAACAACCCCAGCGTGCCCCGCCCCGAGACCAAACGTCAACATACTGATTTATTGAGATTATTTACCCTGGCACGCATGGTGCTTAAGACCGCTCAACTCAATGTAAAAAGCGAGTCAAGACCATGTCAAAACTGCGTATCGAAGTGCTGACCCCGCGCACGCCCTACCAGACCTATCTGGAAGAACGCCTGCAATCCGCCCGCGGCCTCGGCTGGGCCATGCCCGAGCGCGCCGAAGCGGCGGCCCGGCCGCAGGACGGGCGCGAAGCGCCGGCCGAACTCCCCGTTGCCGCCGTCGCCGAGCCCGCCTGATGTCGCGTCGCGTGCTGCTGGCCCTGCGCCCCGTCTCGCCGGTCGAACGCCTGTTCGCCGCGGGTGCGGCCCTGGCGCGCCGCATGGACGCCGACCTCGAGGTCATCGCCGATCCCGACCATCCGCGCTGGGAAGACATCGTCACCCGCCTCACCCAGTTGTCACGCGGCGAGGTGAGTTGCCGCCTGACCCCGATGCCGGGCATCGATATCCGCCAGGTCGTCGATTACGCACGCAGCCACGAGGGCATCGTCTCGGTCGTCGTCGGCCGCCCCGGCGCCTGGGCGACCGAGAACGGCACCGACCACTGGGCGCGGCTGGAGTGTCCGCTGGTCGCCGCCTCCGATTCGCCGGGCCAGCCGCACGAAGCCTGATCCTTTCATCCACCTTTCACGTTTAGGGAGCCTCTCCATGATCAAAGACAAGTCCAAACTCGGCCCCGCCCTGCTGTGGGGCAGCATCACCGTGGTGCTGTACTGGCTGCTGTTCCAGTACGCCGGTTCCTTCGAAGTGCTGGCGCACACCACGCTCGATGCCTGCGTGGCCGGCACCGACTACTACAACAAGGCCACGCCCGAGCTCTGCGCGGCCGAGGGCGGCACCTTCATCGACGGCGTGTGGTGGTACGTGTTCGCGCCCATCGCGATGGCGTTCGCGCTGTCGTATACCCACGGCAACTTCACCGGCGTGTTCTGGGACCTGTTCGGTCTCAAGGCCAAGAAGTAAGCGCATCCACCCAACGAGATCATACCCATCATGGAACTCATCAATTTCATTGAAATCACTCCCCTGACCGCGATCCTGCTGATCCTGGTCGGCTTCGTCGGCGGCATGGTGTCCGGCTTCATCGGCTCCGGCGGCGCCTTCGTGCTGACCCCGGCGATGATGACCCTGGGCGCGCCCGGCATCGTCGCGGTCGCCTCCAACATCTGCCACAAGTTTCCCAAGGCGCTGGTCGGCGCGGTCAAGCGCAACAAGTACGGCCAGGTCGACGTCAAGCTGGGCTTGATCCTCGGCCTGTTCGCCGAAGCCGGCGTGCTGTTCGGCAAGCACGTGATGACCAACATCAAGAACGCCTTCGGCGCGGTCGGTACCGACCTCTACGTGTCCGGCATGTTCGTCGTCACGCTCGCCATCGTCGGCGGCTTCGTGCTGAAGGACTACAAGAAGCTGAAGGCGCTCGACGACGCCGGCGACGGCAGCGAGCAGGCCGCCCCGCTCACCAAGCTGGCGCGCTGGGTGCAGTCGGTCAACATCCCCGGCACCATGATCTACTCGAAGGGCGCGCAGGCCCGGATCTCGATCCTGTTCCTGGTGCCGATCGGCTTCGCCACCGGCTTCCTCGCCTCGGCGATCGCGGTCGGCGGCTTCATCGGCGTGCCGGCGATGATCTACATCCTCGGCCTGCCGGCGATCATGGCCTCGGCCACCGAGTTGGTCATCGCCTTCATCATGGGCCTCGGCGGCACCATCTTCTACGGCCTCGAAGGCGTGGTCGACATCCGCCTCGCCATGCTGATCCTGCTCGGCTCGCTGTTCGGCATCCAGGTCGGCGCTATCGGCACCACCTACGTGAAGGACTACCAGGTCAAGTTCACCATGGCGGTGATCATGCTGACCGTGCTGTTTTCGCGCTTCTTCTACATCCCCGGCTACCTCGGCAAGCTCGGCATGATCGAGCCGTTGCCCGAGTCGACCGTGCAGATCCTCAAGTGGGTCGGCGACGGCGTGCTGGCGCTGGCGCTGATCGTCGGCGCGTGGACCGTGCTGTCGGCGCTGTTCAAGGGCATCCGCGAGCACAAGAAGCAGCACGCGGCGCACACCGACCAGGTCGGCGTCGCCGAGTAAGCGCCGCCCGGCCGCCGCCGGGGGCAGTGGTATTATCCAGAGAGCCGGGTGCCCCCCGGCTCTCTGTCCATCTGTACCGCTCGAGACATCATCATGATTCGAAAAAATCCTTCCGGACATGTGCCCGTCGTGCACGAAACCGCCTTCGTCGACCCCACCGCCATCCTCTGCGGCAAGGTCATCGTCGAAGAGAACGTCTTCATCGGCCCCTACGCCGTGATCCGCGCCGACGAGGTCGATGAGAACGGCGAGATGGAGCCCATCGTCATCGGCGCCAACTCCAACATCCAGGACGGCGTCGTCATCCACTGCAAGGCCGGCGGCGGCGTCAACATCGGCAAGGGCACCTCGATCGCACACCGCTCGATCGTGCACGGCCCCTGCACCGTCGGCGACAGCGTCTTCGTCGGCTTCAACTCGGTGCTGTTCAACTGCGTGGTCGGCAGCCACTCGGTGATCCGCCACAACTCGGTGGTCGAAGGCTGCGAGGTGCCGCACAGCTTCTATATCCCTTCGACCGCCAACATTCACTCCGACAAGGATCTGGAAACGATCGAACGCGTCACGCCCGACGCGGCGAGCTTCTCGGAAAGCGTGACCCAGGCGAACTACGAGCTGGTCAAGGGTTACAAGCGCATCCGCAACGAGTTCTGATCCGCTGACATGATCGCCGCGCTGGAGTCCTGGAAAGCTGGGCTGTTCGGCCGGCGCCACTTCATGCGCAACCTCGGCGCCGGCCTGGTGGTCGGCGTCGTCGCGCTGCCGCTGGCCATGGCCTTCGCCATCGCCAGCGGCGCCCGCCCCGAGCAGGGCATCTACACCGGCATCGTGGCCGGCCTGCTGGCGTCCCTGTTCGGCAGCTCGCGCGTCTCGATCAGCGGCCCGACCGGCGCCTTCATCGTCATCCTCGCCGGCATCACCGCCCAATACGGCATCGGCGGCCTGCAGATCGCCACCCTGATGGCCGGCCTGATCCTGCTGGCGATGGGCCTGGTCAAGCTGGGCGGCATCATCCGCTTCATCCCCACCCCGGTCATCACCGGCTTCACCGCCGGGATCGCGGTCATCATCTTCGTCGGCCAGTGGAAGGATTTCTTCGGCCTCGCATCGGCAGCGTCCGGCCAGCACTTCCACGAAAAGCTGATCGCGCTGGTCGAGGCGATGCCCGGCCTGCACCTGCCGACCATGCTGCTCGCGCTCGGCGCGCTCGTCCTCGTCGTACTCATGCCCCGCGTCACCCGGCGCATTCCCAGCCCGCTCGTCGCGATGCTCGCCGCCACGCTGGCGCAGGCCTACTTCCAGTTCGACGGCGTCGCCACCATCGGCAGCGCATTCGGCGGCATCCCGTCAGGGCTGCCCGAGCTGCAACTGCCGGAAGTCACCTTCGGCCGCGTGCTGGAACTCATCGGCCCGGCGTTCACCATCGCCATGCTCGGCGCGATCGAATCGCTGCTGTGCGCGGTGGTCGCCGACGGCATGACCGGCACCCGCCACAATCCCAACCAGGAGCTGGTCGGCCAGGGCATCGCCAACCTCGCCACGCCCTTCTTCGGCGGCTTCGCCGCCACCGGCGCGATCGCGCGCACCGCCACCAACATCCGCAACGGCGGCAACAGCCCGCTCGCCGGCATCGTGCACGCACTCGTGCTACTCGCCGTCATCGTCGCGCTGGCGCCGCTGGCGGCGCACATTCCGCTCGCCGCGCTGGCGGCGATCCTGTTCGTGGTGGCGTGGAACATGAGCGAGGCGCGCCACTTCGTCGACCTGCTGCGCCACGCGCCGGCCAACGACCGCGCGCTGCTGCTGATCACCTTCCTGCTGACGGTGTTCGCCGACCTCGTGATCGCGGTCAACGTCGGCGTGCTGCTGGCGGCGCTGCTGTTCATGAAGCGCATGAGCGAGACGGTGACGATCGAGGGCGAAAGCGACACCAGCCTCGCGGGCGTGTGCCCGGTCGGAGTGCCGAAGGGGGTGCAGATCTACTCGATCGACGGGCCGCTGTTCTTCGGCGCCGCCGCGACCTTCGAGCGCACGCTCGCCGGTCTGCACGACCAGACGCGCGTGCTGATTTTGCGGCTGGGACAGGTTCCGATGGTGGATGCCACCGCGATGCAGGCGCTGGCCGATCTGACGCGCCACTTCCAGCAGCGCGGGGTGAAGGTGTTGCTATGCGAGGCCAACGCGCGCATCAACGACAAGCTGGCGAACTTCGGCCTGCTCGGCCGCGTGGGCCAGGCCGACGCGCGCATCAGCCTGCTCGACGTTCTGGCAACGGTGCCGACCGAGCCGCCGGCGGCGGCCTGAGCGCGGCCTTAGTCGTCGTCGCCCAGTTCCGGATCCCAGCCCCTGGCCCGGGCGTCGGCCATGGCTTTGGCGTAGATTTCCGTATGCCGCTGTTGCAGCTCGGGCGGCAGCCGGCTGGGCAGGTTGTCGTACTTGTCCCATTCCGCGCTGATCTTGTCCATCAGCAGCTGCATGCGCCCCAGATCCCAGCCGGCACAGTCCTCGCTGTCGGGAATGAAGCCGAACACCCGGCCGTCCAGCACGATGCGTCCGAGCTGGGTGATGCCGTGATGATCCTTGTTGAGGCCTACGTAAGTATTGTTCATACAGGGATTCTAGCGGGTTAGTCCGGCATACAGCATCGGCAATTTCTCCGGCAGCCGCTGCACGTGGTCGACCACCATGAAGTTCTTCTGCCCGAAGATGCGCGACACGTAGTTGTCGGCGCGCGGATCGAGGCTCATGCAGTAGGTGGTGACGCCATTGCGGGCGACTTCCTCCACCGCCTTCTTGGTGTCGTAGCGCAGGTATTGCGGGTCGCGCACGTCGATGTCGGCGGGTTCGCCGTCGGTGATGACGATCAGCAGCTTCTTCGCCGAGCGCTGCAGCTTCAGGTGATGGCCGGCGTGGCGGATCGCCGCGCCCATGCGGGTCGACAGCTGGCCGGTCATGCCGGCGAGCTTCGCTTTCGGCGTCTCGTCCCAGTGCTGGTCGAAGTCCTTGAAGCGGTAATACTCGACGTTGTGACGGCCGTCCGAGCAGAAGCCGTGGATCGCGAACGGATCGCCCACCTTGTTGATCGCATCGGCCAGCAGCACGCAGGCCTGCTGGGTGAGCTCGCGCACCGAGTACTCCTGGTCCTGCACCGTCTCGTTGGTCGACTCGGACAGATCGAGCAGCACCAGGATCGAGAAGTCGCGCGTCTTGCGCACGCTGCGCATCATGATGCGCGGGTCGGGCTGGTTGCCGAGGCGGATGTCGGTGAAGCTCTGGATCGCCGCGTTGATGTCGATCTCGTCGCCGTCCTCCAGCTTCCTGATGCGCTGCACGCCCTGCGGCTGCATCGCGTCGAGCAGGAATTTCATGCGGTGGATCTCGCGCTTGTACTTGGCGGTGATCTCGTCGATCACCGCGAGATCGCCCACCTTGGCGCGCTTTTCCAGCACCGTGGCCCAGGCTGGACGCTCGAGCTGGATCTGGTAGTCCCACTCGGAATAGTGGAAGGGATCGGACATCGGCTCCTTGCCTTCCATCTCGTTGAAGCTCTTGCCGTTGCTCTCGTCGCCGATGTTCTCGTAGGGGAAGAGCTCGGTGGAAAGCACCCAGATTTCCTCGGCGTCGTCGCCCGCGGTCTCGACGTCGATCTCGTTGATCATCTCCATCACGCTGACGTTCTTGCGCACCTGCTTGACGGATTCGTAGCCGGCGCCGGCGGCCTTGTCGAAATCGAACTCCTCGAATTCCCAGAAGTAGCGGTTGTCGTCGCGATACGGCGCCGTCAGCAGGTCGGTGCGCGCATTGAAGGGGATCTTCTTCTGCGTCAGGCTGTGCGCCAGCTGCACGCCGATTTCCCACGAGGTCTGGTTGGTGTCGAGCCGGTCCTGCGCTTGCGCGAACAGCGCCCGGCCCTCGGCGACCCAAGCGTCGTCGTCCCGGTAGCTTTCGTCGAGCAGCGCGCGCGCCAGCCGGTTGAGGTAGTCGCCGACGGTGTTGCCCATCTCGGGCGTGGCGGTATGCAGCCGACACCAGAGCTGCTTGAGGCCGGGGAAGCGGCGGATCGCCAGGGCCTCGACTCGTGCGTCCTCGATCACGGAGATCACCGCCATCTGCATCGGGTTCAGCGCCTCGGCGGAGATCGGCACGCGGGTTTCGACGATGTGCGCGGCGCAGTGCGCGGCGGTGGCGCGATAGAGCTCGATGCCGGGCACCGGCTCCTGGCCTTCGACCGTCCAGTCGTCGTAGGCGTCGGGCAGGTGCAAGAGGTAATCGGCGATGTAGGGCTTGTAACCTTCGCGCGCCTCGAAGTCGCCCGAGGTCGGGCGCATGAAGAAGTCGCGCGCCCACAAGGCCCGCAGATACATGTTGATGCGGCGCTGCACGTCGACCAGGAGCGTGCCCTTGCGCTCCTTCTGCAGCATCGCCAGCGATTCCTTCGACTCCAGGCCGAAGTAGCGGATCTGCTCCTCGTAATTGGTGCGGTGCGCATGCGCGCCCCACAGCGCCCAGCGCCGCAGGCCGCCCAGGGTCAGGTGCTGGAACAGCACTTCCAGCTTGTCGAGCATCGGCCGCACGCCGCGCGGTGCCTGCGCGAGCAGGGTGTTGATGAACTGCAGGTACTTGAGGAACAGCCCGGCGTCGCCCAGCCGGTTGGCGGCCGTCGGCGCGCTGGCGAGCAGCAGCTCGATCACCGCGCCCGACGTCTTCGACGCCAGCATCAGCGAGGCGGTGGCCAGGTCGGCCACCACGTCCTCGCCCACCTCCTTGGCCACCTGCGGCGCCTGCTCGATCCAGGTTTCGACGAGCGTGTCGCCGCGCCCCAGGCCACGGATGGCCGACACGCCCTTCAGGTAATTATCGAGCCCGCGCGGCGAGAACACCTTGGTCGCCTCGTGCCAGTTGGCCTCGAGGGCCTCCCGGCTATGCGGCGTCAGGTCTTCCAGCAGTTCGGCGTAGTCTTCGAGTTTGATCGACATGGCTTTAAAAAGCGTTAGGCGTTAGGCGAGGGCGCGGGCTTTTTTCGCCTCACGCCTCACGCCTCACGCATTTAAAAAAACGTCGACACCGCCGCATCCAGCGCGTCACGCATGTCCGGGTCGTCGGTGATCGGGCGTACCAGCGCGACGCGACAGGCGGCCTGCGGGTTCACACCCTTGGCGATCAGCGAGCCTGCGTAGATCAGCATGCGGGTCGACAGGCCCTCGTCGAGGCCGTGGCCCTTGAGGTTGCGGCTGCGCTCGGCGATCGACACCAGCTTGCCGGCGACGTCGGCGTTGACGCCCGACTCGTGCGCGACGATCTCGGTCTCGATGTCGTGCGCCGGATAGGTGAAGTCCAGCCCGCCGAAGCGCTGCTTGGTCGACTGCTTCAGGTCCTTCATCAGCGACTGGTAGCCGGGGTTGTACGAAATCACAATCTGGAAGTCGGGGTGCGCGTTGACCAGCTCGCCCTTCTTTTCCAGCGGCAGCACGCGGCGGTTGTCGGTCAGCGGGTGGATCACCACGGTGGTGTCCTGGCGCGCCTCGACGACTTCGTCGAGATAGCAGATGGCACCATGGCGCGCGGCGATCGCCAGCGGGCCGTCCTGCCATTCGGTGCCCTGCGCGGACAGCAGGAAACGGCCGACCAGGTCGGATGCAGTCATGTCCTCGTTACACGCCACGGTGATCAGCGGCTTGTTCAGCTTGTGCGCCATGTATTCGACGAAGCGCGTCTTGCCGCAGCCCGTCGGGCCTTTCAGCATCATCGGCATGCGCACCGAATAGGCGGCTTCGAACAGCTCGACCTCGTCGGCGACGGGACGGTAGTAGGGTTCCTTGGTGATGCGGTACTGATCGACGATGCTGCTCATGTGGACTCCTTAAAATTTATTCATCCGCGAAGGACGCGAAGGGGCGCGAAGGGAAGTCTTCAAAACGCGTGCGCCGCCTGCAGCCCCGGCAATCCCCGGATCGGGTTCCACCGGGGATTCTTCGCGTTTCTTCGCGTCCTTCGCGGATAAACAAGACCAACAAAAAGCCCCCGCGCCCTGCGGGCGACGGGGGCTGGTACGGTCACCCGTCGCGACTTAAACGGTCTTGCCGCGGTAGATCACCATCGACGCGCCCTGGCTCTGCGAGAAGTTGTCGTAGCCAATCAGACGGACGTGGTTATCGGGGTTGGCCTTGTGGCAGGCTTCGGCCTCGGCCAGCACACGGGTCACGTCGGTTTCGCCGAACATCGGCAGCTTCCACATATACCAGTAGGAATCCATCATGTGCTCGGGCTCGATGTGCTCGATCGCCGGGTTCCAGCCTTTTTTCACCAGGTACTCGACCTGGGCCTTGATGCTGGCTGCATCCATGGCGGGCAGGTAGGAGAAGGTCTCGAACTTGCGGCTGGCGGGGTCGCTCAGACGGCTTTTGTAATCCATCACTTCAGACATTTCATATCCTTTCGAATTAGGTGAGGCGTTAGGCGTTAGGCGTAAGGCGGGGGAGGGCGATACGCCTCACTCCTCACCCCTCACGCCTGACCGTCTTACTTGTGGGCGACGTCCAGCTTGTCGACGGTGTCGAACTCGAACTTGATCTCTTTCCAGGTTTCCATGGCGATCTTCAGTTCCGGCGAGTTCTTGGCTGCTTCGGTCAGAATGGCCTTGCCTTCCTTCTCGACCTGGACACCCTTGTTGCGGGCTTCCACGCAGGCTTCCAGCGCGACGCGGTTGGCGGCGGCGCCAGCGGCGTTGCCCCAGGGGTGGCCGAGCGTGCCGCCACCGAACTGCAGCACGGAGTCGTCACCGAAGATGGTGACCAGCGCGGGCATGTGCCACACGTGGATGCCGCCGGAGGCAACCGGCATCACGCCAGGCATGGAACCGAAGTCCTGGTCGAAGAAGATGCCGCGGCTGCGGTCTTCCTTGATGAAGCTGTCGCGCATGATGTCGATCCAGCCCAGGGTCGCTTCGCGGTCGCCTTCCAGCTTGCCGACGACGGTGCCGGAGTGCAGGTGGTCACCGCCGGACAGGCGCAGCACCTTGGTCAGCACGCGGAAGTGGATGCCGTGGTGCGGGTTGCGGTCGAGCACGGCGTGCATGGCGCGGTGGATGTGCAGCAGCATGCCGTTGTTGCGGCACCAGTTGGCGAGGCCGGTGTTGGCCGTCAGACCGCCGGTCAGGAAGTCGTGCATGATGATCGGAGCGCCGATTTCCTTGGCGAATTCGGCACGCTTGTACATCTCTTCCGGAGTCGGGGCGGTGACGTTCAGGTAGTGGCCCTTGCGCTCGCCGGTCTCGCGGATCGCCTTTTCGGTCGCTTCGTGGACGAAGGCGAAACGGTCGCGCCAACGCATGAAGGGCTGGCTGTTGACGTTCTCGTCGTCCTTGGTGAAGTCCAGACCGCCGCGCAGGCACTCGTACACGGCACGACCGTAGTTCTTGGCGGACAGACCCAGCTTCGGCTTGATGGTGCAGCCCAAGAGCGGACGGCCGTACTTGTTCATGACGTCGCGCTCGACCTGGATGCCCAGGGGCGGGCCGCCGCAGGTCTTGACATAGGCGATCGGGAAGCGGATGTCTTCCAGGCGCAGGGCGCGCAGGGCCTTGAAGCCGAACACGTTGCCGACCAGCGAGGTCAGCACGTTGACCATCGAGCCTTCTTCGAACAGGTCGATCGGGTAAGCCACGAAAGCGTAGAAGCAGGTGTCGTCGCCGGGCACGTCTTCGATGCGGTAGGCGCGGCCCTTGTAGTAGTCGAGGTCGGTCAAGAGGTCGGTCCACACCGTGGTCCAGGTGCCGGTCGACGACTCGGCGGCCACGGCGGCGGCCACTTCTTCACGGTCCACGCCAGGCTGCGGGGTGATCTTGAAGCACGCGAGGATGTCGGTATCCAGCGGCGTGTATTCGGGCATCCAGTAAGTCTGCCGGTATTCCTTCACACCGGCGTTATAGGTTTTGACAGCCATAGTTTTCTCCTGCGATAGGGGATTCGGGTTTCCGTGCAACGCCCCAGCGGCCTGACACGATGGACGCATCATGCAGGAGATAAATCATCAATAACAGTCGATTTTTTCTATTTCTTGTATAGACTTTAATCTATGTATAGACCCAAGCAAACAGTTTAAGCCCATGCGCAGCCATACCACGTTTCGCCAGCTGGAAATTTTCGAGGCCATCGCCCGCCTCGGCAGCTTCACCCGCGCCTCCGAGGAGCTCTACCTCACGCAGCCCACGGTCTCGATGCAGATGAAGAAGCTCAGCGAGAGCGTCGGCGCCCCGCTGATCGAACAGGTCGGCAAGAAGATCCACCTCACCCCCGACGGCCAGCACCTCGCCCAGGTCACCCGCGAGATCTTCGCCATCCTCGACCACTTCACCATGTCGGTCGCCGAGCGCCGCGGCCTCAAGCAGGGCAAGCTCAGCCTGATGGCGATCACCACCGCCTCCTACTTCGCGCCGCGCCTGCTCGGCGAATTCGCCAAGCTCTACCCCGGCATCGACGTCTCGCTGCGCGTCACCAACAAGGAACAGGTGCTCGCCAGCATCGCCGACAAGCAGGACGACCTCTACTTCCTCGGCGCCCCGCCGGTCGAGATCGACGTCGTCGCCATGCCCATCATGGACAACCCCATCGTCGTCCTCGCCGCCCCCGACCACCCGCTCGCACAGCAGCAGAATATCCCGCTCGAGCGCATCGCCCAGGAGCCCTGGCTGATGCGGGAAAAAGGCTCCGGAACGCGCAACGCCATCGAGCGCCGCTTCGCCGAAAAGGGCATCGCCCTCAACACGCGCCTGGAGCTGGGCAGCAACGAAGCGATCAAGCAGGCCATCCTCGCCGGGCTGGGCATCTCCGCCCTCTCCCGCCACACCCTCACCCTCAACCAGCCCGGCCAGTTCGCCGTGCTCGACGTCGAGGACTTCCCCATCCTGCGCCACTGGTACGCCGTGTACCCGGCCGGGCGGCGGCTGTCGGTGGTGGCGCGGGCGTTCCTGGATTACCTGCTCGGGCGGCAGGAGACGACATCCCCGGCGGCTGGCAAAGGAAAGCCTTGAGCGGGGTGCGGCGGCTGGCCGGGATCGGACTGCGGCGGAAGCTCGGGGTGATGGGACGGAGTGTTTCTTGTTCGGCCGAAGCTGCGTGGCGCACTGCACCAACAAGGTCGGCGATGCACCGCGCAATGGGCATTGGCTAGAAATGCCGATGAATGGCCGCATTCAACTCCGGCGAATGCGCCCTCCCGGCCCGAGCGGTTTAACGCAATTTGAAAGAAGCGGGGATATCGTGTCCGGCCCTATATCCAACGTGAAAATTGGCCTAACGTGCAGCTTGAGGGGCGCTCCGACAGCAAGCTTCGCTTGCTGTCGGAGCGCCCCTCTCGAAGCGTCTGTTAGCCGTGGTAGCGTGCCAGCACATTCAGAATTTTCCTGACCGCAGCAGCTAAAAAAGGTTTTGAGCTAAGAAATTTCGCAATGGGAGGAGAAACCCGGTAGTAGACAGCGATGAACATGCGGCCAACGAGAGAGGGCTGGAGGGTTTCATCTCGGAAGCGCCTGAGAGCGATAACCTCAGGGGCGTGATAGTCACCATAAACGGCAGTAGCAATAAAGCACCAACCAAAATCTTTGTAGGTGCCACCGCAAAATGGGCAAACAGATTTACTTGGTTCCCCCCTGTACGTGATGATTCGAGGCACCATCTTTTTTCCGCAATGGGTGCAAGTGGCTCTGTCATCACTGCCGCGGCTGTTTGAGGGAGCCTGAGATTTGGCCACGATGGAAACCGATGATGCCTTCGGCCCTTTTTTTCCTTGGCCGGACTCAAAACTGACGACATCACCATTACGCGGGAGATTCGCTCCCTGAATATCTCTGATGTTGAAGTAATGCTCTTTTCCATCGTCGGCCACGATGTAGCCATACCCCTTTTCCTCAGAGAACCATTTGACCTTGCCTTGCACAGAGACTCCTTTTGAAAACGGCTAACGTAGAAGTGAGCGGACTGCGCAGCTTTTCGCGCAGGTCCGCTCAACTGCCGGGTTAGCCCCGGTCACTTTGGAAGAAGCCGCCATGCCGCCTTGTTGCCTTTCAGTTCGGGAATCATCTCAATTAGACCGACCTCTTTCAGTTTGTAGAATTCGGACTTCACCGCGTTCTCGCTCTTGATTCCCGTTATGTCGCGAGCCTGTTTATTTGTGATCGTGCCTTGTTTTTGCAGGAATTCCATGATCGCCTCCTGGGGTGTAGCAAGAGGGGTATGAGGAATGACGACGCGAACATAGTTACCTTCATCAATGATCTCAGGGCTGCGTAGGCGCCATTCCTTCATCTTCTGAAACGCAGTGTTTAAGCCTTCGCCGATGTCCTTGTTGGGTGGAGTCTTGTACCGGGAAAGCATCCCAACGATGCGTGGATTCCGCGCGTAGCGGACGTCGAGAATGTTCTCCTTGGTTACAAACGCGGGTAGCCGGCCCGGGCTCAGGACTTCAATTCGGTTGTCGAAAATGAGAACCTGTACGTCATCGGACATTGAGTAGTCGCGATGGATAATGGCATTCACGACAATCTCCCATAGTGTTTCGGGAGGGTATGCCATTGCCTTTGGCCCATCGGTCGTCCAGACGTTGATAGACGACATGAGTGCAGTGACTCGCTCTACCGTCTTGTGTATCACTGCATAAAGCGATCCCTCAACCGACTCTATTGGACCGAGGTGGTCACGTTCAGGGTCTTCTTCCTTTGTTTCATACCGAATGATCCGAACCGAGCATTTCTTTGGCATCAGACTCGCTGGCTCTGTGGAAAAAAGCAGTACTCCAGCGACCTTTGGCTTAAACGATTTTCGATCTATCAGATTCTTATTCAAGGCAAGTTCGAGAGGGTCTGTACTGGGGGAATAGTCAGCCAGAAACTCACTCAAGCGAGGGGAGTCAACAACGTCTTCCGCCATTGCATTGTCGAGTGAATAGTCCTCGTAGGACACTGCCCCCTTCGCAAACGAGAGGGCCGTTATGCGCGATGGATCGTTAACCGGGAGAGACTGTGCTCCTTTGCGTTCATAAACGGTGCCATCGGGTGTCTTGTGGACCGCTTGACTCTTCTCAATTTGAATTCGCAGAACGTATCCGTGCTTCCCTTCCGCCTTAAGGAACGCCAAGTCCATCGGCAGGGCAGGCTGGACTTCGGTGAGCGCCTGTATGTGCTGATTGTAATCTTCAATGTTCGGCGCGCCGGTCCACCGCTTTGCGGGATCGGGTTCATCCTTCTCGTCTGCAACGCCTACATAGGCTTCACCTCCATCTGCATTTGCAAAGGCCACCGCGATCTTCTGCAGCTTGGCGCCCTTAATCGCCGCCGCCTTTCTGTCAAAGAAGTGGTCTTCCTGCTTCGTTGAGAGCAACAAAGCGTCGGCGGCAGTTATCGTTTTGGTTTCCATTCAGCATGCTCCGATTGAAGGGGCTAACGTGGAAGCTCAGGGGCGCGGAGACAGCAAGCGAAGCTTGCTGGTGGAGCGTCCTTCTGGAGCGGCGAGTTAGGTTCAGTGCTGCAATTCAAGGAACGGCGAGAATTTTTCATCCAGCACCTCGTATTGAGCGATAAACCATTTCTTGATTTCAGCCTGTTTCTTTACGTTTGCAGATCGTTCCTCTCCAACTGGAACGCCCTCAAGTGCGGCTTGAAGAGTCTGCAAATCAATAGCCTTGTGATAAAGCTCTTTTTCTAAATAGGTCGCCACCTCATTATTCAACAGCCACTTGGCCTCGCGGGTAGCCGATAAGAACTTGAAAGCTTCTTCGTCCTTGGCCTTGCCACTCGTCATGATTGAGGCGAGCAAATTTCTGGATGCCTCGTACACAGAAAAACGTCGGTCAAATAGCTCAAATTTCAGTTTGTTCTGTGCGGTTCGCCACTGTCGATAGGCGATAACTGAGCCCAAGACTGCAACGGTTGGGGTCAGCAGTGCGGCCAAGTAATTCGTCCAATGCGGATCGCAGCTCATAGTGGAACCTAACGTGAAATATGCACCTTGAAAGGTGCATATTTCGTTTTGACTACGGTATATAACATGATCGCTCCTTGTGGTTTTTGTTGATAGCCAGCCGTCATGCCCGGAATAAGAGGCCTCATGCCGACTGAAAACACACCTGTGGCTTCATCCATCAGGCTGCTCGACTTCGTAAGGCCATTTCTTGCAACTGCTTTTCGCCTGCTTCGCAGTAGAAATAGAGTCGCCATAGTCAGCCGACTTCAACAGCAGCGATGCCATGTCCATCTTTGTATTCAAGGTCCGATGCACGCGTATCGGGGCCGGGGCAGGCTTGCAAATCAAATCCAGGAACCCGGTAGGCCATACGTCGGACCCTTCTTCCCCCTTCCAGACCTATCGGTATCGATGCCAAAACCTTTATGGCGGCATGGCGTATGACACATAGGGGCAGACCCGATGGTCACCCATGACCACGCGTTTCCTTTGGCTATAAACAAGCGACCAGGTCATTGTCACCGCGCCCCACGCCATGCCCAACTACGTGAAGCTCATCCTGGCATGCAGCCTGTGCCTGACCGTGATCGCGGGGCTGGTGCTGCTTGTCCGGCACTTTTTCTAGGCTACGCTGAAGACTCCAGCGGTGCCGGAAAGGAGGCTGCAAAATGAAGCCGAACATGGGTACGGCGGACAAGGTCATCCGCCTCGTCGTGGTCGCGATCATCGCGGTTCTGTATTTCACCGGCCAGATCACCGGCACGGCAGCGATCATTCTCGGCATCATCGCAGCGGCCTTCCTGGTGACCAGCCTCATCGGCTGGTGTCCGAGCTACGTGCCGTTCGGCATTTCCACCCGGAAGTCGGACAAAGCCCTGCGCTAGGCGCCCCGCCCGAGCCGTTCGCCGCAGCGCCGGACCTCCGCATCGCACGCCATGGACGGCCTTGCCGCGCAATACGTCCTGTTTCTTGCCGAAATGGCCACCCTGGTGCTGGCCGCCATCGGCCTTGTCGCCGGCCTGGCCGCCTTGTCGCGCCGCAAGGCCAAGGATACCGGCCACATTAAGGTGACGGACATCAACCGCCAACTCGAAGCGGCCGGGGACAGGATCCAGGCCGCGCAGCTCCCCAGGAAAGCCCACCGGACCCTGCAAAAGCAGCGCAAGGCGGAACGCAAGGCCCGGCTGAAAAGGACGGAAACAGAAGCCTGCAGCTATCTGCTGGACTTCAAGGGCGACATCCGCGCCTCGGCCTTTACCGCCCTGCGCGAGGAAATCAGCGCCATCCTGCAAGTGGCCAAGCCGGGTGACACGGTATTGTTGCGGCTCGAAAGCGGCGGCGGCATGGTCAACCGCTACGGACTTGCCGCCGCCCAGCTGCTGCGGCTGCGCGATGCGCAGTTGCCGCTGACCGTGATGGTGGACACGGTGGCCGCCAGCGGCGGTTATCTGATGGCCGCCGTCGCCGACCGGATCGTCGCCTCGCCTTTCGCGCTGGTCGGTTCCATCGGCGTGATCGCGCAAATTCCCAACTTTCACCGCTGGCTGCAGGCCAGAAACATCGACTGGGAACAATTCACCGCCGGCCAATACAAGCGCACCGTGAGCCTGTTCGGCGAAAACACCGAAGCCGGCCGCGCCAAGCTGCGCGAAGAACTGGAGGAAATCCACGCGCTTTTTCAAGCCTTCGTGCAAGGCCGCCGCCGCGCCCAGCTCGACATGGCGCAGGTCGCCACCGGCGAGGCCTGGCTCGGCAGCAAAGCCCTGGAACTGGGCCTGGTGGACGAACTCGCAACCAGCGATGAAATCATTCGCGGCGCCTGCCAGCGCGGTCGTGTCCTGCACGTCGGTTTCCAGCGCAAGCTCAGCCTCCCCGAGCGCCTGCGCGTCTCGGCCCAGTCCGCCTGGGACGGCGTCTGGCAGCCGCCTTACCCGCTTGGCTGAGCGAGAGCGGCAACGGGGCTTCGTGCGAAATCAAGCGCGGTGCGGCGTCAACAAGGCAAATCGGGCCTGAACTGACCTGGCTTTTTCGGACACCCGCCGTCCCGTTCGCGCCCCATCGGCCTTGCAGGGGGCAGCCTTCCATTAGCGGCGGCATCCAGACAATCCGGGGCCACATGGCCCGTCCTGGCGGCACGGCGGATAACCGCCCATCGCACCCGTGTTAAATTCCCCGGGACCATCAAGCGCACGGATTGCCCTCACATGCTGGATATCTTTTTTCCGTTTGCCGGTGGCATCGGATTGTTTCTGGTCGGCATGATGCTGCTGTCCGACGGACTCGTGGCCTTTGCCGGCGGCACCCTGGGGCGGGCCTTGGTGCGGTTCACGGGCACCCCCTCCAAAGCCTTCGTTTCCGGCACTTTCGTCACCGCCCTGGTTCAGTCGTCGACCGCCACGACGGTCACCCTGATCGGCTTCGTCAGTGCGGGCCTGATCACGTTTTCGCAGGCGATCGGCGTCGTCATCGGCGCCAGCCTGGGCAATACCGCGACGGGCTGGATCGTCGCCGGCCTGGGCCTGAAAGTGAATCTGGGTTTCTACACCCTGCCGCTGATCGGCATCGGCGCGCTGCTGAAATTGCTGACCCCGGCGCGCGGGGCCGCGCTGGGCATGTCCCTGGCTGGATTCGGCCTGATGTTCCTCGGCTTGAACACCTTGCAGGAGGGGATGCGCGGACTCTCGGCCGTGCTCAGCCTTGCCGCTTTGCCCGACGGGGGATATTCGGCGCGCATTGCGGCCATGCTGATCGGCCTCGCCATGACGGCGATCCTGCAATCGTCTTCCGCCGCCATCGCCACCACCCTGACGGCCCTCCATACCGCGACCATCAATTTCGAGCAGGCGGCTGCGCTGGTGGTGGGCGCCGCCATCGGCACCACCCTCACCGGAGCCCTGGCGGCAATCGGCGGCAGCATCTACGCCAAGCGCACGGCGCTGGCCTACATCCTGTTCAACTCGGTGGCGGGGCTGATCGCCATCGTGCTGCTGCCGGCGTTCTTTTTTTTGATCGACCTGGCCGGGGCATACGTCGGCCTGCAACCGGGCGCCACCAGCCTGGCGGCCTTTCACACCCTTTTCATCGCCGTGGGGGCGCTCCTGTTCCTGCCTTTTACCCCGCGCTTTGGCCGGCTCGTCGAGCGCATCCTGCCCGACCGCGGCGACAGCATCACCCAGCGGCTGGATCACAGCCTGCTCGCCATCCCCGCCGTGGCGCTGGAAGCGTCGCAGCGGGCGCTGGAGCAGCTGGCCGAGCGGCTGTTCGATTTCTACGGCAATCTGCTGTCGCTGGGCGCCCCGGCAAGCCAGGGCGGCGGCCTGGCGCAAGCCGGCCACTCCCTGGAGCGCACCTATGATTTCGTCAGCCGCATCCAGCTGCCGCCCGGCGACGCGCGGCTGGGCGCCCAGCGCATCGCCCAGCTGCATTCCGTCGATCACCTGTTGCGCTTTCACAACCGCTTGCACGATCTGGCCCAGGCCGGAATCGATTTTTCCGATCCGGACTACGCCTGGGCAATCGAGAACAGCCGCGAAATGCTGGCGCTGGCGCGCCAGGGCCTGGCCAGGAAAAACCTGGCCCCCTGCCTGGAACAGCTGGAACTCGATGCGGTGACCCTGGCCGCCCTGTCGCGCCAGGTGCGGCACGACCTGCTGCAGGACATGGCGGCGCCGAGCGCCAGTCCGGCGAATGCCCTGCGCAAGACCGACGCCTACCGCTGGATGGAACGCACGGGCCATCACATCTGGCGCATCTGCCATTACCTTTCGCAGGGGCGCCTCGCCAACGGCAAGGAGCCGCCACGGCAGGAAAACCCGAGCTAGGGCCGCCGGCCGGGGCGGCGTTTCCTGGCCCGTCCGGGGCGATTCCCGCGCTGCCG
This sequence comes from Thiobacillus sp. 65-1059, assembly GCA_001897675.1. Lineage (GTDB taxonomy): Bacteria > Pseudomonadota > Gammaproteobacteria > Burkholderiales > Thiobacillaceae > Thiobacillus. Next base: position 7,141 of record MKUE01000139.1, on the reverse strand, counting down.
GCCGGGGCGGCGGCAGCCGGGCGCGTCGAAAGGCTCGACCTCCACGAATAAAACATGGAAGATTCGGGGCTTCAAGATTCGCGCCGGTAGGCCGATAATCAATGCGGCGTTTCGGTTGGCAGCACCTGCTCGCGAAAGGGCCGGCGCGGCTTGAACGCTTGAGGCACCTCGTTTTCACACCAACTTAAAGGACATACATGAACAAATCCGAATTGATCGACGTGGCTGCATCCGAAGCCGACATCAGCAAGGCCGCCGCCGGCAGAGCGCTCGACGCCATCCTCGACGCAGTCGTCAAAGCCGTCGCCAAGGGCGATTCCGTGACGCTCGTCGGCTTCGGCTCCTTCAAGTCCAGCAAGCGCGCCGCCCGTACCGGCCGCAACCCGCAGACCGGCAAGGAAATCAAGATCGCGGCGACGACCGTGCCGCGCTTCACGGCGGGCGCCGGTTTCAAGGCCGCCGTTGCCGGAAAGAAAGCCGCCAAGAAGAAGTAATGCGGCAAACGCCGGGCGCGGCGCTGCCCTGACGGCGCCGCGCCCGCGAATCCGCGCGGTCGCGTTTTTTCCCTCCCCGACCCGCCCCATTCCCGCGCACTGCCCGGCCGTTCGAGCCGAATCGCCACGCGCATCCGCATCGCGGCGTTTGCCGCAAAAGCCCGCTAGTATTCAGAGTTTTCCGTCTGCCATGACAGCCACGCCTATGGCAAAAAGATTCAATCCCCGTTTGTTCGTGCAGCGCCTCAAGCGGAGCCTGGCCGCCGGCGCCGCGCGCGCAACGGATGCGGAGACGATGCCGGCCGCCATCGACGGGTCCGTCTTTGCCGGATTCCGGCGGGTGCTCCGCCTGGGCGCGCTGATTTTCGCGTTCATCATCACGCTCCTGTTCGCCATGATCTTCTACCAGCACCAGCGCTCGCAGGAGGCCGTTCGCTCGGTGGACCACACGCGGCAGGTCATCGCCTACATCGATTCGCTGCGCACCTACCTGCTCAACCTGGACACCGCGGTTCGCAGGTACGCCGAGTCGCAGGACCCCGCCGACCTCGACCCCGGCCTGATATGCCGCCAGTCGCCGTGCCCCAGTTCCGCGCAGCTGATCGACTTGATCAGGGCGGACGGCGCCCTGGCTGCCCGCCTGGCGCCGCTGCCGGCGCTGCAGTCGGCGCTGGAAACCGGCTTCGGCGCGCTGCGGCAGCGCGCCGAGGCGGGCGGCGACGCCACGCCGCCGGAGCGCGAGCTGGCGGGATTCGACAAGTCCGCCATCGAGCAGATCCACCGCATCCTGATCGAGACCGGGCGGGAAGAACTGGAGCAGCTGGAAACGCGCGAAACGGCACGCGTGCGCGGCCAGAACGTGTCCTTGGCGCTGCTCGCCGTGGCCGGCCTGTGGATGGGATTGGCGCTCATCGGGCTGTACCGCAAAAGCGTCCGCCTGATCGGGGCGGGGATCGAGGCCGAGCGGACGATCCGCCAGCTCAGCCTGCGCGATCCGCTGACGGGCCTGGCCAACCGGCGCTTCCTCAACGAAAACGCCAGGCACTTGATCGCCGGCGCCCGGCGCTCGGGAAAACAGATGGCGGTGCTGGCGGTCGATCTGGACGAGTTCAAGGCGGTCAACGACCGCCATGGGCATGCAGCCGGCGACGCGGTTCTGCTGGCGGCGGCGGAACGGATGAAGCAGCTGCTCCGCGAGTCGGATGTGATCGCCCGTTTCGGCGGCGACGAATTCGTCATCGTGCTGGGCCAGGTCGACGATGCGGAGGCGGCGCGCGAGGTCGCCAGCCGCGTGGTGAACAGCCTGTGCCAGCCGATCCCGCTTGCCGCGGGGGGAAGCGCACGCATCGGGGCGTCGGTGGGGATCGCCATGTGCTGCGCCGACGGCGAAACGCTGGACGAGCTGCTGAAGAAGGCGGACGCGGCGCTGTATGCGGCAAAGCGCGACGGCAAGAACACCTACCGCGAGGCCGCCGCTTCCGCCGCGTAGGGCCGTTCACGCAATGGGACGCCGGGAGCGCCATCACGTCTATGTGATCGAACTGTCGAAAGACGTGCTTCACGAAGCCCGATTCAGGAAAGCCAACCCCGGCTACGTCGCCGGCAAGCCGTGCGTCTACGTCGGCATGACGGGTCTGGATCCCGACCTGCGCTTCGACAGGCACAAGGCGGGCATCCAGTCCAACCGCTTCGTCAAGCAATTCGGCCTGCGCTTGCTGCCCGAGCTGTACGCGCTCTACAACCCGCTGTCGTACGAGCACGCGCGCGACCTGGAAGTGGAATTGGCGATCGATTTCCGCGAGGCGGGGTACGGGGTCTGGCAGGCGTAGGCAGGATGCCGCCGCTCGAACAGCCCCCTCCGTCCGGCGTCAGCGCGCCCGCGCCCTGGCGAGCCGGGCCTTCAGTTCCGGCATGGCCGCGGCGGCGGCCTTCTCGCCTTCCAGGATGGCGAGGTGCCGGTCTTCGAAATCGGTGCTGCTCACCGCGGCCGTCTGCGGCCGGATCACGACGTCCGCATCCTCCAGTTCGTGGCTGCTGATGGTGTGGCCCATGATGGCGAAGGTCTGCAGCAGCACGTCGAGGGTGCCGCTGAGCTTGCCGCGGCGGCTGACGCTGGAAATGTCCACCGCGATGACGAAGTCTGCCCCCATGCTGCGTGCGACCTGGGCCGGCACCGGCGAGGTGAGGCCGCCGTCGACGTAATCGCGGCCGCTGATCTCGACCGGCTGGAACACGCCCGGCACGGCGCTGGAGGCGCGCACCGCCATGCCGGTGTCGCCGCGGCGGAACAGCACTTTCTCGCCGCTTTGCAGGTCGGTGGCCACCACGCCCAGGGGTTTGGGCATTTTCTGGATGGTGAGGTTTTTCACCTTCAGGTTGATGAAATCCTGCAGCGCTTCGCCCTTCAGCACGCCGCGGTTGGGCAGGGTCCAGTCCGCCAGCATGTTCTCCTGCATCGTCAGGGCCAGATTCTGCAGCTCGAAGCCGCTCATGCCCGAGGCGTAGAGCGCGCCCACCACCGAACCCGCGCTGGTGCCCACCACCATGTCCGGCACGATGCCCTGGGCCTCCAGCGCCTTGATCACGCCGATGTGGGCAAAGCCCCGCGCCGCGCCGCCGCCCAGCGCCAGCGCGATCTTGAGCGGCGGCTTGGGCAGCGGGGCCGGCGTCGGGATGGACGGCACCGGGGGCGGGGCCGCGCAGGCGGCAAGCAGGGCGGCGAGCAGGAGCAGGGTCAGGCGGCGCATGAAAATCGGTCTCGGCTTGGACAAGGATGGGCGGACGAACCGGCAGGTTCACCTCCGACCCGCCGGGAAGTCAAGCGTTCTGCCGGCGCATGCCGCATCGAATGGCTGGGAGCTCCGGCCGTCGCTACGCGGCTTGGGGCATTCACTTCGTCAACGCCATGAAAAGCGCGGGCAGCTTTTCCGGCAGCCGCTCGACGTGGTCGACGACGGTGACCTGGCGGCCGAAGATGTCGCTGACGTATTCGTCGGCCCTGGGGTCGAGGCTGATGCAGTAGGTGAAGATGCCGTCCTGGTCGAGTTCCTTCACCGCTTGCCGCGCGTCCTCGATCAGCAGGCGCTCGTCGTGGGCGTCGACGTCGGACGGGCGGCCGTCGGTGAGGATGAGCATCAGCTTCTTGTCGGCGCGGCGCGCGCCGAGGTAATGCGCGGCGTGACGCATCGCCGCGCCCATGCGGGTGGACCAGCCCGCCTGCATCGCGGCCAGGCGCGCCTTGACGTCGTCGTCGAAGTGCTCGCCGTAGCCCTTGATGTGCAGATAGCGTACGTCGTGGCGGGTGTTGGAATGGAAGCCGGCGATGGCGAACGAGTCGCCCAGCTTCTCGATCGCCCAGGCCAAGAGCGAAACCGCTTCCTGGGAGAGTTCGAGTATGGTCTGGTCGCTGCCCGCCGCCTTTTCGTTGAGCGATTCCGACAGGTCGAGCAGCAGCATGACGGCGATGTCGCGGCCGTCGGTGCGGTGGCTCATGTTGATGCGCGGGTCGGGGGTGGCGCCGCCCTTGAAGTCGATCAGCGAACGGATGGCGACGTCGAGATCGAGCTCGCTGCCTTCTTCCTGGTAGCGGATGCGCACCTTGTCCTGCGGCTTCAAGAGGTCGAGCATCTTCTTCAGCCGCTTGGCGAGCGCGCCGTGCTTGGCGAGCAGGCGGTCGATGTCGGCCGGGTTGCCGCTGGGATGCAGCGCTTCGTACACGCAGGCCCAGTCCGGGCGGTAGGTCTGGCTGCCGTAGTCCCACTCCGGGTAGTGGCGCGGCGGCAGGCCGTGGATTTCCTCGCCCGGCTCGATCTTGCGCTGCTCGTCGAAGGCCTCTTCCTCGTCGCCGGCCTCGATGAATTTCCACAACTGGCGGTTGTCGTCGCGGTAATCGACCACGGTGTCGTCGAAGTGCACCCTGGCGAACTGGTCGCTCTGGCGGCGGGTTTTGGCGACGTAGGAGAGCGCCAGCGCGGCGATCTCCTCGGTGCTGGATTCGCCCTGCGCCATGACGGCGTGGAAGCGGGCGACGAAGTCGTTGAGGTCGGCATCGGCGTAGCCATGCTCCGGATCGAGCAGCGCGCGCGACAGCATCGCCATGCGGTGGCGCAGGCAGGAAGTGGTTTCCGGATCGCAGGCGTTCTCCAAAGGTGCCGGATGCAGCGCGAGGAACAATTTGCGCAGGCCGGGGTAGGCGCGGATCAGCAGCGTCTCGACGCGGCAGTCCTCGAAGAACTCCACCGCCATGCGCTGGAACGGGCTCCAGTTGTCGGCGATCTGCGCCTCGGACCAGCGGCGGTGGCCGACGATGTGGGCGAGCGCGGCGCGGTAGCGGTCGATGCCGGCAATGTCTCCGGCATCGTCGTAGACGTCGGGCAGGCGGATGCCGAGCTTGTCGTAGTAGGGAATCGGCTTGCGGATTTCGTCGAACGCGGTGGAATACGGCACCAGATGGTCGCTGTCCTGCCACAGGCCGCGCAGGTACAGGTCGAGCTTGCGCTCGACGTCCGCCAGCAGGGTGCCGTGGCGCTCGCGCTGCAGCACGGCGCGGCTGTCGGCCGACTGCAGGCTGAAGTAATCCTTCTGCCGCTCGGGGTGGCTGCCGTAGTTGCGGATGCCGTATTCGACCCAGTTCTTCAGGCCGGCCAGCGTCAGCTGGCTGAGCAGGTTCGGCGCCTGGGCGAGGAACTCCGGCAGGCCGGGGCTGGGAAAGGTGGTGTGGTGGCCGTGGATGGAGCCGGTGGTGCGCTCCATGAAGTCGAGCGTGATGTCGAGGTAGTGCTGCAGCTGCTCGGCCGACTGCAGCCGCCGCGCCAGCGGCGCAAGCGTCTGCAGGAAGGGCGCGATGGCGCGGCCGTTGGGCGATTTCTGCATGCGCTGGACCAGCGCCATCACCGCCGGCAGCGCCGCTTCGCCCACGGCTATCGCGCTGGACGGCCACGCTTCCATGAATGCCAGCATCGGCTCGGCGCCGCGGCCCAGCTTGCCGATGACGCGACCCGCTTCCAGGTAGGCATCGATCCCTTCGCGCGTGAGCACCGCCAGCGCTTCCGCCATGCAGTCCTCGAACACCTCCTCCACCTGCGGAAAGCGGGTGTCGAGCTGCTTCCAGTAGGCAGCCATCAGTGGATGCTGGTAAGCGGTATCAGTCATGGCAGCCGCAGCCCTTCTTCTCGGACAACTGGACCGGCGGACAGGGGACGCTCCCGTAGGAACAATAGACACAGCAGTCGCCCGGTTTCGGGCGCAGCAACTGATGGCACTGTTCACACTCGTAAAACCACTGGCACGCGTCCACAGGCATGACCTCCTGCTTGGCAAACCCGCAATGCGGGCAGGTGAGCACTGACGCGGTGACGAACTGGGGCTGCATTGTTATATTTTCACGCAAACGTCGCGTCGATCGCGTGATCCAGCGTTTCGCGGATGTCGGCGTCGTCGGTGATCGGGCGCACCAGCGCCATGCGGCAGGCGTCGACCGGCGCCACGCCGTCCTTGATGAGCGTCGCCGCGTACACCAGCAGGCGCGTCGAGATGCCCTCGTCGAGGCCGTGCCCTTTCAGGCTGCGCGCGACGCCGCCGATCTTCACCAGCTGGGCGGCGACCGCTGCGTCCATGCCGGTTTCCTTCGCCACGATCTGCGCTTCCAGCGCGGCATCGGGGTAGTCGAAATCGAAGGCGGTGAAGCGCTGCTTGGTCGACTGCTTCAGATCCTTCATCAGCGTCTGGTAGCCGGGGTTGTAGGAGATCACCAGCTGGAAGTCGGGATGCGCGTTGATCAGTTCGCCCTTCTTGTCGAGCGGCAGGGTGCGGCGGTGGTCGGTAAGCGGGTGGATCACCACGGTGGTGTCCTGGCGCGCTTCCACGATTTCATCCAGATAGCAGATGGCGCCGATGCGCGCGGCGGTGGTGAGCGGGCCGTCGAGCCAGCGGGTGCCGTTGGCTTCGAGCAGATAGCGCCCGACCAGATCGGACGCGGTCATGTCCTCGTTGCAGGCCACGGTGATCAGCGGCCTGTTGAGCTTCCACGCCATGTATTCGACGAAGCGCGATTTGCCGCAGCCGGTCGGGCCTTTCACCATAACCGGCAGGCGGTTGCGGTAGGCGGCCTCGTACAGCGCGACCTCGTTCCGCTGCTGCTGGTAGAAGGGTTCCTGCTGAACCTTGTACTGCTCCTTGTCGATCATGCTCATTCCTCGCGACGGAAGAAAAAAAACGCCCCCGGGAAGCCGGAGGCGTGTAGCGCGGGTGGGTTCTCGACGGCTAGGAGACCGCTTCAAACCCGCCCCGCGGGGGGATGAGGTTGCATCCCCGTGTTCTTACTTGTGCACGCCCAGCTTTTCGCGCCAGCCCGGATACAGCTTGTCGGCATCGTTCGGGAAGGACTCGAAGGCGCGGGCGAATTCCTTGTGGCTCTTGGCGAACTCGATCGGGTCGGCACCCGACTTCCAGCACTCGTACGACTGGCGCAGCGAGATCGCGCCGGCCGCGGGGCTGTCGATGTGGCCGTAGGAGCCGCCGCCGGAGGTGTTGATGACGTTGCCGTGGCCGAGGTTCTCGAAGAAGCCGGGCAGGCGCAGCGCGTTCATGCCGCCGGAGATGATCGGGGTGGTGGGCTTCATGCCGTACCACTTCTGGAAGTAGACCGG
>MKUE01000138.1 GCA_001897675.1 Thiobacillus sp. 65-1059 | reverse complement strand
CGCTGCGCGGTAAAAAGGTCGCCATAGCCGGCCTCGGCGGCGCCGGCGGCGTGCATTTGCTGACCCTGGCCCGGCTGGGCATCGGCCGCTTCCATGTGGCGGATCTCGACCAGTTCGATCTGGTCAACTTCAACCGTCAGGCAGGCGCCAGCATGAGCAGCATGGGGCAGCCCAAGGCGGAGGTCATGGCCAGGCTGGCGCGCGATATCAACCCCGAACTGGACATTCGCGTATTCGACGATGGCGTGCAGCCGCATAACGTGGACGCATTTCTGGACGGCGTCGACCTCTACGTAGACGGCCTGGATTATTTTGTTTTTCCCGCGCGCCGCCTGGTGTATGACGCCTGCCGCGCGCGCGGCATTCCCATCACCTTTGCCGTTCCCCTGGGGATGGGGGCGGCCGTGCTTAATTTTCTGCCGGACGGCCCCAGCTTCGACGGCTACTTCCGGCTGCAGGGCACGCCCGAAGACGAATGGCCGGTCCGTTTCCTGGTCGGCCTGGCGCCCGCCCTGTTGCACCGGGGTTATCTGGTTTATCCCGAAATCGTCGACTTCAAGACCCAGCGCGTGCCGTCAACCGGCCTGGCGTGCCAGTTGTGCGCCGGCATGGCGGGCACCGAAGCGCTGAAAATCCTGCTCGGCCGTGGCAAGGTGCGTGCCGTGCCGCACAGTCTGCAGTTCGACGCCTACACCGGCAAACTGAAGCGCACCTGGCGCCCGGGCGGCAATGCGCATCCGCTGCAGCGGCTGGCGATTGCCTACGTCAACTGGCGCTTGTCCAGGAAAAACACCTGACTGGAAATCCGATTGGCATCAGTCTGTCAGGCGGCAGGATGGATGGCATAAAAAAAGCCAGAGCAGACGCTCTGGCTTTTTGCTGGGGTGAGCAGCGGTTCAGGCTTGCTTGAAGTAGCGACGGCCGAGACCCAGACCCAACAGACCCATGCCCAGAAGCGCCAGGCTGCCGGGTTCCGGCACGGGGTTGAATTCCACGCTGCCGTTCAGGGTGTTGGTGCGGGAAGCCGTGTTGCCATCCGCAGCCACGGTCGGGACCAGTTGCGGGTCGACGTTGGTGTCAATGCGTGCGGCAATTTCGATGCCGGGCAGCGGCTGGCCATCCGTCCACAGGTCGAACCAGTTGGTGCCGTCGGCAAAGAAGAACAGGCTCTGCGCCAGCACATCCACGCCGGTGAAGTCGACAGCCGTATTGAACACGGCGTTGCCGATGGTGCCGCTGCTGGACAGGACTTCCAGATTCATCACCAGTCTCGAACTGATCGCGTTGCCGTTGATGTCCAGCACGTCGTAATAGATCTTGATCAGGTTGTCGCCATCCACCACGCCGTCGCCGTAGAAGGCGCCGATGCCCTGGGAAGCAGGCAGGCCCGAGTTGTCGACCGCAACCACTACGCCGTTGATGTTGTAATTGAAGGAAAGCTGCCAGTTGTCGCCCATGCCTTCGTCGAGGTTGTTGGCGGTCATGGCGATGCCATTGGACCCGAGCAGGCTGGAAACCGTGCCGACGCCGACGTCGTTCACCGCGTCGTTAACGGTGACGAAGGTGGAGGCATTGGTGCCATCGTAAGAGTTGTCCGAGTCGACGTAATTCGAGGTGGCGCGGGAGTCGATGCCGAGCTGGTAGGTGTTGGCGGTCTGGTTGTCCACAGCGCCATCGGGCACGATCATGTAGAACGGTTCGGCGTTGGCGCTGAGCGACAGGGCGGCGGCTGCGACCAGGGCGGAGAGTTGTGTCAGTTTCATTTCATCACTCCTGTGAGGGGTTGGGTGTTGAGGTTAATTCAACCTGCCTCTCATAAAGCACGCACCATGCCAGGTTTTATTAAGTCCTTATAAAACAAATTGTTGCCGGTTTTCCCGGAGGCACGCCAAGGGGCTTCGCTACGGCAGTGCGAGGTGTGCCGGTATTTGTACGCAGGGCTGCACGGGTTATCACAGGCTATTGAGCAAAGCTTTGGCAGCCTGCGTTTCGGGGAATGTTGGGGTATCGGCCAGCAATTTTTGCAGTTCTGCGCGGGCGCGGGCCTTGTCCCCGCTGCGGGCCAGCGCGGCGGCGTAGTGATAGCGGATCGAACCCGATTTGGGCGCGGCTGCGGCGGCGCGCCGCAGCAAGTCCAGGCCGCGCGCAGTTTGATTGGTTTGCACCAGTATCCAGCCGAGGGTGTCCTGGACATTGGGGTTGGCCGGAGCAAGTTTGAGTGCCTGCTCCGCCGCGGCCTGGGCACGGGGGTCCTGTTCGCGCTGATAGAGCGAGGCCAGATTGTTGAGGACCAGCACGTTGGGCGCGGCTCGCCGCTGAATTTCCTGATAGTGGGCAATGGCTTCGCGGTTGTTCCCCACCGTCATGGCATAGTCGGCCGCAGCGGCACGAACCGCGTTGTCCTCGGGATGCTGTTTCAGCCAGCCAGCCAGGCGCTGGGCGGATGCCGGACCGGAGCCTGCCTGTACCTGGGCGCGGTGCAGCTTGACCAGCACGGATGATCCTGCGTCGCGCTGCATTGCCTGCTCATAGGCGGAACGGGCGGCAGGATAGCGTTTCTGCTGCATCAGGACGTCGGCCTCGAGTTCGTGGCCGAGGGCGGATTGGGGGTGGTCGGCCTGAATCCGGCGGGCAATGCTTATCGCTGCGTCGGGATTGTTCTGGCTGGCTTCAAGGCGCAGCAGGGCGACGCGGCTTTCCAGGTGGCGGGGGTCGATCTGCAGCGCTTTTTGCAGGGCTGTACGCGCAGCGGCCGGCTTCTTGTCGGCAATCAGGGCGCGTGCGAGGCCGAGATGGCTGTCGAAGGCGCGCGCGTCTTTCTGCACGGCCTTGCCGTAGGTGGCGATCGCGCTGTCGAGATCGCCGGCGGCGAACTGGGTCGAACCCAGCAAATTGAGCGCCTGGATATCGTCCGGGCGCGCGCTGACCATCGCGCTGGCGATGGCGAGCGCCTTGCGTGGCTGCTTTTTGATCAAATAGTAGCGCGCCAGCGTGCCATTGGGAGCCATGGCCTGCGGGTGCGCTTTCGCCGCTTTTTCCAGCCAATTGACGTACTCGTTTTCCTGTTTGGTGAGTGCCGCGATTTCGGCCAGCGCCATCATGGCGTGCAGATTGTTCTTGTCCGCTTCCAGCAGCTTGGTGAAGCGGGCACGCGCGGCGTCGGTTTTTTTGTCGCGCATGTCGAGTTGCGCGAGGCTGGCGCTGGCGGGGAAAAAGGCGGCGTCGAGGGCCAGCGCGCGTTCGAAACTCGTGCGGGCTCCGGCAAGGTCGCCCTGCGCGAGGCGCGCGCGGCCGCGCAAATCGTGGGGCAGCGGGCTGCGCGGCAGCTGTTTTTCCAGTTGGTCGCAGATGGCCAGCGCCTGGCTGTATTGCTTGTTTCTGATGTGGGTCAACGCCAGCAGAACGTCGGTTTGGCGGGTCCCGGGTTGCAGCGCGCGCGCAGCTTGCAAATCGGTGATGGCGGCGTCGATGTCGCCGGCGGACAGGCGATTGAGACCCTGCTGGGTATGAAATGCCGCGTTGCCGGGCTGGAGGAGTACAGCTTGTTGCAGCAGTTGGGCTGCCTGGCGCGGATCATGCCGGGCGAGATGCGCCTGGCTGGCGAGTGCCAGCGCCGGCGCATCTTCTCCGTGGGGGGGGAGCAGCGGTGCCAGGGTGGCCAGCGCCTTGCCAGGCTGGTTTTGCTTGATTTGCGTTGCCGCCAGCACGCGGCGCGCATAAACATGGCCTGGGAAGTGCTTGAGGTAGCGGTTCAGGTAGGTCTCGGCCTGCTGCAGGGAATCGAGCGCATACGCGGTAGAACCTGCGAGCAGGATGCCGGGCAGGTGCTCGGGGGCCGTTTTGAAAATGTCCTGCAGCAGATCGCGCGCTTCGGGATATTTCTTCTGCTGGAATTTCTGCAGGGCCTGCAGATATTTTGCGGTATTCGAGCCAGGCGCCAGTTTATTGACTGCGTCGATCGAGGCCTGGGCCGCTGCCATGTCGTCCAGCGTCATCTGCAGCGTTGCCAGGCTCTGCAGTGCGGCAATGTTGGACGGCTCCAGTTTCACCGCCTGCTGGTAGGCGGCCAGCGCATTCGGCGTGTTCTGGTTGAGTTGCTCGAAGTCGCCGATGAAGATCCAGGTTTCCGCCTGCCGTTCGTTCAGTTTCAGGGCGTTGTCGAGCCAGGTTCGGGCCTCCGCCATCTTGCGCTCGGCAATGGCGCATTGCGCCAGTCCCCAGTGGGCCTGCAGGCTGTCGGCATTGACCTGGCGGGCTTCCTGGAACAGGTTGCAGGCATCCCGGAATTTGCCGAACTTGAACAGGGCGCTGGCGCGCAAGGCCATGATGCGGCTGCGGCTGACTGGGGACATGGCGTCGGTGGGCTGGATCTCGTCCAGGATGCGCTTGTAGTGGCCCATCAGCAACCAGGCTTCGCCCAGCAGGGGGGCGACGGTGTCGCGGCCCGTGCCGAGTTTCTCGGCACGGGTCAGTTCCTTCTCGGCTTCCGCGCCGAACCCGGCCTTGAGGTACATCTGACCCAGGAGCAGCCGCGCTTGCGGACTGTCCGGGTTCTTCTGAACGGCGTTTTTGAGCTCGATGATGCCGCCCTTGAGGTTGCCTTTGTCTTCAAAGTCCTTGGCGCGCTGAATGTGTTCCTGCTCGGTAAGCTTGGCGGCCGGGTCGCAGCCCCCCAGCGGTGCGGACAGGGCCAATACCAGAAGCGCGATCGAGGGGGCGGCGTGTCGGGTCATTGATGCAGGCTCCATTCGGCGATCGGGTGGACGGCAGTCTAGCGCGTTTTGTTTTTCAGTTGGTCCAGCAGTGTGCGCGCTTCCTGCTCCTGCGGGAAGCGCGCACCGCTGGCCAGGAGACGCTCCAATTCTCCCTGGGCGCGCGCGCGGTCGCCGGTTTTGAACAGGGCAACCGCAAGGTGATACTGGATTTCCGCGTTGTCCGGCGCTTTGGAGAGCGCCTTGCGCAGGTGGGGCAGGCCTTGGGCGGCTTGCCCCTGAGTGGTCAGGATCCAGCCATAGGTATCCATCACCATCGGGTTGTCCGGCTGCAGTTTCAGCGCCTGCCCGGCAAACGACGCGGCACGCTTGTCGCCCGCTCCATGCAGCGCCCATGCCAGATTGTTCAACACCATCAGGTTGCCGGGATTGCTCTTGTTCAACACCAGATAATGCTCGGCCGCTGCGGGGTACTGCTGGCGCTTGGTCAGGCTTTCCGCCAGGACGGCCCGGATGGTGGCGTCTTGCGGGTGGGCGACGAGCCAGGCGGCGAGGCGTTGTTCGCCCTCTTCGCTGCGCTGGGTGGCGTTGAAAACCTGCAACTGACGGACGAGCAGCGTAGCCGAAGGTTTCAGCTTGTGCGCGCGTTCGAACGCCGCCAGCGCGGCAGGGTAATCC
>MKUE01000137.1 GCA_001897675.1 Thiobacillus sp. 65-1059 | reverse complement strand
GCCGTGCTCGCCGGCGCGCGCCGCCTCGATGGCGGCATTCAGCGCCAGCAGGTTGGTCTGGTAGGCGATGTCGTCGATGATGCCGATCTTGCCGGCAATGCTCTTCATCGCGGTCACCGTCTGCTTCACCGCCTCGCCGCCCTCGGTGGCCTCCTTCGCCGCCTTCGACGCCATGCCGTCGGTCACTTTGGCGTTCTCGGTGTTCTGGCTGATGGATGCGGACATCTGCTCGATGCTGGCGGACGTCTCTTCCACGCTGGCCGCCTGTTCGCTGGCGCCCTGCGACAGCGATTGCGCGGTGGCGGACACCTGCTCGGAAGCGGACGACAGGTTGTCCGAGGCGCTGCGCACTTCGCTGATGATCTGGGTCAGCTTGGCGACCATGGCGCCCATGGCGCCCAGCAACTGGCCCATCTCGTCCCTGCGGTCGGCCTCGACCTGCATCGTCAGGTCGCCTTCCGCCAGGCGGTTGGCGATGTCCACGGCCTGGCGCGCCGGGCGAGTGATGCTGCGGGTGACCCCGTAGGCGACGCCGGCCCCGAGCATGCCGGCGGCGATGGACAGGGCGACGACCAGGGAGAAGGCGCTGCGGTAATTCTCGGCGGCCTGCTTGCCGGCCTCTTCCATCATCCCACCCTGGTATGCGATCAGCCGGTTCAGGGCTTCGATGAACGCTCCCTGCTTGGCGGTCACCTCGGTCAGCAGGAAAGTCACGGACTCGTCGCGTTTTCCTGCGTTCGCCAGTTCGAGGTACCTGTTGCCGGCCGCGATGAACGCCAGGCGCGCGTCGTCCGCCGTTTTCAGCAGCTTCTTGCCCTCCTCCGAGGTGACCGTCTGCATCAGCTTCTCGAAGTTCGCGGCCACGATCTTGCGCGCGGCCAGCAGCTGTTCGCGCTCGGCGGCGATCTTCGCCGGGTCGTTCAGCAGCGCGATGTTGCGCGAGGTGCGGGCGACGATGTTGAGGTTGTTGATGGTGGCGTTGGCCCAGACCGTCTTGGGATAGCGGTCGTTGCTCATCTTGTCGACGTTGTCGTTGAGCAGCCCCATGCGGGTGATGGCGATGACCGCGATGACGGCCAGCAGAAGCAGGACCAGGCCGAAGCCCAGGCCGAGGCGCATACCGATTTTCATATTGCTGAACATTTTTTCTCTCCAGAAAATAAAGACAACTACAGTCGGAAACTTCAAGCTTGCAGCGCGGCCGCCTGGTCCGTGGCCGCCTCGTCCAGCAAGGCGGGCACATCCAGCACCAGGGCCACCTGGCCGGAGCCGAGAATGGTGGATCCGGAAATGCCCCGGACCCGGGAAAAAACCTGCCCCAGCGGCTTGATGACCGCCTGGAACTCGCCTTTCAGTTCGTCCACCACCAGTCCCGCCTTGCGCCCGGCGCAGCGCACCACCACCACGTTCTGACGGCGCAGCGGGCGGCCTTGCAGGGCGAGGTGCTGCCGCAGGCGCAACAGCGGCAGCACTTCGCCGCGCAGATTGAGGAAGTCGCGCTCGTCGCGGCCGGCCTCCAGCTCCACGCACTCCAGAACCGTGTCCAGCGGCACCACGTAATGGCCGTCGGCCACCCCCATGAGAAAGCCGTCGATGATGGCCAGCGTGAGCGGCAGGCGGATGCGGAAGGTGGACCCCACGCCGGGTTGGCTCTCGATCTCGACCGAGCCGCGCAAGGCCTCGATGTTGCGGCGCACCACGTCCATGCCGACGCCGCGGCCGGACAGGTTGCTGACCTGCTCGGCGGTGGAAAAGCCGGGCTCGAAGATGAGGTTCCATACCTCGCGGTCGGCGAGGCTGTCGCCGTCCTGGATCAGTCCGCGCTCGCGCGCCTTGGCCAGGATGCGATCGCGGTTCAGGCCGCCGCCGTCGTCCGTCACCTCGATGACGATGCCGCCCGCGTCGTGGTAGGCATCGAGGCGCACGCTGCCCTGCGCCGGCTTGCCGCGCGCCAGGCGCACCTGGGCGGATTCGATGCCGTGATCCATGGCATTGCGCACCAGGTGCGTGAGCGGGTCGCCGATCTTGTCCACCACGGTCTTGTCCAGTTCGGTGTCGGCGCCGCCGATCAGCAGCTCGATGTCCTTGCCGATCTCCTTGGAGACATCCCGCACCACGCGGCGGAAGCGGTTGAAGGTGTCGCCGATCTCCACCATGCGCAAGCGCATGGCGCCATCGCGGATATCCTCCACCAGCCGGGCCATGCCGGACACCGACTCCGCCATGGCGCCATCCTGGTGGCGCGCGGCCATGAGCCCGACCCCGGCCCCGGCGATCACCAGTTCGCCCACCAGGTTGATGAGGCTGTCCAGCTTGTCGGCATGCACCCGGACGAAGCGGGCTTCCTGGCTCTGCCGCTGGCGCGCGTCCTTCTGCTTGCTCAGCGCCGCGCCCACCAGTTCCGGCTGCACCATCTGGTGTTCCACCAGTATTTCGCCCAGCGGCTGCACCGGTTCCTGGCGCGCGCTTTCGCATTCCTGGATCGCCAGCGACTCGTCCAGCTCGCGCTGGGTCAGCGCGCCGCTGGCCACCAGCAGTTCGCCCAGCCGGGTCCTGTCCTCCGGCAGCGCCGCGATCAGTTCGAGAAAATCGGCCACCCGGCTGCCGGGGGCGAGGATGCGCAGCTGGCAGTCGTCGCGCACGAATTCGAACACGCTTTCGATGCGCGCCTTGTCGGCCTCGCTCTTGAGGCTGATCTCGAACCCCAGATAGCAGCACTCCGGGTCCATTCCGGCGGCCGCCGGCAGGGCGTCGGCCAGCGTGGCGAGATGGCGGATCTCGCCCAGGGTGGCCAGGTAGCGGATGAAGGACAGCGGGTCCATGCCGTTCTTGAGCACGTCCTGGCCGAAACGCAGGGAGAGGTGCCAGGCCTCGCCCGCCGTCCGGCCGCCGCCCGCGCTGACGACCGGGGATGCCGCCTCGACCGGCAGCGGGACGTCCGCGTCGCCCATGCAGAGGCTCAGCCGCGAACCCAGCGCCTCGCCCTGAGTGCGGACATCGTCGTCCATTTCCCCCTGCGCGGAGGTGAGGTCCACCAGACGCTCGATATGATCGCGGCACGCCAGGAACAGGCCGATCAATTCCTCCGTCAGGGGCAGGGCGTTGTTGCGCACCTGCTCCAGCACATTCTCGGCCTTGTGGGTGAAGGCGACGACGGCATCCAGCCCGAACAGGCCGGCCGCGCCCTTGATGGTGTGGGCGGCGCGGAACACGGCATTGACCGCTTCGGCGTCGTCGGGCGCGGTTTCCAGCCGCAGCAGCGCCTCCTCCATGTCCTGGAGCAAGCCGCGGCTTTCCGCGAAGAAGGTGTGCAGGGCATCGCCCAGGTCCAGGCTCATGGCGTTGCCTCCCATGCCGCGCCGAGGCCCGCCGGCAGCAACTGCGGATCGCCGAACCAGTTGCCCAGCCCCAGCAGTTCGAACACCTCCAGCACGGCCGGGCTGTGTCCGGCCAGCCTCAATGTCTTGCCGGCCGCCGCCGCTTCGCGCTTCAGCAGCATCAGCAGCTGCACACCGCTGGTGTCCATCTCGCCGACGCCGGCAAGATCGATCTCGATTTCCTCGCTCTGCCCCATGGCGTCGAGCAGGGCAGGCTTGAGTTCGGCGGCGCTGTAGATGGTCATTTCGCCGGCCAGGTACAAACGCAGGCAGGCTTCGTGTCGTTCGCTACGGATTTCCATGCTCCTCCCGGCCTCACGGCATGATCAGTTTGGATACCGCATCCAGCATCTGGGCCGGCTGGAAGGGCTTGACCACCCAGGCCTTGGCGCCGGCCATCTGGCCGTCGCGCTTCTTGGCCTCGCCGGCTTCGGTGGTCAGCATGATGACGGGGGTGAATTTGTAGGCGGGCCGGACCTTCATTTCCCTGACGAAGGAAATGCCGTCCATGTTGGGCATGTTGACGTCGCTGATGACCAGGTGCAGCTTGCGCCCGTCCAGCTTGCCCAGCGCATCCCTGCCGTCCACCGCATCGACGACGTCGTAGCCGGCCCCCTTCAGGGTCAATCCCACGACCTGCCGAATGGATGCCGAGTCGTCGACGATCAGAATCGTCTTGGCCATGTCTTCTCCTAAAAGAACGTTATTTCGGTTGCTTTGGCGGGCGCGCTGCTTTGCGTGCCCAGATGGTTGTCCAGCTGCTCGAGGGTCGTGTAGGTGCGGGAAAGCTCGTCGAGCCAGGCCGCCACGTCGATGGGCGCGGCCGCCTCTCCGCGCGCGCCGCCCTCGCTGCGCTCGTCGAGGAGGTTTTCCAGGCGGGCCATGTCGTCCATGGTCTGGCGCAGGATCTGGCTGACCCGGTCCTGGAACTGGAGCGAGACGATGACGCCGGACACCGTCTCCTGCACCGCCCGGCCTTCGTGCTGGAACCGGGTTGCCGCCTCGGTCAGATGCCCGACCGCGCCGCGGAACACGTTCAGCACTCCCTCGATGAGCCGCTCGGAATCCCGCATGGCACGGGCATCCTGGTCTGCGTACTGCTCGGCGATCCGCACTGCGTCGTAAATCGCATGCGTCACGCCATCCACGCGAGCGGTGATTTGCTTGCCGGTATCCCCCGACAGGATGGAAAGCTTGCGCACTTCATCCGCGATCACCGCGAATCCGCGCCCCGACTCGCCCACCCACGCGGCCTCGATGGCGGCATTGAGCGCCACCAGGTTGGTCTGATTGGCGAGCGCCGAAACCGAATCGGCCATGGCCTTGAGCTCGTCCGAGAACCCGGCCACTTCGCGGATGCGCTCGAGCATCGCCTGCTTGGCCCGGATGCCGGCGCGCAGCGAGGAAAGCATGGCCGACAGATCGTTCTGCCCCTGCTCCAGCATGGCCATGACGTCGTCTTCGCCGCCGCTGTCGGACAGCCTGCCGGTGCTGCTGCGATACAGGCCCAGCGCCGCATCGAGGCGCTGATGGATGTCGCCGAAGCAGGCGGCCAGATCGACGAGGGAGGTCTCGGTCTGGCTGCGGGCGGTTTCAATCTGGCGGTTCCAGATCGGCAACACCTGGCCGCACAAGGCGTCCAGGCCAGCGACGCCGGGCGGCGGCGGGCAGGCCGCCTCCGCCTCGCGCCGGGCAGCAGCCAGCGCTGTGCGGACCATGGCGGCGAGAAATCCGCCCGCGAGCACCCCCGCCACCCCCACTCCGCCGGCCCACAGCGGACTGGCCGCGGCGCCCGGGAAAGCAGCGGCAGCGGCGCCCAGCAAGCCGAGTCCGGCGCACAGCGCCCACGCCAATCCGGCGATGCGGTGATCGTTCGTCGTGACCGTGCTCACGGCCCCACCCGCGGACAGGCATGGGCGTCCGGATCGAGCAAGCGCTCGACCAGCGCCTCGAACTCCAGGGATTTATCGAAGAATCCATCGGCCCCGGCGAGCCTGGCCTTGTCGCGGAACTCGATCTGGTTGGTGAACATGTACACCCGGGTATGCGGGGAGTCCTTCTTGATCGAGGACAAGGCTTCGAGGCCGCTGCCATCAGGCAGGTGCACATCCAGCACCGCGGCATCCGGACGCAGCAGGCGGCCTTTCTCCACCGCCTCCCGCAGGGAACGGGCGATGGAAAGGGCGGTGAGATGCTCGACCCCGCCCAGCATCTCCAGCAAGCGGCCGTAAACGGCCGAAGAATCGTCGACGATCAATAATTTCACCGCGGCCCGCTCCACAAACAGGTTGTGAGCGGATAGTGGCGCGCCGATGCGGACGGGGGTATCGGCGGATGCCTCTTGACGGGGTCGGCCGAAGCCGAATTTCATGTAGGGGCATTCCTACCCCCCGCCTGCCGGCGGGGGGCATTTCAGCCGCCGCTCAGGCCAGTTCGTGCTTCAGGGCGTAGCGCACCAGGTCGCTGAGGTTGTCGAGGCCGAGCTTTTGCATGAGACGGCATTTGTGGGTGCTGACGGTCTTGGCGGACAGATGGAGCGTTTCGGCGATGTCGATGACGCTGCGCCCCTGGACGAGCATCAGGAAGACCTGGTATTCGCGGTCGGACAACGCGGCATGCGGCGCGGCGGCCTCTTTCGGCGAGGTGTCGAACAGCAGGCGTTCGGCGACGGCAGGCTCGATGTAGTGCGCCCCGCCGGCAACCTGGCGGATGGCGGCAACCAGGGTTTCCGGCTCGCTGTCCTTGGTGATGTAGCCAGCGGCGCCGGCCTTGATGGCGCGCCCGGCGACCTGGCTCTCGCCATGCATGGAAAGCACCAGGATGGGCAGCCGCGGCGCTTCTGCGCGCACCCGCTTGATAAGCTCCACCCCGCTGGGGCCGGGCATGTTCATGTCCAGCAGCAGCAGGTTGGGCGAGCAGGTGCGGATGTGCTCGATCACTTCCCAGCCGTTCTTCGCCTCGGCAACCAGTTCCAGTTCCGGCATCAGGGTCAGCACCAGGCGCAGCCCCTGGCGGACGATGGCGTGGTCGTCGCCGATCAGGATACGGATCATCGGACGCCCTCCGCTGCGCATGGAATACGCACATACAGGGCGGTTCCGGCACCGGGGCTGGAGTCGATGCGGGATTCGCCGCCGAACTGCAGCGCCCGCTCGCGTATGCCCATCAGGCCGAATGTCTTGCGGTTCCGCACCGCGGCATTGTCGAAGCCGACGCCATTGTCGCGGATCTCCATTTCCAGCGCGCCGCCGGTCAGCTCGATGCGGACGTTGACCTCGTCAGCCCGGGCGTGGCGGACGATGTTGGTGAGGGATTCCTGCAGCACGCGGAATGCGGCGGTGCCGCGTTCCTCGTCCACATCCAGGTACTCCAGCGGAGCATGCAGGCGGCAACGGATCCGGGTGCGTTCCTCGAAGCCGCAGAGCAGCCATTCCGCTGCCGAGACCAGGCCCATGTCCAGCGCTCCCGGGCGCAATGAAGCCGCCAGGTCGCGCACCACCCCGATGGTGGTGTCGATGGTCTTCTTCATGGTGGCGACATGGCGTTCCAGCTCGGGATTGTCCGTGCCGAAGCGGATGTTGAGCATGGCCGTATCCATCCGCAGGGCGGTGAGGTATTGCCCCAGCTCGTCGTGGATTTCCCGGGCGATGCGGGTGCGTTCCGCCTCGCGGATCTTTTCATGGTGCGCAGCGAGTTCGCGCAGATTTTGCCGCGAACGCAGCAGTTCTTCCTCATGCTGCTTGGGCTCGGTGATGTCCTGCGTGGTCCCCACGCCGCGCAGCAAGCTGCCGTCGGCAGCGTATTCCAGTTCCGCGCGCTGGCGCACCCACTTCACTCCGCCCTCGACCAGGATTCGATGCTGCACATCGTAGGGCTCGCCGTTCATGGCGGCCCGCCAGGCCGCCTCGACCGCAGCGCGGTCCCGCGGATGAATGCGGCCGAGCAGCGCCTGGTAGCTGAGCGGCGTGCCCGGCGGCAGGCCGAATATGCGGTAGTTTTCGGCCGAAAACTCGACCGTGCCGTCGGCAATGTTCAGCACCCAGCTTCCCAGCTTGCCCTGGGCCTGGGCGCGGGCCAGATGCGCTTCGCTCTCGCGCAGGATGTTTTCGGCCTGGCGGCGCGCCGTGATGTCCTGCACGTTGACGACGCGATAAAGCACCCGGCCCGCCTCGTCCTTTACCGCAGTGGCATCGGCCTGCACCGGAAAGCGGCTGCCGTCCTTGCGCAGGTGCCACGATTCCCAGATATGGTGGCCTTTCTCGTGGGTCAGGCGAATATGCCGGGCGAGCTCCGCGCCGCATGCTTCCACGAACGTTTCGCTGGCCGGCCGGCCGGCGAGTTCCTGCAGGCTGTAGCCGTGCATCCGGGCGAACGCGGGATTCATGAGTTCGATTCGCCCCGTCTCGGCGTTGCAGACGATCACGCCCCATTCGGCGTGATCGAAGATGTGTTGCCACCTGGCGAGGAGGGCCTCGTTGCGTTTGCGCACCGTGTTGTCGCTGAACACCACCACTGCGCCGGTTATCTGCCCGGCTTCCCAGATGGGCGCGCTGACGTACTGCACGTCGAGAGGGCGTCCATCCTTGCGCCAGAACACATCGTCATTGCTTTGATGCGGCGTGCCCTCGCGATAGGTCGCGAGCAGCGGGCATTCTTCGGCCGGGTGCGGGCGGCCGTCGCTCTTGCTGTGATGGATGAGGCTGTGGACCGATACGTCGCCCACTTCCGCCAGGGTGTAGCCCAGCATCCGTTCCGCCGCCGCATTGGCGAAAGTCATCCGGCCCTGGCTGTCCAGGCCATAGATGCCCTCGCCCGCGCATTGCAGGATCAGTTCGTTTTTGTGCAGGGCCTCGGTCAGGATGGTTTGGGACTCCCTCAGCCTTTGCGCGAGAGGCAGGATGTAGCGATATAAAAACAGGGCGCCGCCCATGGCCAGAAGCCAGTGCAGCACGATCCCCACCCACAGGCCCTCGTGCACGAACAGGTCAGGCGCATATTTCACGGCGATGGCGCTGCTGATCAAGCCGCCGAGCGTCAGCAACGCCAGCAGCACGAAAACCGTGATGAAGAGGATTTGCCGATCCGGGTAACGGGCGTAATAAAGCCGGAAACGCTCGCTGACAAAGACCAGGCGATACAGGCTGAGGCTCAGCACGATCAAACCAATGGTGGTGGGCACGCTCATCGGGAGCGCTTCAACCGGCCCGCCGGGATGCCGCCGCATGCCACCGATCGGCAAGCGCGGGCCGGCATCGCCGCTGCGCAATTCGCGGCGACGGGCTCGCGCCCCGGTTCGATGCGTTCGTGCTCAGGCATGCGTCTATACCCGGGCAGGGCCGGCATGCTCCGGCGCGCTGCCGGAAAAATCCGAAGCCAGCCAGATGGCGCCCGTGACATGCCCCATCAGGCCGATAAACGCCATCAGGAACATGCCGCCGAGCAGAAGATGGATCGCCACGATGCCGGCGCTGCCGCGGACGCGCGACAGCATCAGAAAGACACACCCCGCCAGCAGAAACGCCACCGCGGCGCCGGGCGACATCCGCCCCGGCCAGGCGCCGCCGGCGGTATTCAGCACATAGCGCCAATAACCGTCCTGCGGAAACAGGTTGAGCAGATGCTGCAGCAGGACGCCCAGGGACAGCAGGGCCAGCAGCAGACCCAGAGCAGCCATGAGCCGGGGAGCGGCGCTGGCCAGCAGGGCCGCGCCGCACAAACCGAAAGCCAGCTGGGTGTTGAGGCCCATCGAACTGAAAGCCGGCAACAAGCGGGCCAGGCCTCCCGGGGCCAGCGTCGCCGCGGCCGCCATGGCCGCAGCCAGCAGCAGCATGGCCGCGCCAATGAAACGCAGCATCGCCGTCCCGCTGTCTCCTGAAGCCGTTTGCGGCATCCCCCGTCACCTCGGCTTTGTGCCTAGTAATTCTAATAGTTGACGATTATTTACATTTTCCCGCACGGAAACCATGATCACCTGACACCCACCTCCCCCGCCTGCCTCTTTGGGAGGCAGCGCGCCTGCGCCCGGCCATTGGTTGCCGCCCGGTTTAGGGTCTAGATTGAGTGGATGACGCTTCCACTTCGCTGCCTGTCGTGCCTGATCGTATTTGTCTGCCTGGCATTGGCGGCCGCCCCGGCCAGCGGAGCGAAGGTGCAGGTGTTGGCGGTGCAGGGGGCGATCAGCCCGGCCAGCGCCGATTACCTGCTGCGCGGCCTGCACAAGGCGATCGAGGACAAGGCGCAACTGGTGGTGATCGAACTGGACACGCCGGGCGGGCTCGACACCTCGATGCGCGACATCATCAAGGCCATCCTCGCCTCGCCGGTGCCGGTCGCCACCTATGTCTCGCCGCAGGGCGCGCGCGCCGCCAGCGCCGGCACCTACATCCTGTATGCCAGCCACATCGCGGCGATGGCGCCGGCGACCAATCTGGGAGCGGCGACGCCGGTCGAGCTGGCGCCCGGCGGCAGCGACAAGCCCGCCGGCGCCAGGCCAGCCGACAAGCCGCCGGGCGACCCCCGAATGCGCAAAGCGGTGCATGACGCGGCGGCCTACATCCGCGGTCTCGCCGAATTGCGCGGCCGCAATGCCGACTGGGCCGAGCGCGCAGTGCGCGAGGCGGCCAGCCTGCCGGCTTCCGAGGCGCTGGCGCTGAAGGTGATCGACGTGGTGGCGGCCGACCTCGGCGATCTGCTGAAGCAGGTGAACGGCCGCGTCATCAAGATGGACGGCCGGACCGTCACCCTCGACACCGCGAATGCCGTCGCCGAACGCGTCCGGCCCGACTGGCGCAGCCGCCTGCTGGCGGTGATCGGCGATCCCGGCATCGCCTACATCCTGATGCTGCTGGGCATCTATGGCCTGCTCTACGAGTTTGCCAACCCCGGCATGCTGCTTCCCGGCGTGGTCGGCGGCATCTGCCTGCTGCTGGCGTTGTTCGCACTGCAGGTGCTGCCGATCAGTTACGCCGGGCTGGCGCTGATGCTGCTGGGCATCGCCCTGATGACCTCGGAAGCCTTCGTGCCCAGCTTCGGCGCGCTCGGCCTGGGCGGCATCATCGCCTTCGTCATCGGCTCGGTGATGCTGATCGACACCGACCTGCCCGGCTACGGCCTGCCCTGGACCCTGATCGTCCCGGTCGCCGCCGTCAGCGCCCTGTTCAGCTTTTTCGTCGCCGGCATGGCGCTGCGCGCGCGCCGCCGGCCGGTGGCGACCGGCGCCGAGGAGATGCTCGGCGCCGGCGGCGAAACCCTGGAAGACATCGAGCGCGAAGGCTGGGCGCGCGTGCATGGCGAACTCTGGCGGGTACGCAGCAGCGCGCCGATCCCGCGCGGCACCCCGATCCGGGTGCGCGCCCGGCACGACCTGGTACTCGACGTGGAACCCTGGCAAGGAGAATGATCATGTTCGAATTCGGCGGTTTGACCGTTGCGCTGTTCATCGTCGCCCTGCTGGCCTCCAGCCTGCGCATCCTGCGCGAGTATGAACGCGGCGTGGTGTTCCTGCTCGGCCGCTTCTGGAAGGTGAAGGGGCCGGGACTGGTGGTCATCGTTCCCGGCATCCAGCAGATGGTGCGGGTGGATCTGCGCACCGTGGTGTTCGACGTGCCGAGCCAGGACGTGATCTCGCGCGACAACGTCTCGGTGAAGGTCAACGCGGTGGTGTATTTCCGCGTCATCGACCCGGCCAAGGCCATCCTGCAGGTGGAGGATTTCCTCAACGCCACCAGCCAGCTGGCGCAGACCACGCTGCGCGCGGTGCTGGGCAAGCACGAACTCGACGAGATGTTGGCCGAGCGCGAGCGCCTCAACCAGGATCTGCAGCAGTTGCTGGACGCGCAGACCGACGCCTGGGGCATCAAGGTGTCCAACGTCGAGATCAAGCACGTCGACATCGACGAATCGATGGTGCGCGCGATCGCCAAGCAGGCCGAGGCCGAGCGCGAGCGGCGCGCCAAGGTGATCCACGCCGAGGGCGAGCTGCAGGCCTCGGAAAAACTGCTGGCCGCCGCCGAAATCCTCGCCGGCAGGCCGCAGGCGATGCAGCTGCGCTATCTGCAGACGCTCTCCAACATCGCCGGAGACAAGTCCAACACCATCGTTTTCCCGCTGCCCGGCGAGCTGATGAACCTGCTGATGCGCAACGGGCGGGCGGGCGAATAACGGCGAACAGGCCCGACAAAAGCCCCAGCGTCTCCAGGGCTGCGGGTGGCAAGCCGGCCCGCATCACGGTATCCTCACCGGCAACCCCCGGCCCATCCGGGAACCTGTGCCGCGCAAATCCACTCTGACCCGGCATACTGTTCTGCCATTCACAAAGAGGAGCTTGAATGAACCCGCAAGTCACCACCATCGGCCGCAGCCAGTCTGCCGCCATGTCGACCAACAAGGTCGTCAGGAACACCTACATGCTGCTGTCGATGACGCTGGCCTTCGCCGCGCTCACCGCCGGCGTCTCGATGTCGCTGAACCTGCCGCACCCCGGCCTCATCATCACCCTGGTCGGCTACTTCGGCCTGTTGTTCCTCACCACCAAGTTCCGCGACAGCGGCCTCGGCATCGCCTTCGTGTTCGCGCTGACCGGCTTCATGGGCTACACCCTCGGGCCGATCCTCAACGCCTACCTCGCGCTGCCCAACGGCACCCAGGTGGTGATGATGGCGATGGGCGGCACCGCCGCGATCTTCCTCGGTCTGTCGGCCTACGTGATGACCACCCGCAAGGACTTCAGCTTCATGGGCGGCTTCCTCATGGTCGGCATCCTGGTGGCCTTCCTCGCCGGCCTCGGCGCCATGTTCTTCGAGATGCCCGGCCTGTCGCTGGCGGTCTCCGCGATGTTCGTGCTGCTGATGTCCGGCCTCATCCTGTACGAGACCAGCAACATCATCCACGGCGGCGAAACCAACTACATCATGGCGACCGTCACCCTGTTCGTGTCGATCTTCAACCTGTTCACCAGCCTGCTGCACCTGCTGGGCTTCGCCAGCAACGACTGATCGTCGATGCCCGCGGCAAGCGAAACGGCGTCTTCGAAGACGCCGTTTTTTATCGACACCCACTGCCATCTCGACGCCGCCGAGTTCGATGCCGACCGCGACGCCGAGTACGCGCGCGCCGTTGCCGCCGGGGTGGCGATCCAGATCGTTCCCGCCATCAGCCGCGACAGCTTCGCCGCGGTGGCCGCCACCTGCGCGCGCTATCCGGGCTGCCTGCCGGCCTGGGGGCTGCATCCGATGTTCATCCACGTGCACCGCCCCGCGCACCTCGTCGAGCTGCGCGCGCAGATCGAGGCGCAGCGGCCGGTGGCGGTCGGCGAAATCGGACTCGACCTGTTTGTCAAAGGACTCGACTACGCCAGCCAGGAATTTTTCTACGTCGAGCAGTTGAAGATCGCGCGCGACCACGACCTGCCGGTGCTGCTGCACTGCCGCAAGGCGAACGACGAGCTGCTCAAGCACTTGCGCAAGATCCGCGTGCGCGGCGGCGTCGCCCATGCCTTCAACGGCAGCCCGCAGCAGGCGGACGCCTTCATCAAGCTGGGATTCAAGCTCGGCTTCGGCGGCGCCTTCACCTGGCCGCGCGCCAACAATCTGCGGCGGCTGGCGGTCGACCTGCCGCTCGATGCCATCGTGCTGGAAACCGACAGCCCCGACATCCCGCCGGCATGGATCGGCCGCGGCCGCAACGCACCGGGGGAGTTGCCGCGCATCGCGCAGACCCTGGCCGAACTGCGCGGCATCGACGTCGCCGCGGTGGCGCAGGCCACCAGCCGCAACGCGCGCGAACTGTTCGGCCTGGCTTGAGGCCGCTTCAGCCGGCGTAGCCGAATTCCCCTACCCACTTGCCGCGGCGGTAGTCGATGGCCAGCCAGTTGGGCACGTAGGGGCGCGGATTTTCGAGCGGGAAGCATTCGGCAGGCGGCGCCGCGCCGCCTTCCGCCACGCTGCAGCGGCGCGTCATGACGGGCTTGAAGCGCACCGCCAGGCGGTCGTTGACCGGCACCGCCAGCTCCGCCGCCTCGCCGAAATGCACCCGCTTGCGCAGCAGGCAGGAGAACAGCAGTTCCATCTCGGCGACCAGCGGCGTGTCGCGCCGGGCCAGCGCCTTTTGCGCAGCGGCGGTGAGCCGGACTTCCAGCGATTTGTCGTGCAGGGTAATGCGCATGGCGGGCTCCCGAATGACATCGTCCTACCGATCCATAACGGCCCTGCAGGGCCGCGCTGTAGCCAGGAAGCCGCCGCGAGCCGGCGCGCCCCGCTCACAGCCAGCGCCGCACCCGGGTCTTATAGTCGCGGTAGGCGTCGCCGAAGCGGGCATCGAGATGCGCTTCCTCGTGGCGGATCACGCCGTAGCGCAGCAGCAGCCAGATCAGCGGCGCGAACGCCAGCGGCCATGCTGTGGCCAGCAACAACGTCACCCCGGCGTAAATGAACCAGTCGCCGACATAGATTGGGTTGCGGCTGAAGCGGAACGGCCCGTCCGTGCAGAGTTCGGACGCGCCCCGATAGGGGTTGACCGTGGTGCGATGGCGCTGGAATGTCCACAGCGTCCAGACGAACAAGGCCAGCCCGATGCCGGTCAGCAGCCAGCCGAGCGCGTGCGTCGCCGCGCCCCCGCCGAGCGGCAGCGCATGCACCTGGCGGTCCAGCCACCAGCCGCCGAGCAGGGCGGCCGCGTAGGGTGCGGGGGGCAGCATCCGCGTGGCCGGCTTGTTGGCATGCAGGGTCATGTGGAATAGTGTCCTAGCGCAGCTCGGCCGCGCAGCGCTCGGTAGGCGCAGCCTGCGCTGCGCCGGGCCGGATCAACGCAGCCTCCGCTGCGCCGTGCCGAATCAATGCAGCTCCCGCTGCGCCGTGCCTGATCAACGCAGCTCCCGCTGCGTTACGGCGCGCAGGAATTCGTTGCGCATCTGGTCGCTGGCCAGGAAGCAGCCGGTGAAGGCCTGGGTGACGACGCGCTCGTCGCCGCGCCGGTCCTCGCCGAGCAGCAGGCACAGCTGCTCGGCCTCGATGATGCACGCCGCGCCCTGCGCCTGGCCATGCGTCACCAGCGCCTCGGCGATATCGCGCGTCATCCATTCCTGATAGGTGAAGCGATGGCCGATGGCATCGACCAGGCGCGCGATTCGCCCGAAGCCGTGCAGCCGGCCGCCGGGGATGTAGGCCACGTGCGCGACGCCGCGGAACGGCACCAGGTGGTGCGGGCACACGCCGTGCACCGCGATGCCACGCACCACCACCATGTCGTCGCGGTCGTCGGCGAAGCCTTCGCCGAGCGCCTCGGCGGGTGCGATCGCGTAGCCGCCGAGCAGCCGCTTCTGCCACAACTCGCGCACGCGTTGCGCGGTGCGCCCGGTGTGCACCGAATCCGGCGCGACCCCGCAGGCCACGAGCATGGCGTTCACCGCACGCTCGAACGCTGCCGGGTCGAATGCGCCGACTTGCGGAATGCCGAGGCTGCCGCTGGCGTGCGGGGCGTGGCCGTGGTGGTCGCAGGCGTCGCCCATCTTATTTCAGCGTCGCCTTCAGGAATTCCAGCGTCCGCGTCCACGAATCGCGGTCGGCCGCGTTGTCGTATTTGAGCGGCAGCCCGAATTGCGCGGCGTAGCTGTCGGCCTCGCGGTTGGTGAAGGTATGTTTCACGCCGGGATAGGCCACCAGCATGTAATCCGCCTGGGCGTTGGCCATTTCGGTCTTGAACGCCTCGACCTGCTCGGGCGGCACGAGCGGATCGGCCTCGCCGTGGAAGATGCGCAGCTTGGCCTTGATGTCGCCCGGCTTGACCGCCACGTCGGTCGCCAGCACGCCGTGGTAGCTGACCACCGCCTTCAGCGGCTCGCCCGCACGCGCCATGTTGAGCACCACGCCGCCGCCAAAGCAGTAGCCCAGCGCGGCCAGTTCGCCTTTTTTCACGTTGGGCTGCTTGTCGAGGAATTTCTCGGCCGCCTGAAACCGGGCCAGCGCCAGCGGCGGATTCTTGTTCACGCTGCCGGCAAGCGCGCCGGCGTCCTGCGGGTTGTCGGCGATCTGACCGTTGCCGTACATGTCGACCACCAGCGCGACGTAGCCCTCGCCGGCCAGCATGCGCGCGCGCTTCCTGGCGTAATCGTTGGCGCCCCACCACTCCGGCACCACCAGCACGCCGGCACGCTTGCCCTTGATGGCGTCGTCGAACGCCAGATAGCCTTTCATGACGGTGTCGCCCGCCTTGTAGCTGACATCCTTGCCGACCACGGCGGCGAGGGCGGATGAGGTGAAAAACAACAACGACAGGGCAAGCGCGGTTTTCATGGGCGTCTCCGGATCGGGGGGATGGGTTGGTCGACCCAAAAGCATACCGCGCCCGCGCTTGCAATAACAACCGCGCCCGAACAGCGGCCATGCGCGCCTGCGGCTTGCCGCAGGCGCGGCGGTAAACTTGCAGGTTCTTCACTCGCCGCTCCCCGCCATGACCGATCCCGTCCGCCTTGCCAAACGCGTCGCCGAGCTTCTCGCCTGCTCGCGCCGCGAAGCCGAACAAATCATCGCCGGCGGCTGGGTGCGGGTGGACGGCGTCGTGATCGAGGAGCCGCAATTCCGGGTGACCGATCAGCGCATCGAAATC
Organism: Thiobacillus sp. 65-1059; assembly: GCA_001897675.1. Classification (GTDB taxonomy): domain Bacteria; phylum Pseudomonadota; class Gammaproteobacteria; order Burkholderiales; family Thiobacillaceae; genus Thiobacillus. The sequence goes on along the minus strand of MKUE01000137.1, from coordinate 18,297 downwards.
GACCCGCTGGCCGACCCCACGCAAACCCAGGCCGTCACCCTGCTGCTGAACAAGCCGCCCGGCTATCGCACGCGCCCGGGCGACGACGCAGCGCCCTTACCGCACGCGCAGCAACTGCTCGCTGCCGCCGCCCGTTGGGCCGAAGACGCCTCCGGCATCCGCCCGCTGAAAAAGCATTTCGCCCAACTAACCTTGTGCGTGCCGCTGGAAACCGACGCCAGCGGACTGGTCGTCTTCACCCAGGACTGGCGCGTGGTGCGCAAGCTGACCGAGGATGCCGCCACGCTGGAGCACGAAGTCATCGTCGAAGTCGCGGGCGAACTCATCCCGCACGGACTCGAACGGCTGAACCAGGGCATCCCTTTCCACCCGCAAGGGGCAGGCGGTGGCGGGAAAGACGCCAAAGCGCCGACAGCCGCACGCAATGGCCGCACGCCGCCTGCCATCAAGGTCAGCTGGCAAAGCGAGAACCGCCTGCGGGTGGCGCTGAAAGGCGCCCAAATCGGGCAAATCGCCCACCTGTGCGAAGCCGTCGGCCTGCGCGTGGTGTCGATGAAGCGCATCCGTCTCGGGCGCGTGCCGCTGGCGCAGCTGCCGCCCGGCCAGTGGCGCTATCTGTATCCGGGCGAGCGGTTTTGAGGGCTGCGCGCGGGCGCCGGGGCAACCGCTTCGCGCGCGTCTCGACTGCCCCAACCCGGCTCCGGCGAATCCGTCAGCCGGTACTCCAGGCGCGCGGACGCTTCATCCCAGCAATCTTGCACGCCTGCTTGACATAGCCGTACGCGAACAGCCTGAAAAGCGCATTGCGCGCATCGGCCCCCATGCGCTGGGAAAGGTGCTTGATCACATAGCGGGCATCCGGGGCGATCTGGTGCTCTTCGTAGTATTCGCGCATGAAGCGGATGACGTCCCAATGCGCGTCGGTGAGCTTGACGTCCTCCTTTTGCGCGAAATATTCGGCGAGGGCTTCGCTCCATTCGCCGGGCTCGATCAGGTAGCCTTCCTCATCGAGGTCAGGCAAGTTCAGTGTTGCGGTTGCTTCCATCGTTCTACCTCCTCAGAAATGCCCGGCTCCGGTCAGCCAGGCAGGCCAGAAAACGGTGTTTGCAGAATCTCAGGCTAGCGCCGGGACGAGCCCCAGCATGACCAGCATCACCCACGCGGCCAGGCCGAGCGCCGTCACGGTATAGGCGATGTCGAAAGCGACGAGCCCCTCCTCGACCTTGAGGATGCTGCCCACTCCGCGGAAAATCAGCACGACCGACCCCGCCACCCCCAGAACGACCATGGCCATGATCAAGGCGATCTGGTCGGAGAAAAGCGCCAGCGACGAGAGCCAGAGCGGCACCGGCGCGACGGCGGCGAGCGTGAAGGCATCGTGGTAATAGCTGCCGATCCCCTTGCTGTTGGCCACCGACTTGATCGCCCAGGCCATCAACGGGACGCTGATCAGTTCGGCGATCAGGAAGAAGAGCGCGGCGATGCTCCACGCCTGGGCCGCGGCATCGGGAAACAGGACTGCGCCCAAATGCTGTCCGGCATACTCCAGCATCAATGGCGGGAACAGCGAGAACGGCACCACCAGCAGGGCGAACAGCTTGATGGCGGAGGGCTGTATGCGCGCGAACTCATTCCACCCTTCGGGCGACGAGACGAACAATTTGTGGATATGCAGGATACTCATGTGAATCTCCTCTTTTCGAGCGCGGTCTCTGAACACGCAGACGGGATTCCCGCTCACCGCCGCAACGAAAGTGGCGGCAAGCCCGCGAAACCATCATGATTTATTTGTATCACAACATGATACAAAAACCAACGGAAAACCACTTGAGCCGCGATCAGACCCAATGACTCCCTTACCTCTCAGCAAAAGCGACTTCGAGACGCTCTCCCATTTCCGTTATCAGCTCCGCCGCTTCCTGCGTTTCAGCGAGGAAGCGACGCACCGCCATGGCATCACCCATCTTCAGTACCAGCTGCTGCTGCACACACGCGGCTTTCCGGATCGCGAGTGGGCCACCGTCAGCGAATTGGCGGAACGCCTGCAGGCCCATCATCACGGCGTGGTGTCGCTGATCTCGCGGTGCGAAAAGCTTGGACTGGTGCAGCGCCAGGTGGGGCGCAACGACCGGCGCGCGGTGGAGGTGCACCTGACCCCGAAGGGAAGCGATGTGTTGAATGCGCTCGCGGGCCAGCACCGCGACGAACTGCTCAAGCTGCAAGGCATCTTCCGCGTACCCGGAGCGGATGAACTGGACGCCGGCGCAGCGACCGGCAAGCGCTGATCCGCCGGCGCGGGCGCCCGGCGGCAGCGAAACCCGGCCGATCGGGACCAGGCCGGGGGGAAAGGGCATTGCCGCGCGGCCGGGGAACGGCGAGCGCCTGGCGGCGCCCGCCTCGCGCTACACGCGGCGGGCCGGATTTATTGCGCGACGACGGGCTGAATCCACAGCTCGACGCGGCGATTGAGCTGGCGGCCCGCCTCGGTGCCGTTGTCCGCCCGCGGTTCGGTCTCGCCCTTGCCGTAGGCCTGCAGCCGCAGCGGATTGACATTCTGGCCGGCAAAATAATCGAGCACGGATTGCGCGCGGTTTTCGGACAGGGTCTGATTGGCTGCGTTCGAGCCGACGCTGTCGGTATGGCCGATCACCGTCACGGTGGTTTTTCCGTACTGGTTCAGCACCCTGGCGATCTTGTTCAGTGTCGGCGTGTAGCCCGGTTTCAGCACGGAGGAGTTGGTGTCGAAGCCGGTGGTGGAAGTCATGCTGACCAGCAGGGCGTTGTCGCTGGCGCGTTTCTCCACGCTGATTTCGCCGCGCTGGATCTCGGCCTGCAATTGCTTCTGCAGATCCTTGGCCTGGGTATCCATGTAATAGCCCACTCCGGTCCCCGCCAGACCGCCGCCGACCGCGCCGATCAACGCGCCCTTGCCGCGGTTCTTGTGATTGACGATCGCGCCCAGCGCCGCGCCGCTCACGCTGCCGATGATGGCGCCTTTCTGGGTGTTGCTCATGTCGCGGGAATCCCCCAGATCGTTCGTCGCACAGGCAGAAAGCAGCAGTGCGGCCAGCAGGGGGGTCAGGAGTGCTCGTGTACGCATGGCGGAGGTTCGGATTCGTTGCGGGAGGCGCAAGTATGGCGCATCCGCCGGCATCGGGCGTAGCGGACATTTACCATTGACTTTTCCGCCAGCCAGCGTCGGCGGCCCGTGCGCAGCCGCCCCGGCCGCCCTGTCCGCCCGCTACCCGGGCAGGAACAATTCCAGCAGATCGTTCAGGAAGCGCTGGCCCTGCAAGGTCGGCTTGAGATGGCCAGCAGCGGTCTCCATCAAGCCCCGCGCCTGCGCCTGTTCGAGCGCCGGCGCACAAACGCATAGCGGCAAGCCGCTGCGCTCCTCGAACAGCGCAGCGGGAACGCCGTCGTTGAGCCGCAGCGCGTTCATCATGAATTCGAACGGCAGGTCGCTGCGCGTAAGCGCGCGCACGTCGGCAATGTGGCGGTCCTGCCGAACCGCATCCATGTACTGCTGCGGATGCTTGGTGCGCATCTGCCGCAGGATGCGGTCGTGGAAACTGAGCTTGGAATGCGCGCCGGCGCCGATGCCGAGGTAATCGCCAAACCGCCAGTAATTGAGATTGTGGCGGCTGGCGTGATGCGGACGGGCATAGGCCGAGGTTTCGTAGTGCCGCAGGCCGGCCTCATTCAACCTGGCCTCGATCGCCAGCTGCATGTCCGCGGCCAGATCGTCGTCCGGCAGGTTCGGCGGCGCGCTGTGGCCGAACGGCGTGTTGGGCTCGAGGGTGAGGTGGTAGGCGGATAGATGCGGCGGCGCGAACTCGAGCGCCGTTTCGAGATCGGCCAGCGCCTCGGCCAGCGTTTGCCCCGGCAGGGCGAACATCAGGTCGAGATTGAAAGTGTCGAAATGCGTGGCGGCCAGTTCGGCCGCGCGGCGCGCCTCGTCGCCGTCGTGGATGCGCCCGAGCGCCTGGAGGTGCTGCGAGTTGAAGCTCTGGATGCCGAGCGAGACGCGCGTCACTCCGGCTTCGCGAAACCCGGCGAACCGGGCCGCTTCCACCGTGCCGGGGTTGGCTTCGAGGGTGATTTCCGCGCCCGGAAGCAAGGGTGTGAGGGTGCGCACGCCGCTCAGGATGCGCTCGATGCCTTCCGCCGAAAACAGGCTGGGGGTGCCGCCGCCGAAGAATACCGTGTGGATTGCGCGTCCCCAGATGTCGGGCAGCGCGCGTTCCAGATCGAGCAGCAGCGCGTCGATGTAGGCGGTTTCGGGAATGCCTTGCGCGGCGTGCGAATTGAAGTCGCAGTACGGGCATTTCTTCACGCACCACGGCAAATGAATGTAGAGCGACAGCGGCGGCTGGACCCTCAGGCCGCTGCCGGCAAAGCGGATGACGGACTCAGCCAAGCCGCTTCAGCTTGTCGGCCAGTTCGCGCAAGGCCTGGCCGCGATGCGAAATGGCGTTCTTCTCGTCCTCGCCGAGCTCGGCGCCGGTTTTTCCAAACTGCGGCAGCAGGAAATACGGGTCGTAGCCGAAGCCGTTCTCGCCGCGCGGGGTATCGATGATTTCGCCGAACCAGCGGCCCTCGGCGATCAGCGGCTCGGGATCGTCGGCGTAGCGCACCAGCACCATCACGCAATAATAGTGCGCGCGGCGGTTGGACTGGCCCGCGAGGGCGGTGATGAGCTTTTCATTGTTGCGCGCGTCGGATTTCGGCTCGCCGGCGTAGCGTGCGGAATACACGCCGGGCGCGCCGTTGAGCGCCTCGACGCAGATTCCGGAGTCGTCGGCCAGCGCCGCCAGGCCGGTGTGCGCGCTGGCGTGGCGCGCCTTGGCGAGGCAGTTCTCGACGAAGGTGACGTGCGGCTCGGGGCATTCCGGGACGCCGAAATCGGACTGCGGCGCGGCTTCGATTTCGAGCGGCGCGAGGATGCGCGCGATCTCACGCAGCTTGCCGGCGTTGCCGGAGGCAATGACGATTTTTTTCATGCTTCCAGCGCCTTGTGCTGAGCTGCGGTGATCTGCGCGATGCCGGCGGTCGCCAGATCGAGCAGCGCCTCGAGGGTGGCGCGCGAAAACGGCGTGCCTTCGGCGGTGCCCTGCACCTCGACGATGCCGCCGCTGCCGGTCATCACCACGTTCATGTCGGTGTCGCAGTCGAAGTCTTCCTCGTAATCAAGATCGAGCACCGGCTGGCCCTGGTAGACGCCGACCGAGACGGCGGCGATGCTGCCGGTGAGCGGGGTTTCGGCAAGCTTGCCGTCGCGCAGCAAGCCGGCAACGGCATCGGCCACCGCGACCCAGGCGCCGCAGACGCTGGCGCAGCGGGTACCGCCGTCGGCCTGCAATACGTCGCAGTCGATGTGCAGGGTGCGCTCGCCGAGCTTCTTCAGGTCGACCACCGCGCGCAGGCTGCGCCCGATCAGCCGCTGGATTTCCTGGGTGCGTCCGGACTGCTTGCCGCGCGCGGCTTCGCGGTCGCTGCGGGTGTGGGTGGAACGCGGCAGCATGCCGTACTCGGCCGTCACCCACCCCTCGCCGCTGCCTTTCTTGTGCGGCGGCAGCTTGTCGAGCACGCTGGCGGTGCACAGGACGCGAGTGTCGCCCATGGCGACGAGCACCGAGCCTTCGGCGTGCTTGGTGAACCGGCGAGTGAAGGACAGGGTGCGCAGCGCATCGGGCGCACGGCCGCTGGGGCGGGAAATCGGGGACATGGCGGACAGTCGGGACGGAAAGCGCAATTTTACCGCGCCGCGCGTGCCCGCGCCCACCGGGGCCGTGCGCCGCTTATTTGGCGGAAATTTTCTGGATGGCCTGCTGGATTTCGGCAATGGCGCGCTCGATCTCGTCGTCCGACACCGCCGGCGTGCCGGGCACGGGACGCAGCGCGTTGATCTGCGTGGTGACGCCGCCGTCCGGCAGCGCCAGGGTGGAGATGGAATCCCTGCTCGGCATGCGCGCCTCGCCCCAGGTCATGGCGATCAGGCTGAGGTTGTCGCCGTGTGCGCCGCCGCGGAATTCGGCATGGTCCATCAGGTGGCGCACCGCGTCTTCGAGCGTGTAGGCATGCAGCAGGGCCGACACTTCGGGAATGCTGATCATGCCCCAGATGCCGTCGGTGCACAGCAGCATGGTGTCGGCGTCGTGCAGCGGGACCGGCGCATTGCACTCCACCTGCGGCGCGACATAGCCGCCCAGGCAGTTGGATACCTTGTTGCGCTCCGGATGGTTGCCCGCCTCTTCCTCGCTGATGATGCCGTCGCGCACCAGTTGGGCGACGGCAGTGTGGTCTTCGGTGCGTGCGATCAGACTGCCGTCGCTGAACAGGTACAGCCGCGAATCGCCCACATGCGCCCAGTACGCGGTGTTGTCCTGCACCACCGCGGCAACGCAGGTGGTATGGGGGATTTCCAGCAGATCCTGTTCGACCGCGTAATCGTTGATGGCGAAATGCGCGCGCGTGGTCACCTCGGCCAGGAAAGCCATCGGATCGTCCAGGCGCGGTTTGGCCATTTTCTGGAACTGCTCGGTCAGCGTCTGCACCGCGATCTGCGCCGCGATCTCGCCGTGCATGTGGCCGCCCATGCCATCGGCCACCACCATCAGCAGCGCATCGCGGCTGTAGGAGTAGGCGACCCGGTCCTGGTTGTTTTTGCGCCCGCCCTGACGGGATGCCTGGTAGATGGTGAATTTCATGGTGCGCAGTCTAGGAGTCTGTCGGACTTATGGGGCCAAGGCGAAAATTCGGCTGGATGAGGACGGATTTTGCCGGTTTTCCCGGTCAACAGGCATTCCATTGACCGGGAAAGCGGCGAAACATGGACCGTCCAGGCGGATTTGCAGCCGTTTCATCATAAGTCCGACCGGCTCCTAGAACAATTCCTTGCTCAACGAACGCTTCAGGCTGCTAAAAAACGAAGTGCGCGGCGGCGTCATCGCGCTGCGGTCCATCAGCACCTTCTGCAGGCTGAATACGCTTTGCGGACGCTCCATGTAGTTGAGCCTGAGGCAATGATCGATGGTCTCCAGCAGCTGGTCGGAGTAGGCGCCGCGCCAGTTGACCGTCGCCGGCACCAGCTTGTCGTTGAGCAGACGCGCATCCGCGGCCTGCGGCGGATAGCCCGCCAGACAGGCATAGAGGCTGGCGCCCACGCTGTAGACGTCGGTCCACGGCCCCAGCCGTTCGCGGTTGTGATACTGCTCGGGCGCAGCGAAGCCGGGCGTATACATCGGCTGCAGCTTGCTTTCCTCTTGGGTCAGCGTCTGCCGCGCCGCGCCGAAGTCGATCAGTACCGGCGAGCCGTCGAGGCGGACGTACAGGTTGGACGGCTTGATGTCGAGATGCAGCAGCTTGTGCGTGTGCACCTCGCGCAGGCCGTTGAGCAATTGGGCGAACACGCGCCGAATGAAGCTTTCGCGGATGCTGCCGCGATTGGCCTGGATGTGCTGCTGCAGCGTTTTGCCGCGCTCGAAGCGCATCACCATGTAGACGGTTTCGTTGGCGCGGAAGAAGTTGGTCACGCGGATGACGTTGGGATGGTCGATGCGCGCCAGCGCCCGGCCTTCCTCGAAAAAACACTTCATGCCATGGCGGAAGACATTGTTGTTTTCGGACGAATTGGCCTGCACGATGACCGAGCCCTCGGTGCGCAGCACCAGCGCGCCCGGCAGGTATTCCTTGATCGCCACCGACTGGTTGGCGTCGTCGCGCGCCAGGTACACCATGCTGAAGCCGCCGCCGCCGATCTTGCGCACGATGGTGTATTCGTTCAGCCGGTACCCGTTGGGCAGCGCCTGATTGGGTTGAGTCGCCATAGTCGAACGTCTATTATCTTTGCCTGTTAATCGGCCATGCCGCAAAAACTCACCCCGGCTCCGCGCCGGCAATCGTTCCATAACCCACGTTTCAGGCCATCCATGACCGCCAGCATGACCGGGTTTGCCGCCCACAGTCTCACCCTCGACCATGCCAGCGTCAGCATCGATCTGCGCAGCGTCAATCAACGCTTTCTCGAACTGCACTTCCGCCTGGCCGATGAGTTCCGCTCGCTGGAGCCGCAACTGCGCGACCTGATCAATCGTCGTCTCGCGCGCGGCAAGGTGGAGTGCCGCATCAGCCTGAACCTGCTGCCTGCCACCACGCTTGATAACGGCCTCAACCCGGCCATTCTTGAGCGCCTTTCGCACTGGCAGGCCGAGGTGCTGCAGCGCCTGCCGAACAGCGCGCCGCTCTCCGTCAACGAGATCCTGCGCTGGCCCGGCGCGGTGCAAACCGCCACGCTGTCGCAAGACGCTCTGAACGAAGCCACCCTGCAAGGCATGCAGGCGGCGCTGGACGAACTGATCGAGAGCCGCCAGCGCGAAGGCGGCAAGCTGAAACGGCACATTCTCGACCGGCTCGACGCCGCCGAAGCGCAGGTGGCCGGCTTGCAGCCCCTGCTGCCGGCGCTGGCCGCGGCGCAGCGCGACAAACTGGCGGAACGCCTGCGCGATGCGCTGGGCGAAACCGGACACGAACGGCTGGCGCAGGAAGTCGCGCTGGCGGCGCAAAAAGCCGATGTCGACGAAGAACTTTCCCGCCTCGCCACCCACTTTGCCGAAGTCCGCCGCGTGCTCGATCAAACCGGCGCCATCGGCAAGCGGCTGGATTTTCTGATGCAGGAACTGCACCGCGAAGCCAACACCCTGGGCTCCAAATCGGTGGCAATGGAGACTTCGCGCATCTCGCTCGAACTCAAGGTGCTGATCGAACAGATGCGCGAGCAGGTGCAGAATATCGAATAACAGAAACCGGAACGATCATGACCCCTACCCCCAGCCAAGGTGTGCTTTATATCGTCAGCGCCCCCTCCGGCGCAGGCAAGACCAGCCTGGTCAAGGCGCTGCTGAAAACCGACCCGGCGATCCGCCTGTCGGTGTCCTACACCACGCGCGCGCCGCGGCCCGGCGAGACCGACGGCCGCGACTACCATTTCGTCAGCCGCGAACGCTTCAAGGCGATGCTGGCCGAGGGCGAATTTCTCGAGCACGCGGAGGTCTACGGCAACTTTTACGGCACCTCGAAAGGCGTCATCGCCCGCGACCTCGACGCCGGCCGCGACAACCTGCTGGAAATCGACTGGCAGGGCGCCGCCCAGGTGAAGGCGCATTTCCCGCAATCCGCGTCGATTTTCATTCTGCCGCCGTCGTTCAATGCGCTGCGCACCCGCCTCAACGGACGCGGACAGGACAGCGCCGAGGTGATCGAGCGCCGGCTCGCCGCCGCGGCTCACGACGTCGCTCATGCCGGCGCGTTCGACTATATAATTGTCAACGATGATTTCGACCACGCCCTGCAGGACCTGGTCGCCATTACCCGCAGCATTCGTCTCGAAGCGGCGCGCCAGCTGGACCGGTACGCCGCGCTGTTCGACGAATTCGGACGCATCTAAACCCGCACCGCCTGAAGCAGGAGTATCCCTATGGCCCGCATCACCGTTGATGACTGCATCGACATGTTTCCCAACCGTTTCGAACTGACGCTCGCCGTGACCTATCGCGCACGCCAACTGGCGCAGGGTTCGCAGCCCATGGTCGAATCGAAGGACAAACCCATCGTCACCGCGCTGCGCGAAATCGCCGCCGGCAAGGTCGGACGTGAAATCCTCAACCGGGGCCGCGCCTGAGCGTGCGCCCGCCCATCGACCGGCGCACGCAAGCCGCGCGCCGGCAATGATGCGCGAATTTGAATCGCTGCGTCCGGCCCTGGCCTACCTGCCGCCGGACGAAATCGGCACCATCGAACAAGCCTACGAGTTCAGCCGTAACGCCCACGAAGGCCAGTTCCGCAAAAGCGGCGAACCCTATATTTCCCACCCGCTGGCGGTTGCAGGCATCCTGGCCGGCTGGCATCTCGATACGCAGACCCTGGCCGCCGCGCTGCTGCATGACGTGGTGGAAGACACCCCGGCCACCGCAGGCGAGATCGAGACGCGCTTCGGCAAGGCGGTCGCGCTGCTGGTGGAAGGGGTTTCAAAGCTCGACAAACTGGCGTTCGCATCCGAGTTGCAGGCGCAGGCGGAGAACTTCCGCAAGATGCTGCTGGCGATGGCACAGGACGTGCGGGTGATTCTGGTCAAACTGGCCGACCGCCTGCACAACATGCACACCATGGGTGCGATGCCGGCCGAAAAACGCCGCCGTATCGCCGCCGAAACGCTGGATATTTACGCGCCGATCGCCAACCGCCTGGGGCTGCATTCGGTATACCAGGAACTGGAAGATCTCGGTTTTCGCTACAGCCATCCCAACCGCTATCAGGTGCTGTCGAAAGCAGTCAAGGCGGCACGCGGCAACCGCCGCGAACTGGTCGACAAGGTCAGGATTGCGCTGCAGGAAAAACTCGAACTATGCAAGATCGAGGCCGCCATCACCGGGCGCGAGAAACACCTCTACAGCATCTATCGCAAGATGCAGGAAAAAAACCTGGCGTTCTCCGAGGTGTTCGACATCTACGGCTTTCGCGTGGTGGTGCGCGACCAGCCCTCCTGCTACCTGGCGCTCGGCGCCCTGCACGCGCTGTACAAGCCCATCCCCGGCAAGTTCAAGGACTACATCGCGATTCCCAAGGCCAACGGCTACCAGTCGCTGCATTCCATCCTGTTCGGCCCCAACGGCACCCCGATCGAAATCCAGATCCGCACCACCGACATGAACCGCCTGGCCGAGTCGGGCGTCGCTTCGCACTGGATGTACAAATCCGCCGACACCGCACTGAACGAGGTGCAGACGCGCACCCACCGCTGGCTGCAATCGCTGCTCGACATCCAGGCCGACCATGGCGACTCGCCCGAATTCCTGGAACACATCAAGGTCGACCTGTTCCCGGACGAAGTCTACGTGTTCACCCCCAAGGGCAAGATCATGGCATTGCCGCGCGGCGCCACGGCGGTGGATTTTGCGTTTGCCGTGCACACCGACGTCGGCCGCCACTGCGTGGCGGTGAAGATCAATTACGAACTGATGCCCCTGCGCACCCAGCTTCGGAACGGCGACCACGTAGAAATCCTTACCGCTGCCAACGCCAGCCCCAATGCCGCCTGGCTGAATTTCGTCGTCACCGGCAAGGCGCGTTCGCATGTCCGCAACTACCTGCGCAATACGCGGCTGGAAGAGGCGGCGGCGCTGGGCGAACGCCTGCTCAACAATGCGCTCGCCACGCTCAATCCCGAGGCGGTCGTGCCCGACTTCGCCATCTGGGAGCGGCTGATCAAAGACTATGGCCTGCAAAGCCGGCAGGAACTGCTGGCGGGAATCGGCTTGGGCCGCAAATTGCCGCTGGTGGTGGCGCATCAGCTGTTGCACGTGCAGGGCGAAAAAACCGGCGAACCGGCGCACCCCCACGCCATCAGCATCCGCGGCACCGAAGGCATCGCGGTCGAACTGGCGCAATGCTGCCATCCGATCCCCGGCGACCCGATTCTCGGCTTCATCCACAAGGATCGCGGCCTCATCATCCATACCCACGACTGCCCTTCGATCCGCGCCTTCCGCGCCGACCCCGACAAATGGCTGGACGTGGAATGGGAGGCCGAACCGGGGCACATGTTCGACGTCTCGATCAAGGTCGTCGTCGGCAACCAGCGCGGCGTGCTGGCCAAGGTCGCGGCGGCGATTGCCGAGCACGGCTCCAACATCGGCAACGTCTCGATGGAAGAGGAAGACGGCAGCCCATACACCGTGCTGTTCTTCACCGTGCAGGTGGAAAACCGCATGCACCTTGCACGCGTCATGCGCGGCCTGCGCGCCTTGCCCGACGTGGTGCGGATTTTCCGCATCAAGGGGAAAAAGGACGGCCGCGCCGCGCCTCCCCAATAAGCCCATCTCACCCACCCGGCAGCAGGAACCCAGCATGAACAAAAGCATCATCCAGACCGCCGACGCGCCTGCCGCGATCGGCACCTATTCGCAGGCCGTGCGGGTCGGCCATACCGTGTACCTGTCCGGCCAGATCGGTCTCGATCCCGCCTCCATGCAACTGGCGGACGGCATCGAGCCGCAGATTCATCAGGTGTTCAAGAATCTGGCCGCCGTGGCTGCGGCTGCCGGCGGCTCGCTGGCGGATGTGGTGAAGCTGAACGTGTTCCTCACCGACCTCGGCCACTTCCCCAAAGTCAACGAGATCATGGCCGGCTACTTCGGCCAGCCCTACCCGGCACGTGCCGCGGTGGGGGTGGCCGCGCTGCCGCTCGGCGCGCTGGTCGAGGCCGACGCGGTCATGGTGACCGGATAAATTGCCGCCTTGAAAGCGGCCTCGCCGTTTTCCTTTCCCGTCAGTCCTGCGCTCGTCGCCAAACTCGCCAAGCTGGGCCTCGTCCGCGATGCCGACCTGGTGCTGCACCTGCCGCTGCGCTGGGAGGACGAAACCCGGGTGACGCCGATCCGCGACCTGCGGCCGGGACAGACCGCGCAGGTGCAGGCGGTGGTACGCGAGGCCAGCGTCGCCTACCGGCCGCGCCGCATGCTGACGCTGACGGTGGAGGACGATGGCGGCGTGCTCGGCATCCGCTTCCTGCATTTCTACCCCAGCCACCTCAAGCTCTTTCAGGCGGGGCAAAGCTTCCGTTTCAACGGCGAAGTCCGCGGCGGCTTTCTCGGGCTGGAGATGGTGCACCCGCGTTTCGCCAAAGCCGATCATGCCACGCCCCTGCCGACCCAGCTCACGCCGGTGTATCCGACCACCGCCGGGCTCGGCCAGGCCACGCTGCGCAAGCTGGTCGAGCGCGCATTGGCCGCACCGATTGCCGACACCCTGCCCGCCGAGTGGCTGGCCGCGCTGAACCTGCCCGAGCTGGAAACCAGCATTCGCCTGCTGCATCAGCCTCCGCTCGACTGCGTATTGAACGAACTCGAATCGCGCCGCCATCCCGCGTGGCAGCGGCTGGCCTTCGACGAACTGCTGGCGCAGCAGCTGTCGCTGGCCAGCGCACGCCGGCAACGGCAGTCGCGCCCGGCCCAGCCGTTGCCGTCCCGGCAACGGCTGACCGCCGGCTTCATCGGCACGCTGCCGTTCGCGCTGACCGCCGCGCAGGCGCGCGCCTGGCAGGAAATCAGCGCCGACCTCGGCGAGCCGCACCCGATGCGCCGCCTGCTGCAGGGCGACGTCGGCAGCGGTAAAACCGTGGTGGCTGCGCTGGCCTGCCTGCAGGCGATCGAAAACGGCTTGCAGGCCGCCTTCATGGCGCCGACGGAAATTCTCGCCGAACAGCATTTCCGCAAATTGTCGCCGTTGTTGTCCGTGCTCGGCGTGCGCTGCGCCTGGGTGTCGGGCAGCCAGCGCAAAGCCGAGCGTGCCGCGGCGTGGCAGGCGATTGCCGCAGGCGAAGTCGATCTGGCATTCGGCACCCACGCACTGTTTCAGGAGGCCAGCAGCTTCGCCCGCCTGGGCCTGGCGGTCGTCGACGAGCAGCACCGTTTCGGCGTCGGACAGCGCCTGGCACTGATGCAAAAGGGCACGGAGCCGCACCAGCTGATGATGAGCGCAACGCCGATCCCGCGCACCCTGGCGATGAGTTTTTTTGCCGATCTCGACGTATCCGTCATCGATGCGCTGCCGCCGGGACGCACGCCGATCGTCACCAAGCTGGTCAGCGCCGCGCGCCGCGACGATGTGCTGGCCCGGGTGCGCGAGGCCTGCCTCGCCGGCGGCCAGGCCTACTGGGTGTGCCCGCTGATCGAGGAATCCGAGAAGCTGCAATTGCAGACCGCGCAGGATACCCATGCCGCGCTGACGGCGCAGCTCCCGGAACTGCGCATCGGCCTGGTGCACGGACGCCTGAAGCCGGACGAGAAACAGGCGGTGATGGCGGCGTTCCAGGCGCACGAAATCGACCTGCTGGTCGCCACCACCGTGATCGAGGTCGGCGTCGACGTGCCCAACGCCGCGCTGATGGTGATCGAGCATGCCGAGCGCATGGGACTGGCGCAGCTGCACCAGCTGCGCGGGCGGGTGGGGCGCGGCAGCCGCGAATCGGTATGCGTGCTGCTGTATCAGACGCCGCTGTCGGAACTCGCACGCGCCCGGCTCAAGGTGATTTTCGAGTCGACCGACGGCTTCGAAATCGCGCGCCAGGACTTGTTGCTGCGCGGTCCCGGCGAACTGCTCGGCCACCGCCAGAGCGGCCTGCCGATGCTGCGGTTTGCCGACCTGGAACGCGATGTCGCGCTGCTGGAAGCCGCCCGCGATCTGGCGCAGCGCTGTCTCGCCGGCCACCCCGACATCGCCGCGCGCCACCTGGATCGCTGGATCGGCCAGCGGCAGGCGCTGTCGTCGATCTAGCCGGGCTGCGGCATAATGCCCACTTTCCGCTTTGTGAACCGCACGCCGTGCTCGATTCCCGGCAGGGCTGGCTTGCCCACCCGCACTCGCTTCCGCGCTCGCTGCGCAGCTGGCTCAGCGATCACGGTTCGCTCACCCAGCGCCTCAAATCGCGCTGCGCGTCGTTTCGCGTCGCGCCGCTTGCCGTCGGGATGGCGCGCGCCCACGCCGACGAATACGCGCTGCTGGGCATGACGCCGGGCAACCGCGCCTATGTGCGCGAAGTCGTGCTGCTATGCGACGGCGTGCCGGTGGTGTTTGCCCACAGCGTGCTGCCGCCGGCCGGTCTGCGCGGCGGCTGGAGCGGCATCACGCGGCTGGGCAGCCGGTCGCTCGGCGAAGCCCTGTTCAGCGACCATCGCATCGAACGCCAGCCCCTGGCTTACCGCCGCGTGCGGCGCGATCATCCGCTGTATCGCGCCACCGCCAGGCAACAGGCGGTGAGCGCGCGCAGCCTGTGGGCGCGCCGTTCCGTTTTCTGCCTCGACAGCCACCCGCTACTGGTAACCGAAGTCTTTCTGCCCGCCATCTACGCGCTATGACCCTGACCGAACGCCTGTCCCACTATGAAAAACTGATGCGCCTGGACAAGCCGATCGGCATCCTGCTGCTGCTGTGGCCCACGCTGTGGGCGCAATGGCTCGCCAGCAACGGCGATCCGGACTGGTTGATCCTGTGGATATTCGTCATCGGCGTGGTGCTGATGCGCTCGGCCGGCTGCGTCATCAACGACTACGCCGACCGCGATTTCGATCCGCACGTGGCGCGCACCCGCGAGCGTCCGCTGGCAGCCGTCAAGATAGCGCCCAAGGAGGCCCTGCTGCTGGCGGCCGGCTTGTCCCTGCTGGCGTTTCTGCTGATCCTGCCGCTGAACAATCTGGTGCTGGGATTGTCGGTCGTCGCGCTGTTTCTGGCCGCGAGCTATCCGTTCACCAAGCGTTTCTTTGCGATTCCACAGGCCTATCTCGGCATCGCATTCGGCTTCGGCATCCCGATGAGCTATGCCGCGCTGCGGGGCGAAGTCCCGCTGGAAGCCTGGCTGTTGCTGACCGCCAATGTCTTCTGGGCGATTGCCTACGACACGCAATACGCAATGGTCGACCGTGCGGACGATCTCAAGATCGGCATCAAGACCTCGGCGATCACCTTCGGCCGCTTCGATCTCGCCGCCATTGCCGTGTGCTATGCGGCGACGCTGGGGCTGCTCGCCTGGGTCGGGCTGCAGCGGGAAATGGGCATGGCGTTCTACGGCGGGCTGGCGGCGGCGGCGGCGATCGCGCTTTATCACATGAAGCTGATCCGGCAACGCGATCCGCGGCAATGCTTTCGCGCGTTCCTGCACAACACCTGGCTCGGCGCCGCGGTGTTCGGCGGCATTGCGCTGGACTATCTGCTGCGCGGCAAGGGTCTGCTCCAATAAACCCTGTTGTTATGACGGGCAGGCGACCCGCGACTGCTGGCTGTTCGGATAGGCCTGCTTGATCCCGCCCAGGCTTTTCAGCGCGTCCGGATCTTCACTGCGAATCACGAAGTAATACTCCGTCCCCTGGCGCGGCTGCAATTCGACGCGCGTGCCGAGCACACCCCTGTCCTCGACAGCGCGCACCCTCCGGCGCGCGGCTTCGTCGTTGGCATACAGGCCGAGCGAAATGGCATTGCGCCAGACACCGTCCCTCACCACAAAGGCATCCGGCACGCCCGCCGCCGCCAGCTCGCTCAACTTGGCAGCCGCCGACTCGGCGCTGGGTAGCGGCGGGAAAATCACCCAGTACCGGGTATTCAGCGGCACCTCGGTAAACGACATCACGCGTTCGTTCGCCAACGCCTTGAGCTGCTCGCGCACCTGATTGCGTTCTTCTGCGCTTAACCCGCGCCATTCCACGCACAAGGCCTCCGCCCCCCCCGCCTGCTGCGGAGGCGGTGCGTTCGATGGATGCGCCGACTCGCTGCGCAGGCTGAGACGGTCCACGTTCATCGGCGCATTCTGTCCGGATGCAGGTTGCGGCCAATGGCCGCGCCCGATGAAAAATCCCGCCACCGCAAGGTTGAGGGCCAGCAATGCCCAGGCAATCCATTTCATCGTGACAAGCCCTCTCTGGCAACGCGATCTATGCCTTCCAGTACCAGCGCGGGCACATGTTCGGCATACACCTTCAAATGCGGCAACACCTTCCCGGCGTCGCCGCCAGTCATCAGGCAATGCGGCGGCGCTGCGGCGGCTTCAGCCAGATGCGCATACTGCTGTTGAATCGCGCCGCACAGCGCTGCGATGATGCCGCTCTGCACCGCGTCGGCCGTGTTGCGCGGGAATGTCCGGCACGCCCCCGCCGGCACCGCCACGCGCGCGGTGCCCTGCCGCAGTGCCTGCTGCATCAGGGACACGCCGGGCACGATCAACCCGCCCAAGAAAACCCCGTCCGCCGCCAGGGCGTCCACCGTCATCGCCGTCCCGACCGACACCACCAATACGGGCGAACGGGTACGCTGGCGCGCGGCAATCAGACCCATCCAGCGGTCAACGCCCAGTTGCCGAGGGTCCGCATAAGTATTTTTCACATCCGCAAAGCCGGCTTCAGCCGTCAGCCAGCGGGGGACGATGTCCGATGCCTCTAACAGCGCGGCAAGCCGCCGTTCGTGCCCGATACGTGCCACGCTGGCGATGACGCAGTCCATGCCCGGCTCAAGGCGCTGCATGAAGCAAGACAGATCGGCGTAATCGTCATTGCCCTGATCGCGCCACCGCGCGCCTTCGGCCACGGCCCACTTCAGTCGCGAGTTGCCTGCATCGATCAACAGGCGGCGCCTGTTCATCGGCCGGCATCCAGTCGCAGACTGATTTCGCCGCCACTGTAGGTGTTCATGTTGGCCTGCGCATCGCGCAGCAGAAATGCCCCCGTCTCGTCCACACCAGCTGCCACCCCCTGAACGCTGCGGGCATCCGGCAGCAGCAGCGCCACCGCCTTGCCGGCATAAGCATCCAGCGCCAGCCAATCCTCGCGCAGCGCCGCGAAGCCGCGCTGGCGGAACAGGGTCGACACGGCATGCAGTTCCCGCAGGCAGTCCGCCAGCAATTGATTGCGCCCCACCGTCACCCCCATTTCGGCCAGATCGACCACAGCCTGCTCGACCGCATCGCGTTGCGCCTCGTTCAGCCGGACATTCAATCCAACCCCCACCACGGCGAAGGCCGCCCCGTGCATGTCGCCCTGCACTTCGACCAGAATCCCGGCCAGCTTGCGATAATCCACCAGCACATCGTTCGGCCATTTCAAGCGCGCCGGGTGGCGGCTGTGGCGATTCACCGCACGCGCAATCGCCAAGCCCACGGCGAGGCTCAACCCCGCCAGCGATTGCAGTCCGCTCTCGAAACGCCACAGCAGCGAAAACGTCAGGCTGCCCCCCAGGGCCGAATGCCAATGCCGGCCGCGCCGGCCCTTGCCGGATTGCTGGTGTTCGGCACACAGCAAGCTGCCATCCGCAGCACCGCTCAGGGCGGCAGCCATCAGGGCCGTGTTGGTCGAATCCACGCTGTCGCATAGATGTATCGTATAGGCAGACGCCAGGGTTCCCAGGTGGCGTGCGGCAACATCGCTGTCCAGCCACTCCACCGGATCGGGCAGCCGGTAGCCGCGTCCACGCACCGCGTGGACCGTCAGCCCCATCGACTCCGACTGACTAAGCATGTTGTAGATACTGGCTCGCGAAAGCCTGAACTCATGCGCCAGCGCCTGGCCCGAATGAAATCGGCCATCAGACAGGCGGCGCAGGATCGGGAACAGGGCTTTGTTGGTACGGGTGTTCACCTGCCGGATTTTACATGGCTTGAGCTGGCGAATTCCCAATAAAAAACCCCCTCATTTTGAGGGGGTTTTTTATGTACCTTTAGGTACGCATAAGGAGTCTGACGATGACCTACTTTCACAGGCG
>MKUE01000136.1:7534-110430 GCA_001897675.1 Thiobacillus sp. 65-1059 | reverse complement strand
CGGCCGTGGCCGACGTGCAGCGGGCCGGTCGGGTTGGCGGAAACGAATTCGACCAGCACCTTGTGGCCGGCGCCGGCGGCGCCGCGGCCGAATTGCGCGCCGGCCGCACGGATCTGCGGCACGACGCCGTGCCAGGCGGCAGGCGCGAGGTGGAAGTTGATGAAGCCGGCGCCGGCGATTTCCGTCCTGGAGATCAGCGGTGATTTCGGCAGTTCGGTCAGGATCAGCTGCGCCAGCTCGCGCGGATTCCTCTTCAGCGGACGCGCCAGCTGCATCGCGGCGTTGCTGGAAAAGTCGCCGTGGGCGGGGTTTTTCGGGCGCTCGATTTCGAGGCTGACGGCGGCGTCGGGCGCCACGGTTTCGAGGGCCTCGCCGATCAGGCGGGCGATCTGTTGTTTAAGCGGATGGGTGTCGGACATGATTACAAAGAGGAGGGAGCAAGCCTCGCATCCTCAGTGTTCGGAAATGGGTAGTCGGCGATTATAAGCGCCGCGCGCAAGGCCTCAAAACACCAGGGGATCGACGTCGAGCGACCAGCGCGCCACGCGCGGCCGGATGCCGTCCAGCCGCGGCCGCCAGTCGCGCACGAAGGCCTGCAGGGCCAGTCTTGAGGCCGACTGCACCAGCAGTTGCGCGCGTTCCAGGTTGGCCACGCGCGCCATCGCCGCGGGGGTGACGCCGAATACGCTGACGTCGGCCATATCGGGTGCCAGCGTAGCGGCACGCTGCAGGAAGGCGAGCGCGGCGTCCATGGTGGTCGCCTCGGCGCGCAGCAACACCTGCCGGGTGGCGGGCGGCAGCTCGAGTTGCCTGCGTTCGGCCAGCAGCGTGCGCGCGTAGCCGGCGTAGTCGTGGCGCTGCAGGTAGCGGAACAGCGGGTGATCGGGGAAGGCGGTCTGGATCAGCACGCGGCCGGGCTTGTCGGCGCGTCCGGCGCGTCCCGCCACCTGCATCAGCTGGGCGAACAGGCGTTCGGTGGCGCGGAAGTCCGGGCTGTAGAGCGCGCCGTCGGTGTCGAGGATCAGCGCCAGCGTCATGTTGGGGAAGTCGTGGCCCTTGGCCAGCATCTGGGTGCCGACCAGGATGTCGACCGTGCCGCCGTGCACCGCCTCGCCGAGTTCGGCCCAGGCACGCGGGCGCATGGTGTCGCGGTCGATGCGGCGGATGCGCGCGGCGGGCAGCAGGGCGGCGAGCGTCTCCTCCAGCCGCTGGGTGCCCTGGCCGAGCGGTTTCAGGTCGGGGTTGCCGCAGCCCGGACATTCGGCCGGGATGCGCGCCTCGTGTCCGCAGTGGTGGCATTTCAGCCGGTGCGCGGTGCGGTGCAGCACCAGCCGCGCCGAGCAGCGCGGGCAGGGCGACACCCAGGCGCAACTCGGGCAGTACAGCGCCGGGGCGTAACCGCGCCGGTTGAGGAAAACCAGGCTCTGCTCGCCCCGCGCCAGGGTTTCGGTCAGCGCCTGCAAGGCGGGGCGGCTGAGGCCGTTGTCGAGCGGAACGTGCTTCAGATCGACCAGTTCGATGTCCGGCAGCTGTGCCTGGCTGATCGCGCGCTGCTTCAGTTCGACCAGCCGGTAGCGCCCGGAAAGCGCCTGCGCATAGCTTTCCAGCGAGGGCGTGGCGGAGCCGAGCAGCACCGGCACGTCGGCCTGCTTGCCGCGCGCGATGGCGACGTCGCGCGCCGAGTAGCGCAGGCCGTCCTGCTGCTTGAACGAGGCGTCGTGCTCCTCGTCCACCACGATCAGCCCCAGTCGCGGCAGCGGCGCGAACACCGACAGCCGGGTGCCGAGCAGGACGTCGCAGCCGGGCGCGGCGAGCCAGTTTTCGGTACGCGCGGTTTCGGCCAGCCCGCTGTGCAGGGTGACGATGCGGCGTCCGGTAAAGCGGCGGCGGAAATGCTGCTCCAGTTGCGGGGTGAGGGCGATTTCGGGAATCAGCACCAAGGCCTGTTTTTGCGCCGCCAGCACCGCGTCGATCAGGCGCAGGTACAGCTCGGTCTTGCCGCTGCCAGTGACGCCGTGGACCAGGTGCACGCCGAATTGCGCGAGCGCCGGCAGCAGGCGGTCGAGCGCGGCCTGCTGCTCGACGGTCGCGGCGGGTGCCGGAGAAGGGGCGCTGCGCGGCAGCGGATCGTCCAGCTGGGCGCCGGCCGCCTGCGGCGGCAGCTGCGCCCACGCGGCCCAGCCGGCAGCGACCAGCGCGGCCGCGTGGCGGCTTTGCTTCTGCGCGCGCAAGGTTTCGCGCGGCTGCGGCGCCGTGCGCAAGGCGTCGAGCAGCGCGCGTTGCGCCCTGGCGCGCGCGGAGGGCTGCGCCGCCCGCCCGGCATCGGTCAGCAGCAGCCAGGGGGTATCGGCAACGAACGGCGTGGCATTGCGCAGGCGCGGCGGCAGCGTGGCCAGCAGGATCGCGCCCAGCGGATAGTGGTAATAGTCGGCGCAAAACTGCGCCAGGCGGAGGGTGTCGGGAGACAGCGCGGGGCGGTCGTCCAGCACGCGGATCGCATGGCGCAGCTTGCCGGCCTCGACGGCGCTGTCTGCGGCCGCGCCCAGTGCGACGCCGACCTGGCGGGTGCGGCCGAACGGGACTTCGACCAGGCTGCCCGGCGGCACTGCGTCAAGGCCGTCCGGCAGGCGGTAGTCGAACAACCGGTGGAGCGGCGTATCGAGCGCGACCTGAAGAATGGACGGCATGAGTTAGCGGTGAATCTTGGTTGAATGTTTGTGAAAATCTACTAAGAGGCTGTTATAAAAGACTTATTCAGCGTTGTCCACGCAAGCTGTGGATAATTGTGTGGGTGATTTGTGTCGACTGCTCCCAAACGCCCGTATTCAGGCGGACAGGCATCACCGACTAAAAAGCAGGCAATTCGGTAAGTTTTTAATTTTCAGTGACTTGCAAATGAGGCTGGGCTGTCAAGAGTTTGCCGCAAAAAAATCTCTCCAGCGCCAAAACTGTGCATAAGTCAATGCCGCTTTCATCGAAAACCGGCCGCCTGCGCACCTTGGTGGCGCGCAGGCCATTGTTTATTCTAGCTTTGTTGTTGCTGAATGCCGGCAATCACCCAGCCGCCCTGGCCGCTGGCCGGTTTGGTGAGGTGCCAGACTTCGTCGAGCGGCATGGCGCCCTGGTCGGCGGACTCGCGAACGAGGCCGGTGAAGCGCACGCTGACGAGATGGCGGTTGCTTTCGTCGACGGCTTCCAGCACCTCGGCATTGAGCGTCATCACGTCGGTCGTTTGCGCGGCGTCGCCGCGCTCGGCCAGCTGCATGGACAGTTCGGCAAATATTTCGGGCGAGGTGAAAGCGCGCAGGTCGTCCAGATTGCCGGCGTCGAAGGCGGCTTGCAGGCGGATGAAGTTGAGCTTGGCTTCGCGCGCGAAGGCGTCGGCGTCGAACCCGGGCGGGAAGGAATGCGCGGCAGCAGCACCGCCGCTCAACGGGGCGGGGCTGGCGTCAAATGCCGCGGGCGCGCCAGGATTCATCCCGCCGGGCGGCATGCCGGCGTACTGCATCGCGGGTGCGCTGGCCGGGGCGTTGCGGCGCATGAAGAAGCGGAACAGCATGAAAGCGGCCAGCGCCAGCAGCGCCAGCATCAGGAAATTGGCCATTTCTTCGCCCATTCCCAGATGCGAGAACAGCGCGGCCAAGCCCAGACCTGCGGCGAGGCCGGCAATGGGGCCCATCCAGGAGTTTTTCTTCGGTGCGGCCGTCGGCGCAGCGCCGGGCTGCTGGCGCTGCGGGGTGGGCGCGGCATTCTGTTTGGCGGGGGCGCTGCGCTGCATGCCGAAGGATTTGCCGCCGCCCATGCGCTTGGCTTCGGCGTCGTGCACGACGAAGCCGAAGCCGATGAAAAGAGCAAACAGGCTGATCAAGATGCGTTTCATGGTAGGTCCCGATAAATGTAAGGCTGGAATTTAAGACGCTGCAGGGTGAAAAAGTTCGCTCAGGCGCTATGCGGAAACGGGCGCGGCACGCACGGCGCGGCTGCGGCTGTGCACGGCCTCGGCCAGCACGCTGACGTTGTCCGGGTTGGTGAACTGCGAAATGCCGTGGCCAAGGTTGAACACGTGGCCGGGGTGGTTGCCGTAGCTGTCGATGATGCGATGGGCCTCGGCGCGAATGCTGTCGGGCGTGCCGTGCAGGGCGCTGGGATCGAGGTTGCCCTGCAGCGCCACCTGGTCGCCCACGCGGCGGCGCGCTTCGCCGATATCGACGGTCCAGTCGAGTCCGACGGCATCGGCGCCGATGCCGGCCATGGCTTCCAGCCAGTTGCCGCCGCCCTTGGTGAAGACGATGCTGGGGACGCGGCGGCCTTCGCGTTCCTTGATCAGGCTGGCGACGATGCGCTCCATGTAGTCGAGCGAGAATTCCTTGTACGCGTGGGGGGTGAGGCTGCCGCCCCAGGAATCGAAAATCATCACCGCCTGCGCGCCGGCCTCGATCTGCGCGTTGAGGTAGTCGATCACCGCCCGGGTGTTCACTTCCAGGATGCGGTGCAGCAGGTCGGGGCGGCTGTACAGCATGGTCTTGATGTGGCGGTAGTCGTCCGAGCCGCCGCCTTCGACCATGTAGCAGGCCAGCGTGTAGGGGCTGCCGGAAAAGCCGATCAGCGGCACCGAGCCGTCGAGCGCGCGGCGGATGCTTCTGACCGCGTCCATCACGTAGCCGAGCTTGTCGGTCGGATCGGGGGCGGAGAGGTCGCGGATTTCCCACTCGTCGCGCAGCGGGCGCTCGAAGCGCGGGCCCTCGCCCTGCGCGAAATACAGGCCGAGGCCCATGGCGTCGGGCACGGTGAGGATGTCGGAAAACAGGATCGCGGCGTCGAGCGGATAGCGCGCCAGCGGCTGCAGCGTCACTTCGGTCGCCAGGTCGGGCGTCTTGCACAGGGTCAGGAAATCGCCGGCGCGCGCGCGCGTGGCGTTGTATTCCGGCAGATAGCGCCCGGCCTGGCGCATCAGCCATAGCGGGGTGTAGTCGGTGGGCAGGCGCTGCAGCGCACGCAGAAAAGTATCGTTCTTGAGAGCGGACATGGCTGTGCCAGGGATATGGCCGGGACGCAAAGCCGGCATTCTAGCAGGCTTGGCATCCCGGCCCTGGGCCGCGGACGGTCAGCTGCGGCGGAAGCGCCATTCGCCGCGCCCGGAGGGGCACGCCAGCACGTCGCGCGGCGTGCGGCCGTTGACGGCGAGGGTGGCGTAGCGGCAGCCGTCGCGTGCGTCGCCGCGCGGGGTGAAGCGGTAGTCGCGGCCCTCGTGGCGCCATGCCACCGGGACGCCGGGACGGCCCAGTTCCAGCGCGTGGCCCATGCAGGCGCGGTCGCGCTCGTCCATGCTGTCGCCGACGGCGTGTCCCAGCACCGCGCCGAGCACGCCGCCGACCACCATGCCGACCGCGCGATCGTCGCGGCCGGCCACCTGGCCGCCGATGACGGCGCCGGCGACCCCGCCGATCACCGCCCCGATCTCGTCGCGGTTGCAGCGGCCCGACGAAATGCCGTAATCGTGGACATACGCCACCCCGCTTTTGCCCTTGTAATGCCGGGCTTTTTTATGCTGCTTGTGGTCGTGGTCACGGTGCTTCTTGTGATAGCCGTGCGCGGGCGCGTGGCCGGGCGGGTCGGCCAGCGCCGGGCCGGCGGCCACCAGTGCGGCCAGGGCCAGAGTGACGGATGCCTTCATGGGATGCTCCTTGCTTGTCGCGATTGAGGTTTAACGGCGAAACGCGGTTGTGTCGTAGCGGCAGGCGCCAACCCGCGCGCCGCGCCGGCCCGCTTAATTGAACCGGGATGGATGGCCGTGAGCATAACGCACCTGACGGTCATGTTTTGCGGTCTTGATGTTGTGGCTGGCGAGGTCCAGCGCATGGCTCAGGCGCCTGAATTCGCGCGCATCGATCACGCCGTCTGCGCGGAACCGGCGTTCCATGGCGCGGATGGCGTGCTGTTCATGCGTCAGTTCGCGGAATTCGGCGCGGCTCAGAAGCCCGCCATGCAGGCCGCTTTCGATGCGTTCCATCTGCCGCTGCTGGCGCGTATCGATCTGCTGGCTGTACGCCCGGGTTTGCTGATCGGCGTGCCTGTTTCCGTCGCGGCCGTGCGTCCAGCCGGCCTGCGCGCCGGTTGCCGTCAGGCCTAGCGCCAGAATGCCGAGGGCGGTTTTCATCAGGGTGTTTTTCATGGTGCGGCTCCTTTTGTTTGAGTGATGCCGCTGCCGGAATGTTGCGTCAGCGGACAACTGCACTGTAAGGAGGCCGTGTAAGCGGGATGTTTGGGGCCGGTAACGGGGTGTAACGCAATGTAACGGCGACAGGGGTCAGGTTTCGCCGGAATCTGCCGATTCATGGGGGGCTGAACGCTGCCGGCAGGCGCCCTGCCTATAGAGGCGTCTTATTTACTGAGTTAGAATTTTCGGTTTTGCCTGATACCAACCCGCGTCGTAGGAGACCCCTGATGCAACTGAAGAAACTCGCGGCCAGCGTGGCTGCGGTGGGATTAACCGTGCCTGGCCTGGCTGCGGCCACCAACGGCATGCTCATGGAAGGCTACGGCCCCATCGCCGCAGGCATGGGCGGCGCGGCGATGGCGTACGACAACGGCACCGCCGCGATGGCCAACAATCCCGCGACGCTGGCGATGATGGCCGAAGGCAGCCGCCTCGACGTGATGGTGGGCTTCGTCGGTCCCGACGTCGCAACCCCGGGCGTGGGCAAGTCCAGCGCCGACGCCTTCTACATGCCGGCGATCGGCTATGCGAAGAAGCAGGGCAAGCTGACCTGGGGCGCCGGCATCTACGGCCAGGGCGGCATGGGCACCGAGTACGCCGGTGGCGACATGGCGCAGGTGGGCGTCGGCCGCGTGATCTTCCCGCTGGCCTATGCCGTCAACGACCGCTTCAACATCGGCGGCAGCGTCGACGTCGTGTGGGCGGGGATGGACATGGTGGTCACGAATTTCGGCATCGACTTCAAGGACGACAGCGACTTCACCGGCGCGGC
The DNA here is from genome assembly GCA_001897675.1 of Thiobacillus sp. 65-1059. GTDB lineage: Bacteria > Pseudomonadota > Gammaproteobacteria > Burkholderiales > Thiobacillaceae > Thiobacillus. Next base: position 103,441 of record MKUE01000136.1, on the reverse strand, counting down.
CAAGGGCTACAGCGTCGCGGCCAAGTTCGGTTTCACCTACAAGCTCAGCGAGGCGCTCACCGTCGGCGGCGTCTACCAGACCGCCGGCAACCTGCCCGACCTCAAGGGCGACGGCTACCGGGTCGAAGGCTTCGACATGCCGGCGATGGTCGGCCTCGGCGTGAGTTGGCAGGCGAACGACCGGCTGATGGTCGCGGCCGACGTCAAGGACGTGCTGTGGGGCGACAGCATGAATACCGTGACCATCCATTATCCGGGGGGGGCGGGAACGGCGCCGTTCCAGCAGGACTGGGACGACCAGATCGTGGTGTCGCTGGGCCTGTCCTACAGGTTCACCGACGCCTTCACCGGCCGCCTGGGCTACAACCACGGCAAGAACCCCATCCCCGATCAGCACATGAGCTACCTGTGGCCGGCGATCGTCGAGGACCACTACACCGTCGGCTTCGGCTACGCGTTCAGCTCGCAGTCCGAACTCAACTTCGCCCTGAGCGTCGTGCCGGAGGTTGCGGTGACGGGGACGAACGTGAACCCGCCGCCTTTCGGCAACGGCGGCGTGACCACCGAGCACAGCCAGCTGAACTGGCAGCTGATGTACAGCTACAAATTCTGATCGGCGAGCCGGCTGCGGCACACAAGCCGGGCAGCCGGCTTGTGTGCCGCATTACTCGGGCTTCCCGTCGGCCCGCCCGCCGGCATCGTCCGGCGCGCGTCCGCTTTCTTCCGCGGCGGCATCGACCCGCGGCTCCGCCCCATCCTTGAGCGCCTGCGCGGCCTGGTCGACCTGCTCGCCCGCCCGCTCGGCGGTGCCGGCGTTGTCGCAGCCGTTCAGGATCAGCAGGCTGGTCAGCACCGCCAGCACGCCATAGGAGGCATGCCAGGGATGGCTGCGCTTGGATCCTGCCGGGATGGCGGAGGCGATCCCGGCCCCGCTCCATTCGTACAGCTGCATGTGTTCGTCGTTGAGATGTTGCATGGTCGTGCGCATAGGTCGGTTCTCCTGGTTCCATCGGATAACCGGCGGCGGTACGCCGCCGGCCTGGTCCCGCGGCCGCCGCTCAAGGCTTGATCCGCAGGTCGTTCTTGACGCCTTTCACGCCCTCGACGCTGTGCGCGATTTTTTCGGCCTGGGCGATTTGCGCTTCGTTTTTTACCCAGCCGGACAATTGGACCGTGCCCTTGTGGGTTTCCACGTTGACGCCCAGACCCTTCGCGCCTTCGTCCTTCAGCAGCAGCGCTTTCACCTTGGCGGTGATCCAGGCGTCGTCGACATATTTGCCGGCCTTGATGCGGTCGTTGTTGGCGCTGGCCTTGATGAATTCGTCGCTGTTCAGGCGCTGGTCGCGGTTGGCGTCGCCTTCGCGGAAAGCCTGTTCCTGACCGCCTTGAGCCTGGAATTCCTCCAGGCTGATCGTGCCGTCGCCGTTGCCGTCATAGGCCTTGAAGCTGGGTGTTGCCGGAGCGGCCAGGGCCGGCGCAGCGGCGAAGACGCTCAGCACGCCGGCAAGGGTCAAATCAAGGAAACGTTGGTCAAAGGATTTCATGTCTATCTCCTGTAATGAGTCGATTCGAATGCAGGTGCACTCGATCCGCCATCCAGCGACAACCGTGCCAGTTGTGTTTTCATTAATAAAATCATGCGGATAGAAAACCCTCTCGGGCCGGACGGGCGGGCCGCCCGGAAAAGGCGGGCTGATTTGTCGCCTGCCGGCGACGGATTGAGGCGTGTTTTTTCAAGCCTTTGTTTTTATTTGATTCTTCTGTATGGATTCAGCGACATCCGGGAAAAGGGCTGGAAGGAAGCATAAAAAAGGGGAGCCAGGCTCCCCGTAATGCGATGCGGCAGGTTTCAGGGCGCCGGCGGCCGGCGGCCGCCGGTCAGCAATGCCAGAAACACCACCAGACCGACGGCGAACAGCACTTTGGCGATCCAGGCTGCGGTGCCTGCCGCGCCGGCAAAGCCGAAAACGCCGGCGACGATGGCGACGATCAGAAATGTAATGGCCCATCCGAACATGGCGTTCTCCTCTCAGCGTTGATGAAGGCGCGCGAAGGCGGTATCCGCCTCTTGCAGGGGATGTGCCAGATGAACGATCTGCTTTTGAATCAAGCGCCTGGCATTCCCTGCTGGCGCCGGGGCGGCGTCGGTGAAGGTCCGCTGTCGCCTGCGCCCGACGTTCAAGCGGTTTCGTCGCGCTCCTGGAACAGCGCGGGGGTGAGGCCGTGGCGTTGCAGCAGCCGATAGACCTCGGTGCGGTTGCGGCCGGCCAGCCGCGCCACCTCGCTGACCTGGCCGCGGGTCAGCTTCAGCAGGGTGATCAGGTAGTCGCGCTCGAACGCGGCGCGCGCCTCCGCCAGCGGCTGGATCTCGGCCGGCTTGTCGCGCAGCGCGCGCGCCACCAGGCTGGCCGGGATGGTCGAGGTGGTGCACAGGGCGACGCACTGCTCGAGCGCATTCTGAAGCTGGCGGATGTTGCCCGGCCAGTCGGCCGCGGTCAGCATGTCGAGCGCGTCGGGGGCGAAGCCGTGGATGCGGCGCGGGTATTTCCCGGTCAGCGCGGCGAGGAAATGCCGCGCCAGCAGCGGAATGTCCTCGCGCCGCTCGCGCAGCGGCGGCAGCGTGAGGCCGACCACGTTGAGGCGGTAGTAGAGGTCCTCGCGGAATTCGCCGCCGGCGATGGCCGCCTCCAGGTCGCGGTGGGTGGCCGACAGGATGCGCACGTCGACCGCGCGCGTCTCGGTCGAGCCGACCGGCCGTACCTCGCCTTCCTGCAGCACGCGCAGCAGCTTGACCTGCAACGGCGGAGGCATGTCGCCGATTTCGTCGAGGAACACGGTGCCGCCGTTGGCGCTGAGGAAGAGGCCGGCATGGTCGCGCCCGGCGCCGGTGAAGGCCCCTTTCACGTGGCCGAACAGCTCCGATTCGAGCAATTCCGCCGGGATCGCGCCGCAGTTGATCGCGACGAAGGGCTTGCCGTGGCGCGGACTGGCGCGGTGGATGGCGCGCGCCAGCAGCTCCTTGCCGGTGCCCGATTCGCCCTGGATCAACAGCGAGGCCTCGCTTTGCGCCGCCAGCCGGGCTTCGGCCAGCAGCGCATCCAGCGCCGGACTGGCGGTGACGATCTCGCTGCGCCAGTCGTCGTCGCCCGCATCGGCGCGGCTGCCGGCGAGCCGGGTGGCGCGCTTCAGCAGGTCGATCAGGGTGGGGGCGTCGTAGGGCTTGGTCAGGTAACCGAACAGCCCCTGCTGGGTGGCGGCCACCGCGTCGGGGATGGTGCCGTGCGCGGTCAGCACGATCACCGGCAGCGCCGGGTCGCGCGCATGGATGGCGCGGAACAGCGCCATGCCGTCCATGCCGGCCATCTGCATGTCGGTCAGCACGGCGTCGGGGCGCGCCAGCGCCAGCTGCGCCAGCGCCGCCTCGCCGCTGTCGACCGCGTCCACCCTGAAGCCGTTGGCTTCCAGCCGCAGGGTGATCAGTTCGCGCAGCGCCGCGTCGTCGTCCACCAGCAGAATGCCCGGTCTTTTCATGGCGTTTTGGCGGGAATGGTGCGCTGCTGCAGGGATTTTTCCAGCGCCTTGATCTGCTCCAGCTTGTCCTGCAATTCCTGCGCGCGCGCAGTTTGCTGCCTGAGTTCGATGCGCGCCTTGAGCGATTTTTTCATCAGATCGAGCAGCGCCTGCGCGCGTGGGTCGGCCTCGCTGAGCGTGCCGAGGATTTTGAGGCTGCGTTCGAGCGCCTCCACGCCGTCCTCGCGTTCCAGCAGGGCGGCCAGCTGAAAGCGGCGGGCGTCGTCGTGGCGGCGTTCGCCTTCCAGTTCGGCCAGTTCGCGCCGCCGCTGCTCGGCGGACAGCGCCGCCACCCGCGCCAGTTCGCCCAACAGTGCGGCGGCCCCGCCCGGTTCGGCCTGGACGGCGCGGAAGGGCGGACGCTCGGGGGCGGGCGGGGCGGCACAGGCGCTCAATAGCAGCAGGCCGGCAAGAAGAACCGATTTAAGCGTCATCGCGGGGCAAGGGCCAGGTTAAGCGGGCCAGGTTAATTTAAAGCAGGTCGACCACGGCGGGCAATCGATCACCTCGATGCTGCCGCCGGCGGCCAGCAGGTATTCGCGCACGATCGACAGTCCCAGTCCGCTGCCCTTGATCGTGCTGGCAGGCTGGCGCGCGCCCTGGAAAAACGGTTCGAAAACGCGCGGGCGCTCGGCCTGCGGGATGCCGTCGCCCTGGTCGCACACCCATACTGCGACGGCATCCCCGGCGGGCGCGCTTTTCACCAGGATGCGCCCGCCCTCGGGGCTGAATTTGATCGCATTGGACAACAGGTTGTCGAGTACGGTTTCCAGTTGATTGCGATCGGCGCGCAGCGTGGCGGCGGCCAGCTGCGTCTCGACCCGGATTCCGCGTGCGTCGAGTGCCAGCCGCTGCCGCGCCAGCACGTTGGCGAGGGCAGCGGCCAGCGCTTGCGGGACGGCGGGCGGCAGGGTGGCGTCGCGCATCATGCCGCCATAGCGGATCAGGTCTTCGATGCGCTTCTGCAACTCGCGGCTGCCGCCGTCCATGATGCCGACGATGCTGCGCTGGCGCGGGTTGAGACTGCCCGCGAGTTCATCGCCCAGCAGCGCCACGCCCTCGCGCAGCGAGGCAAGCGGGGTTTTCAGCTCGTGCGAAACGTGGCGCAGGAAGCGCAGCTTCTGCTCTTCCAGCGCCTGCAGGCGCTGACGCAGCCAGTCGACCTCGCGCCCCAGTTCGACGATGTCCTGCGGTCCGCTGATCGCCGGCAAGGGGGAGAGGTCGGCGCGGCCGAGCTGCTGGATCGAGGCCTTGAGCTGCTTGATCGGGCGGTTGATCATCCAGGAAAACACCGCGGCCAGCAGCAGCGTCAGCGGAATCAGTGCCAGCGCCAGCACGATCAGCCGCTGCCGGGTGGTCTGCACCGCCGTTTCCAGTGCCTGCAGCTCGCGCTGCACGGCGGCGTCGGCCTGGACGAGCAGCGTTCGCGCGTTGGCATGCAGCGCATCGAAGGCAGGGTCGAGCGCATGGAAGCGGGGGCTGTCGAGAAACGCCCCCGGCTGCAGCTGGCGATATAGCGCCCGGCTGCGTGTTCGCAGCGCGGCCAGCGTGGCGTGCGACGCGGCGTCGACGAGTTGCGTATCGAGCTGCGCCAGCTGGGCCTGCAGTTCGCTGAAGCGTGTCCGCAGGGCGGGGCCGAACTCGGCGTCCTGCAGCAGATGGTATTGCCCGGCGGCACGCTGCAACTGGCTGACCGATTCGACGATCTGTCGCACGTCGCGCGTGATGGCGAGGCTGTTGCGGGTGAACTGGCGCTGGGTGTCGACCACCCCCTGCAGCACGTGCACCGCATTGATCAGGCCGCTCGCCAGCGGCACGATCAGCACGCTCATGGCGACGATGACCAGGATGGTGAACGAGCGGGGGTAATAAGGGCCAGGAAGCATCCGGACAGCGAGCGGCGGCAAAGTCGCAGCATACCCCGATTGGGCAGGCGCGGCGGCAGGGCGCCTGCCGTCGCGCCTATGCGGCGGATTTACAGCAGGTCGAGATAGCCGAGGATGCCCTTGGCCGCCTCGCGGCCTTCCCACACGGCGGTGACCACCAGGTCGGAGCCGCGCACCATGTCGCCGCCGGCGAAGACCTTGGGGTTGGCGGTCTGGAAGGCGTGCTGCTGGCCCTGGGCGATGACGCGGCCGCCCGGGTCGGTCGCGATGCCGTGGTCGGCAAACCATGGCTGCGGGTTGGGGCGGAAACCGAAGGCAACGATCACACGGTCGGCCGGCACGATTTCCTCCGAGCCGGGGATCACCACCGGGGTGCGGCGGCCGCGCGCATCCGCCGGGCCGAGTTCGGTGGTGACGAGCTTCACGCCCTCGACTTTTCCGTTGCCCACGATCTCGACCGGCTGGCGGTTCCACAGGAACTGCACGCCTTCTTCCCTGGCGTTGCCGACTTCGCGCTTGGAGCCGGGCATGTTCTTCTCGTCGCGGCGGTAGGCGCAGGTGACGCTGGCCGCGCCCTGGCGGATGCTGGTGCGGTTGCAGTCCATCGCGGTGTCGCCGCCGCCGAGCACCACCACGCGCTGGCCTTTCATGTCGCGATATTTTTCGTTGGGGTCGGCGGCTTCGTCGGGATTGGCCAGATCGAGGCAGCTGCGCACGTTGGAGATCAGGAAGGGCAGCGCTTCCAGCACCCCGGGCAGGTCCTCGCCGGGAAAGCCGCCCTTCATGTAGGTGTAGGTACCCATGCCCATGAACACGGCGTCGTATTCGTCGAGCAGGGCCTGCATCGACACATCCTTGCCGATCTCGGTATTGAGGCGGAATTCGACGCCCATGCCTTCGAACACCTCGCGGCGGCGCGTCATCACCCATTTTTCCATCTTGAATTCGGGGATGCCGAAGGTGAGCAGGCCGCCGATCTCGTCGTAGCGGTCGTACACCACCGGCTTCACGCCGTTGCGCGCCAGCACGTCGGCGCAGCCGAGGCCAGCCGGCCCGGCGCCGATCACCGCGACCTTCTTGCCGGTCGCCACCACGTTCGCCATGTCGGGGCGCCAGCCGGCCTTGAAGGCTTCCTCGGAGATGTAGCGCTCGACCTGGCCGATGGTCACCGCGCCGAAGCCGCCGCCGTTGCCGAAGCCGTCGCTGTTGAGGGTGCAGGCGCCCTCGCACAGGCGGTCCTGCGGACAGACGCGGCCGCACACCTCGGGCAGCGAATTGGTCTGGTGGCTCAATTCGGCCGCCTCGAACAGGCGGCCTTCGGTCACCAGCTTCAGCCAGTTGGGAATGTAGTTGTGCACCGGGCACTTCCACTCGCAGTAAGGATTGCCGCAGCCGAGACAGCGGTCGGCCTGCTCCTGCGCGTGCGCCGGGTCGAGCAGCGCGTAGATTTCACGGAACTCGTGCTTGCGCACGTCGGCGGGGGTCTTCGCGCCGTCGCGCCGCGGCTGCTTCAGGAACTGGAATACGTCACCCATCATGCTTCCAATACTTCACGTTGCTGGCCGGGCAGGTCCTCGACCAGGTCTTCAATCGAAATCCGCTTCGGCTTGACCAGCCACACCTTCGCCAGCGTTGCGTCGAAATCGGCCAGGAGCGCCTTCGCGCGTGCGCTGCCGGTCAGCGTCAGGTGACGCTCGATCTGCGCTTCGAGAAAGTCGCGGTAGGGCTCGGTCCCGACGCTGGTGATGCGGGTCAGCTCGACCATTTCCTTGTTCGCCCTGGACACGAAATCGCCCGCTTCGTCGACGACGAAGGCCATGCCGCCCGACATGCCGGCGCCGAAGTTGAGCCCGGTGTCGCCGAGCACGATGACGGTGCCGCCGGTCATGTACTCGCAGCCGTGGTCGCCGATGCCTTCCACCACCGCCAGCGCTCCCGAGTTGCGCACGCCGAAGCGCTCGCCGGCCATGCCTGCGGCGTAGAGCTCGCCGCCGGTGGCGCCGTAGAGGCAGGTATTGCCGATGATGATGTTGCGCGAGGCCTCGAAGGTCGCGCGCTTCGGCGGAAAGATCACCAGGCGGCCGCCGCCCATGCCCTTGCCGACGTAGTCGTTGGCGTCGCCTTCGAGCGTCAGGGTCAGGCCCTTGTGGTTCCACACGCCGAAGCTCTGCCCGGCCGAGCCGGCGAGGTCGATGCGGATGGTGTCGTCGGGCAGGCCGTGGGCGCCGTGCGCCCGCGCGATCTCGCCCGACAGGCGCGCGCCGATCGAGCGGTTGACGTTGCGGATCTCGTAGGCGAGCTTGACTTTCGTGCCCGCGCGGATCGCACCGATCGCGTCGGCGACCATTCTTTCGGCCAGTTCGCCCTTGTCGAACGAGGGGTTGCGTTCCTGCTGCGCGAAGCGCGGCGCGTCGGCCGGGATGTCGCCCTGGCTCAACAGCGCGTCGAGCTTGAGCCGCCCCTGGCGCGGCGTGTCGCCGGCCGAGACGCCGAGGAGGTCGGTGCGGCCGATGAGGTCGGTAAGCCTGCGGATGCCGAGCGAGGCCATCAGTTCGCGCGTCTCCTCGGCGACGAACTTGAAGTAGTTCACCACCATCTCGGGCAGGCCGATGAAATGCTCGCGCCTGAGCGTGTCGTTCTGCGTGGCGACGCCGGTGGCGCAGTTGTTCAGATGGCAGATGCGCAGGAACTTGCAGCCTAGTGCGACCATCGGGCCGGTGCCGAAGCCGAACGACTCGGCGCCGAGGATCGCCGCCTTGACGACGTCGAGGCCGGTCTTCAGGCCGCCGTCGGTCTGCACCCGCACGCGGCCCCTCAAGCCGTTGGCGCGGAGCACCTGCTGCGCCTCCGAGAGACCCAGCTCCCAAGGGGTGCCGGCGTATTTCACGCTGCTGAGCGGCGAGGCGCCGGTGCCGCCGTCGTAGCCGGAAATCGTGATGAGGTCGGCGTAGGCCTTGGCGACGCCTGCAGCGATCGTGCCGACGCCGGGTTCGGCGACCAGCTTCACCGACACCAGCGCGTCGGGGTTGACCTGCTTCAGGTCGAAGATCAGCTGGGCCAGGTCCTCGATCGAATAGATGTCGTGGTGTGGCGGCGGCGAGATCAGCGGCGTGCCGGGCTTGCAGTGGCGCAGGGAGGCGATCAGCGGCGAGCACTTGTCGCCCGGCAGCTGGCCGCCTTCGCCGGGCTTGGCGCCCTGGGCAATCTTGATCTGCAGCACCTCGGCGTTGACGAGGTAGGTCGCGGTGACGCCGAAGCGGCCCGAGGCGACCTGCTTGATCTTGGACGCCTTGATCGTGCCGTAGCGCTTCGGATCCTCGCCGCCTTCGCCCGAGTTGGAGCGCCCGCCGATGCGGTTCATGCCCTCGGCGAGCGCCTCGTGCGCTTCGGGCGACAGCGCGCCGAGCGACATCCCGGCGGAATCGAAACGCTTGAGAATGACGTCCAGCGGCTCGACCTCGTCCAGCGGGATGGGCGTGGCGGCCTTGAGCTCCATCAGGTCGCGGATCATCGCCACCGGGCGGTTGTTCACCAGCGCGGAATATTTCTTGTATTCGGCGTAGTCGCCGGTCTTCACCGCCTTTTGCAGCTGCTGCACCACGTCCGGGTTGTAGGCGTGGAACTCCTCGCCGAACATGAACTTCAGCAGGCCGCCGGCCGACAGCGGCTTCAGCGGGTTGAACGCGGCGCGATGCAGGGCCATCTGGTCGGTTTCCAGGTCGCCGAAATTGGCGCCGGAAATCCGCGACACCGTGCCTTTCAGGCACAGCTCGACCACATCTTCATGCAGCCCGACCGCCTCGAACAACTGCGCGCCGCGGTAGCTCGCCACCAGCGAGATGCCCATCTTGGAGAGCACCTTGTAGAGGCCCTTGTCCATGCCCTTGCGGAAGTTGGCCAGCGCCTTGTCGAGGCTGGGCTTGATCTCGCCGGTCCGCACGAACTCGCCGATGACCTGGTAGGCGAGGTAGGGGTAGACGGCGGTCGCACCGTAGCCGATCAGGCAGGCGTAGTGGTGGGGGTCGCGCACCGTGCCGGTTTCCACCACGATGTTGGCGTTGCAGCGCAGCCCGGCATCGATCAGCGCGTGGTGCACGGCGCCGGTGGCGAGGAGCGCGTGGATCGGCATGCGGTCGCGGGCGACGTTGCGGTCGCTCAGCACGAGGATCACCTTGCCTGCTTTCACCGCGTCGATCGCGCGCGCCGTCAGCGTGCGCAGCGCGCCTTCCAGCACCGTCGCCACCGGGTCGTAGTGAAGGTCCAGCGTGCAGCTGGCGAACGCCGGATCGTTCAGGTTCAAGAGCTGGTCGAAGGCTTCCTTCGACAGCAGCGGGGTGTGCACTTCCACCCGATGGGCGTGTTCGGGGCTTTCCTCGAACAGGTTGCGCTCGGGACCGAAGGCGGTGTTGAGCGACATCACGATCGCCTCGCGGATCGGGTCGATCGGCGGGTTGGTGACCTGCGCGAACTGCTGGCGCAGGTAGTCGAACGGCGAGCGCACTTTCTGGGAAAGCACCGCCATCGGCGTGTCGTCGCCCATCGAGCCGATCGCTTCGGCGCCGTCCTCGGCGAGCACGCGCAGCAACTGCTCGCGTTCTTCGAAGCTGACGTTGAAGAGCTTCTGGTGGACGAGCAGGCTCGGTGCGTCCATCACTGCCATGTCGGCGTCCTGGCTGGCCGAAAGGTCGAGCTTGATGGCGCTGGCCTTCAGCCAGTCGCGGTAGGGATTGCGTCCCTTCAGTTCATTGTCGATGTCCTCCGACATCAAGAGGCGTCCGGTCGCGAGGTCGGCGGCGACCATCTGGCCGGGCTTGACGCGGCCCTTCTTCTCGACGTTGGCGGGGTCGATCGGCCACACGCCGACTTCGGAAGCGATGGTGAGGATGCGGTCCTTGGTCAGCACCCAGCGCGCGGGCCTGAGACCGTTGCGGTCGAGCGCACACACGGCGTAGCGGCCGTCGGTCAGCACGACGCCGGCGGGGCCGTCCCACGGCTCCATGTGCATCGAGTTGTACTGGTAGAAGGCCCGGATGTCGGCGTCCATGGCCTCGACGTTCTGCCAGGCCGGCGGGATCACCAGGCGCAGCGCGCGGAACAGGCCCGCGCCGCCCATCACCAGGCCCTCGACCATGTTGTCGAGGCTCATCGAGTCGGAGCCTTTGGTGCCGACGATCGGGCGCACCGCGTCCATGTCCGGGATCAGCGGGCTGGAGAATTTCTGTTCGCGCGCGCGGCTCCAGTTGCGGTTGCCCTGCACGGTGTTGATCTCGCCGTTGTGCGCGAGATAGCGGAAGGGCTGTGCCAGGCGCCACTGCGGCCAGGTGTTGGTCGAGAAGCGCTGGTGGAAGACGACCAGGCTCGACGCGAAGCGCGGGTCGTTCAGGTCCGGGTAGAACACCGGTAGCTTCTCCGGCATCACCAGGCCCTTGTAGCTGATGACGCGCGAGGAGAGCGTCGGCAGGTAGAACACCGGGTCAGCCGCCTCCAGCGCCTTTTCAGCCTGACGGCGCGCGATGTAGAGCTTGCGCTCGAAGTGGTCGTCGCTGATATCGGCCGGCGCGTTGACGAACACCTGCTCGATATGCGGCAGCGATTCCAGCGCCGATTCGCCGCATACCGACGGATCGGTCGGCACCCGGCGGAAGCCGGCGACGACGAGGCCCTGCGCTTCGAGCGATGCCTTCAGCGTGGCGCGGGCATGCGCTTGCGGTGTCGCGTCGCGCGAGAGGAAGACGAGGCCGGCGGCGTACAGCTCGCCGAGCGCGAAGCCCGCCTCGGCGGCGACCGCACGCAGGAAGGCATCGGGTTTCTTGAACAGCAGGCCGCAGCCGTCGCCCGACAGGCCGTCGGCCGCGATCGCGCCGCGGTGCGTCATGCACGCCAGCGAGCCGATCGCGTTTCGTACTAGAGTGTGACTGGGTTGGTTGTCGATCTGCGCTATGAGGCCGAAGCCGCAGCTGTCCTGTTCGAAGTCGGGTGAATACAGCGTCCCGTCCAGCCAACCTTGTCGTTCCATGATTCCGTGTGCCCAGTCAACAACGGCCTGCCCAGCGGCAAGCCGTAAAAAACAAAAAATTTTAGCGAAAAGTACAAAATTCTAATTCCGTGCCCTGCGAATTACAACAATTATTTGGGCTGCTTTTTTTGCCGAAGCCTTGCCGTGGCAAGGGGTTCCGTGCGGGCCGGAACTGGGCGCGCGAGTGGGAATGCCCGCTTCCCTCCCCTGCGAAGGAGACTGTCCATGAAGCTGCTGAGCTGGAACATTCAATGGGGGCGTGGCCTGGACGGCCGGGTCGACCTTGCGCGCACCCTGCGCACCCTTGGTGAACTGGGCGATTTCGACGTCATCTGCCTGCAGGAGGTCGCGGTCAACTTCCCCGGTCTGCCAGGCAGCCGCGGCGAGGACCAGATGGCCGAGCTGGCCGCCGGCCTGCCCGGCTACGCGGCGGTCTACGGCGCGGCGACCGACGTGCCCGACGGCCGCGGCGGCCGCAAGTGCTTCGGCAACGCCCTCTTCTCCCGTCTGCCCGTCGGCCAGGTATGGCGGCATTTCTTGCCGTGGCCGGCCGAGCCGGACGCGCCCAGCATGCAGCGGGTGCTGATCGAGGCCGTGGTCGAAGCTGATGTCGGCCCGCTGCGGGTGATGACCACGCATCTGGAGTACTACTCGCGGCCTCAGCGCGTGATGCAGATCGACGCCATCCGCCGCCTGCACGCCGAAGCCTGCGCCATGGCGGCGCGCTCGTCGCTGGCCGAAGAGCAGGGCGGTTCGTTCGAGGTGTTTCCGCGGCCCGCCGCGGCGCTGTTGTGCGGCGACATGAACTTCCCCGCCTCGGCACCCGAGCGAGCGCAAATCCTCGCCCCGTTCGCCGGCGGCGAACCCGGCTTTCGCGATGCCTGGGAAGTGCTGCATCCCGGCGAACCGCATGCTCCCACGGTCGGCATCCACCCGGTCGATTTCGTCAGCCGGCCTGAATGCTTCGATTTCGTCTTCGTCACCGAAGGCCTGGTGAATCGCCTCAAGGCGCACGGCATCGATACCGCGACTGCGGCATCGGACCATCAGCCGGTATGGGTGGAGCTGGGCTGACCGGCGATCCAACGCGCGCTTACTTCTTCGCACCTTCCTTGGCGTTGCGCGCCATATCCCCGCCTGCCAACGCCCGGTCTGCCGCCGCCTTGGCGGCTTCCATCGCATTGCGTGCCGCGTCCCTTGCTTCTTCGGCCGCTTTGCGTGCCGCCGCGCCGCCCGACCTGGCCGTCTGTTCGGCCGCCGCCACCGCCTTCGCCATCGCCCCCTTGCTGGCGACCGCCGCTTTCTTCGCGGATTCCTCCACTTTGCGAGCGGCGTCCATGGAGGTCGCGGTGGCTTTTCTGCTGGCCTCGGCGGCCTTGTGCGCGGCGAGCCTTGCTGCTTCTTCGGCATCCTTCGCCGCTTGTCTGGCCGCATTGGCGGTTTTCTGCGACGCCTCGCTGACGGCCAGCTCGGCTTTTTCCAGGGCCACGGCGGCGGCGTCTGCTGCCTTCCGCAGCGCCGCTTTGGCTTCCTCTGCCGCCTGCCTTGCGCTGTCCTCGGCTTTCTGCATGGAAGTTTCGCTTCCCGCAACCGGTTTTGCCGCAGGTGCTTCGGCGGCCCAGGCAGCCGCTCCCGCCATCAATGCAGGCAGGATCAACCATCCTATTAATTTCATTGCGTTCTCCTTGTGGTCACGGGCGGGTTTGCCGGCTGTTTGCTTTGGCGCCGGCCGAGCGTTTCCGAATCGGGCGCGCTAAACACAGCATAGACGCTGTCGGCGGCGTGGTTCGGGCGGAAGGCCGGCCTTCGGCTTGGCTGGACCGGCCGGATTGCTATGCTCAGGCGTGAAGGCCGGGCTATTGGACGGGAGGCGAAAAATGGCGGTTTCGCGCGGCAAGTCCGCGGCATGTGGCGCGGAACGGGCGCGCGTCGTCGCGCAAAGCCACGGCACCCCGGAGTGGCGGCGCTGGGGGCCGTACCTTGGCGAGCGCCAGTGGGGGACCGTGCGCGAGGACTACAGCCGCGACGGCGACGCCTGGAGCTATTTCAGCCACGACCACGCGCGCAGCCGCGCGTACCGCTGGGGCGAGGACGGCATCGCCGGCATCTGCGACAAGTACCAGCACCTGTGCCTCGCGCTGGCGCTGTGGAACGGCGAGGACCCGTTCCTCAAGGAGCGGCTGTTCGGGCTTGCCAACGGTGAGGCCAACCACGGCGAGGACGTCAAGGAGCTCTACTACTACCTCGACGCCACCCCCACTCATTCCTACCTGCGGATGCTCTACAAGTATCCGCAGCGCGCGTTTCCCTACGCGCAGCTGCGGGACGAGAACCGCCGCCGCGGCAGGGCGCTGCCGGAGTTCGAGCTGATCGACAGCGGCGTGTTCGATGACGACCGCTATTTCGACGTCTTCGTCGAATACGCCAAGGCCGGCCCGCACGACATCCTGATGCAGGTCAGCGCGCACAACCGCGGCGCGGCAGGCGCGCCGCTGCACATCCTGCCGCAGCTCTGGTACAGGAACGAGTGGTCGTGGGGCGAGCCGGACGCCCGGCCGCAGCTGTCCGTCGACGAGCGCGGCGGCATCGTGGCGCGCCACGCCAGGCTGGGAACCTACCACTGCTATTTCGACGGCGCCCCCGAGCTGCTGTTCTGCGACAACGAGACCAACACCCGGCGCCTGTACGGACTGCCGGATGCGGGCTACTTCAAGGACGCGTTCCACGATTACGTGGTCGACGGCGGGACGGATGCCGTCAACCCGGCGCGCGCGGGCACCAAGGCCGCCGGACACTTCGCTTTCACCGTGCCGGCCGGCGGCAGCGCGACGGTCCGCCTGCGCCTGGCCAAGGATCCGGCGCAGCAGCCGTTCGCGGATTTCGCTCAACTGCTGGCGCTGCGCCGCGCCGAGGCCGACGCCTACTACGACGAACTGCAAACGGGGATCGACGACGCCGACGCGCGGCTGATTCAGCGCCAGGCGCTGGCCGGCCTGATCTGGAGCAAGCAGTTCTACTTCTTCGACGTGCCGCGCTGGCTCGAAGGCGACCCCGGCATGCCGGCGCCGCCCGCGGAGCGGCGGCACGGGCGCAACTGCGACTGGCTCCACCTCAACAACGCCGACGTGATCTCCATGCCCGACAAGTGGGAATACCCCTGGTACGCGGCGTGGGATCTGGCCTTCCACTGCATTCCGCTGGCCATGGTCGACCCCGCCTTCGCCAAGGACCAGCTCGTCCTGATGACGCGCGAGTGGTACATGCACCCCAACGGCCAGATCCCCGCCTACGAGTGGGCGTTCGGCGACGTCAACCCGCCGGTGCATGCCTGGGCCGCGTGGGAGGTCTACAAGAGCGAGCGCGACGCCAACGGCGGCCGCGGCGACACCGCCTTCCTCGAGCGCGTCCTGCACAAGCTGCTGCTCAACTTCACCTGGTGGGTGAACCGCAAGGATCCCGCCGGCCACAACGTGTTCCAGGGCGGCTTCCTCGGCCTCGACAACATCGGCGTGCTCGACCGCAGCCGCCCGCTGCCGGGCGGCGGCACCATCGAGCAGGCCGACGGCACCAGCTGGATGGCGATGTATTGCCTGAACCTGATGCGCATCGCCCTCGAGCTCGCGCAGACCAACCACGTCTACGAGGACATTGCGACCAAGTTCTTCGAGCACTTCCTCTACATCGCCCGCGCCATGAACAACATCGGCGACCAGGGCATCGGCCTGTGGGACGAGGAAGACCAGTTCTTCTACGACGTGCTGCGCTTTCCCGACGGCCGCATGCTGCCCATGCGGGTGCGTTCGATGGTGGGGCTGACCCCGCTGTTCGCGGTCGAGATCATCGAGCCCGAACTGCTGGAGCGCCTGCCTGACTTCAAGCGCCGCCTCGAATGGTTCATGAAATACCGCCCCGAGCTGGCCGCCCTGGTTGCGCACTGGATGGAGCCGGGGCGCGGCAATCGGCGCCTGCTGTCGCTGCTGCGCCCCGACCGCATGCGGCACGTGCTGCGGCGCATGCTCGACGAGGCCGAATTCCTTTCCCCTTTCGGGGTGCGCTCGCTTTCCCGCGCGCACCGCGACCAGCCCTATCTGGTTTCCCTCGACGGCCACCCGGTGAGCGTCAACTACCAGCCGGCCGAGGCCGAGTCCGGCCTGTTCGGCGGCAATTCCAACTGGCGCGGGCCGGTCTGGTTCCCGGTCAACTACCTGCTGGTGGATGCCCTCTACCGCTTCGCCGATTTCTACGGCGAAGGACTCAAGGTGGAATGCCCGACCGGTTCCGGCCGCGCGCTCGGCCTCGACCAGGTCGCCGACGAACTGACGCGCCGGCTCACCGGCATTTTCCGCCGCGACGCGCAGGGCGGCCGCCCGCTTCACGGCACCAGCGACAAACAGAACAGCGACCCGCACTTCCGCGACCACCTTCTCTTCTACGAGTATTTCCACGGCGACAGCGGGCGCGGCCTGGGCGCCTCGCACCAGACCGGATGGACCGGGCTGGTGGCGAAGCTGCTGCAGTCGCGCCGGTAAAGGGGCATCAGGCCAATAATAGAAAAAGCCCGCATTTACGCGGGCTAGTTGGATTTCTTATATCTTGTTGGACTTGAATAGGTGGTGCGGGGTTTACTGCCGAACTACTCGCTACTGGGGCAGAGCGTAATAGAGCGTCTTTCTGCGGGGCATTGCCAATCAAGAAACTGTGGCTGGCCGAGCCTTCGATGTCGGCAAAGATACGGGAGAGCGTTTCGTTGAGGTTGGCGTCATGCCGGGCGCGGGCCCGCACATTGGCAAACAGTTCGGAAGGCAGGATGTAGAAGCCCTTTTCCTTCACCGTCTCGGCGCGGCCGAATTCGGCGTCGGCATCGCTCAAGCGGGCGTAGTCGAAATCCGGAGTACCGGCCTTGCGCTCCTGTTCGTTGAGGTTGCTGGTCAGGTTTTCCGAGATGAAGCGGTAGAACAGCATGCCGAGCACGTAGGTCTTGAAGTCCCAGCCGTCCACGCTGCCGCGCAGGTCGTTGGCGATGCGCCAGATCGTCTTGTGCAGTTCCGCCCGTTCGGTTTCTTTTCGGTTTCTTTGTTGTTGGCCATCTCACCCTTCAATCATTCTTGTTCTGATCCACTCACTCTTTTGCGTCCGATACCGCTCGGTACGCCTGCTGCGGATCGTTTGGCTCTTCAGGATGGGTCATGGTGATCAGCCCAGCCTGGAGCAACGGCTGCACGTATTTTTGCCGGATGTATTCAGGATTGCGTTGCAGCAGGGTGCCAAGTTCTTCCAGCCGCCACGCCTGATGACGCAGGAGGCCGAGTGCCACCGCGCGTACGTCGTCGGGCGGGCTGCGCCGGCCCAGGGCGCCAAGCCGGGCAGCCAATTCGCCGGGCAGGGCGGCCAGCAAGACCCGCCGGGCTTCCTGCCGGGCGCTTTCCTGCTCGCTGGTTATGGTTTCTGACTCCCTAGACAAGCCGGGAGACTCCCTAGACAAATCGCCGAGCTCCCTAGATAAGGCTTCAGGGTGGGCAGATAAGGCCGGGGGGTTACTAGATAAGCGCTCTCCGCTGCTTCCCAGCCGGTCGGTCGGCACATAGTAGGTGGCCGAGCCCCGGCCCTTCTGCGCCAGCAGGCCAGCGTCGCGCAGCCGGCGCAAGGCGCCGCTGGCGGCGAGGGCATCGACCTTGTTCAGTTCCCGGTAGGTGGCGTTGTCGATGGCGCCGGCTTCCCTGACCACGATCAGCGCCTTGGCCTCTTCATCGGTGAGGTGCAAGTCGCGGAATTGCGCAAGCCAGACGATGTCGTCTTCGCCGAGGAAGTGATGGAAGAAGTAGCGGGCAACGAACTGGTCGGCGCCCCGGTCGGATTCGAACAGCGGCGGGGTGAGGCCGGCCTGTTCCATGCTCTCGCGCATGACGCGAATGCCGCTGCCCTTGGTTTCGGCAAAGCGGGTCTCATGCAGGACTGCGGCGATCTTGGGGTTGCGCGGCTGGGAGCCGGGTTCGCCCAGGTGCTCGGGTGACTTGAGCGAGAAGCCGGGATTGCGGATTTCGAGCCGGTTGGCGTAGCGGATGATTTGCACCGGGCTGTGGCTGCGGTAGCTGCGGTGCATCAGCGCATTGACCAGCGCCTCGCGGATGACGCGCAGGGGGATCACCGGCTTGTCCTGTCGCTGCAGCGCGCCTTCGTCTAGGCCGAAGCTCTTGGGCAGATCGTCGAGGACTGCGGCCTGGGCGCGGCGGATCAGGCGGAACAATGAATCGCGCAGTTCGACGGTGTCGAAACGGCGGTCGGGATCGGGCACCCAATCGCGGCCGGGAACGCGGATGTAATCGACGCGGGTCATGGGAAAGCAGCGGCGCAAGGCCGAGGGCTTGCCGAACAGGATCAGACCGGCGACGGTGGGCTTCCACTCCCCTTTTTGATTGCGGCGGATGGCGCCCAAGGATTGCAGCAATTCTTCGTCGGGCCAGCGCAGCTCCTCGGCATCCGGGTTGGCTTCGGCGCGGGACTGGCGGTAGTCGGCAATGGCCTCGGGCGAGAAATCCTCCAGGGAGGCGTCGGCGACGATGCCGGCATCGAAGCTTTCCTGCTGGCGCCCCTGGTAAAACACCGCCAGGTCGTCGTCGGTGCAACGTTGATCGGTGCTGCCGATGCGGCGGAATGCGCCCTTGGGCAGCCCTTGGCTTTTGAAGAAGACGGGTTTGTCCTGCGGTTGCGCCTCGGGGACGAAAACGACAACGACATTTTTGCCCTGGACGTTTTCTGTCGAGATGTCCACCCGCAAGGGCACATTGAATATGTCGCGGCACTGGCTGGCGATGTCCGCCGAGAGCTTGTCCGGCTGCTCGATGCCCTCAACCTCGTAGGACGGGAATAGCGCCATCTCTTCACGGACGACGCCCAATGCGATCCAGCCGCCACCCAGACCGGGCTCGTTGGCAAAGGCGCAAATTGTTTCCAGCACGGATTTGCCAGCGTCGGAGGCACGCTTGGCCTCGATGCGCTCGTGCTCATCGAGGAGGTTGAGGCTTTCGAGCAGTTCGGCAGCGGTCACGCAGTGATCTCGCGCGCAGACTCATGCTGCAGTGGCTGGCAGGGCCTGCAACCGGCAATATCCTGGATAAATTCAAAGGTTTCGTGGCTCTTGCTCATTTGGGCTTGTCGAAAGACATTGAGCTTATCTGGCCTGGTTGTGATGGTGGAGCGGAGGAGGATCGAACTCCCGACCTTCGCATTGCGAACGCGACGCTCTCCCAGCTGAGCTACCGCCCCAGTGCGGCGGATTATAGCGTCAGTGACGCGATGCGGAAAGCGCCGCGAGTCGAGCGGGCAGATTGGGCAGCAGGCGGGCAAAAAACCAGCCGAGCAGGACGCCGCCAGTGTTGGCCAGCGCGTCGAGCCCATCGGGCTGGCGGTCGGGGGTGAGGCCCTGCAGCAGTTCGATGGCGGCGCCGAACAGCGCCACCGCCACGGCGAGCTTCCAGCGCCGCTCCACGACGAGCTGCGCCCACCAGAACATCAACACGGCATAGCCGGCGAAGTGGACGATCTTGTCGGCGTGGCTGCCGCTTTCGCCCAGCATCGGGGGCGTCAGCGAGAGCGCCAGCATGGCGGCGATGCCGAGCCAGCCGCCTAGCTTCCACAGCCGCTCGATCACGCGCGGCGCTGCGCCCAGCGCAGCATGAGGATGCCGGCGACGACCATCGGCAGGCTCAGCCATTGCCCCATGGAGAGGCCCAGCCCCAGCAGGCCGAGGAAGCTGTCGGGCTCGCGGGCGAACTCGGCGAGGAAGCGCAGGCTGCCGTAGCCGATGAGGAACACGCCGGAGACGGCGCCGAGCGGGCGCGGCTTGCTGGAATAGAGCCACAGGATGACGAACAGCAACAGCCCTTCGCCGGCGAACTGGTACAGCTGCGAGGGATGGCGCGCGATGCCGTCGCCCGCCTGCGGGAACAGCATGCCCCACGGCAGGTCGGTGGCGCGCCCCCACAGTTCGCCGTTGATGAAGTTGCCGAGCCTGCCGGCGGCGAGCCCCAGCGGCACCAGCGGGGCGATGAAGTCGGTGACGGCGAGCCAGCGCAGCTGGTGGCGGTGCGCGAACAGCATCATCGCGACGAGCACGCCGAGGAAGCCGCCGTGAAAGCTCATGCCGCCTTCCCACAGCTTGAGGATGTCGAGCGGGTTGGCCAGGTATTCCGCCGGCTTGTAGAACAGCACGTAGCCCAGCCGCCCGCCGAGGATGACGCCGAGCACGCCGTAGAACAGCACGTCGTCGAGCATCCTGGCGTTCCAGCCGGTCCACGGCCGATGCGCGATGCACCAGCGGCCGAGAAGGATGACTTGCATGAAGGCGACGAGGTACATGAGGCCGTACCAGTGGACGGCGACCGGGCCGAGCTGCAGGGCGACGGGATCGAATTGCGGATGGACGAGCATGGGGTGGGGGCCGGGATTCAGGGATCGGGATTCGGGGAGGTCAAAGCGCGGGTAAAATGACCGGCTGATTATAGATTGAGTGAGCATCATGCCTGACTACCGTTCCTGGACAACCACCCGTGGCCGCAACATGGCGGGAGCGCGTGCGCTGTGGCGCGCCACCGGCATGAAGGACGGCGACTTTTCCAAGCCCATCATCGCCATCGCCAACTCGTTCACCCAGTTCGTGCCGGGCCACGTGCACCTCAAGGACATGGGCCAGCTGGTGGCGCGCGAGATCGAGGCGGCCGGCGGCGTGGCGAAGGAATTCAACACCATCGCGGTCGACGACGGCATCGCCATGGGCCACGGCGGCATGCTGTATTCGCTGCCTTCGCGCGATCTGATTGCCGACTCGGTCGAGTACATGGTCAACGCGCACTGCGCCGACGCGCTGGTGTGCATCTCCAACTGCGACAAGATCACCCCGGGGATGCTGAACGCCGCGCTGCGGCTGAACATCCCGACGGTGTTCGTCTCCGGCGGGCCGATGGAAGCCGGCAAGGTGGTGTGGGACAAGCAGACCATCAAGCTCGACCTGGTCGACGCCATGGTGTCGGCGGCCGACGCCAAGTTCAGCGACGACAAGGTCAACCAGCTCGAGCGCTCGGCCTGCCCGACCTGCGGTTCGTGCTCGGGCATGTTCACCGCCAATTCGATGAACTGCCTGACCGAGGCGCTGGGGCTTTCGCTGCCGGGCAACGGCTCGCTGCTGGCGACCCACGCCGACCGCCGTAACCTGTTCCTCGCCGCCGCGCGCCTCATCGTCCGCAACACCCGCCGCTACTACGAGGACGGCGACACCCGCGTGCTGCCGCGCGCGATCGCCAGCTTCGACGCGTTCGAGAATGCCATCGCGCTCGACATCGCGATGGGCGGTTCGACCAACACCGTGCTGCACCTGCTGGCCGCGGCGCACGAGGCCGGGGTCGATTTCACCATGGCCGACATCGACCGCATGAGCCGCCGCGTGCCGCATCTGTCCAAAGTGGCGCCGTCGATCCAGACCTACCACATGGAAGACGTGCACCGCGCCGGCGGCGTGATGGCGATCCTCGGCGAGCTGGAGCGCGGCGGCCTGGTCCACCGCGACGTGCCGACCGTGCTGATGAAGACCCTGGGCGAGCAGATCGACGTCTACGACATCCGCCGCACCAAAGACAAGGATGTGAAGGACTACTTCCGCGCCGCGCCCGGCGGCGTGCCGACCCAGACCGCGTTCTCGCAGGACCGCCGCTTCGCCAGGCTCGACGACGACCGCGTCAACGGCTGCATCCACGACATCGAGCATGCCTACTCGAAGGACGGCGGGCTGGCGGTGCTGTACGGCAACCTCGCTGCCGACGGCTGCATCGTCAAGACTGCGGGGGTGGACGAGAGCATCTGGAAATTCTCCGGACCTGCGCGCGTGTTCGAATCGCAGGACGCCGCGGTGGAAGCCATCCTCGGCGACAGGATCGTCGCCGGCGACGTCGTGGTGATCCGCTACGAAGGCCCGCGCGGCGGCCCCGGCATGCAGGAAATGCTCTACCCGACCTCGTACCTCAAATCGAAGGACCTCGGCAAGGCCTGCGCGCTGATCACCGACGGCCGCTTCTCCGGCGGCACCTCGGGGCTGTCGATCGGCCATGCCTCGCCGGAAGCGGCGGAGGGCGGCAACATCGGCCTGGTCGAGGAGGGCGACATGATCGACATCGACATCCCGCAGCGCACGATCAGCCTGCGCGTGACGGACGCCGAGCTGGAGCGCCGCCGCGCCGCGATGGATGCCAGGGGCGCCGCCGCGTGGAAGCCGGTCAGCCGGACGCGCGCCGTGTCGGCCGCGCTGCGCGCCTATGCGGCGATGACGACGTCCGCCGCCTTCGGCGCGGTGCGCGACGTCAGTCTGGTCGAGCATCCGACCGAGGCGCAGGTGCATGCCGACCCGCTGGCGCGCTTCGCCATTCCCGGCCAGTTGAGCTTCCGCGTCGGCGCCGGTGGTCTTGTGTATGCCGACATCGACAACCACGGCGGCCGCGCGACGATCTGCCTGCAGGGCGCGCACGTGGTGAGCTTCCGCCCCAAGTCGCAGCAGGCGCCGGTGGTGTGGGTGTCCGACGCCGCCAAGTTCGCCGCCGGCAAATCCATCCGCGGCGGCGCCCCGGTGTGCTGGCCGTGGTTCGGCGCGCACGATGCCGAATCCGGCTACCCCGCGCACGGCTTCGCCCGCACCGTGCCGTGGACGGTCATTGGCAGCCGCAAGCGCAACGACGCCAGGACCGAAATCACCCTGCAGCTGGTGGACAACGAGCAGACCCGCGCGCAGTGGCCGCATCCCACCCAGCTGACGCTGAGCGTGGTGGTGGGCGACAGGCTGGAGCTGCGGCTCGCCACCACCAATACCGGCGATGCCCCGGTGAAGATCGGCGAGGCGCTGCACACCTACCTGCAGGTCAGCGACATCGGCGCGGTGAGCGTCGCCGGGCTGGAGGGCTGCGACTACCACGACAAGGTCGACAACTTCGCGCGCAAGCAGCAACGCGGCGGCATCGCCTTCGATGGCGAGGTCGACCGTGTCTACGTCGATACGCCGGCCGACTGCATCATCGTCGACCCCGGCCTCAAGCGCCGCATCCGCATCGCCAAGACCGGCTCGCTGTCCACCATCGTGTGGACGCCGTGGACCGAGAAGGCCGACAAGATGGGCGACATGGGCCGCGGCAAGTCCGGCGCCGGCTGGCGCGAAATGGTCTGCGTCGAGTCGGCCAACGCGATGGACAACGTCGTCACCGTGGCGCCGGGCGAGACGCACACGCTGGCGGTGACGTATAGCGTGGAGGCGTTGTAAGGCTTTTATCCGCGAAGAAAATCCCTGGGGCCATTACAAAGTCTTGGGGTTTCCTTCGCGGATAAATCGGTTTTCTAAGGAGCAGGCATGCGCGTGATTCTGGTGGCCAACCCCAAGGGCGGCAGCGGCAAGACCACGCTGTCGACCAACCTGGCCGGCTATCTGGCCGCAACCGGCGAGCGTGTGGCGATGCTGGACCTCGACCGGCAGAAATCCGCCACCCACTGGCTGGCGATGCGCGACATGGCGTTGCCGGACATCGGCTTGCTGCGCGAGGGACAGAAGGGCGGTGGCGACTGGCTGGTGATCGACTCGCCCGCCGGGCTGCACGGCAGGAATCTGGAGCGCGCGCTGAAGCTCGCGCACAAGGTGGTGGTGCCGATCGCGCCGTCGCTGTTCGACATCCGCGCCAGCCAGGGATTTCTCGCCGCGCTGCACGCCGAAAAGGCCGTGCGCAAGGGCCATGCCTTCGTCGGCGTGGTCGGCATGCGCGTCGATCCGCGCACCCGCGCCGGCGTCACCCTGGAGCAGTTCATGGCGCAGCAGGAACTGCCAGTGCTGGCTTGCCTGCGCAACACCCAGCACTACGTCAACGCCGCGTTCGAGGGCAAGAGCCTGTTCGACCTGCCGCACCATGTCGCCGAGCGCGACATCGAGCAGTGGCAGGAATTGACCGCCTGGCTGGACCGCTGATCGCGCCAGCCAGGCGCGCAGTCAGTGCGTAGCCGGCTTCATCAGGTTGACCACCTGCGGCTTGACCACGCTCTTGGTCGTCGGGCAGGCGCCCTCTTCGGAAACCCCGAGCTGGCGCTCGGCATCGGTCAGCAGGTTGATCACGTCCACGTAGAACTTGTCGTTCGCCATCATGCGCGCGGTGCGGCCGCCCTCGTTGACGGCGAGCACGTCGGCGCCGCTGTTGATCAGCCATTCCACCACCGAAGCATCGCCGCCGCCGGCGGCCAGCATCAGCGGCGTGATGCCGAAGAAGATGCGGTCGTCGAGCGAGGCGCCGGCCTGGTGCAGCACGTCGATGACCTCGACGTAGCCGCGTCCGGTTTCGCCGTTGTAGGCGGCCTTGGCGAGTGCCGTCCAGCCCTGCGGCGCTTTGGCATTGACGTCGGCGCCGGCGGCGATCAGCGCCTGCACCGCCGCAACGTGGCCGCCGTGGGCGGCGTGCATCAGCGCGGTTTCGCCGGCCTCGTCGGCGGCGTCGTGGGCCGCACCGGCCTCAAGCAGATTCTTGATCTGGACGGCATCGCCCGAGCGGGCGGCGGCGAATAATTCTTGCGACATGGGGGACTCCTGCGTTTTAGGCGACGGGCAGTGAGCGTACAATTGTTGACCGATTTTATCAACTATTATTGAGGGGCGCTCCAGGCTTGAATGCCGTCTCGATGACGGCCCGCCCAACTGCTTCGTACCGAACCCGGAACAACGCCATGCCCAACCGTCTCGCCACCGAATCCAGCCCCTATCTGCTGCAGCACGCCGACAACCCGGTCGACTGGTATCCGTGGGGCGCGGAAGCGCTGGACCGCGCACGCCGCGAGGACAAGCCGATCCTGCTGTCGATCGGCTATTCGGCCTGCCACTGGTGCCACGTGATGGCGCACGACTGCTTCGAGGACCCCGAGGTGGCGGCGGCGATGAACCGCCTGTTCGTCAATATCAAGGTCGACCGCGAGGAACGCCCCGACCTCGACCAGATCTACCAGGCGGCGCACCAGTTGCTGGCGCAGCGCGGCGGCGGCTGGCCGTTGACGGTGTTTCTCGCGCCCGATCAGACGCCGTTCTTTGCCGGCACCTATTTCCCCAAGACGCCGCGCTACCAACTGCCCGGCTTCATCGACCTGATGGAAAACGTCGCCCGCGCCTGGCGCGAGCGGCGCGGCGAAATCCTGGCGCAGAACGCGGCGCTGCGCGATACGCTGGCGCAGCAGCCGCCGGCGGGCGGCGGCCAAAGCCTGAGCGATGCGCCGTTTGCCGCGGCGCTGCGCGATCTGGGTGAGGCCTTCGATCCGGTGTGGGGCGGATTTTCGCGTGCGCCCAAATTCCCGCGCCCGGGCGAGCTGTTCTTCCTGCTGCGCGAGTCGCAGCGCAGCGGCAGCGCGCAGGCGCGCGAGATGGCGCTGTTCACCCTGCGCAAGATGGCTTCCGGCGGTGTGCGCGACCAGCTCGGCGGCGGTTTCTGCCGCTATTCGGTGGATGCGCAGTGGGCGATTCCGCACTTCGAAAAGATGCTCTACGACAACGGCCCGCTGCTGCATCTGTATGCCGATGCCTGGGCGCTGACCGGCGAAACGCTGTTCAAGGACACCGCCGAGGGCATCGTCGACTGGCTGCTGCGCGAGATGCGCGCGCCGGACGGCGGTTTTTATTCCGCGCTCGACGCCGACAGCGAAGGCCACGAGGGCAGGTTCTACGTGTGGACAGCGGACCAGGTGCGTGCGCTGCTGTCAGCCGAGGAATATGCGGTGGCGGCGCCGGCGTATGGCTTCGATTTGCCGCCGAATTTCGAAAACGCAAGCTGGAACCCGATCCTTGCGCGCCCGTTGCACGAGATTGCGGCCGGGTTGGGGCTGGCCGACGAGATCGCCGCGGCTCGGCTGGCGAGCGCGCGCGCCAGGCTGTTCGCCGCGCGCGCAACCCGGGTACGGCCGGGGCGCGACGACAAGCAGCTCGCCAGCTGGAACGCGCTGATGATCGGCGGACTGGCGCATGCCGGGCGGGTGATGGCGTGCGCCGACTGGGTGGATGCGGCGCATGCGGCGATCGATTTCCTGCATGCGAACCTGTGGCGCGATGGGCGGCTCTTCGCCAGCTTCCAGCGCGGCGAAGCGCGGCTCAACGCCTATCTCGACGACTATGCGTTCCTGCTCGATGCATTGCTGGAAACCCTGCAGGCCGGCTATCGCGAAGCGGACATGGACTGGGCATGCGAACTTGCCGACGCGCTTTTGGCGCATTTCGAGGATGCCGAAGCCGGCGGCTTTTACTTCACCAGCCACGACCACGAAGCGCTCATCGCCCGCCCCAAGCCGGGCTACGACAACGCCACGCCGTCCGGCAACGGCGTCGCCGCGTTTGCGCTGCAGCGGCTCGGGCATTTGCTCGGCGAGGCGCGTTACCTTGATGCCGGCGCGCGCTGCCTGAGGTTGTTTTACGCGCACCTGGGCCAGCAGCCGATCGCCTATCCGACGCTGCTGGCCGTGCTCGACGAAGCGCTGGTGCCGCCGCGGACGATCCTGCTGCGCGGCCCGGAGTCCGCCCTGCGCGCATGGGTGCGGGCGCTGACGCCGAAGCTCGGTGCGCGCGACATGCTGCTGGCCTTACCCAATGGCTTGAGCCTGCCGCAGGCGCTGGCGAAGCCGGAAGCAGACCGCCCCACTGCCTGGGTCTGCGGGGGAACGGCGTACCCCGAAGGGTATCAATGCCGGCCGCCGCTGACCGACCTGGCCAGCGTGCTGGAATAAGGGGTTCATCAGCATTTGCTATTAGGAACCCGTGGCGGCGCCTGCTATCAAACAGACAGTTGATTTTGTCATCGGGAGCGATCATGAGCACACACACCGAATCCGCGGTTTTCCATCCGCAGGTCGCCCATATGAATCTGCCGGGCATCCGCCGCGTGACGTTCGAGCAGCCGCTGCGCTGGCTGCGCGACGGCGCAAAGGATTTTGCCCGGGCGTGGCCGTTGAGCCTGTTCTACGGGGCCGTCTTCGCGCTGCTGGGCTACGGTTTGGTGCATGCTGCGGAGGACAGGCCGCATCTGGCGATGGCGCTGGTTTCGGGCTTCCTGTTCATCGCTCCGGCGCTGGCCATCGTGTTTTATTGCCTGAGCCACCGGCTGGAGCACCACCACAAGCTTCCCAAACTGTTCGTTCCCCTGCTGGCGTGGCGCGCCAATCCCTCCTCCCTGGGGCTGTTCGCCGTGATGCTGGTGTTCGTCCTGATTTCATGGGAGCGCACTTCGGCGATCCTGGTCGGACTGTTCCTCAGCGGTTCGGGAATCGGCGGCCTGTCCGATCTGCTCAGCATCAATGCGGTGCGGCAACATACCGATTTCGTGCTGGCCTACCTGGCGTTCGGCGGCGTGCTGGCGCTGATGATGTTCAGCCTCTCGGTTGTGTCGCTGCCGATGCTGCTGCACCGCAAGGTCGATTTCGCCACCGCGCTGGTGACCAGCTTCATGGCGACCCGGCTCAATTTCCCGGTGATGCTGTTGTGGGGGGCATTGATCGCTGGCCTGATCGCTATCGGAATGGCGACGGATTTCATCGCCATGGCGGTGGTTTTCCCCTGGCTGGGGCACGCCAGCTGGCATGCCTACCGCGAACTGGTCGAACGCGAATAACAATGTTTTACCGGCGGGCTAGCAAAAAAGCGAGTCCATGTCTTGCGTGGCGGAGGATTTTCCTTAATATTGGAGGCGCGATAGTGGCTAGACAGATAGCGCGCGCTCAACCCGACCTCCACGGAGACACTGTAATGATGAAGAAATTGATGATGACTGCAGCATCCGCTGCCCTGCTGGCCATGTCCGGCGTCGCTTCTGCCGATTCCGAACAGGCGCTGGCCCAGAAAAACGCGTGCATGTCCTGCCACGGCGTGGATAAGAAAATTGTCGGCCCTGCTTTCAAGGACGTGGCCAAAAAATATGCCGGCGACAAGACCGCGAAAGACAAGCTGGTCGCCAAGGTGAAAGCCGGCGGCAAAGGGGTGTGGGGGCCGATTCCCATGCCGCCGAACGCACAGGTCAAGCATGAAGACGTGGAGAAGATCGTCGAATGGGTGTTGAGCCTGAAGTGATCTGAGGACGTGCCCGACAAAGGCCGACCCATGGGTCGGCCTTTGCTTTTCCGGAAGGGACGCACGCGCAGCGCAGCCCGTTAGGGCCGCAAGTTTGTTATCGTTGCCGCCGATAACAAATTATTTCAATGGGGTCAGGCGGTGGTTCATCCTTATCGGTTCTTCGCATTCGCAGCCGCAGCGCTGTTTTCGCAGTTCGCCCAGGCAGCCGAGCCTGGCCGGATCGACGCCTTCTTCGGCAGCCTGAATGGCTATCTCGCCAGCGTCATCTTCTACGACGTGTTTCCCGGCGAAGCGTCGATGCCTTTCATCGTCGCCTGGCTGATAATCGGCGCGGTCTACCTGACCCTGCGCTTCAGCTTCGTCAACCTGCGCATGATGCGTCACGGATTCAGGGTGTTGCGAGGCAAGTACCATACGGCGGACGACAAGGGCGAGGTGAGCTCGTTCCAGGCGTTGACCACCGCGCTTTCCGCCACGGTCGGGCTCGGCAACATCGCAGGCGTCGCGATCGCGATTTCGATCGGCGGGCCAGGGGCCACGTTCTGGATGATCGTCGCGGGCTTTCTCGGCATGACCACCAAATTCACCGAGGCCACGCTGGCGCAGCGCTACCGCGAAGTGCGTCCCGACGGGCATATCATGGGCGGCGCCATGGAATACCTGTCCAAGGGTTTCGCCGAATTCAATCTGCCGCGCACCGGCAAAGTCCTCGCCGGCATGTTCGCTGTGTTCACCGTGCTCGGCTCGTTCGGTGCCGGCAGCGCGTTCCAGGTGAGCCAGTCGCTGGGCGCGGTGCAGGAGCAGATCCCTTTCTTCAACGACGCGCCGATCGCCTACGGCCTCATCATGGGGGTGGCGGTGGGCGTGGTCATCATCGGCGGCCTGCGCCGCATCGCCCACACCGCCGAAGCGGTGGTGCCGGGCATGATCCTGATCTACCTGGCGGCCTGCCTGTGGATCATCCTGGGCAATATCGAGCAGCTCCCGCAGGCGATCGCCAAGATTGTCACCGAAGCCTTTGCGCCGATCGCGGTGGCGGGCGGCATGGTGGGTGCGCTGGTGCAGGGTTTCAAGCGCGCAGCGTTCTCAAGCGAGGCCGGCCTCGGCTCGGCCGCGATCGTGCACTCGACCGCTTCGGTCAAGTACCCGATCCGCCAGGGCATGGTCGCGCTCTACGAGCCCTTCATCGACACCATCATCATCTGCACCATGACTGCGCTGGTCATCGTCATCACCGGCGTCTACAACGACCCGGCCACCCTGGCGATCCGCGAGGCGAACAAGGGAGCGGCGCTGACCTCGGTGGCGTTCGCCACGGTGTCGGACTGGTTCCCGGCCATCCTCACGCTGTCGGTGGTGCTATTCGCGTACAGCACCATGATCTCGTGGTCCTACTACGGTGAGCGCTGCTGGGCGTATCTCTTCGGCGAACGGACCTCGATCGCCTACCGGGTGGCCTTCCTCGCGTTCATTGTCATCGCCTCGGTGGCGAGCGCGTCCAACATGGTCGACTTCACCGACCTGCTGGTGCTGGCGATGGCCTTCCCCAACCTGCTGGGGCTTTATCTGCTGAGCGGCAAGGTGCGGGCTATGCTGACCGACTATCAAAACAAGCTGGGAAGCGGCGAACTCGACCGCGAAATTGTGAAGGACTGAATGCCGCCTGGCTGACGCCGGTTCAGCGAGGGGTCGAGTCGAAGCGGTGCAGCCGGCGCTCGGTCAGCACCGCGTCGAGCGGCATGTCCCACGGTTCGTGCGGCAGCGCCTCCACCCGCTGGCATTCGTAGGCGACGCCCACCAGGCGCGGCTTGCGCCACAGCCGCCGGTGCTGCATGAAAGCCAGTGTCGCATCGTAGTAGCCGCCGCCCATCCCCAGGCGACGGCCCTGCAGATCGAACCCCACCAGCGGCATCAGCAGCAGGTCGAGCTGGCGCGCGCGCAGCGGCCTTGCATCCAGCGGCTCGGGAATGCCGTAGCGGTTCGGCGACATGCGCGTGTCGCGCCCGACACGCCCGAAGCGCATCACCCGCCCGCGGCGCGGCAGAATCGGCAGATAGCAGTCGCGCCGCATGCACAGCGCCTGATTGAGCAGGGGGTGGACGTCGAATTCGCCGCCCTGCGGCAGATAGAAACCGATGCGTTGCGCGCGCAGCAGCAGGCCGTGGCGCAGCGCCAGCCGCAGCGACGCGCGCGCGGCGTGACGGCGCTGGGCCGGCCGCATCGCGTTGCGCGCGGCCTTGAGTTGGCGTCGCAGGGTGTATTTATCCATCAGGAAATGAGGGTTCCCCGCCTGTGCCGTGACTGGCTGCGGACTCTTGAACCTGGGTTCAAGACGGCCGCGTTCAAAGACACTTTGGGCACATGAGACATGTCACGCGCACACCCGCATCGGAATAGACCGCAGCCTTGCACGTATGCATTGGTTCAGAGAAATTGCAACCAGCCTCGAACACCGCAGGGAACAACGCCAGTTTAGAAGAGTTTGTCCTGATCTTCCAGCACCGCGTCGAGCAGGCCGTTGCAATGCGTCAGGCGCGTGCGCGCTTCCTCGACCAGGCTGCCGCCGCCCTGGGTCAGCAGGTCGTGCGCCAGGTTGAGTCCCGCCATGATGGCGATGCGCTCGGCGCCGATCACCTTGCTCTTGTCGCGGATCTCGCGCATTTTTTCGTCCAGGTAACCGGCCGCCGCGATCAGCGCGGATTCTTCCTCGCGCGAGCACGCCACCTTGTAGGCGCGGCCCAGAATATGGATGTCGATGGAACGCGGTGCAGCCATCACAGGTCCTCCGGCAGCGTTTCGAGCAGCGCCTGCAGCCGGGCTTTGGCGGCGTCCAGCCGCGCCGTCAGCTGCTTGTTGTCCTGCTGCGCGGCCAGCAGCTGCTGGCGCAGGGCGATGTTTTCCTGCCGCAGCGCGTGGCAAAGCGTGGCCACCTGGCGGATTTTGGCTTCGAGGGTGTCGAGTTCGGCTTGCATTGCGGGACTATAGCATCTGCAAGGGATACGCCGGTGGGTGCCCCGCTGCTGCGCAGCGACGCTTCCGCAGGGGGCGATGTGCGGCCGCTCAATCCGATCCGTATAATGCGCGCCTTCAGGTGCCGACGCGGCTTTCCGCCGCCGAGGGTAAACGGGAAACAGGTGCGCGGCTTTGCCGCCATGCCTGTGCTGCCCCCGCAACGGTAAGCGCTAAACGGTCCATCACACCGCCACTGGGTTCGCCCGGGAAGGCGATGCACTTCAAGCGCGAGCCCGGATACCGGCCTGAGCCCTGTCGCGACGGAAGTCGCCCAGCGGATCGTGCAACGCGCCTGCGGGGAAGCGGGCGCCCAAACCGGAATTCATCATGCGTCAAACCCCTCTCGCGCTCGCCCTCGGCGTCGCCCTCGCTTCGCCCGTCCACGCGGAAGCCTTGCCGGAATATGTCTGGGATACCATCGTCGTTACGCCGACGCGCTTCGAAGAGCAATCTCCCCGAACACCCGCCAGTCTCGCCGTGATTACCCGGCAGGATATTGAGCGGATGCCCGCAACGAGCGTCCCCGATATTCTGGCCGGAACCGCGGGGGCCACGGTCGTTCCCCTATACGGGGCACTCGGCATCGATTCCACGGTTGGCTTGCGGGGTGCGGGTAGCGGAGGGACGGCCACCAGCAATACGCTCGTGTTGCTCAACGGCCAAAGGCTGAATCCAATCGATTCCGGGTCGATCGACTGGTCCTTGATCCCGCTGCCGAGCATCGAGCGCATCGAGGTCATGCCGGGGAGCGGAACCGTCCTGTACGGTGACCGCTCGAGCGGAGGCGTGGTCAACATCATCACCAAGAAGACGGTGGACGCACGCTATGCCAGCATCGGCGGTGGCAGCCACGGCTTGCGTGAGCTGAGCCTGCAGACGGGTGGGGCTGCAGGTCCGGTCGATGCAAGCCTGTATTTCCAATATGGCGCCAGCGACGGCTGGCGGACCAACAGTGACCAGGAGCGCTACTCCTTGGGCGGCAGAATCAATTTCCTGAATCAAGGGCGTGTGCGCGGATTCGTTGACCTGGCAGCCTTCAAGGAGGAATTGGGGCTGCCAGGCGGCCTCTGGAGCGCCGAGTATCTGGCCGATCCCACAAAGTCGCGCCATCCGGGCGATAGGTCGGACCGCGATGGTTTCAGGATTCGTCCGGGGGTGGCGGTCAATCTGTCTGCGGACGTGGCGCTGGACGCCGACCTGGTGCTGTCCAGGGACGAACGCAGCGGTTACAGCGATGCGACCAATCCGGTTGAACAAACCCGCGACCTGTCGCGCGACTTCGTTTCCTTCAGCCCCAAGCTCAAAATCAGGCATCGGCTCGGCGGACTGGGCAATCGCGCCACGCTGGGATACGACTATTTCAGGGGGACGACGGACAGCCTGACCGCGCCGACCGGGAACCAGTCCTACACGCAGGACGCGACCCAGACGAGCCATGCTGTTTATGCACAGAACATCACGGAGCTTGGCGAGCGCTTGGCATTGACGCTCGGCGTGCGCGCCCAACGGCTGAAGCAGTCGGCAAGCCAGTCGGAGTACACGGATCACACGGGCTGGCACCGGCCCGCGATGTCCGGTCATTCCGTCGACACACGCGAGGCTTACGAGGCGGGGATAAGTTATCTGGCCGAAGGCTGGAAAGTCTACGGTAGGGTCGGGACGACCTACCGCTTCCCCAATACCGACGAACTGTATGGGCTCGATCCGATTACCTGGGATCCCGTCTTTGCCCTTGGTCTGAGCCCCCAGCACGGGACGGTTTATGAAATCGGCGCATCGAAGCAAGTCGCCCGCGGCAGCCTTTCCTTGAGCATTTATCAGCAGAATCTGAAGGACGAAATTACCTCAGACCCCATGGGCGGCAACATGAACGTGGATAGGACGCGGCGTCTGGGAAGCGAGTTGAGCGCAAGTCTGGGATTAACCGACAGCCTGCGCGGACATTTCGGCGTGACGCTCGAAGACGCCGAGATTCGGGGCGGTGTCTACGCCGGCAAGGCGCTGCCTTTGGTGCCCAGGGTGCAGGCGAGCGCCGGTTTGACCTGGAGCGCGACAGCGAATGCAGCCTATTCCGCGCGCTTGAATTATGTGGGCGAGCGGCGGTACGGCGATGATTATGCGAACGAGGCGGGCCGCCTGGCGGCCTACACCAAGCTTGACTTGATGGCGAGTTGGCAAATTCGTGACTGGAAGATCGATGCCAAGATCCTCAATGCGACTGACGAGAAGTATGCTGCGTACGCGGGCTATGGCTTCAATATGGACATTCTTGCGAACGACACTTTTTACTACCCGGCCGACCGCAGGACTTACGCCGTCAGTGCGCGCTACGATTTCCGCTGACCCTGCACGGTCAGCCGGCCTGAAGCCGGGCTGGGGCCTCTTTGCCCCGGCTGGACTGAAAAGGAAAAGATATGGCTGATTCGCAATCCAATTCCGGCAGGACTGCAGGCGAGGCGTCCGGAAATGCCCGCCACGCCGCCCGCATGGCGCGCAAGAAGGCGCTGATCGACGCTGCCGTCGCCGCCGCCAGCGACGAGCGCGGGCTGCTGCTCGTCGTCACCGGCAACGGCAAGGGCAAGAGCACCGCGGCCTTCGGCATGGTCGCGCGCGCGCTCGGCCACGGCATGAAGGTCGGCGTGGTGCAGTTCATCAAGAGCCGCACCGACACCGGCGAGGAGGCCTTCCTCGGCACGCAGTCCGGCGTCGAATGGCACGTCACCGGCGACGGCTTCACCTGGGACACGCAGAACCGCGAGCAGGATATCGCCACCGCCGCGCGCGGCTGGGAAATCGCCGCGCGCATGCTCGCCGATCCGGCGTATCAGCTGGTGGTGCTGGACGAGCTGACCTATCTGCTGAGCTATGGCTATCTCGACAGCGACAGCGTGCTCGACGCGCTGGCGCAGCGCCCGGCCATGCAGCATGTCGTCGTCACCGGGCGCGCCGCGCCGGATGCGCTGACCGAACTGGCCGACACGGTGTCGGTCGTCGCCGACCAGAAGCACGCGTTCCGCGCGGGGGTGAAGGCGCAGCCCGGCATCGATTTCTAGATGCGATGCCGGAGTCGTCCGAATTCCGCCGCGCGGACTATCCTTTATCAGACATGCCATGATCGTTTGATTCAGTCTTCAGGGAGACCGAGATGGACAAGGACATCCAGCGCTATACCGAAATCGCCGCCGCTTACGCCACCGAGGCCGGAATGAAAATCCTCGCCGCGATCGCCTTCTGGATCATCGGCCGCTGGCTGATCGGCCTGGTCGGGCGCATGCTGCAGGGCGCGCTGCACCGGCAGAAGGTCGACCCCACGCTGATGCGCTACATCGGCAGCTTCGTCGCGGTCACCCTCAACATCGTGCTGGTGGTCGCCATTCTCGGCTACTTCGGGGTGCAGACGACGACCTTCGCCGCCCTGGTCGCCGGCATCGGCATCGCCATCGGCGCCGCCTGGGGCGGGCTGCTGTCCAACCTGGCGGCGGGCGCCTTCCTCATCGTGCTGAAGCCGTTCAAGGTGGGCGACTTCATCACCGCCGGCGGCGTCACCGGCACGGTCAGGGAAATCGGCCTGTTCGCCACCGGCCTCGACACCCCGGACAACGTGTTCACCATCGTCGGCAACGGCAAGATCTTCGGCGACACCATCCAGAATTTCAGCACCAACGCCTTCCGCCGCGTTGAGCTGAAATGCCAGCTCGCAGGCAGCGCCGACCACGTCGCCGCCATGCAGCTGCTGCGCGACAAGCTGCAGGCGATTCCCAACGTGCTGGCCGAGCCGGCGGTGGAGGTCGAAATCCTCGAATTCAACCTGGTCGGCCCGGTGCTGGCGGTACGCCCGTTCTGCCATACCGACCATTACTGGCAGGTGTATTTCGACGGCAACCGCGTCATCCGCGAAGCGCTCGCCGAGGCCGGCTTCCCGGCGCCGATGCCGGCCCAGCTGATGCTCACCCGCGCGGCTTGAGCGGCACCTACATCGGGCGCTTCGCGCCGTCGCCCACCGGCCCCCTGCATGCCGGCTCGCTGGTCGCCGCAGTGGCGAGCTTTCTCGACGCCCGCGCGGTTGGCGGGCGCTGGCTGGTGCGCATGGAAGACCTCGACCGTCCGCGCTGCGAGCCCGGCGCGGCCGCCACCATCCTGCGCCAGCTGGAAGCCTATGGCTTGCACTGGGATGGCGCGGTGCTCCATCAATCGCAGCGCGACGACGCCTACGCCGCGGCGCTGGATGAGCTGAAAGCCCTCGGCGCGGTCTATCCCTGCGCCTGCAGCCGCAGCCAGCTTGCGCAGGCGCTGCGCAACCACGAGGGCGAGATCATCTATCCCGGCACCTGCAGGGCCGGGCTGCCGTCGGGCGCAGCCGCACGTGCATGGCGCGTGCGCTCGCCGGATGTGAGTACACACTTTTGCGACCGCATCCAGGGCGAGCTGCAGCAGAATCTGGCGCACGAGGTCGGCGACTTCATCGTCAGGCGCGCCGACGGGCTGTTCGCCTACCAGCTGGCGGTGGTGGTGGACGATGCCTTCCAGGGCATCACCCACGTGGTGCGCGGCGCCGACCTGTTGTGGAACACGCCGCGCCAGATCTACCTGCAAAGGCTGCTGGGCTTGCCCCTGCCGGCCTACGCCCATGTGCCGCTCGTCACCAATGCCGCCGGACAGAAGCTGTCGAAACAGACCCTGGCCCCCGCCCTGCCTGCGAGCGGGCGGGGCGCCATGCTGGCGCAGGCCCTCGCCGCGCTCGGGCACCCGCCCCCGGTTGAGCTGGAGGGTGCCGAGCCGGCCGAACTGCTGGCGTGGGCAAGCGAGCACTGGCGGATCGAAAACGTGCCGACCCGGCCGGCGGTTGCCAATCCCGCCCAGGCGCCCGACAATTTGCCTGACCCCTGACCCCTGACCCCTGACCCCTGACCCCTGACCCCTGACCCCTGACATGGCCCAGCTTCCTCCCGCCGTCGAACAAGTCCTGCGCGTTCACGCCGTATTCATCCACACCGTGGTCAACGCGCTGCGCGACCGCAGCCAGCTGCCCGACCTGATGAAGCAGCTCGACGCCGCCGAACAGGCCGGCTGGGCGCGGCTGGCCGGCGCGCTGCGCCACGTCGTCAACGGCCGCCGCGATCCGTCGATCAAGCTGGGGCTGGACGAGGAGGA
Source organism: Thiobacillus sp. 65-1059 (assembly GCA_001897675.1). Taxonomy (GTDB): domain Bacteria; phylum Pseudomonadota; class Gammaproteobacteria; order Burkholderiales; family Thiobacillaceae; genus Thiobacillus. The sequence goes on along the minus strand of MKUE01000136.1, from coordinate 67,701 downwards.
CGCCATCCTGCTCGATGCCATCCTGGGCGGCATCGACAATCCCGCCACGCTGCCGCCGCTCGATGCCCAGCCCGACGGCAGCGCCGCCGCGCCGGGCCTCGCCGCGCTGATTGACGCCGCGGCGCGCGGCGACGCGCAGGCGATGTCGGTGCTCGCCAACATGGCCGAGCAGATGATGAAGGCGGGCGGCGACATGGCGCTCTTGGGCGGACGCATGCGCCGTCTGGTCAACGGCGAGCGCGATGCCGACCGGCTGGTCGGCGGGATGGGGCCGCTGGGGCGCGAACTGCTGATCAGCCTGCTCGACGAACTGGCCAGGCTGCGGCCGCAGTGAGCGGGCGCAGGGGTGCTTTGACAGCCCCTGCCGGCGTCGGCTAAAATGCGCGCCTTTTCGGCGGTCCTGCGCCGGGAAAGCAGTCCCCAGGGTGATGTAGCTCAGTCGGTTAGAGCGACGGATTCATAATCCGTAGGTCGGTGGTTCAAGTCCACTCATCACCACCACATTTCTTTTCGCCGCAGTGCGCAGCGAAAACCCTGCCCCCAGTCTATTCACTGTCCCGGCAAACTCATGAAAAAAATCTACATCAAAACCTTCGGCTGCCAGATGAACGAGTACGACTCGGACAAGATGGCCGACGTGCTCAATCTGGCCGAAGGTCTGACCCCGACGTCCACCCCGGACGACGCCGACGTCATCCTGTTCAACACCTGCTCGGTGCGCGAGAAGGCGCAGGAAAAGGTGTTCCACGACCTCGGCCGGGTGCGCCACCTGAAAGCGGCCAACCCCAATCTCATCATCGGCGTCGGCGGCTGCGTGGCCAGCCAGGAGGGCGCGGCCATCGTGTCGCGCGCGCCCTTCGTCGACGTGGTGTTCGGCCCGCAGACCCTGCACCGCCTGCCCGAACTGATCGCTCAGCGCCGCGAAACCGGGCGCGCCCAGGTCGACATCAGCTTTCCCGAAATCGAGAAGTTCGACCACCTGCCGCCGGCGCGGGTGGAAGGCGCCTCGGCCTTCGTCTCGATCATGGAGGGCTGTTCCAAGTACTGCACCTTCTGCGTCGTCCCCTACACCCGCGGCGAGGAAGTCTCGCGGCCGTTCGACGACGTCATCGCCGAAGTGTCCGACCTGGCCGGGCGCGGGGTGAAGGAAGTCACCCTCCTGGGGCAGAACGTCAACGCCTACCAGGGCGCGCTGCACGACGGCGGCAGCGCCGACTTCGCCTTCCTGCTGGAGATGGTGCACGAGATCCCCGGCATCGAACGGATCAGGTACACCACCAGCCATCCGCGCGAAATGACGCAGCGCCTGATCGAGTGCTACGGCACGCTGCCGAAGCTGGTGTCGCACCTGCACCTGCCGGTGCAGTCCGGCTCCGACCGCATCCTCGCGGCGATGAAGCGCGGCCACAGCGTGCTAGAATTCAAGTCGATCGTGCGGAAATTGCGCGAACGGCGTCCCGGCCTCTGTCTGTCGTCGGACTTCATCGTCGGCTTCCCGGGCGAGAGCGAAGCCGATTTCGAGGCGACCATGAAGCTGATCGAGGAACTCGACTTCGACGCCAGCTTCTCCTTCATCTACAGCAAGCGCCCCGGCACCCCGGCATCGGACTACCCCGACGACGTCCCGGCCGAACTGAAGACGCAGCGCCTGATGCGTCTGCAGGCGCAGATCGAGGCGCAGGCGCAGCGGGTCAACCAGGCCATGGTCGGCACCGTGCAGCGCGTGCTGGTCGAAGGCCGCGCCCGCAAGAATGCCGAGGAACTCGCCGGCCGCACCGACAACAACCGCATCGTCAACTTCGCCGGCCAGCCGCGCCTGATCGGCCGCTTCGTCGACGTCGTCATCACCCAGGCCCTGCCGCACAGTCTGCGCGGCGAGGTCGCCGTCAGCGAAAGCGAAAGCGCTTGAAAACCGACATCGTCGAACTGCGGCTGGCGCCGGAAGACAACCGGCGCCTGGCCAACCTGTGTGGCCCCATGGACGAGAACCTGCGGCAGATCGAGGCGGCATTCGACGTCACCATCGGCCGCCGCGGCGCCAGTTTCCGCTTCAGCGGCAACGCCGCGCAGGCGGAGAAGGGGGCGCAGGCAATCGAGCATTTCTACAACCGCGCGCACGATGCGCTCTCGCTCGACGACATCCAGCTGGGGCTGGTCGAGCTCACGCGCGGCCGCGCCGACGAGGAAGGCCCGGCACTGCGCACGCGGCGCGCCGACCTGCGCGCGCGCACCCCGCGCCAGGGCGAATACATCGAGCAGATCCGCAGCCACGACATCACCTTCGGCATCGGCCCCGCCGGCACCGGCAAGACCTATCTGGCGGTGGCCTGCGCGGTCGACGCGCTGGAGCGCGAGCAGGTCAAGCGCCTGGTGCTGACCCGCCCGGCGGTGGAAGCCGGCGAGCGGCTCGGCTTCCTGCCGGGCGACCTGACGCAGAAGGTCGACCCCTACCTGCGCCCGCTCTACGATGCGCTGTACGACCTGATGGGCTTCGACAAGGTGACGCGGCTGATCGAGCGCCACGCCATCGAGGTCGCGCCGCTCGCCTTCATGCGCGGGCGCACCCTCAACCACGCCTTCATCATCCTCGACGAGGCGCAGAACACCACGCCCGAGCAGATGCAGATGTTCCTCACCCGCATCGGCTTCGGCGCGCGCGCGGTGGTGACCGGCGACCCGACCCAGATCGACCTGCCCAAGCACGTGAAGTCCGGGCTGATGGATGCGGCCGAGGTGCTGGGCGAGGTGCGCGGCATCGCCTTCACCCATTTCCAGTCCGAAGACGTGGTGCGCCATCCGCTGGTCGGCCGCATCGTCGATGCCTACGCCGCGCGCCGCGCGCAGACAGATGGCCGACCCTGACCCCGAATTGCGGCTGGCGGTGCAGTTCGCCAGCGCCGCGGACGAGCTGCCGGCGCGCGCGCAAATCCGCCGCTGGGTTGCCGCCGCGCTGGAACACGCCGCCGAGATCACCGTGCGCATCGTCGACGCCGAGGAGGCGCAGTCGCTCAACCGGGACTATCGCCACAAGGGCTACGTGCCCAACGTGCTGACCTTCGAATACGGCGAGATTTCGCCCGGCGTGCTGGGCGGCGACGTGGTGATCTGCGCACCGGTGGTCGAGCGCGAGGCGCGCGAACAGGGCAAGCCGCTGCAGCATCATTACGCCCACATGACCGTCCACGGCGTGCTCCATCTGCAAGGCTACGACCACATCGACCCGGCCGACGCCGACATCATGGAATCGCGCGAAGCCGCTATACTGAAGCGGTTTCGCATCCCCAGTCCCTATTCATCCTGAGTTTTTGCCCACATGGAGCCCGACAGTAGTCCCAAGCCGAGTTTGCTTGAGCGCATTTCCCACTGGCTGATGCGCGAGCCCGAAGACCGCGAGCAGTTGATCGAACTGCTGCACGGCGCCTACGAAAACAGTCTGATGGATGCCGACGCCCTGGCGATGATCGAGGGCGTGCTGCAGGTGTCCGAAATGCGGGTCGGCGAAATCATGATCCCGCGCGCGCAGATGGAAGTCATCGACATCAACGACGCGCCTGAAATCTTCATTCCGCATGCCATCGAAACCGCGCACTCGCGCTTTCCGGTCATCGACCGGGACCGCGACGACGTCATCGGCATCCTGCTGGCGAAAGACCTGCTGCGCCACTACGCCGAGGCCGACACCGACATCCGCGGCATGCTGCGTCCGGCGGTGTTCATCCCGGAGTCGAAGCGGCTCAACGTGCTGCTGAAGGAGTTCCGCTCCAACCGCAACCACATCGCCATCGTCGTCGACGAATACGGCGGCGTCGCCGGGCTGGTGACGATCGAGGACGTGCTCGAGCAGATCGTCGGCGACATCGAGGACGAATACGACTTCGACGAAACCGAGGACAACATCATCCGCGAGAAGGAAGGCGTGTTCCGCGTCAAGGCCGGCACCGAAATCGCCGACTTCAACCAGACTCTCGGTGCGCATTTCTCGGACGAGGAATTCGACACCGTCGGCGGCCTCATCGTGTCGCGTTTCGGCCATCTGCCCAAGCGCGGCGAATCGGTGAAATTCGACGGCTTCAATTTCAGCATCCTGCGCGCCGACAGCCGCCGCCTGCACGCGGTGCGCGTCACCCGCCTGCAGCCGGAAGCGGAAGTGGAAGCGCAACTGCCGCTGGTTTAGATTTGCAGCAAGGGTGTCTGAAGCGGCTCGCGAAAGTGGAGCCGCTTTCTTTTTGCAGCGTGGATTGCTCAAGCTTCGAGGCCGGGCGGTAGTTGACGGCTGTCGGCCAGGAGCAGAAGTTCAGGTTGAGGTGTCAGACCGTCTCTTGTTCAGTCTGAACGGCCACTCGCTACTTTGCCCTCCAACGACTGCTACCGACCCAAAGCGGGAGCTGGCCGGTTTGAAAAGCAGACGTTCGCCTGACATAAGGGGCGCGCTTTAGAGCGTCCCGTTTGATGTTTGATGGGAATGTTAGGCAGCACTTTTCGTCACCGTGAGGTAGGTCGCGATCAACGAGTTCACCGCACGAAACAGGCTGACTTGGGCATGGAGGTAGGCGACCTCCTTTTCCCCATGGAAGAGATTGTTTCGGACGCGATGAGCAATAAGCAAGAGCGCGTGCACTACTTTCTTAGGTTCATTCGTTCGATCGTCGAGAACCTCGTGGACGAGGTGACGGTCCTTTGCATTCTCCATCTTGAGGGCATTTAGATACTGCTTGATCTCCATGCCTTCACGTTGGGCTCGATCTTGAAAGAAGGTGAGATGCTCGGCGAACGGCTCTAACGAGAGCAAACCGGCCGAAGCTGCAGATGAAACAATAGCCCCGATCTTTGTTCGAGTGGCTTCTTTCCCGCAGGCATCTCGCTCAAAGAGATTCCACATTAGTGAGAAGTGAAGAATCGGTTCAACAACAGCGCCGTGTATTGCTGTCTGGGTGTAGGCATTGACCCAGGCGAGTGGATCGAACGACTCAATATCTAGCGTCTGCGGCATAGCGTCACTCCCATAGCCCGAATAGCTTAGAAATGATCGCTATTGGAATACCAAGAAATATCATTGCCCACATCAGAATGAAGAAAATCGAGCCACCGATGAGGCCTACAATGGAAGCCGCTCCCTGAATGAATTCCTCGGTTGATGTTTCGCGGGCCGGTTTAAAGAAAATACCAACAAGAACTTTAAGTAAGAAGCCGATCGCAAAAATAACCAAACCAAACAATAACCAAGAGGTACCTAAAAAACTAAGGCCAGCCATATAGCCCCAGTTAATCTGGCTCAGAATGAGCCAGCACGAAAGGCCCGCTACTGTCACCCAAACTACAGTCTTCAAGTAATTCTTGTTATTCCAATTCGTGGCGGCACCTCCAAGCGAAAACAGCAATAGAAATGCCGCCCCAACAATGAGAATAAGCGAAACCATCCAGTCAGGCATTTGTGAATGGCTGTGATAACCCCTTGCCATAGCCACGCCGGGGTAGGTCGCGAGATGTAGTAACCCCAAGATTGATCTTCTTGATCTCACGTGAAAGCTGCGCATGGGATGCCTAACAGTTATTCACCAGACCGGTCGGTCTGTATTATTAAATTTCGTAGAACATGCTGATGTGTCGTAACTGCTTGATTCATGGTCGGTTCGTCGAAGCGGTTTGTCCGTATATGCAATGATATCCGGACGGAATGTCTGCTGTGGGAGAAATGCTCAGACGACCGCTTCTGGCCGATAGGTGACTGAGGCAACGAACGGCCCGAAGGGCCGTAATGGCTGATAACCGGACGCCTTCGACCTTCCTCGCTTATTCCAGGTCGACGACAGTCAATGGCTCAAGGCCAATCAGGTAACCTGAAAGCCCGAGCGGGTGGGGCGGTTTGCTTGGCAGGAACGCCTTACAACGTGTGCCGGCGGTCACCGCGCGCAAACCCCGACAGCGGCGCCACGCCCTTGCTCAACCCGATCACCTTGAACAGCTCGCCCATCTCGGCCGGCGACACCAGCCGCTGCACCGCATTGGCCTGCGGCAGGTAGGCTGCCGCATCGGCGGGCGGCGTCTGCATCAGCAGCTCGGCGAGCCCAGCGTTCAGCAGAAAGCCCGCCTGGCTGGCGTAGCCCGCGAGTTCGAGTCCCGCCACCATCCCCGCCCGCGCCGCCGCGCTGAAATCGACGTGCGCGGTGAGGTCGGCGAGGCCCGGCAGATAGAACGGATCGTCCAGCGCATGGTGGCGGTAATGCGCGCGCAGCGTGCCCATGTGGCGCTGCGGGTGGTAATACTCGGCGGCGGCAAAGCCGTAGTCGATCAGCAGGAGCAGGCCGCGTTCCAGAGACTGCGCAAGCGAGGCGATCAGCGCATCGGCCGCCAGGTTGATCTCGGAGAGATAGCCGGGCGCCAGGTTCAGTGCCTCGGCGCGGGCGCGCAGCAGCGGGTCGGCGATGGGCCGGTCCCGCCAGGCGAACGCCTCGCCTTCCAGCGCCACGCCGCGCACCAGCGGCCCGCTTTCCGTCCAGTGCACCAGTTCCACCGGCAGCGCGTCGAGCACCTCGTTGCCGAGGATGGCGCCGCCGAAATGCGCCGGCAGTTCGTCCAGCCACTGCACCCGCTCGCGCAGATGCGGCAGTGCGCGCGCAATCGTGCGCTGCTGGCGTTCGCGCAGGTCGGCGCTTACCTCCAGGATGCAATAGCGGGCCGGCAATGCGCCAAGCCGTTCCAGTTCGCCCAGCAGGTCAACCGCCAGCCGCCCGCTGCCGGCGCCCAGTTCCAGCACCTCGCCGCCGCTCTCTGCCAGCAGCGGCGCGATCGCATGCGCCAGCGTGCGGCCGAACAGCGGCGTGAGTTCCGGCGCGGTGACGAAGTCGCCGGCGGCGCCGAATTTCATCGCGCCGGCGGCGTAGTAGCCGAGGCCCGGCGCATATAGCGCGGCCTCCATGTAGCGCGAGAAGGGGATCCAGCCGCCGGCGTTTTCGATCAGTGCGCGCAGATGCGCGGCGACGCGCCGGCTGTGGGCGAGGGCGTCGGGGGAGGGAGCGGGCAGCATGCGGCGGGACAGTTCAGGGATAATGCGGAATGGCTGGATAATCCAGGATCGAGTGACTATAAGGGCGAATCCCGATGCAAGGCAAAGTCGTATTGATTACCGGCGGGGCCAAGCGGGTGGGCGCGGCGTCGGCGCGCCTGCTGCACGCGGCCGGCGCCAACCTGATGATCCACTACCGCAGTTCGGCTACCGAGGCACGCGCGCTGCAGGACGAACTCAACGCCATCCGTCCCGATTCGGTGGCGCTGATCCAGGCCGACCTGCACGACACCGGCGGTCTGCCGAGCCTGGTCCAGCAGACCGTCGCGACTTTCGGCGGCCTCGACGTGCTGCTCAACAACGCGTCGAGCTTCTATCCCACGCCGGTCGGCGACATCGGCGAGAAGGACTGGGTCGATCTGATGGGCAGCAACCTCAAGGCGCCGATGTTCCTGTCGCAGGCCGCCGCCCCCGAACTGAAGAGGCGCCGCGGTTGCATCATCAACATCACCGACATCCACGCCGACCGCCCGATGAAAAGCTACGTCGTCTATTCGGTCGCCAAGGCCGGACTGGTCGGGCTGACCAAGTCGCTGGCGCGCGAGCTGGCGCCCGAAGTGCGCGTCAACGGCATCGCGCCGGGGCCGATCATGTGGCCCGAGGGCGACTCCAATTTCGACGAGGTCTCGCGCCAGCGCATCGTTTCGCACACCATGCTGAAGCGCGCCGGCGATCCCAGCGACATTGCGCTGGCGGTGCGCTTCTTCGCGATGGATACGCACTACGTGACGGGCCAGATCCTGGCGGTCGACGGCGGGCGCAGCGCGAAGCTTTAGCCGCTGCCGCAGCCTTCAGCCTCGCCATGGCCAGAACCCGGTAGAGCATCAGCGCCGCGAGGCGGTTCAGCTCGCCGTCCGCCCGCACCGCGCGCAGGCGCGATGCCAGCTTGCGCGAGCCGCAGCGCAGGATGTTGCGATCCAGCGCCCGGCACCGGTTCGCCACTGTCGCTTGCCGGCGACAGCGGGTGATCCACCCGGCTCCGCTCAAGCCTGCCGCCTCTGGCCGCGGGCGAACGGAGAGCCGGAATGGGCCTGCTCCGGTTGCGGCGTCTTTTCCTCGGCCGCTTCGGGCGCCGGGGGCTGCGCGGCGGCAGCCGGCACCCTGGCCAGGCTGGGGCCGGCTGCCAGCGTCGCCACGTCGCCGGAAATCGTGCCGCCTTCCTCGACCATCATCGCGCCGTAGCGGATCGTGCCGCTGACCTTGCCGGTGGCATACACCACCAGCCGCTTGCGGGCGGTCAGTTCGCCTTCGAAGGTGCCGCGCACTTCCGCCACGTCGATCTCGGCCTTGCCCGAAAACACGCCGCCTTCGGCGATGCGGATGTCGCGGCTGTTCATCGAGGCTTCCACGCGGCCCTCCACCACCAGGATCTCGCAATCGGTGATTTCGGAGCCTTTCAGCTTGATGTTGGGGCCGACGATGAGCTTGCTGCCCTCGTCGTTGCGCGCGGATTTGGCAACCTGCGGCAAGGCTTCCTCGCGGATCGTCTCGGCCGGCCTGGGGGATTCAGCCGGTTTGGCGGGGTAGCCGGTATGGCCCGGCCGGGCCGGGTCGTTTCTGGAATTGCCGGGATTGCCGGAGTGCATGAAAGTTTTGAGCATGGGATGGGTCTCTCTTGGTGCTGGGTTGTAAAACGCTCTGGTGTGGTTGCGGCCGGAACTGGCCGCAGGGGGCAAACAGCAATACCCGCGCCAGCAGTTGAAACCCTTTTACAAACAGATGGGTAGAGAATCTTTCGGGGATGGGACGAGGAAAAAATGGGGCCAAATGTCGCTCAATGGCGACGCCGAATCCCGCCGGTTTGAAGGATTGCCCGATAAAACAGCGGGATAGGCAGGATCGTGCGTGTCGCCCGACGGCGACATGCACGGGATTGCTGCGCTTACACCGTCTCGCGCACGTTCCCGCGGCTGACGCTCTCGCCGTCCCTGGCGCCGAGCGAGCGGAACGACAGCGCCGACAGGATGGTCAGGCCGCCCAGCGTCAGAAAGGCGTAGTGCAGCGCGGCCGTCACCGCTGCGCGGTCGGTTTGCGGCAGCTCGCCCAGATACCAGCCGGCGACCAGCGACCCGCAGGCCAGCCCGAAGCTCATCGACATCTGCTGCAGCGAGCTGGCGATGGTGCTGGCCATGCTCGAATCGGGGGGATCGATGTCGGCATAGGCCAGCGAATTAATGCTGGTGAATTGCAGCGAATTGAAGAAGCCGAAAGCCAGGCCCAGCAGCACGATCAGCCCGATCGGCGTGGCCGGGGCCACCAGCGAGAACAGGCAGACGATGGCGCCGATCATGGCCGTGTTCGCGATCAGGATGCGCCGGTAGCCGAAGCGCGCCAGCACCCGCGCGGAGACAAGCTTCATGCCGATGGCGGCCGTGGCGATCGGCATCATCAGCAGGCCCGACTGCCACGCCGGCATCCCCAGGCCGAGCTGGAACAGCAGCGGCAGCAGAAACGGCATGCCACCCACCCCCAGGCGCGTGACGAAGCCGCCGATCACCGCGACGCGGAAGGTGCGCACCCGGAACAGCCCCGGCCGTAGCAGCGGATGCGGCGCCCGGCGGGCATGCCAGACATACGCGGCGAGCAGGCCGAAGCTGAGCGCCAGCAGCAGGGTCGCCGCGACCGTGCCGATCTCGTGTTCGCCGAATATTTCCAGCAGCCAGGACAGCAGCGCCGCACCGCTGCCGAACAGCAGCAGGCCGACGACATCCAGCGGGCGCCGCGACTCGCCCCGGTAATCCGGCATGTGGCGATGCGCCAGCCACAGCGCCAGCAGCCCCACCGGCACGTTGATGAAGAAGATGGTGTGCCACGACAGCCAGTGCACGATCAGGCCGCCGACGGTGGGGCCGAGCAGGGGGCCGATCAGCGCCGGGATGATGACGAAGTTCATCGCCCGCAGCAGCTCCGACTTGGGGAAGGTGCGGATGATCGCCAGCCGCCCCACCGGCATCATCATCGCCGCGCCGACGCCCTGCAGGGTGCGCCCCGCCACCAGCGTCGGCAGGTTCTGCGCCAGGCCGCACAGGATCGAGGACAGGGTGAAGAGGGCCACCGCGATGCCGAACACGCGGCGCGTGCCGTAGCGGTCCGCCATCCAGCCGCTCACCGGAATGCACACCGCCAGGCTCAGGATATAGCTGGTCACCACCGCCTTCAGGCTCAAGGGCGTCACCTGCAGCCCCTCGGCGATCGCCGGCACCGCCGTGTTGACGATGGTGGTGTCGAGTCCCTCCATGAACAGCGCCACGGCAACGACCCAGGGCAGGTAGGTTTTGACCGCGGAACTGTTCATCTGTGGGGTGAAGTCGCTGATCCTGAATGGCTCAATTGCCGGCAAACGAGGACTGGCTGGCCAGTATGAGCCGATCCTTTGACGCTATAAAGCTTCTTCGCAAAGCCAATCCGTCGGGCAATGCGGAAAGCCGGAACGGTTTGCGCGAGACAGAAAATGCCGGTGCGTAATTTGCTGCTTGCGGCCCCGGAGCAACGGAATCCGGGCTGGCCCCGCCCGTGTGTGGGCCACTGGATGGCGCGGTCGGTTGACAAAGGAAAAATCAATGTATCGAACAAATCGATATTAAGTGCCGATAAATATCGTTTGATAAATAGTTTGCCTCTTCATATCCTGTGCCCGCTCGAATTCGGCATGTTTTTCAATATTCACAGGAGTAGAAAATGAGTGGCTTGATCTCGAACTTCCCCCCCGACGGCATCGTGACCGTGAATCGCGTCGTGCTCAAACCCGAATATAGCGTCGACGACCTGCAGGAGCGCGTGGCTTTTTTGTGTGAAAACGTCAAAACCTATCACTCCGATACGGGTTTTGTCGGCGGCTTTGTCGCGCTGAATTCCGGGCAGGTGTCGAATGAAGGCTCGACCATCGGGCAGGCGGTCGAAAGCCCGATGAAAGGCCGCGAAGCGCTGATCGTGACGTTCTGGACGACCTTCGAGCTCCACGAGCGCTCGCACAAATCGGAGACCTTTCAGCCCCTGTTCCGGAGAGCGCTCGAGTTGTGCGAAAACGGCAACGAAGAGATCGCCTACGAGATGCTGTGGTCCGGCAAGGCCTACGATCCGGCCGAGCTCGAAGCGGCGCGGCACGCCAAGGAGGCCTACGCAGTCAAAGCCTGAGCCTGGACACACGACAGCCCTTCACACCCATGAAAGCTGAAGGGGCGGGGCTCATTTCCTCTGAACTTCAAGGGTACGGATGTCAATCAAGCAGACAGCGCCCGACGCGCGATATACCCGGAACGAGACTCGCCCGCCGACCTGGCGGCAGCATCGATGCGCCGCAATACTCTGGCGGGCAAGGTGATGTTGACGCGTTCAGCTTTGTCTGACAGGGACGCCAAGTCGATCGCGACCACTGCCCAGATATGGTCTTTGAATTCCGGGTTGGCCTGGTGCTGGTCAATCTGGCCGGGCGTGGGGACAGCACCGCCATCGTCGATGACGGTTTCCAGCCACAGCTCGATCGCTTCCCTGGCGTTGTCGATGGCTTCGTCCAAGGTATCGCCAGCGGAAAAACAGCCGGGGAGATCGGGAACGATCACGCCGTAAGCGTGTTTGGCGTCTCCGGGTTCAATTGCGATGGGGTATCTCATGGGTAAGCTCCAGTCTTTTTAACCAGTCTTCAAGCCCGCTTGTTTAAGCAGCTTGTGGACAAGCCCCACGCCCAAGTCCTTTTTCGGGTGGGGAATGCTGATATGGCCAGCGTGTTCTGGATGGGTGTAAATATGGTGCGAGCCTTTGACACCCCTTAGAACCCAGCCGGATTTCTCCAGCTGCTTGATAAGCTCGGCGCTGTTCATGTGTGTATTATACACACCGAAATAGCAAGTTCCATATCGTGGCGATGCCCGGCTTACCCCTGTTTTTTATACCCCCGATACCACTCCACCCACTTCCCGATCCCGTATTCCAGCGTCGTCGCCGGCTTGAAGCCGGTGTCGCGGATGAGGTCGTCGACGTCCGCGTAGGTCGCCTGCACGTCGCCGTCCTGCATCGGCAGGAAGTTCTTCTTCGCCTCCTGTCCCAAGGCCTTCTCAATCGTGCCGATGAAGTCCATCAGCTGTACCGGGGTGTGGTTGCCGATGTTGTAGACGCGGTAGGGGGCGTGGCTCGATGCCGGGTCGGGATTCTTGTGGTCGAACTCGGGGTTGCCCTGCGGGATGCGGTCGAGGACTTTGACGGTGCCGTCGGCGATGTCGTCGATGTAGGTGAAGTCGCGCATCATGTCGCCGTGGTTGAAGACGTCGATGGTGCGGTTTTCCAGGATGGCGGAGGTGAACAGCCACGGCGACATGTCGGGGCGGCCCCACGGGCCATACACGGTGAAGTAGCGCAGGCCGGTGGTGGGCAGGCCGTAGAGGTGCGAGTAGGTGTGCGCCATCAGCTCGTTGGCCTTCTTGCTGGCGGCGTACAGGCTGACCGGGTGGTTGACCGGGTCGTGGGTGGAGAAGGGGATCTTGGTGTTGGCGCCGTAGACGCTGGACGAGCTGGCGTAGACGAAGTGCTTGACGCCGTGGTGGCGGCAGCCTTCGAGCAGGTTGGCGAAGCCGACGATGTTGGACTGCACGTAGGCGTGCGGATTCTTCAGCGAGTAGCGCACGCCGGCCTGCGCGGCGAGGTTGATGACGGCGTCGAAGTGGCCCTTCTCGAACAGGTCCTCCATCGTCATGCGGTCGGAGATGTCGTCCTTGAGGAAGCGGAAGTTGGGCCAGGGCTTGAGCTGCTCCAGCCGCGCCAGCTTCAGCGCTGGGTCGTAGTAGTCGTTGAGGCTGTCGATGCCGACCACTTCGTCGCCGCGCTGCAACAGGATCTGCGCGACGTGCATGCCGATGAATCCGGCGGCGCCGGTGAGCAGGATTTTCATTGTTTGGCCTCCAGGGTGGCATCGATTCTAGCATCGGCGCCTTTACAATCCGGCGATGCCCACCCTGCGCCTGCTATTCGACTGGACGCTCTACCGGCTGGCCCTGCTGCTGGCAGCGCCGCTGATTCCGCTGCGTCTGTTGTGGCGCGGCCGCCGCGAGCGCGGTTATCTGCAGCACTGGAACGAGCGGCTGGCGCGCGGTCCCGCGCCGGCGGCCGGCGCGCTGTGGATTCATGCGGTGTCGGTCGGCGAGATGCGCGCGGCGCAGCCGCTGGTCGCCGCCCTGCGCGCCGCGCACCCGGACGCGCCGCTGCTGCTCAGCTGCATGACGCCGACCGGGCGCGCCACCGCCGAAGCGCTGTACGGCAGCTTCGCGACCATCGTCTACCTGCCCTACGACTACGCCTGGCTGGTGCGGCGCTTCCTGCGCCGCGCCCAGCCGCGTGCCGGCATCCTGATGGAGACCGAGCTGTGGCCCAACCTGATCGATGCCGCGGCGCGCCAGGGGATTCCCATGGTGCTGGCGAACGCGCGGCTGTCGGCGCGCTCGGCGCGCGGCTACGCGCGGCTGCCGGCGCTGGCGCGGGCGTGCCTCGCGCGCATCGCCGCCGTCGCCGCGCAGAGCGAAGCCGACGCCGCGCGCCTGCTCAAGCTGGGCGCCGCATCGGTGCACGTCACTGGCAATCTCAAGTTCGACATCGCGCCGCCGCCCGCGCTGCTCGAACGCGGCGCGGCCTGGAAGGCGCAATGGGGACAGCGTCCGGTGCTGCTGGCGGCGAGCACGCGCGAAGGCGAGGAGGCGCCGCTGCTGCGTGCGTTCGCCGCAGCCGCGCCGGCCGCGGTGCTGCTGGTGCTGGTGCCGCGCCATCCGCAGCGTTTCGACGCGGTGGCGCAGCTGATCGAGTCCGCCGGGTTGTCATGGCAGCGCCGCAGTGAGCTGGACGGGGCGCAACTGCACGCCGGCACGCGGGTGCTGCTGGGCGACAGCCTGGGCGAGCTGTTCGCCTATTACGCCGCGTGCGACGTCGCCTTCGTCGGCGGCAGCCTCGCGCCGCTGGGCGGACAGAACCTGATCGAGGCGGCGAGCGCGGGGCGGCCGGTGCTGGTGGGGCCGCATACCTTCAACTTCGAGGAGGCGACGCGGCTGGCGATCGAGGCGGGCGCGGCGCTGCGGGTGGGCGACGCCGCCGGCCTGCTGGAGAACGCGCTGCAGCTGCTGGACGATGATGCGGCGCGCGCCCGCATGGGCGAGGCCGGCCTCGCGTTCGTCGCGCGCCATCGCGGCGCGGCGGCGCGGGTGGCGGGGCTGGTTGCGCCGCTGCTGAAGGCCCGCTGACCGCAAGCGGCCCGGGGCGGGCCTCCGGGCAGCGGCGCGTTTATTGCGGCGCCGCGGGTTTCAGGTGGCGGTCGATTTCGGCCAGATCGGCCGGGCCGAGGCTGCCGACGGCGGCCTTGAGCGACAGTCCGGACAGCAGGTAGGCATAGCGCGCGCCGGCGAGGTCGCGGCGCGCGGACAGCACCTGCTGCTCGGCGTTGAGCACGTCGAGGTTGGTGCGCACGCCGACCTGCAGGCCGAGCTTGGTGGATTCGAGTTGCGCCTTGCTGGAGGTGAGCGCCTGTTCCAGCGCCTGCACGCGGGCGACGCCGCTGCTGACGTTGAGCCAGGCCTGGCGGGCCTGCAGGCCGGCCTCGCGGGTGGCGTTTTCCAGATCCTGGCGCGCCTTTTCCTGGTTGGCGACGGCTTCGCGCACGCGCGAACTGGTCAGCCCGCCCTGATAGATCGGCAGATTGAGTTCCAGCCCGATGCTGGCGATGCGGGTATCCACCTGCGTGGTGCCGAAATTCTGCTTGTTGTTGACGGTGTAGCCGGCCACCGCATCGAGCGTGGGGTAGTGGCCGGCGCGGTTGCGCTCGACTTCCTGGTCGGCGATGGCCTTGGCGATGCGCTGGATCTCGGCCTGCAGGTTGCCGTCGGCGGCGCGCGCGGCCCAGTCGTCGATGTTGCCGGATTCGGCCTTCAACTGCGCCGGCTCGATCAGCGCGTCGAGCGCGCCGGCCGGCTTGCCGACCAGCTTTTCCAGGGTGCGCAGGCGGATGTTGAGGCCGTTCTGTTCGGCGATTTGCTGCGCCACCGCGAGGTCGTAGCGCGCCTGCGCTTCGTGGGTGTCGGTGATGGTGGCGGTGCCGACCTCGAAGTTGCGCTTGGCGGCGGCCAGCTGTTCGGCGATGGCGGCTTTTTGCGCATTGATGAAGTCGATGTTGTCCTGCGACTGCAGCACGTCGAAATAGGCCTGCGCGACGCGCAGGATGAGATCCTGCTCGGCCACCTGGAACTGCATCCCGGCGATTTTCACCTGCCCCTTGGACTGTTCGTACAGCACCTGGTTCTGCCGGCGGAACAGCGGCTGCGCGGCGTTGACCGACAGGCCGTTGGAAGCGAAGTCGGCGTCGCCGCCGGGGAGGCTGGAATCCACATTGTTGTAGCGCAGGTTGCCGCCCAGGTTGACGTTGGGCAGCAGGCCGGCGCGACCCTGCTCGGCCTTTTCCTGGCCGGCCTGCCAGGCGGCGCGGGCGGCGGCGTATTGGGCGTCGTAGGCCTGCGCGTCGCGGAAGACGTCAGACAGGTTCGCTGCGTGGGCGGTGGGCGCCAGTGCCAGCGTCAGGGCAAGAAACAGGGGTTTGAGTTGCATGTCGGGTCCAGTTCTTGATAGTGGGGGTCAGTAGCGCGGCATGGCCGAATCGACCTCGTCGGCCCAGGCGGCCACGCCGCCCGACAGGTTGACCACGTCGCCGAAGCCCAGCGTTTCCAGATAGCGGGCGGCGTGAAAGCTGCGCACGCCGTGATGGCAGATGAGCACGGTTTCGGCGTCCTTGTCCAGTTCCTGCAGGCGCGCGGGCAGCTCATGCATCGGGATCAGGATGGCGCCGGGTAGATGGCACAGGTTCCATTCCCAGGACTCGCGCACGTCGAGCAGCACCGGCGTGTGTCCGGCCTGCAGGTAGGCGGCAAGTTCGGCAGGGCGCAACTGGCGCATGACTCAGAATACGAAAGCTGCCGGCTGCGGCGCGTTTAGCAGGGGCGCCACGCTGGTTTCGAACAGGGTCACGCTGCGGGTGGCGCCGGGCGCGGTGCAGGTGACGAGCTGCGCTTGCATGACGGGCGCCTCGCCGACAATCGCGAACAGCCGCCCGCCGACGCGGAGGCGGCGGCGCAAGGCGTCCGCCAGCAGCGGGGTCGAGCCGGTCAGCACGATGACGTCGAAACCGGTTTCGTCGGGCCAGTCGCGGGCGGCGTCGCCGCTGTGCAGCGTCACATTGCCGAAGCCGTGCGCGTGCAGCTTCTGCGCCGCGGCGGCGGTGAATTCCGGCACGATGTCGACCGACACCACCGCGGCGGCTTCGGCCGCCAGCAGGGCGGTGAGGTAGCCGCTGCCGGTGCCGATTTCCAGCACGCGGTCGGTGGCGCGGATCGCCAGTTCCTGGATGGCGCGCGCTTCCAGCTTGGGCGTCCACATCGTCTGGCCGTGGCCAAGCGGAATTTCCATGTCGACGAAGGCGAGGGCGCGGTGCGCCTGCGGCACGAAATCCTCGCGGCGCACCTTGAACAGAAGGTCGAGCACGTCCTGATCCAGCACATCCCAGGGGCGGATCTGCTGTTCCACCATGTTGTAGCGCGCCTGTTCCATGTCCATGCGGTGCCCTTGAATATCAATAAGTTAGATGGGGTATTGCCTTGCAATTATTCCACATTTCGGCTACCTTGAGCCGCTTGCCAGGGGTCTCCAGCCGGATGTTGCGCCGGATGGAGTGAGACATACCCTTCGAACCTGATGCGGTTGAGACCGCCGTAGGGAGGCTGACGCACAGCCTCCCTCGTTGAACCAGCGAGGCCGATTCACAGCCTCTGCATTGAATTGAGCGAGGCTGATCCCCAGCCTCCATTGTTATCCAGCGAGGCCGAGCGGACGCCTCCTGTTTTCCGGAGCGCCACATGAACGCCGCCATACCCAATCAAGCAGCCCAATTCCTCGCTGCCACCGCCCACGTCGACGAGGCAGCGGTGCAGCCCCTGCCCAATTCGCGCAAGATCTACGTCGAGGGCAGCCAGCCCGACATCCGCGTGCCGATGCGCGAAATCAGCCAGGCCGACACGCCGCTGATGTTCAGCGGCGAATCCGGCTCCGGTGCCGCCCGCTCCGAGCCCAATCCGCCGATCTTCGTCTACGACTGCTCCGGCCCCTACACCGACCCGGCAGCGAAGATCGACATCCGCACCGGCCTGCCGGCGCTGCGCACGCGCTGGATCGAGGCGCGCGGCGACACCGAAGTGCTGGGCGACCTCTCCTCCGAATACGGCCGCCAGCAGGCGGCCAACCCGGCGCTTGCCGCGATGCGCTTCCCCGGCCTCGCCCGCACCCCGCGCCGCGCCAAGGCCGGGATGAACGTTTCGCAGATGCACTACGCGCGGCAGGGCATCATCACGCCGGAGATGGAATTCATCGCGATCCGCGAGAACAACAACCGCGCCGCCTACCTGGAATCGCTGAAGGCCTCCGGTCCGCAGGGGGCGAAGCTCGCCGCGCTGATGAACCGCCAGCATCCGGGGCAGAACTTCGGCGCCAGCCTGCAGAACGAAATCACCCCCGAGTTCGTGCGCAGCGAGGTCGCGCGCGGCCGCGCCATCATCCCCAACAACATCAACCACCCGGAATCCGAGCCGATGATCATCGGCCGCAACTTCCTGGTGAAGATCAACGCCAACATCGGCAACTCCGCGTTGGGCTCTTCCATCCAGGAAGAGGTCGAGAAGATGACCTGGGCGATCCGCTGGGGCGGCGACACCGTGATGGATCTCTCCACCGGCAAGAACATCCACGAGACGCGCGAGTGGATCATCCGCAATTCGCCGGTTCCGATCGGCACGGTGCCGATCTACCAGGCGCTGGAGAAGGTCGACGGCAAGGCCGAGGAACTCACCTGGGAGATGTTCCGCGACACCCTGATCGAACAGGCCGAGCAGGGCGTCGACTATTTCACCATCCATGCCGGCGTCCTGCTGCGCTACGTGCCGATGACCGCCAACCGCATGACCGGCATCGTCTCGCGCGGCGGCTCGATCATGGCCAAGTGGTGCCTGGCGCACCACAAGGAGAGCTTCCTCTACACCCACTTCGAGGAGATCTGCGAAATCATGAAGGCCTACGACGTCGCCTTCTCGCTCGGCGACGGCCTGCGTCCCGGCTCGATCTACGACGCCAACGACGAGGCGCAGCTCTCCGAACTGAAGACGCTCGGCGAACTCACCCAGGTCGCATGGAAGCACGACGTGCAGGTGATGATCGAAGGCCCCGGCCACGTGCCGATGCAGCTCATCAAGGAGAACATGGACATCCAGCTGGAGTCCTGCTCCGAGGCGCCGTTCTACACCCTCGGCCCCCTGACCACCGACATCGCCCCCGGCTACGACCACATCACCAGCGGCATCGGCGCGGCGATGATCGGCTGGTACGGCACCGCGATGCTGTGCTACGTCACGCCAAAAGAACATTTGGGCCTGCCGGACAAGGACGACGTCAAGGAAGGCATCATCACCTACAAGCTCGCCGCGCATGCGGCCGATCTGGCGAAGGGCCATCCCGGCGCGCAGATCCGCGACAACGCGCTCTCCAAGGCGCGCTTCGAATTCCGCTGGGACGACCAGTTCAACCTCGGCCTCGACCCCGACAAGGCGAAGTCCTTCCACGACGAGACGCTGCCGAAGGAGTCGGCCAAGGTCGCGCATTTCTGCTCGATGTGCGGCCCGCACTTCTGCTCGATGAAGATCACCCAGGACGTGCGCGAGTACGCGGCGAAGGAAGGCCTCGACGAAGCCGCCGCGCTGGCGAAAGGCATGGAAGTGAAGGCGGTCGAGTTCGTCAAGCAGGGGGCCGAGGTCTACCGCAAGGTGTAATCCACCCCGCGTATAATCCGCAGGCGTGCCCCGTCGGCGCGCCTTTTTTATGCCCGGAACGTCGCCATGATCGACCCTGTCCTGCTGCTGCACGCCCTCATCCTCGGCCTGGTCGAAGGCGTCACCGAATTCCTGCCGATCTCCAGCACCGGGCACCTGATTCTGGCGGGGCAGCTGCTCGGCTTCAACGGCGAGAAGGCGAAGGTGTTCATGATCGCCATCCAGCTGGCGGCGATTTTCGCGGTGGTGTGGGAGTATCGCGTGCGCCTCTCGCACGTGGCGGCGACGCTGCACACCGAGCCGGCCTCGCGGCGGCTGGCGATCAACCTGATGGCGGGCTTCCTGCCGGCGGCGGTGCTGGGTTTCCTGTTCTACAAGGAGATCAAGGGCTATCTGTTCAACCCTATCGTGGTGGCGTCGGCGCTGGTGATCGGCGGGGTGCTGATCCTGTGGGCGGAGCGCCGCAGGCATGTTGTCAGCACGCCGACCGTCGACGACCTCAACTGGCGCCGCGCGCTGGCGGTGGGCTTCGCGCAGGCGCTGGCGATGATCCCCGGCACCTCGCGTTCGGGTGCGACCATCATCGGCGGGCTGTTTCTCGGGCTGTCACGCAAGGCGGCGGCGGAGTTTTCGTTCTTCCTCGCCATCCCGACCATGTTCGCGGCCACGGCCTACGATCTTTACAAGAACTGGCAGCTGTTCGAGCTGAACGACGTCCCGCTGTTCATGGTCGGCGGGACGGCGGCCTTCGTCAGCGCCCTGATTGCCGTGCGCACGCTGATCAAGTTCGTCAGCCGCCACGACTACACCCTGTTCGCCTGGTACCGCATCGCGTTCGGCGGCGTGGTGCTGGCCACCGCGTATTTCGGGGTGGTCGACTGGGGCGCCGGCCACTGAGGACTCAGGCCGCGGCGAGCGCCCGCTTCGCCTCGGTTTCCAGCTGCGCCTTGAGCTCGGCGGGCAGCGTCAGCTGCGTCGCCAGTGCGTCGAGGTAGGCGCGCTCCATGAAGCTCTCGGCATCCACCGCGAGCACGCTCACCAGATACATCTCGCTCGCGACTTCCATCGATCCGGCGGCGGCGGCCACGTCGGCCGGGTCGAGCGGGCGCGCCACTTCGGCGTCGATCCAGCTGCGCAGCGCGGGGTCGTCGGCCAGCGCGGCAAGCTTGTCTTCGATCAGGCCGCGCTCGCGCGCGTCGATATGGCCGTCCGACTTGGCGGCGGCGATCAGCGCTTTCAGCACCGCACGGCTGTGGTCTTCCGCCGGCGCCGGCAGGAATTGCGCGGGTTCGGCGCCGGGCGCGCCGGCTGCGGATTTCTGCCGCTGCCAGTCGCTGTAGGCGCGAAACGCCAGCGCGCCGAGCGCCGCGGCGCCGCCGTAGGCCAGGGCCTTGCCGCCGAATTTGCGCACCCGCTTGTCGCCCAGCAGCAGTCCCAGCACGCCGCCGGCGAGCATGCCGGTGCCGAAGTTGGCGTAGCCGGGCCTGGCGGGCGCGCCCGTATCGGCACGGCTGCCCAGGGTTTCCGACAGCATGGACTGGCCGGAACTCAGCAATTGGTCGAGCAGGTTTTTTGCATTCATGGCGGGAGATCGTCAACACGACAGTGTCGTGGCAGACCTGCCGCGGCGGCGCGAAGTTCCGCGCGCGCTTCAGTCGGCCCTGGGCGGCCGCTTGTCGAGTTTTCGCTGCAGGGTGCGGCGGTGCATTTTCAGGGCGCGTGCGGTGGCCGAGATATTGCCGTCGTGCTCGTTCAGCACTTTCTGGATGTGCTCCCATTCCAGCCGGGCCACCGACAGCGGCTCGGGGCTGACTTCCAGCGCCGCATCGTCGGGCCGGTCGCGCAGCAGCGCGGCGAGGATTTCGTCGGCATCCGCCGGCTTGGCCAGGTAATGCCGGGCGCCCAGCCGTACCGCCGCGACCGCGGTGGCGATGCTGGCATAGCCGGTGAGGACGACGATGGCGGGAGCGGGGGTGCGCGCGGCAAGCTGCGAAACGACTTTCAGCCCCGAGTCGCCGGGCAGTTTCAGATCGACGATCGCATGGCTGGGGGCGAACGCTTCCGCGGCGGCCTCGGCGGCAATGGCGTCGTGCGCCAGGGCGACGTTGAAGCCGCGCTTGCCCATGGCGCGCGACAGGGCGGCGGCAAAATCGGCATCGTCCTCGACGATCAGAAGTTTCATGCTCATGTCGTTTGATCCCAGGGTAGCGTGATGCGCACGCGGGTGCCGCCGCCATCGCGCTCGGCGAGGATGAGCGCGCCGCCGAGCCGTTCCAGCGTGGCGTGGGTGAGCGCCAGCCCCATGCCCCAGCCGCGCCCCGGCTTGTTGCTGAACTGCACGCGTCCGGCCTGCGCCTTGTGTTCGGGGGAAAAGCCGGGGCCGCGGTCGGCGATCTCGATCACCAGCACGCCGCCGTCCGTTTCTGCGCTGAATTCGACCGCGTCGGGCGAGGCGTCGGCCGCATTGTTCAGCACATTCAGGATCGCCTGTTCGAGCCCGTCGGGCGGGCTGAAAATGCGCCCGATGGAGGGCGGCGCGCCCAGCAACTGCGCGTCCGGGCGCAGCACTTGCCAGCGCTCGATCAGCGCGGCGAGCCAGGCGTCGAGCGGCTGCGCCGCCGGCGTGCTGTCCTGCGCGCGGGCGGCGAGCTGGGTGAGGATGCGCTTGCACGCCTGCGCCTGCCGTTCGAGCAGGCGGCAGTCGTTGCCGATGTCGGGGTCGTTGGCGAACTCGCTGGCGAGTTCGTGCGCGGTGGTCTGGATGGTGGCGAGCGGGGTGGCGAGTTCGTGCGCCGCCAGCGCGGCCTGGGTGCCGAGCGCAACGATGCGTTCGTCGCGCAGCTGCTTTTCGCGCAGGGCGGACAGTTCCTGGTCGCGCGCGCGCAATCCGGCGTGCATGCGGGTGACGAAAAACGCGATCAGGCCCGCGCTGACGAGGAAATTGAACCACATGCCGCCGAGGTGCATGCCGTGGGCTGCAACCGGATCGGATATCGCCAGCGGCTGGTAAAAAAACAGCAACAGCGTATAGAAGCCGGCTGCCACCGCCGCCAGCAGCCATACCCAGCGCGGCCGCAGGCTGATGGCGGCGATGACGATCGGCACCAGCATCAGCGAGACGAAGGGGTTGGTGGCGCCGCCGCTGAAGTACAGCAGCAACGCAAACAGCGAAAGGTCGGCCAGCAGATGCGCCAGAAACTCCATCTGGGTGGCGGGAATATCCTGCCGCAGCCGCCAGGCGGTGGCCACAACGAACAGCCCCATCAGCGCCAGCACCGAGCCCATCGGCAGGAGCGGCACCGGGATGTGGCTGCCCCAGTGCAGCCAGGCGATGCCCGCCGCCCAGCCGGCGAGCAGCGATACGCGCACCGCCAGCAGCCGTCCCAGCAGGGCATGCGCGGGCAGCGTGGACGACAGCGTGAAATCGGTTGCGGACGGCATGGCGGCATTGTAATCCGTGCATTGCGATGCGCCGTGGGGTGCGACAATTTGTCCGCTTGCGCGCGGGCAGCCCGCCGCGGGCCATCGCGTATCGGCCCGTGCACTGCTGTCCGTGCGGGCATTTCCCGGCATGGCCGGGTGCCCTGCGGCGATATGCCACATTCCTCGGACGCGCCTTGAACAGGACAATTGAGTCTCCTTTGTCTGTTTTCGGAGCCTTATCGTCATGCCGAGTCCGGTTTTCGCCCCCCGTCTGCTGTCTGTCCTGATTGCCGCCAGCCTGCTGCCTGTCGGCGCCAGCGCCGCCGAAACGGCGTTGCCCGCCGTCGAGGTGTCGGGCACGCGTGAGGGGGCCGCGCCCTTCGCCGCCGAGGTCGAGAGTCTGCCGACGCTGCGCGCAACGTCCAGCGACACGGCGAGCCTGCTCAGGGACGCCCCCGGGGTGAGCCTGTACGGCGGCGGCGGCGTGTCCAGCCTGCCCGCGATCCACGGCCTGGCGGACGACCGCCTGCGCATCAAGGTCGACGGCATGGACCTGATCGCGGCCTGTCCCAATCACATGAACCCGGCGCTGTCCTACCTCGATCCGTCGCAGGTCGAATCGATCAAGGTCTACGCCGGCATCGCGCCGGTGAGCGTCGGCGGCGACAGCATCGGCGGCTCGATCGTCGCCCAATCCACCGCCCCCGAGTTCGCCGCGCCGGGCCAGGGCAGCCTCGTCAAGGGCGAGGCCGGCGTCTACTACCGCAGCAACGGCAACGCCCGCGGCGGCAACCTCGCGGCCACCTACGCGACCGAGCAATTCAACCTTTCCTACAGCGGCGCCATCGCCCGGTCCGACAACTACGACGCCGGCGGCAACTTCAAGGACAGGCTCTTCGTCGCGGGAACGCCCGCCGGCTTCACCGGCCGTCCGGGCCACACCCTGCCGGCCGACGAAGTCGGCTCGACCGCCTACGACACCCGCAACCACACGCTGGGGATGGCGTTCCGCGGCGGCGCCCACCTGATCGAGGCCAAGTTCGGCCTGCAGGATCTGCCCGAGCAGCTGTGGCCGAACCAGCGCATGGACATGCTCGGCAACGACCAGAAGCGCGTGAACCTGCGCTACCTCGGCGACCTCGCCTGGGGCAAGCTGGAGGCGCGCGTCTACCATGAGGACGTCGAGCACTTCATGGACTTCGGCGCCGACAAGAAGTACTGGTATCAAGCAGGGAATCCTACTTACCAGGGCGCTCCCTGCGGCGGTCCCAGCGCAGGCTGCGCCGCCGGCATGCCGATGCAAACGGCGAGCACCAACACCGGGGCCGTCGTCAAGGCCAGCATCGACCTGACGCCGCAGGACCTGCTGCGCGTCGGCGCCGAATACCAGCGCTACCGGCTCGACGACTGGTGGCCGGCTTCCGGCTCCGGCATGTGGCCGAATGCCTTCATCAACGTCAACGACGGCGAGCGCGATCGCGCGGCGCTGTTCGGCGAGTGGGAGAAGCAGCACAGCGCGCAGTGGATGACGCTCGCCGGCGTGCGCTTCGAGCGGGTGAGCATGGACGCCGGGGACGTGCATGGCTACAAGACGGTTGCCCCGGACTCGGGCAACCAGTTGCGCGACAGCGCCGCGTTCAACGCCCAGGATCACTCGAAGACCGACAACAACTGGGACATGACCGTGCTGGCGCGCTACACGCCCGACGCCACGCGCGACATCGAGTTCGGCTTCGCCCACAAGACGCGCTCGCCCAACCTGCACGAACGCTACACTTGGTCCACCTGGCAGATGGCGGCGCTGATGGTCAACTGGGCCGGCGACGGCAACGGCTACATCGGCAACCTTAACCTGGAGCCGGAAAAAGCCAACACCGTGTCCGCCACCTTCGATTGGCATGCGGCCGACCGCAGCTGGGAATTCAGGGCCACCCCCTACTACACTTACGTCACCGACTACGTCGATGCGGTGCAGTGGGATGCCGCGACCAACGCGCCGCGTGCGGCGCTGCAGACCGGCCAGTACACGGTGCTCAAGTTCGTCAACCAGTCGGCGCGCCTCTACGGCGTCGACCTGTCGGGCAGGATGCCGCTGGCGAAGAACGGCATGGGCGAGTTCGGGCTCAAGGGGCTGTTGAACTACACCCGCGGCGAGAACCGCGACACCGGCGACGGGCTCTACAACATCATGCCGCTCAACGCCAAGCTCACGCTGACCCAGAAGCGGGGCGGCTGGAACAACGCCGCCGAACTGGTGATGGTGAGCCGCAAGGACGACGTGTCCGCGATGCGCAACGAAATGGAAACCCCCGGCTACGCGCTCCTCAACCTGCGCGGCAGTCATGCGTGGAAGAAGCTGCGCGTCGATTTCGGCGTGGAGAACGTGTTCGACCGCCTCTACTACCATCCGCTCGGCGGCGCCTATCTCGGCCAGGGCACGACGATGACCAGCCAGGCGGTCGCGACCGTGCCGCAATGGGGCACCCCGGTTCCCGGCATGGGCCGTTCGATCTACACTGCGCTCAATGTCCAGTTCTGAGGACTCCACTTCGAGGAGAAACGGATGAAAGCCTTGCTTGCCGCCGCATTCCTGGCCAGCGCCGCCAGCCTGCCCGCCGGGGCCGCCAATATCGGCGTGACCGACGCGTGGGTGCGCGCCACCATGCCGGGGCAGCCGGTCAGCGGCGCCTACATGCAGATTCAGGCCGATGCCGACGCGAAGCTGATCGGCGCATCCAGCCAGGCGGTGCCGCGGGTGGAAGTGCACGAAATGAAAATGGACGGCGGCGTGATGCGCATGCGCGAAGTGAAGGCGATCGACCTGCCGCAAGGCAAGACCGTCACGCTCAAGCCCGGCGGCTTCCACATCATGCTGATGAACCTGGAAAAGCCGATTGCGGCCGGCGACGTCGTTCCGCTCACCCTGGTGGTGGAGTCCGGCGGCAAACGGCAGACGGTGGAGGTGAATGCGGTCGCACGTGCCGTCCGCATGGGCGGCGCGGCACATCACCCTCACTGAGGCGGTGCGCCGGATTAGGGCGTGTTAACACTAATTTCGCGTCCGCGACGAGGCCGATTCGGGCGCATGCCTTCTAGGCCACGCGGGTTCCCGCAATGGCGCCGCGTGCGCGCAGGTCCGCCAATAACGCTGCGCCGGCCTGCAGGATGAGCGCAGGGTCGGGATGACGGCTTTCGGCGGCGAGGCTTGCCAGCGCGGCACGCCCGCTCAGCGTGCCGGGCTCCAGCAGGGTCAGCAGACGCGCGGTGAACGCGTTGATTTCGCTGAACTGCACCCGGTCGGCCACGTCGCGGAACACCAGCAGCCAGGTTTCGGCAGGCTGGATCTTGCGGCGCGGCGCGATCCGCTGCACCGGCCAGTCGTAGCGCAGATTGGCCAGCACCGGATTCAGCACCGGGACGCCGTCGAGCAGATCGCCCTGCGCATCGACGCCGCAGGCGATGCTGCGATTCGATACCGACAGCGCCAGTTCGATCCATTCGTAATGGGCCAGCGCCAGGGTGAAAGGCGGATAGCCTTGCGGCGGGGTCCATTCGTTCTGCAGGAACTGCACAAACTCGTCCGGGATCTGCCGGAAGTAGGGCGTGCGGCTGCGGTGCGTGCTGAAGAAGGCGCGCACCAGCCGGGTCCATTTGCGGGCGCCGAGCACCTGCCGCAGCACCGGAAAGCAGGCGAGCAGGAAGCTCTCGACGTTGTTGAACAGGATTGCGTTGTAAACCTTCATGCGCCGCGCCGCGACGCCGGCCGGGCGCGGATGCGCCTGCGGATCGCGGATGTGCGCGGCAAAGGCGAGCTGGTAGCGCTGGAACTCAGGAAGCGCGGGCGGTTCGCTCATGGGCCTGGTGCGCGGCCTGGATGCGGGTGATGCGTTCGACCTCGCGCGTCAGTTCGGCCAGCGGCGGAATGTTGAAGTCGCGTTCCAGCAGCGTGGGGGCGACGCCGTGGATACGGTAGGCTGCATCGAGCAGCGCCCATACCGGGTCGATCACGGCGGCGCCGTGGGTGTCGATCAGCAGATCGTCCGCTTCCCGGTAATGCCCCGCCATGTGCATGTAGACGATGCGTCCGGCGGGCAGGGCGCGGATGAATTCGAGCGGGTCGTAGCGGTGGTTGACGCTGTTGACATAGACGTTGTTGACGTCCAGATGCAGGTCGCAGTCGGCTTCGAGCAGCACCGCGCGGATGAAGCTCGCCTCGTCCATGTCGGCGATCGGCGCGGCGGCGTAGAACGACGCGTTCTCGATGGCGATGCGGCGTTCCAGGATGTCCTGCGCGCGGCGGATGCGCGCGGCGACGTATTTCACCGCCTCCTCCGTGAAGGGAATCGGCAGCAGGTCGTACAGGTGCCCGTCGTCCGAGCAGTACGACAGGTGTTCGGTATACAGCTGGATGCCGTGCGCATCCATGAACTGCCGCGTCTTATGCAGCAGCAGCTCGTCGAGCGGGGCCGGGCCGCCGAGCGACAGCGACAGGCCGTGACAGACGAACGGATAGCGTTCGGTAAAGCCGCGCAAGTCGCGGCCATGCGCGCCACCCAGGTCGATCCAGTTTTCCGGGGCGAGCTCGAAGAAATCGATGGCAGCGGGAACCCGGGTTTTCAGCGCGGCAACGAGCTCGCGCCGGAAGCCCAGCCCCGCGCCGGCAAGGCGCAGGGAATTCATGGCAGGGCCCTGGTTATTTCATCATGGCGCCGCACTTGCCTGCGCCGCATTTCCCTTCCCCCGCCTTCATGCCGTCGCATTTGCCGTCCATCATCCTGGCCATTTCATCCTTGTCGATGAAGCCGTCCTTGTTGGCATCCTTCATGGCGAACATGGCTTCATGGTGCTTGGTGAACTCCTCCTTGCTGACCTTGCCGTCCTGATTGGCATCGGCCTTGCAGCTTTTTTCGCCCTTGCCGGCGTTCATCATGGCGGCGCCGCACTTGCCGGCACCGCACTTGCCTTCACCCGCTTTCCCGGCTTGAGCAAGCATGTAGCCCTTGTCGAGGGACTGCATGGCGAAAGGATTCTCGGCTGCGGAAACGATCGGCGCTGCCCCCAGGGCGGCGGCAAACGCGGAACCAACAGCGACGGAAATCAGGGGTTTTTTGCTGGACATGATGTTCTCTCTAAATAAGGCTTCAAATGAAAGCACAACAACACAATGCACCGGAAATCCGGCGGTTTTTATTGCAGGCGACCCGTGAGCCGGGTTTCCTTTGCAATTCTCTTTCGATGCGCCGGCGGAGTCGAGCCCCGTTGCGGCGTGGCCTGCCGTTGTTCCGTTTTGGAACAGGCGGGACATTTCCAAAACGCCGCGTCATGACGGACGCAGCCCCTGCGGGCGGCCGTTCCAGCCCGCTGGCCGTCAGGCGGGGAACGGCAGTGGTTCGTCCATGACGGATGAAGCAAGTTCCGTGCTTCATCCGTGCGGCGGTATCCGCTTTGCGCCGCAGGCCTTCGGATACCCGTTTCCACTGCCGCATCGCAGGGTGCGCGGGCATTCCGCCACAGGCGCGCGGCGGCAGGCCGGACTCTTGAAATGGGAATGGCGTACCCCAGATCGGTTTTATCCGAGAGTGTTTGTCAACCTGAAGGAGGACGCCATGGCCAATATCACCCGTTACGACCCGTTCGAAGTGAGCGATCCGCTGGATACCCTGTTCCGCGGTTTTTTCCGCCCGGTGCGGCTGGACAGGGAAGCGCCGCAAATCCGCATGGATGTGCAGGAGGACGAGACAAGCTATGCCGTTCATGCCGATATTCCGGGCGTGGCCAAGGATGACATCCAGGTCACCATCGACGGCAACACCGTGGCGATCAGCGCCGAGGTGAGGAAGCGCGCCGAACGCAAGGAAGGCGAGAAAGTGCTGCGCCGCGAGCGTTATTTCGGCCGTGTCGGCCGCAGCTTCGCGCTGGAACACGAGGTGGACGAGGCTGCCGCCACCGCCCGTTACCAGGACGGTGTGCTGGAACTGGTGCTGCCGAAAAAGGCCGCGGCCGCGGCCAAGCGGCTGGCGGTGCAGTAAGCGCAGCGCGGCGCGAAGGGAAAGGCGGCTTCGCGCCGCCTTTTTTATTGGCGTAGAATCCGCCCCAACTCAATCCGGAGCTGCCATGACCTCCCCCCACACCGCCGCCGAGAAGGCGCATATCCTGTCCGAGGCGCTGCCCTACATCCAGCGTTTCTACGACAAGACCATCGTCATCAAATACGGCGGCAACGCCATGACCGAGCGCCATCTGATGGAGGCCTTCGCCAAGGACGTGGTTCTGCTGAAGCTGGTCGGCATGAACCCGGTGGTGGTGCACGGCGGCGGTCCGCAGATCGCCGGCCTGCTGCAGCGCATCGGCAAGCAGAGCGAGTTCATCCAGGGCATGCGGGTGACCGACGAGGAAACCCTCGACGTGGTCGAGATGGTGCTCGGCGGCCTGGTCAACCAGGACATCGTCACCCTGATCAACAAGCACGGCGGCAGCGCGGTGGGGCTCACCGGCAAGGACGGCAACTTCATCCATGCCAAGAAAATGCTGGTGAAGAGCAAGGACAAGGCCGACGAGATGCTCGACATCGGCCAGGTCGGCGAGATCACCCGCATCGACCCCGCGATCATCCAGGTGCTCGACGCGCGCGACTTCATCCCGGTGGTGGCGCCGCTCGGCGCCGACGCCGCAGGCAACGCCTACAACATCAACGCCGACGTCGCGGCGGGCAAGATCGCCGGCGCGCTGCAGGCGGAAAAGGTCATTTTCATGACCAACACGCCGGGCGTGCTCGACAAGCAGATGCGGCTGCTGACCGGGCTGACGCCGCGCGAGGTCGACGAGCTGATCGCCGACGGCACCATTTCCGGCGGCATGATTCCCAAGGTCGGCTACGCCGTCGACGCGGTCAACAGCGGGGTCAAGAGCGCGCACATCATTGACGGCCGGGTCGAGCACGCGCTGCTGCTGGAAGTGCTGACGCCGGAAGGCGTCGGCACCCTCGTCAAGCGGGCTTGAGCATGCGCTACTGGCTGATGAAATCCGAGCCCTCCGACGTCAGCATCGACGATCTCGCCGCCATGCCCGGGCAGAGCGTCGCCTGGTACGGCGTGCGCAATTACCAGGCGCGCAACTTCATGCGCGACCAGATGAGGCCCGGCGACAAGGTGCTGTTCTACCATTCGTCGTGCGCCGAGCCGGGCATCGCCGGGCTGGCCGAGGTCAGCGTGCCGGCCTATCCCGACGCCACCCAGTTCGATCCGCAGAACAAATATTTCGATCCCAAGGCGACGCCGGAAACGCCGCGCTGGTTCAACGTCGACGTCAAGCTGGTGAAGAAGACGCGGCTGATGCCGCTGGCGGAAATCCGCGGCTATCCCGAGCTCGCCGGCATGCGCATTCTGCAAAAAGGCAACCGCCTGTCGATCACGCCGGTCGACCCGGCCGAGTACGACTTCATCGTCCAGCGCCTGTGATCGCCGATCCTGCGCTGCTGGCGGCCTACGGCGGGCTGGGGCTGGTGGTCGGCTTCGTCGCCGGCCTGCTCGGCGTCGGCGGCGGCCTCATCATCGTGCCGGTGCTGATTTTCCTGCTGCACGCGCAGGGACTGGCTGCCGGCATGGAGCCGCAGCTGGCGCTCGGCACTTCGCTCGCCTCGATCCTGTTCACTTCGCTGTCCAGCGTGCGTGCGCACCATCGCCACGGCGCGGTCGAATGGCCGCTGGTGCGGCGCATCGCGCCGGGCATCGTGTTCGGCACGCTGGCCGGCGCGGTGCTGGCGGCGCAGATGCCGGCGACGCTGCTGAAGCTGTTCTTCGTCGCCTTCCTGTTCTACGCCGCCATCCAGATGTGGCTGGATTTCAAGCCGGCGCCGCATCGCGGCCTGCCGGGACCGGCCGGGACGACGCTGGCGGGCGCTGCGATCGGCGCGGTGTCGAGCTGGGTCGGCATCGGCGGCGGCACCCTGTCGGTGCCTTTCATGCTGTGGCACAACGTTCCGCTGCACCGGGCGATCGCCACCTCCGCAGCGATCGGGTTTCCGATCGCCATCGCCGGCGCGGCCGGCTACGTGCTGGGCGGCTGGGGCGCCAGCGGCCTGCCCGCCGGCAGTCTCGGTTTCGTCTACTTGCCGGCGCTCCTCGGCATCGTGCTGGGCAGCGTGCTGACCGCGCCGCTCGGCGCGCGCACCGCCCATCGCCTGCCGGTGAGGCCGTTGAAGCGGGTTTTTGCCCTGCTGCTGATTGTGCTGGCGCTGCGCATGGCATGGACGTTCTAGCCTGCGCGGCAGGCGATGTCGGGATGCGCTGCCTGTAACGATTTCATGCTTGAGTGGTCGCATCTCCCGCGTTAGTCTTTTGACACATGCCGAAAATTCGTTGCATGGCCGATCAATAAAATACGTGGAGATACTCATGGCACACCTGCAAGCTGTAGGCACCGCGCTGCAACCCCAACAGAACGCATACACGCAGCTCACCACGTATTTCGATCCGCATGGCCAGATCGCCTGGGGCTATATGCACGCGGAACCGCGCCCCTGTTTTACGCCAACCTTGCTGCGCGAACTGCTGGCCTGGGGCAACGGCATGGCCGGCATGATCGACGATCCCGCGCAGCCGGACGTGAAATATTTCGTCCTCGCATCGAAGGTGCCCGACACCTTCAGCCTGGGCGGCGACCTGAGCCTCTTCATGCAGCATATCGAGGCGCGCGACCGCGATGCGCTGCATCGTTACGCCGTTGCCTGCATCGACTGTTCCTATGCAGTGCACAGCCACCTGAACCGGCCCAATGTGACGAGCATCGCCCTGGTTCAGGGGCAGGCGCTCGGCGGCGGATTCGAAAGCGCGCTGGCGGCCAATGTGCTGATCGCCGAGCGCGGCGCCAAGATGGGGCTGCCGGAAATCCTCTTCAACCTGTTCCCGGGGATGGGCGCGATGACCTTTCTGGGGCGTCGCGTAGGGCATCACCAGGCCGAGAAGATCATCCGCAGCGGCAAGCTCTATCTGGCCGAGGAGCTGTACGCAATGGGCGTGGTGGATGTGCTGGCGGAGCCGGGCGAGGGGGAGGGCGCGGTTTACGACCATGTCCGGCGCGAGGAGAAATCCCGCAACGGACTCCTCGCCCTGCGCGCTGCGCGCGAGGTCAGCCAGCCCGCGCCATACGACGAATTGATCCGCATCACCGAAATCTGGGTGGATGCCGCCCTGCGTCTGGAAGCCAAGGACTTGCGCATGATGGAGCGGCTGGTCAGCAGGCAAACCGGCAAGACCGGAACGGCTGCCGCAGCGGGGCCGTCAAAAGCTTTCGGCGCGTAATTTCCGGTCCAGATAGGCCATCAGGGCGGTTTGTGCCTCGCCGAGCGCAAACCGCACGTCGTCCAGCTTTTGGCGCGTGTTCGCGTCGCCCATCTCGTAAGGCTTGATGCGTTCGGCTTCGGCGCATAGTTGCGCCAGCCGGTTGGCCCCGACATCGCTGGCGCCGCCTTTCAGCATGTGCAGCTGGTCGTGCCATTGGCCGTAGTCCTGGCTGGCCAGGGCACGCTCGATATCGCGCAGCGAGCGTTCGCTGTCTTCCTCGAAACTGGCGAGCAGATCCCGCACAAAATCGTACCCGCCCAGCTGGGCGAGGTCGTCCAGCACCGATTCATCCAGTTCTTCCCGCTGCCGGGCGCGGGGCGGGACGGCGGCCGGGGCTTGCTGCTGCCGGTCGGCCAGCCGGGCAATGAGATCCACGAGTTCGCGGCTGTTGACCGGCTTGGTGAGGAAGCCGTCCGCCCCTGCCGCCTCGCAGGCTGCCTGCGCCTCGGCGCGCGC
The DNA here is from genome assembly GCA_001897675.1 of Thiobacillus sp. 65-1059. Lineage (GTDB taxonomy): Bacteria > Pseudomonadota > Gammaproteobacteria > Burkholderiales > Thiobacillaceae > Thiobacillus. Next base: position 35,587 of record MKUE01000136.1, on the reverse strand, counting down.
GTCGGCGGTGAGCATGATGATGGGCAGATGCCCCTTTTCCATGAAGCGCCAGCGTTGCACCACTTCGGGCCCCGACAGCTGCGGCATGTGCATGTCGATAATGGCCAGGTGGTAGGTTTGATCGCCGGATTCGAGCATGCTCAGCGCCTCCTCGCCGTCGCGCGCCAGATAGGCCTCGTGCCCGGTGTGCTCCAGGAGGCCGCGGATCACCCGCTGGTTGACCGGATTGTCTTCCGCCACCAGGATGCGCAGCGGGGCTGTCCGCCCGCTCTGGGCCTGGAAGCGGTTGGCCAGCGACACCACGTTGTGCGGCATGTCATGGCTGATGGCCGCGTGTATGGCATTGAACAAAAGCGTCGTGTTGACCGGCGTCCGCAGCACCGACGCGTAGCCTTCGCGCATCAGCTGGGTGTCGTGCGCCAGGGCCATGCCGGCATCGGACTCGATCAGGATGACCGGCAACGCAGCCAGGCCGGGATCGTCGCGCAGCAGGCGCAGGAAGGCGACCGGGTCGCCCGGCAGCACGCCGCGTTCCGCCACCACCGCGCCCGGCGGCGTGCCGCCTGGCCGATGGGCGGACAATTCGGCGGCGAGCCGGGCGGCGTTGTCCACCGTCACGGTTTCGGCGCCCCAGCTGCGGATGATCGTCTGGATGCGGGCGCTCAGTTCGCCGCCTGCCAGGATCGCCACCCGCATCGGCGTGTCGAATTGGTCCGCGGATGCGGCGGGCCGGGCGGCCTGCAGTGTGAACGGCAGTTCGAACCAGAATGTCGTGCCTTCCCCTTCGCGGCTGTGCAGCCCGATGTGCCCGTCCAGCGTTTCCACCAGCTGTTTGGCAATGGCGGTGCCCAGGCCGCTGCCGCCGAAGCGGCGGGTGACGGACGGGTCGGCCTGGGTGAAGCTGTCGAAAATGCGCGCCTGCGCGGCTTCCGGGATGCCGATGCCGGTATCGACGATCTCGAAGCGCAGGCGTTGCGGGTGGGCTTGCCCGGCCGGGCGGACGTAGACGTCGACCCGACCGTGTTCGGTGAACTTGATGGCATTGCCGATCAGGTTGATGAGGATCTGGCGCAGGTGGCGCGCATCGCCGTGCAGCTGAAACGGCGTCTGCGGCGCAATGTGCGCCGCCAGCGCGAGCCCCTTGCGCTGCGCCTGGGTTTCCAGCATCGCGACCGTGCCGTTGACCAGGCGGTGCAGGTCGAAATCCTCTCCCGTCGCGGCAAGGCGGCCGGCCTCGATGCGCGAAATGTCGAGCACATTGTCGATCAGTTCCAGCAGGGTGTCGGCCGATGCGCGGATGATCTGGGCAAACTCCTTTTGTTCCTTGTCGAGCCTGGTTTCCGCCAGCAGATCGGCCACCCCAATGACGCCGTTGAGCGGCGTGCGGAGTTCATGGCTCATGTTGGCGAGGAAGCGCGACTTGGCCTGGTTGGCCTCTTTTTCCCGCCTGACCGCGCCGTGCAGCTGTTTCAGCAGGCTGGACGTGTAAAGCGGGACGACGATGAGCATCAGCCACATGCCCCACCAGAGTGGCGTATGCGCGTGCCAGAAGGGATTGAACTGGTAAACCACGATGAATCCAGCCGCGGACGCCAGCATCGAAACCAGCAGATACGGCACGCCATAGCGGAAACCGTTGCCCAGCGTGACCCATAGATAGATGGCGACGATGGGCGCCCCGGTTTCGTTCGAGATGGCCAGCATGTAGGTGGCGACGGTGAAATCGTGCAGCATGCCGGCGCCGCGACGGATCACGGAGACGCCCGGATCGACGACCGTGCCGACCAGCAGCGCAAGGGAAATAAGCGTGAAGCCCAGTCCGAGAAAATGGACTTGCTCGGACAGGGTGGCGCCGTGTCCCGGGCCGCCGAGCGAGAAATACAGATAGAAGCCGGCAACAATGCACAGGCGGATCGATGCCTGCTGGAACTCGGTATCCGGGCGTGCCTGAATCCGCCTTTGCAAGCGTTCGACAAAAGCGGGGCGGGAAAGCTGGTTCAACATGGACGGGTTCAGCCGGGCGCGTCGCCCAGGTCGCGCATGATGGCCGCCACGGCATCGATGCGCAACTCGAAGGCGCGCACGCAGGCTGGGTCGAAGTGCCTGCCGCTTTCCGACTGGATGTAGTTCAGCGCGTCCTGGAACGACCAGGCGCGCTTGTAGGGACGGTCGGAAGTGAGCGCGTCGAATACGTCGGCCACCGCCACGATGCGCGCGGGCAGCGGGATGTTCTCGCCGGCCAGGCCCTGCGGGTAACCGCTGCCGTCGAATTTTTCGTGATGGCCGAGCGCGATCACCGCGCCCATCTGCAGGTAGCGCGACGGGCTGCCGTCGAGAATCTCGTGGCCGATCAGCGGGTGGCGGCGCATGATTTTCTGCTCCTCCGGGGTATGCCGGCCGGGTTTGAGCAGAACCAGGTCGGGGATGCCGATCTTGCCGATGTCGTGCATCGGCGCGGCGGCCTCGATTTCGTCGCATTCCATGGCGGAGAGCTTGAGCTCCTCGGCGATCAGGCGGGCGTACTTCGCCATGCGGACGATGTGGTTGCCGGTTTCCTGGTCGCGATATTCGCCCGCCTTGGCCAGCTTCATCAGGGTTTCGCGCTCGCGCGTGCGCACTTCGCGGGTGGCCTGCATCACCTGCTCTTCCAGCCACAGTGCGCGGTCGTTCACCATTTTCTGGCTGCGCCGCAGCGCCAGCAGGTTGAGGCAGCGGGCACGGCATTCCTGCGGGTCGATCGGCCGGGTGAGGAAATCGGTCGCGCCGTTTTCCAGCGCCTGATAGCGGACCTGGCGGTCTTCCACCACGGTGACGATGAGGATGGGTATATCGGCCAGGCGGCGTTCGGCGCGGATCCGGCGGGTGAATTCGATGCCGTCCATGCCGGGCATGCGGTAGTCGGTGATGATGAGATCCGGCGTGGCAAGCTGCATCTGCGCCAGCGCATCCTGCGGGTCGGCATAGCTTTCCACAATGACGCCCGGCTCCAGCGTGCGTGCCAGGCCTTCCAGCAGGCTGCGGGCGGTGCTGCGATCGTCGACGATCACCACGTGCGCCCTGCCGCGCGGGCGCGTGTCGCGTTCCGCGGCGGGCGGCACGGAGGATGGCACAATGCGCAGCGGCTTGGCAGTCATTGTTCTTACCCTGAAATTGTTGATAAAACCGCAGTTTCGTTGAAATATCGGGCAAGCCGAATGCGAACTTTAACGTCTAGGAGCGAGAGATGAAAAAAAACCTGTTGTTGGGTCTGCTGGCCGGGACGGCGGCGCTGTTTTCCCTGGCGGTTTCCGCCGAACCGGCGGCGGATTACGCGCGCGAGAAGAAATGGGCGGACGAGGTGGTGCCCGGAGTGGTGGTGGGCGATCCGGTTTATCTGCAAACCCCGCGCGGGCATCGCAAATTCCTTGCGCTGTTCACGCCGGTGGCCGACACCGACAAGGCGGCGGTTGTCGTCCATGGCATGGGCATTCATCCCGACTGGGGCATGGTCGGCACGCTGCGCACCGAACTGGCCGACCGCGGATTCGCCACGCTGTCGATCCAGATGCCGGTGCTGGCGGCCGACGCCAAGAGCGAGGCCTATGCGCCGACCTTCCCCGAAGCGGCCGAGCGCATCGCCGAGGCGGTCGAATTTCTCAAGGCCAAGGGCTACACCCGGCTGGCCATTGTCTCCCACAGCATGGGCTCGCGCATGAGCCGGGGTTACCTGGCCGGGAAACCCGATCCGGCGGTGAAATCGTGGGCCAGCCTGGGCATTTCGGTGGACGACTACGCCGGCCTGAAACTGCCGATTCTCGATTTGTACGGCGACAACGATCTGCCGGCGGTGCTGGCGAATGCGGGCAAGCGCAAGCAAAGCCTGGCTGCGGCCGCGTCGAAGCAGACGATGATCGCCCGTGCCGACCACTTCTTCACCGGGCACGAGGCCGAGATGGTGGCGGCAGTGGCCGGCTTCCTCGCCGCGACGCTGAAATAGCGCGCCCGGTGAGGCGCCGTGCGCGAGGCGCGGCGCTGCAGCCCGGCAAAAAGCCCCGCTCATGGCGGGGCTTTTTGCCGGGCAAGGAAGCGGCGCCGGGCTTATACCGCTTCCAGCTTGCGCATGCCGGCGGGCAGCAGCTTGAGGTCGACCAGCGCAGTGATGAAGGACTTGAGGAAGGTGGCGTCGGCTTCGTACACCATCTTGTAGTACTGCACCTTCATGGTGACGGCGCTGCCGAGCACGATGGCGACGAAGGTGAGGATGGAGCCCAGCGCCAGGGTGGAGAAGCCGGTAATCCCCTGGCCGATGGTGCAGCCCATCGCCAGCACGCCGCCGAAGCCCATCAGGACCGCGCCGACCAGATGGTTGAGGAAGTCGCGGCCGGAGGCGAACCATTCGATGCGGAAGCTCTTCGAGATCAGCGACCATAGCAGCGAGCCGGCGATCACGCCCGCCAGCGCCATGATGCCGAAGGTGAGCAGGGTGCGGTCGAAGCCGCTCGCCGCGTAGCCCAGCGTTTGCCCCATCGGGTTGATGAAGGTGAAGGACTGCGCGGCGAGCGGGCCGGCGGCGGCGGGCCTGACCGCATCGGCGGGCGCATACAGATCCCAGTCCTGCACGTAGGACTGCAGCGACATCATTTCGCCGTCGGCGTTCACCGCGATGTTGCTGGTGACATACCAGGCGGCGAGCACCGCGAGGCCGACCACGAGGCCGCCGAGGATGTTGTCGAAGCTGGTGCGGAATTCGGCCGACTTGAACGCCCACACCAGCAGCAGGCCGCCGATGACGCCACCCGCCAGCATGCGGCCGGTGGCGGCGTTGTCGCCGAACAGCATCGCGCCGAGATCCTGGTTGGTGGAGAGCGCGACCGCGGTCGGGTTGGTCCAGGAATAGAACAGGGTGGAATACAGGGTCTTGTCGCTGCCCGGGAAGGGGTTGATCATGAAATAGGCAATCACGGCGATGATCAGCAGCACCATGACCGACTTGATGTTGCCGCCGCCGATGCGGACCAGCGTCTTGTTGCCGCAGCCCGAGGCAAGCGTCATGCCGACGCCGAACAGAACGCCGCCGAGCACGTTTTCCAGCCAGACGAAATTGGTCTGGCGGTAGGGTGGGAAGGTGTTGGTGACGTTGACCAGGCCGGCCGCTTCCAGGCCCATCACGCCCAGCACGCCGACCGCGATGGCCAGTACCCAGGCGCGCATGCGGCCGGTGTCGCCCATGTTGACCCAGTCGGAGACCGCGCCCATGGTGCAGAAGTTGGTCTTGTTGACGACGGCGCCCATGATCAGGGCGATCGCAAAGACCGACCACAGGAAAAACGATTGAGCGCTTGCAAAATCTTCGTAGATCATGACTCTATCTCTTGTGCTGAATGGGGAAACGGCGCGCGCCGCGTGCCCGGACGAAAGGCGGAACGCCAGCTGCTTAGCCCTGCATGGTAACGCCATGCGGACGCCGGGAACAGGTCCATTCCTACCGTTTGTGCGTGGGCCGGTTTGCGTGTAGGCGGGGGCGCTTAGCCCAGCAGCCGCGTCATCGCCTCGCGGTATTTCTCGCTGGTCTTGCCGACGATCTCGGCCGGCAGCGCCGGTCCCGGCGCCTGCTTGTTCCAGCCGCTGGCTTCCAGCCAGTCGCGCACGAACTGCTTGTCGAAGCTGGGCGGGTTGCTGCCCGGGCGGTACTGGTCGGCCGGCCAGAAGCGCGACGAATCCGGGGTCAGCGCCTCGTCGATCCACACCAGCCGGCCTTGCTCGTCGAGGCCGAACTCGAACTTGGTGTCGGCGATGATGATCCCGCGGGTGAGCGCATACTCCGCTGCAGCCTGGTACAGCGCAAGGCTGACGTCGCGCACCTGCGCGGCCAGGTCGGCGCCGATCAGCGCCGCCATTTCGTCGAAGCTGATGTTCTCGTCGTGCGCGCCGACCGCGGCCTTGGTCGACGGCGTGAAGATCGGTTGCGGCAGGCGGTCGGCCTGCATGAGGCCGGCGGGCAGCGCGATGCCGCACACCGACTGGCTGGACTGGTATTCCTTCCAGCCCGAGCCCACCAGGTAGCCGCGCACGATCGCTTCGACCGGCAGCGCCTTCAGCTTTTTCACCACGATGGCGCGGCCGGCGACCTGGTCGCGTTCGTTTTCCGCGACGACCGATTCCGGCGCGATGCCGAGCGCCTGGCTCGGCACGATGGCTTTCAGCTTGTCGAACCAGAAAGCCGAGACCCGGGTGAGCACCTCGCCCTTGCCGGGGATCGGCGTCGGCATCACGACGTCGAACGCCGACAGGCGGTCGGTGGTGACGATCAGGAGCCGGTCGTCGCCGACGGCGTAGATGTCGCGCACCTTGCCCTTGTGAACGAGCGGGAGCGACGTGATGCGGGACTCGAGAAGCGGAGCGGACATGGCGGACGGGGCGGGGTCGGAAGAGCCGGCATTATAGCCGCCGCGATAGAAGTCGCTGGCCTCGTACGCAGTGCGCAGTTCGCGCAGCGTGACCAGCAGCACGCCCGCCAGCGGCACCGCCAGCAGCACGCCGACGAAGCCGAACAGCTGGCCGAACGCCGCCAGCGCGAAGATCACCGCCACCGGGTGCAGGCCGACGCGCTCGCCGACCAGGCGCGGGGTGACGACGTAGCTTTCCAGCGCCTGGCCGGCGAGGTAGATGCCGGCGACCCACGCCACCCCGGTCCAGTCGGGGAACTGCAGCAGCGCGACCAGCAGCGCGAGGATCATGCCGAGGCCGAAGCCGAGGAAGGGCACGAAGGACAGCACGCCGGTGAGGATGCCGATCGGCAGCGCGTAATCCAGTCCCGCCGCCCACAGCGCCAGCGTGTAATAGATGGACAGGGTGGCCATCACCGCCAGCTGCCCGCGCAGGAACTCGCCGACCACCGCGTCCATCGCGCGGGCGACGCGGTGGAGCGTCGCCGCCCAGCCGCGCGGCGTCAGCGCGGCGACGCGCTCGACCATGATGTCCCAGTCCTTCAGCAGGTAGAACATCACCACCGGGATCAGCAGCAGGTTGGCCAGCACGCCGACGACGGCGAGCGCGCCGGTCTGCAGGGTGGGCAGCCAGGCGGCGCCGTTCTGCGTGGCCTGCTCGGTGAGCCAGGTCTTGAGCGTGGCGAGGTCGAACTGGACGGTGCTGCCGAAAGTCTGCTGCAGCCACGGCAGGAAACGGGTCTGCAGCAGGTCGAGCGCCGCGGGGATGCGCTGGGAAAGCTCGACGAACTGGCCCTGGAACAGCGGCAGCGCCACCAGCAGCAGCGCGGACAGCGCCAGCCCGGCGAGCAGGATGACGATCACGGTGCCGGCCGCGCGCGGAATGCGGCGCGCCTCCAGGCGGTCGACCAGCGGGTCGAAAATGTAGGCGAGCAGGGCGCCGGCCAGAAACGGCGTGAGGATGGGGCCCAGCAGGTAGAGCAGGCCGCCCGCGACGAGCAGGAAGGCGAGCGCGAACCAGGGGATGTTGAACGGCCGGATCGTGTGCATAGACGGTAAAATAACGCACTTTTTGATTCTGGAGCCGGGCGTGTCTTCCATTTCCTACAAAGATGCCGGGGTCGATATCGACGCCGGCGATGCACTGGTCGAACGCATCAAGCCGCTGGCCAGGCGCACCATGCGCCCCGAAGTGCTGGCCGGCATCGGCGGTTTCGGCGCGCTGATCGAGATCTCGAAGAAGTACAGGGAGCCGGTGCTGGTTTCCGGCACCGACGGCGTCGGCACCAAGCTGAAGCTCGCGTTCGAGCTCAATCGCCACGACACGGTCGGCATCGACCTCGTCGCCATGAGCGTCAACGACATCCTGGTGCAGGGCGCCGAGCCGCTGTTCTTCCTCGACTACTTCGCCTGCGGCAAGCTCAGCCTCGACACCGCCGAAGCGGTGATCGCCGGCATCGCGATGGGCTGCGAGCAGGCCGGCTGCGCGCTGATCGGCGGCGAAACGGCGGAGATGCCCGGCATGTATGCCGAGGGCGAATACGACCTGGCCGGCTTCGCCGTCGGCGTGGTGGAAAAATCGAAAGTCATCGGCGGCCAGTCGGTCGTGCCGGGCGACGCGGTGCTGGGACTCGCTTCCAGCGGCGCGCATTCCAACGGCTATTCGCTGATCCGCAAGCTGATCGACGTCAGCCACATCGGGCTGAAATCGGATTTCCACGGGCGCCCGTTCGCCGACGCCGTGATGGAGCCGACGCGGATTTACGTCAAGCCGCTGCTGGCGCTACTGGAGAAGCTGCCGGTCAAGGGCATGGCGCACATCACCGGCGGCGGCCTCACCGGCAACCTGCCGCGCTGCCTGCCGGAAGGCGTGGCGGCCCGGATCGACCAGGCCGCGTGGACGCGCCCGCCGCTGTTCGACTGGCTGCAGCAGGCCGGCAACGTCGCGCCGGATGAAATGCTGCGCACCTTCAACTGCGGCATCGGCATGTGCGTCGTCGTCGCCGCCGCGGATGCCGCCGCTGCGATGGCGCATCTGCAGGCGAGCGGCGAAACCGTGTGGCAGATCGGCGAAATCGTCGCGCGTCCCGATGGCGCGGAGCAGGTGCTCTATCTGTGAGTTGCCGCGTCGTCGTCCTGCTGTCGGGGCGCGGCAGCAATTTCCAGGCGATCGCCGAGGCGCAGCTGCCGATCGATATCGTCGCTGTCGTCGGCAACCGCCCGCAGGCGGCGGGACTGGCTTATGCGCGTGAGCGCGGCCTGACCACCGTCGCGCTCGACCACACCGAGCATCCCGATCGCGCCGCCTTCGACGCCCTGCTGGCCGACGAAGTCGCGCGCCACCGGCCCGACCTGGTGGTGCTGGCGGGCTACATGCGCATCCTCAGCCCGGCCTTCATCGCGCGCTTCGAGGGCCGCCTGCTGAATATCCATCCTTCGCTGCTGCCCGCTTTCCCGGGGCTGAAGACGCACGAACGCGCCCTGGCGGAAGGCGTGAAAATCCACGGCTGCACCGTGCACTTCGTCACCGCCGAACTGGATCACGGCCCCATCGTCATCCAGGCCGCGGTGCCGGTGCGGGCGGACGATACGGCCGCTGCCCTCGCCGCGCGGGTGCTGGAGCAGGAGCACCGCATCTACCCGCAGGCGATCCGCTGGTTCGCCGAGGGCCGCCTGCTCAACCGGCATGGCCGGGTAAACTTGAAGGACGATCCGGCGTCACAGTCTGTGTTTCCCCACGGAGCGTGAGCATGCTCAAACATCTGTTGCTGGCATCCGGTTTGGCGATCGCGGCGACGGCCCAGGCCGCCCCGAAGGATCCCGATCCGCTACCGGCCGAGGCCCGGGTGGCGGCGTATGCGCCGCCGCGGCAAATGAACCTGGCGTACGACCTCTACCGCAACGGCCACAAGCTCGGCCAGGTGATCGACACCTTCGTCCGCAACGGCAGCCGCTACACGCTGACCAGCGAAACCCGCGCCAACGGCCCGCTGAAAATCCTCTGGCCGGGCAGCATCCGCCTCGAAAGCAGCGGCGTGGTGACGCCGCAGGGACTGCAGCCGGCACGCTTCCAGCATGCCCGCAGCGATGCGCCGGACAAGCTGGCGAGCGCGCGCCTCGACTGGAAACAGCGCAGCATTGCCTGGCAATACAAGGGTGAATCGTGGCAGGTGAACGGCCTGCGGGACGGAACCCAGGACCAGCTTTCGCAGCTCTACCAGTTCATGTTCGCCCCCGGCCTGCCCGCCGACTACGCCCTGCAGGTGGTGAGCGGGCGCGACCTCAACGACTACCGCTACGCGCGCAGCGATGGCGGCGCCATCGCGACGCCGCTGGGGACGCTGGCCACCCAGCAATACCGGCGCATCAAGCAGAAGCCGGACGAGAAAGCCGTCACCGTGTGGGTCGCGCCGGCGCGGCAGAACCTGCCGGTGCAGATCCGGGTCTTCGAGGACGGCGTCACCCTCGAACAGCGCCTGGTGAGCGCAAGCATCAAAGGCTAGCAATGGAGGGGCGCAGGGTACGCCCCTGGTGGCTGGCCCTGGCGGCTTCGCTGCTGCTGCACGGCAGCCTGATCGGCGGTCTGGAGTGGCGGCTGCCGCAGTGGCATCCGCCCGCCGAGCCGCCGCCGTTCGACGCGCAGCTGGTTGCCGCGCCGCCGCCCGTCGTCCCGCCGCCCGCCGCCGTCCCGCCCTTGCCGGCCCCGCCCGCCATTCCGCCGCGGACGCCGCGCGTCGCCCCGGCCGAATTGCCCGCCGCAGCGGAAACCGAAGCGGAAACCGAAGCTGCCGCCATCGCTGCGGCCGATTCGAGCGCCGCGCCTGCGGTGCGCCTCGATGAGGCGCCGGCTGCCGCGCCTGCGCCAGTCGAAGCGCCGCCTGCGGCCGCGGTGCCAGCCCTGAACCCGCTGCCGCCGCGGCTCGACCTGCATTTTCGGGTGCATTACGGCGTGGCGTCGGGCGAGCAGACGCTGCTGTGGGTGAACGAAGGCGAACGCTACACGCTGACCAGCGTGGCGGCGGCCAGCGGCCTCGCCGGGGTGTTTTACCGCGGCCGCTTCGTGCAGACCAGCCGCGGCCGCATCACGCCGCATGGCTTGCAGCCGGAGGAGTTCTGGGACCAGCGCGGCGACAAGCGCAGCCGTGCGAGCTTCGACGCGGCCAACGGCAGTCTCACGCTGATCCCGGCGAAGGGGGCGCCGCGCCATTTCGCCTATCAGGGCGAGGTGCAGGATGCGCTCAGCCTGTTTTTCCAGTTGGCGCTGACCGCGCCGCCGCCAGACGGGCGGCTGACCTACACGGTGTTCAACGGCAAGAAGCTGCGCGACTACAGCTACGAAGTGCGCGGCGAGGAAATCCTGCAGACCGCGCTGGGCGAACTGCGCACCCTGCATCTCGCGCGAGTGGCCGGCGACGATGGCCGCTTCGAGGCCTGGCTGGCGATCGACCGCCTTTACCTGCCGGTACGCGTGCTGCGCAGCGACGACAAGGGCGGCACGGTGGAACTCAGCGTGAAATCGATCGGCCCCTGAAGGGCTAGCGCGGCAGGCCGTCTATCTGCGCGCCTGCCGCGATGCCGCGCCGGCGGAATTCCCCTTGCGGCACTTCCAGCGCATAGCGCGCATCCGCGCCGGGGCAATGCAGGGTGTCGCTATGCGGCTGCATGTCGGCGAGCGTGACGATGCGGCCGCGGTCGTCGGCAAACGCGATCGACAGCGGCAGCGGGGTGTCGCGCATCCAGAAGCAATGCCGCCCGGCCTGCCCGAACACGAACAGCATGCCGCCGTCGGCGGGGAGCCGGGTGCGCCCCATCAGGCCGCGTTCGCGCTGCTGCGGCGTGGCCGCGACTTCAACCTGGAAGACATGCGGGCCGATGCGCAGCGGCAGCGGCGCGTCGTTGGCGGCGGCGCCGGCGGCGCACGAAACGAGCAAGGCAAGCGCGCCATGGCGGCCGGCCCCGAGCCGCCCGCTATAACGCATCGCGCAGCCGCTCGGCCAGTTGCAGCGCGGCGGCCGGATCGGCATCCAGCACGTTGAAATGCCCCATCTTGCGGCCGGGACGCGCGGCCTGCTTGCCGTACAGGTGCAGCTTGACGGCGGGGTGCGCCAGCAGCGTGCCCCAGTGCGGGCCGCCGTTGCGCCAGCGGTCGCCGAGCAGGTTGACCATCACCACCGGCGACAGCAGGCGCGGGTCGCCCAGCGGCAGGCCGCACAGCGCGCGCACCTGCTGCTCGAACTGGTCGGTGACGCAGGCGTCGAGCGTGTAGTGGCCGGAGTTGTGCGGGCGCGGGGCGATTTCGTTGACCATCAGGCGGCCGCCGGCGACGAAGAATTCGACCGCCATCACGCCGACGTAGCCGAGCCGCTCGGCCACCGCGCGCGCCGTGTCGCGCGCCTGCGCGGCGAGGCTGTCGGGCACGCGGGCGGGAACGATGGAGAGGTCGAGAATGCCGTTGTCGTGGCGGTTTTCGGCGACCGGAAACAGCGCGCACTCGCCGGCATCGTCGCGCGCCAGCACCACCGACACCTCGCGCTCCAGTTCGACGAAGCCTTCCAGCACGCAGGGCTGGCCGCCGAATTCGCGGAACGCCGCGCGGGCCTCCCCGAGCGTGCCGACCCGCGCCTGACCCTTGCCGTCGTAGCCGAAGCGCGACACTTTCAGCAGCGCCGGCGTGCCGGTGTCCGCCAGCGCGGCGTCGAGGTCGCCTTCGCTGTAGGCCAGCGCGAACGGCGCGGTGGCGAAGCCGTTGTCGGCGAGCCAGGATTTTTCGTGGCTGCGGTCCTGCACGATGGCCACCGCGGCGGCGCCCGGCGACACCCGGCAATGGCTGGCCAGCTCGATCAGGCTTGCCGCCGGGACGTTCTCGAATTCGGTGGTCACGGCGGCGCAGGCGGCGCCGAGCTGCTGCAGCGCGGCGTGGTCGGCGTAATCCGCTTGCAGGTGCACATCGGCCATCTGCCCGGCGGGGCTGGCGCCATCGGGGTCGAGCACCATGACCCGGTAACCCATGGTGCGCGCGGCGATGGTGAACATGCGGCCGAGCTGGCCGCCGCCGAGGATGCCCAGGGTCGCGCCGGGCAGGATGGGAAGCGGCCTAGTCGACATCGGGCAGTTCCATCGCCATCACGCTGTCGAACTGGTTTTTGCGGAAGTCGTTGAGCCGCGCCGCCAGCCCGTCGTCGTGACGGGCGATCAGCGCTGCGGCAAACAGCGCCGCGTTGGCGGCGCCCGCCTCGCCGATGGCGAAGGTGGCGACCGGAATGCCCTTGGGCATTTGCACGATCGACAGCAGCGAATCCATGCCTTTGAGGTATTTCGACGGCACCGGCACGCCCAGCACCGGCACGATGGTCTTCGCCGCCAGCATGCCCGGCAGATGCGCCGCGCCGCCGGCGCCCGCGATGATCGCCTGGAGTCCGCGCGACTCGGCGGTGGCGGCATATTCGTACAGCAGATCGGGGGTGCGGTGGGCGGACACCACCCTGGCCTCGAAATGGACGCCCAGCTGCTTCAGCAGCCCCGCCGCGTGCTTCATCACCTCCCAGTCGCTGGAAGACCCCATCACCACCCCCACCTGAGGTGTGCTCATCGTGCTGTCCCTTGCAATGCGAAAGGCGGCATTTTAGCAGCCTGCCAGGCGGCAGAATCCCTACAATGACACGCCTGCGATTCCGGACGACGACCATGCCCGCTTCCCTGCAAACCCTGATCCTGCTCACGTTTTCCAACGTTTTCATGACGTTCGCCTGGTATGCCCACCTGAAGGACATGAACAACCAGCCCTGGGTGATCGCCGCTTTTGCCAGCTGGGGCATCGCCCTGTTCGAGTACCTGCTGCAGGTGCCGGCCAACCGCATCGGTTTCACCGTGATGAGCCTGCCGCAGTTGAAGATCATGCAGGAAGTCATCGCCCTGTCGGTGTTCATCCCGTTCGCCGTGCTCTACATGAAGGCCGAGCTGAAGTGGGATTTTCTGTGGGCCTCGCTGTGCCTGGTGGGGGCGGTCTATTTCATGTTCCGCGCACACTGAACGCTGGCTTGTCTATGGTGGGAACTTGATTCCTGCAACAGGAGAGGCCCATGTCCACGTCCCGAAACGTATTGTGCGCCGTCATTCTGGCGGGGCTTGCCGCCGCCCCGGCCCTGGCCGCCGAGCCGCCGCTGGCGCGCACGGCCGATAACGCCGCGCTCAAGTGGGGCGGCTGCCCGGATTTCATGCCCAGGGGCTGCGCGATCGCGGTGCTGCATGGCGACCCCGCCAAGAGCAATGCCGACGTTTTCTTCAGGGTGCAGGCCGGCGCGGTGATTCCGCGCCACTGGCATACTTCGGCCGAGCGCATGGTGCTGGTGGCCGGCGAGCTCGCGGTGACCTACGATGGCCATCCGAGCGTGACGCTGACGCCGGGCATGTACGCCTACGGCCCGGCCAAACTGCCCCACCACGCCGTTTGCGGCGGCAGCGGGCCGTGCGTGCTGTTCATCGCCTTCGAATCGCCGGTCGACGCAATCGCGGGCGCGCCGCAATGAAAAAAGCCCCGCTGGGCGGGGCTTTTTTGCGAAGCGCGGGGTTGTCAGACGCAGCCGGTCGGCTTCGGGGTGCCGGCGTAGCGGCCGGCCTGCTTGGCGGGGCCGAAGGGGAACAGGTCGAACAGGAATTTCTTGTCGCCCCATTCGTCGCCGAATTCTTCCTTCAGGCCCTTCTGCAGGAAGCGCAGGTTGGGCGCGGTGCCGTTCTGCGCGAACTGGTCGCGCATGTAGTGGATCACCTTCCAGTGGTTTTCCTGAAGTTCCAGCTTGTCTTCCTTGGCCAGCTCGACCGCCAGCTCCTCGGACCAGTCGTCCAGGTTGACCAGATAGCCTTCGGGGTCGGTTTCGACGATTTTTCCGTTGATTTCGCGTTCCATAGTGCAGTCCTTGCGATGAAAAATAACGAGGGATGGGCGCAACGATAAAATAACCAAGTAAATTAGTCAACAACTTCGTTTTTGCAAGACGCCATGCGCCTTTTGGCGGAAGCGCATCCCCGTATGGCCCGCTGCGCCCAGCCTTGTCAATCGAAGATAAAAGAACTTTTTTGTATTAAATCTGCAAGAAGGTCGGGTGACCGCGGAAAATAACGGACTAGCCGGCGGGCAGCCTGGCGGGGCGGCAAGCCATGCCCTTGGGCGTGCCGGCCTGGAATGCCAGCCATGCGGGCTGCGATCCTGCGTTGATCTGGTTGGTGGCACCGGCGACGGGGCGCCCGACGCGGGCGTACCGCCAGCCGATGCCGATGATCGCGAAGACCGGGAAGGCGATGGCGAGGATGCGCAGGCGGCGCATCGCCAGGGGGGCGGCGGGAATGCGCCGGTGCGCTGCGGGCTTATCTCTCCGCGGGATGCGATTCGCCCTGCGCCTGCCGCAGCCAGGCGTAGTAGGCGTCGTACATCAGCATGCCGTGCTGCAACATGGCGTGGTCGTCCGCGAACAGCGCCGACAAGCCCAGCGACTGCGCCAGCAGCCCGGCGCATTGCGGCGCCAGATCGAGCCGCGCGGTGTCGGCGCCACGCACGATGACGGCGAGTTGCTGCAAGGCCGGGTCGCGCAGATCGTGCAGGCGCAAAAAGGCGTCGAAACTGCACAGCTCGCCGACATGGCCGTATTCAGCGCCGGGGATGTCGTAGGGGGTCGCGCCGGTTTCTTGCGCGACTTTCAGCACTTCGGCGGCGGGCACGTAGAGAAACTCGGCGGCCGGATCGATGAAGCGCGCAATCAGCCAGGGGCAGGCGATGCGGTCGATCTTCGGCCGTTCGCGGGTGACCCATTTCATTTGGCGGCGACCTTGCCGCCTGCCGCCTTCCAGGCCTCGAAGCCGCCCTCGATGAAGCGTGCCTTGACGCCTGCCGCCTGCAGGCGGTCGACCACGCTGTTCGATACCGCGCCGCCGCGCACGCAGTAGACCACCACGTCGAGCGTGCGCGGGACGGCGCCGATCCAGGCGTCGATCTTGTCCGGGTTCTTCCACAGCGCGCCGGGAATGGTCTCGTTCGACGCCGCGTAGTCGGCTTCGCGCCGCACGTCGAACACCAGGGTGGCGTCGGGGTTCAGCCTGGCGGGCTTGATGGTGCGCGCCAGTTCCTCGCATTTCTCGGTGGGACTGGAACAGCCGCAACGCTTCGGTGGTTGGATCTTGATCTCCATGCTGTCCTCACAAAAACAATGAATAAGCCAGCCCCAGCAGGGCGCATACGCCGATGACCTGCATGATGTCGGCCTGGTATTTCCACAGGGCGACGAAGGCGGCAATCGCGACGACGACGGGGAAGCCTTCGAAGCCGCCGGCGAACGGCGCCGCCGCCGTGCCCTGCGGCCAGAAGGTGTGCCAGGCGAAGAATACCGCCAGATTGAGGATGACGCCGACCACCGCGGCGGTGATGCCGGTCAGCGGCGCGGTGAAGCGGAGTTCGCCGCGCGTGGCCTCGATCAGCGGCGCCCCCGCCAGGATGAAAAAGAACGAGGGCAGGAAAGTGAAGAAAGTCGCCACCGCGGCGCCGGCAAAACCGGCGGCCAGCGGGTTCGCGAGCACTTCCTTGGCGACGCCGCCGAGATAGCCGACCCAGGTGACGATCATGATCAGCGGCCCCGGCGTGGTTTCGCCGAGCGCCAGGCCGTCCATCATCTGCGCGCCGGTGAGCCAGCCGAAATGCTCCACCGCGCCCTGGTAGACGTAGGGCAGCACGGCATAGGCGCCGCCGATGGTGAGGAAGGCGGCACGGGTGAAGAAGTCGCCCATGCGGTAGAGATCGGGCGCGCCGTGGAGCGCCGCCATCGCGCCCAGCCAGATCAGCACGAACACGCCGCTGGTCGCGGCGAGCTTGCCCCAGGAGAACTTCGCGTGGGCCGGCGGCGGGGTGTCGTCGTCGATCAGCGCCGGGCCGTGCTGCCGGTGGCCGCCGCCGTGTCCGCCGCCCGCCTTGAATTTGTGCGGCATGAACTTGCCGCCCAGCGCACCGACGATCGCCGCCGCGAGCACGATCCACGGAAAGCCGACGTCGAACACGAAGATGCCGATGAAGGCGAGCGCCGCCATCCCCCACAGCACCTCGTTCTTAAGCGCGCGCGAACCGATGCGCCAGGCGGCGAACAGCACCACCGCCACCACCGCCGGCCGGATGCCGTAGAAGATGCCCTGCACCAGCGGCACGTCGCCCCACGCCAGATACAGTCCCGCCAGCCCCGCCAGCAGCAGGAAGCCGGGCAGGAAAAACAGCACACCCGCGATCACGCCGCCGCGCACGCCGTGCATCAGCCAGCTGATGTAGATCGCCAGCTGGGTCGCCTCGGGGCCCGGCAGCAGCATGCAGTAGTTGAGCGCGTGCAGGTAGCGGTGTTCGGAAATCCAGCGGCGTTTTTCCACCAGCTCCTGGTGCATCATCGCGATCTGCCCGGCCGGGCCGCCGAAGCTGATGAAGCCGAGCTTGAGCCAGTAGGGGAAGGTGTCGCCCAGGGTGACGGACGCGGGGCGGGAGGTTTGTGCGGTGTCCAAGAATGATGCTCCAAGCGTGAGTGGATAGAACCAGACTTGGACGGGACACCGTCTTGCGAGCGGAGCTCAGACGCCGGGGGCTGGCGCCCCGACGCTGCGATTCTAGCCTCGGCCGGTGCGGCGCGGCAACGTCTTTACAGCGCTGGGCGTGCGGCGCGGCCGGGCGCTCGCTCGGCTCGTTCCATACACTTAAATTAATGGTTCCTATAAAAAAACAAGATTGTTATGTATGGATTGACCGCTCTACGATTCTACGCAGAGTCATCATTCGGCCTGCTGCATGGCGTCAATTTGGCTTTCATGTGCGTGGAAGCGGGATAAATCCAGCTCAGCCGAAATGGGGAAAATCCCCACATAAAGTTTATGGTTTTGCTGTGGGGCGCGCGCATGCAAACGTGCGCCGGCGGCGTCGCAGACGCCATGTGTAGACGATTCTTGAACGGGAGGCGCTGACGCGGTGGACAAACTGGCGATTCTGCTTCCGGCCATGCCCCTGCTGTCGGCGCTGTCGATCGCGCTGCTTGCCGATCGGCCGCGGCGCCACATCGCGCGCCTGAGCGTCGGTTTCGCCGCGCTCACCTTGTTGTTCGCCGCCGCCTCGCTCGCCTTCTATCTGGTCGAAGGGCAGCCGCACTGGCTGTCGCTTGGTAGCGGCTGGGGCAGCCTCACCCTCGATCCGCTGGCCAGCCTGATGGCGCTGATGGTCGCCGGCATCAGCCTGGTGGTGCATGTCTACGCCGTGCGCTACATGGCCGAGGAGCCGGGCTACGCGCGCTTCTACATCCTGCTCGACCTGATGGCCGCGGCGATCCTGCTGATGGTGGCTGCCGGGGATCTCGTCACGCTGCTGGTGGCGTGGCACCTGATCGGGGTGCTGCTCTACTTCCTGCTCGGCCATGACACGGCGCGGCCCGCCGCCCAGCGCTATGCCTTCTGGTCGTTCTTCACCTATCGCCTCGGCGACCTGCCGCTGATCCTCGCCGCGGTCCTGCTCTACCAGGCCTACGGCACGATCTCGCTGCCGGCGCTGTTCGAGCGGATCGCCGCCGACCCCGGCGCGCACGCGGTGCTCGGCGTGCCGCTGACAACGGTGGTGGCGCTGCTCGTCGCGCTCGCCGCGTTTGCGCGCTCGGCGCAGTTTCCCCTGCACACCTGGCTGCCCTACACCATGGAAGGGCCGACGCCGGTGTCGGCGCTGATGCACGCCGGCATCGTCAACGCCGGCGGCTTCATCCTCAACCGCTTCGCCCCGGTGTTCGTGCACGCCGGCGAAGTGCTGCACCTGGTGTTCGTGGTCGGTCTCGTCACGGCGATCCTCGGCTCGGTGCTGATGCTGATGCAGAACGACATCAAGAAGTCGCTCGGCTATTCGACCATGGGCCAGATGGGCTTCATGTTCGTCGAAGCCGGCGTCGGCGCGTTCTCGCTGGCGATCTACCATCTGATCGCGCACGGCCTGTTCAAGGGCACGCTGTTCCTCGGCGCCGGCAGCGTCATCGGCAACGCGCGCAAGCACGACGGCGTGCCGCACGACGACGTCTACACCTTCGTGGTCGAGCGCAAGCCGGTCGCCTACCGCCTGCCGTGGGTCGTCGCCGCGGCGCTCACCGTGGTGGTGCCCTTCTTCATCCTCGGTCTGTCGCACTGGCTGGTCGACGACGACTTCGTCGGGCGCCAGGGCGCGATCATCCTGCTGTTCTTCGGCTGGGTCACCGGCGCGCAGCTGCTGTTCGTGACCTACCGCCTGCGCGCCGGCAGCCCGTGGCGGCTGATGGCGATGATCATCCTGTCGCTGGTCATCGTGGTCGCCGGCTATACCTGGATCGGCCACGCGTTCGACGTCTTCCTCTATCCGGACCGCGCGTTCAGCGACCGCCTCTACGCGGCAGCCAGCATTCCGCTCGGAACCTTCGAGGTACTCGCGGCCATCCTCACGGTCGCAGTCGTCGGCGGCTGGCTCGCCACCTACTACGCCACCGCCAACGGCGGCGCGCGCAGCGGCGAGGCCTCGCCGCTGCGGCTGGCGCTGTATTCGCTGCTGTCGCGCGAGTTCTACGTCGCCGATATCTACACCTGGCTGACCCAGGCCGTGCTCGGGCTGTCGCGGCGTCTCAACGTCTGGCTGCGGTGGGTGTGACATGGCGACACTGCTGATCGTTGCGCTGTTCCTGCCGCTGTATCCGCTGAGCGTCGTGCTCAACGGCGCCCTTGCGCGGCTGCGCGGGCCGGTCGCGCGCTGCGCGCTGCTGCTCGCATGGCCGCAGCTCGGCGTGGCGCTGCTGCAGCTTGCCCCGCAGGCCATTCCGCAGGCCTTCGTGCCGTGGGCGCTGGCGACCGCCGGGTTCTACGCCCTGCGCCTGCTCACCGTGCGCGACATGGGCCAGTGGGCCGGTTTCCTCGCCACCTCGGCGCTCGCGCTGAGCTGGGCGCTGGCCGCCGGCGGCGCCGGCCGCGCGGAACTGCATGCGTTCGCCTTCTGGTTCAGCCTGCCCGCCGCCCTGGTGGCGCTGCTCGCGCACCCGCTGGCGCGCCGCTTCGGCGCCGCCTATGCGGGGCTGCAGGGCGGGCTCATCGGCAACCTGCCGCGCCTGTCCGGGATGCTGGCGCTGACGGTGCTGGCTGCCGTTGCCACGCCCCCCTTCCCGGGCTTCTTCGCGCTGCTGAACCTGCTGCACGTGCTCGACTGGAGCGGTGCGCTGGGCGTGCTGGCGATCTGGCTGGTGTGGGGCTGGGCCGCGACGCGGCTGCTGCAGGGCTTCATCTTCGGTGCCGGGCGCGCCGCGTCCCTTGGCGACATCGGGCGCGCCTCGACTTTGCTCTATACCGGCGTGCTGGGCGCTTTCGCGATCGCCGGCCTCACTCTGACGGGAGGGGGCCTGTGAACCTTGCGCTCGGGCGGCGTCTCAAGATCCGCGCCATCGTCCACGTCGCCGGGGAGCCGATCCCCTACTTCTGGCCGATGCGCACCTTCATCCACCACAACCCGCTCTACGGGCTGGAGCACCTGCCGTTCGACCAGGCCGTGGCGGCGGGCGAGCGCCTGTTCCGTGCGCGCGGCTATCTGCCGCGCG
This sequence comes from Thiobacillus sp. 65-1059, assembly GCA_001897675.1. Taxonomy (GTDB): domain Bacteria; phylum Pseudomonadota; class Gammaproteobacteria; order Burkholderiales; family Thiobacillaceae; genus Thiobacillus. The sequence goes on along the minus strand of MKUE01000136.1, from coordinate 15,567 downwards.
CACTCCAGCAGCGCCATCTGGCCGCGGGCAAGGTCGACCGCGCCGTGCTGGCGGGCCAGGTGGCGCGCTTCCTGGTCGGGCAGCGGGACATCGCGGGACTCGATCTGCAGCGCCTGCTGATGATGCTGCTGACCGGAATCGAGACGCCGATCGGCGCGCCGCCCGCACTCGCCGACGCGGCCGACATCCATGCCGTGCTGGCCGGCCTGGCGCTGCCGCCGCGCGAGATCGGCGGCACGGCGCTGGCGGCGCAGGTCGGCGCCGACATGCCGCCGGGCCGGCCGCTCTACGCCATCGTCGACATGCTGTTCGGCACCGAGATCGGCGCGACGCTCGACGAACTGGTGATCAAGAGCTGTCTCGACTTCTTCGACGAGGGCCAGTCGGTGTGGCAGATGCCGGGGCGCGAACAAGGCCTGTTCGCCGCCTGGAGTGCGGTGGCGCGGCGCAATCTGCGGCTGTTCATCCGCGGCCTGCACATCAAGCGCATCCTCGCCGCCGACGACACGCCGGAGGGCATCATCGCCCACGTCATGGACGAGCTCGGCGTGCCCGAAGACGACTGGATGAACCACTTCACCTGCGAGCTGACGCGGCTGCACGGCTGGGCCGGCTTCATCCGCTGGCGCGCGGGCGCCAAGCACTACCACTGGGCGCGCCACTATCCCGCCGATCTGGTCGACTATCTCGCGATCCGCCTCGTGCTGGGCCTGGCGCTGCTGCGCGAGCACGCCGAGCGCAAGGGGACGCCGGCGAACCTTGCGGAACTGGCGCGCTTCGTCGAGTCGCATCCGGCGGAAGCCTATCTGCGGCGCGAATTCCACGGCGGCCACGTGCTGCCGGAGATGGCACACGCGGTGGAGGATGCGATCGCCGCGCGGCGGCCGGCGCGCACCGCCCGCCTGCTGCCGCAGTATCTCGCGCGCAAGCGCGCGCACGACGCGCAGCGTCATGCCGATGCGCTGCGTCAGCTTGGTGCGCGTGCCGGCATGACCGACGCCTTGCTGCGGCTGGCGCCAGACGATTTTGCCCGCCTGATTGCAGTGCTCGCCCGCTTCGAGCGCGCGGAAGGACACATCTGGCTGGCGGCGCTGGAGGCGCGCTACATGGGCCGGCTGCTGCACGGCCTCGACCTGGCCCGGCCGGCGCCGCGCGAGAAGCGGCCCTTCGCGCAGGTGATGTTCTGCATCGACGTGCGCTCCGAGCGCATCCGTCGCCATCTGGAGAAGGTCGGCGACTACCAGACCTTCGGCATCGCCGGCTTCTTCGGTGTGCCGGTCAGCTTCATCGGGCTGGAGAAGGGCAGCGAGACGCATCTCTGCCCGGTGGTGGCGAGCCCGAAGAACGTGGTGCTGGAACTCGGGATCGCGCGCAGCGCCGACGACGAGGCCTTCGTCTCGACCCTGGAGCAGGTGGTTCACGAGCTCAAGGCCTCGGTGCTGTCGCCTTTCATCACGGTCGAGGCGATCGGCCTGCTGTTCGGACTCGACATGTTCGGCAAGAGCCTCGCGCCGCTCGCCTACAACCGCTGGCGCCAGCGGCTGCATCCCGACAAGCCGGACAGCCGCCTGCTGCTCGACAAGCTGTCGCGGGAGCAGGCCGAATCGATCATCCGTTCGCTGCAGCGCGCCCTGATCGTCAAGGCGGTGGGGCGCGAGCTCGGCATCCAGCGCGAGGCGATCACCGACGAGACGATCCGCGAACTGCGCGAGACGGCGCTCGGCAAGCAGCCGCAGGCCGCCGCCTTCGCGCAGCGTTTCGCGCTGAACGCCGAGGCGGAACGCCGGTTCATCGAGCGCCTGCGCAAGGTCTACCGCATCAACCGCGGCTATGCGCAGATCCAGCTCGAGCGCCTCGGGCGCATCGGCTTCACGCTCGACGAGCAGGCGCATTTCGTCGGCCAGGCGCTGCGCTCGATCGGCCTGACCGAAGGTTTCTCGCGCTTCGTGCTGCTCGCCGGGCACGGCAGCACCTCCGAGAACAACCCCTACGAATCCGCGCTCGACTGCGGCGCCTGCGGCGGCAACCACGGCATCACCAACGCCCGCGTGCTGGCGCAGATCGCCAACAAGCCGGCGGTGCGCGCGCGCCTGCGCGAGCAGGGCATCGCGATTGCCGACGACAGCTGGTTCGTGCCGGCCTTCCACAACACCACCACCGACGAACTGCGCCTGTACGACCTCGACCTGCTGCCGCCGAGCCATCTCGTCTACACCGAACGCCTGAGCAACGGGTTGCAGGCGGCCTCGCGCCTGTGTGCGGCGGAGCGCATGGCCACGCTGGATGAAGCCGTGGCCGCGTCGGGCGGGCAGGCCGATCCGGCGAGCGCCTACCGGCTGGCGCGGCGCAACGCCATGGACTGGTCGCAGGTGCGACCCGAGTGGGGGCTGGCGCGCAACGCGGCCTTCGTCATCGGCCGCCGTCACGTCACCGGCGAGCTCGACCTCGAGGGCCGTGTGTTCCTGCATTCCTACGATTACCGCTGCGACCCCAGGGGCCGCCTGCTGGAAAACATCCTCGCCGGCCCGCTGGTGGTGGGGCAGTGGATCAACATGGAGCACTACTTCTCGGCGGTCGACAACGCCCACTACGGCAGCGGCAGCAAGGTCTACCACAACATCGCCGGCCGCTTCGGCGTCATGACCGGCAACCTGTCCGACCTGCGCACCGGATTGCCGGCGCAGACCGTGCTCAAGGACGGCTTGCCCTATCACGAACCGCTGCGCCTGCTCACGGTGATCGAGGCGCCGTTCGCACACGCGCGGGCGGCGATCGAAGGCGTGGTCAAGGTCAGGAATCTCGTCCACAACGGCTGGCTGCGCATGGCCGTGGTGGACCCCGAAACCCATGTCGCCCATGTATTCGAGGACGGCGCCTGGCGGCAGCGCGCGCTGCACGCCGCCGGCGCCGTCGAAGAGAAGGAACTCGCGCTATGAACCACCTCAACCTCAGCCCCGTGAAGAAGATCGAGATCATCCTCGAGGGCGCCCACCAGGAATTCGCCACCGACCTGCTCGACCGCGCCGGGGTGACCGGCTACACCCTCGTCGGCAACCTATCGGGCAAGGGCCGCCACGGCTTCCACGAAGGCCACCTGATGTTCAACGAGGACGCGGTGCTGATCATGATCATCGTCGCCGTGCCGACCGAACTGGTCGAGCCGATCCTCGAAGGCTTCTCGCCCTTCTTCAGCAGCCACACCGGGGTGGTGTTCATCTCCGACATCCAGGTGAGCCGGCTGGTGAAGTTCAAGCACTGAACGCCGCCGCCGGGGGCATCGATGTCAGGAGCGCGTCACGCGCCGGCGCGAGCGCGTCACCGGCTTCGGTTGCGGCAGCTTCATGATGCGGTCGGCCTCGTTCAGCACGAATTCGTGGAAGGCCTGCGCGATCGGCGACATGCGCTTGCCGCTGCGGTGGACCATGTACCACTCCTTCATGATCGGGAAGCCCTCGACGCTGAGGATCGCGACACGCCCCAGCGCCAGTTCGAATTCCAGCGTGTGCAGCGACACGATGCCCAGCCCCAGCCCGGCCATCACCGCGTGCTTGATCGCCTCGTTGCGGCTCATTTCCATCGAGGTATTGAGCTTGACGCCGCGGTCTTCGAAGAAGCGCTCGATGGCATTGCGCGTGCCGGAGCCACGTTCGCGCAGGATGAAGTTTTCCTCGACCAGGCGGGCGAGCGGCACGCGGGCGGCGCCGACGAGCGGGTGATCCGGCGGCGCGATGATTACCAGCGGGTTCTGCATGAAGGCCTGCGACTGCAGTTCGATGTTCTCGGGCGGCGTCCCCATGATCGCCATGTCCGGCGTGTTGTCCTGCAGTTGCTGCACGACTTCCTCGCGGTTGGTGACTTCCAGATGCACCTGGGTGCCGGGGTGGCGCTTCAGGAAGGCTGCCAGCAGGTAGGGCGCGAAATACTTGCCGGTGCTGGTGACGGTGAGCGCGAGCGTGCCGCGTTTCACGCCCTTCATGTCGTCGAGCACGGATTCGATGTCGCGGAACTGCTGGGCGATGGTGCGGCTGAAGGCGTAGACCTCCTTGCCGGCCTCGGTGAGATAGATCTTCTTGCCCATCTGCTCGAACAGCGGCATGCCGACCTCTTCCTCCAGCTGCTTGATCTGGGTCGAGACCGCGGGCTGGGTCAGGTGCAGTTCCTCGGAGGCGCGGGTGAAGCTGGAATGGCGCGCCACCGCTTCCAGCAGGCGCAATTGGCGAAACGTCACGTTCATGTCGCGTCCTTTTCTGTCGGTTTATCCATTCACTATAGTGAATGAAAACAATAAATATTATTCATTTTTTATTATGCAATTGCCTCTTTATAGTTCGCAACAAGGACAACAGGCACGTGTGCCCGACGTCAGACCCTAATGATCAACCGCTGATGCATAAGGAAACCAGATTATGAGTGAAGCGACTGCAACCGCCACGGGCGAACGCCTCAGCGGCCGGGAAGCGGCCATCGCCCGCCGCCAGGCGCTCTCCCTCCATGGGAAGAGTGCGCTCAAGGCCGGCACCACCGCTGCGCCGCGGAGTGCGACCGAAGCCCGCATGGCGGCGCGCGCCAGCGCCCCCGCTGCGGCGCCCGCCGCCGCCCCGAGCTGCGGCTGCCGGCACGGCGAGACCTATTCCGCACGCGTCGAGGAAGCGCGCCCGGCCACCCCGGTGGCGCTCGACCCGATCCCCGCCGTGCGCCAGCGCCGCATGGAGCAGTCGTTGAAGGGCCGCGGCGACGCGCCGCCCTGCCGCCCCTGCGGCCGCATCAAGCCCGAGCCGCCGAAGGTGGAAATCGGCACGACGCTGGCCGGCAGCACCGTGACCGGCAACCAGGTCGAGCGCACCGCGCACGTGACCGGCAACGAGGCAGGCACCTGCCGCAGCGTCACCGGCACCGAATACGTCGGCGCCGAGCAGTTCGGCGAATTCTGCGGCACGCTGCCCGAGCCGGCGCCGGCCAAGGTCGGTACGAGCAGCACCAGCCGCGGCCGCCGCGTGACCGGCACCGAAGTCGGTCGCAGCACCCGCGTCACCGGCGACGAGACCGGCACCTGCAAGCGCGTGACCGGCACCGAATACCTCGCCGCCGAACAGGCCGGCGAATTCTGCGGCACGGCCCCCGAGCCGCGCCCGGAAAAGGCGACGACGGGCATGACCGCCGGCCGCAATGCCGTGTCGGGCAGCGACCTCGCCCGCACCGTGACGGTGACCGGCGGCGAATCCGGTGCGGCCCGCCACATCACCGGCAGCGCCTACGCCGACGCGTTGGCGCGCCCTGCCGCGGAGGGCAACGGCCCAAAAAAGGTGGAAACCCGTCGCACGAGCGCTGGCGCACCGGTGAGCGGCACCCTACCGGGTCGCTCATCGAAACTTTCCGGCGATGAGCCGGGTGCCTGCGCGCGCGTGACGGGTTCCGACTACGTCAATACCGAGGAATTCAAGTCCTACTGCCGCACCGAACCCTACCAGTCGCCGGCCAAGGTGGGCGTGTCGCGCACCCTCAAGGGGCTCGACGTGTCCGGTACCCAGGTCGGCCGCTCGTCCCGGGTGACCGGCGACGAGCACGGCACCTGCAAGCCGGTGACCGGGACGTCCTACATCGGCGCTGACCAGTACGCCGAGTTCTGCGCGGCGCGTACCGCGGCGGAAGCGATCAACCGTGCCCGCCTCGGCCGCAGCGCCGACCTCACCGGCATCCAGCCGGGGCCGGACGACAAGATGACCGGCAACGAGCGCGGCGCCTGCCAGCCGGTGAGCGGCACCCCCTACCAGGGCGAGAGCCAGACTGCTGCCGCTTGCGGTCGTGCGCCGATGGCGCAGGCCTTCCGCAGCCGCGGCCCCGAGGGTTCGCAGGGCTCGGCCGCGATCACCGGCAACGCGATGGACGCCGGCCAGGGCGGCAACCGCACCGGCGACTTTTCCGTGGTGTCGCCGGCGCGCGCCGCGCAGGCTAGCGAGACCCGCCGCATCACCGGCAGTGCCTACGGCGTAGGCGGTCGCATCACCGGCCCGCTGGCGCGCGCCACCGGCCTGGTGTCGGGCACGCCCGAATTCCGCTACCGCGACGAGGCGGCTGCCGTGGCCGTGCCGGCTGCGCCGCAGCCGGCGGCTGAAGCCGCACCCCAGCGCATCACCGGCGAAGGGCGCGAGCGCCACATCACCGGCGACGCCTGGGACCGCGGCAGCCGCGTGACCGGCACCGAAGGTCCTGCGACCCGCCGCAATCCGACCCAGCGCGGCGATGCGCGCGGCAACGCGATGAGCGCACGCGCCTTCCGCGACGTCGAGACCCCGGAGCCGTCCGCCAGCCGCATCACCGGCAGCAGCGGCAACGCCAGCGCGGGTGCGACGATCACCGTGTCCGGCGGCGCCCGGGGCTAACGAGGCGTAGCGAGGACGATCCGCCATGAACACCCGTCAACGTCACGATGCGATGCGCGCGCGCCAACCCGCCCCGGCGGGCATGGCGATGCGCGCCGCGCCGGCCGCGCACACGCTGCCGAGCTGGCCGCAGCGTGTGAGCTTCTGCCCGCCCGGCATGCAGGAGAGGGCCGGCGAATGCGTCTCCAGCGTGTGCGCGCCGCAGGCCCATCCGCTGATCGACGCGGCGCGCAACGCCGAGCTGGCCGAGTACGAGCGCACGGTGCGCCAGCGTTTCGACGCCATCGTGCCGACGCTCAAGGAGATCGCCGCGCTGCAGCACGAGGCCGGCTTCGAGCAGCGGGCGCAGCAGATCGCCCGCGAGCGGCTGGGTTTCGAATTGCCTGGGACGGTGCTCGCCGACGCCTGGGTGACCACCCTCGACATGCGCAAGCTTTACGGCCACAGCGTGCTGCAGACCTACCACACTCTGGCCCGGGACTACAGCGCGCGCTGGAACGGCCACGCCGAAGCGGACGCGATGCAGCGCTTCTTCGTCGAATGCGGCTTCCACGAGGTCGACATCAGCCCCTGCGCGGACGGCCGCCTCAAGGGCCTGCTGCAGTTCGTGCTGCGCCTGCCGCTCCAGGCGGTGCGCCGCAAGTCCTACGCCGGTGCGATGTTCGACGTCGAACTGAACGTCAAGCACTGGACCGAGACCGAGCTGCGCCGCTTCCGCGAAGGCGTGCCGACGCTGTCGGACGCCGGCACGCGCTACCTCAAGATCGCGGTCTACCATTTCAGCAGCTCCGACCCGCATCACGAGGGCTGCGCCGCGCACGGCAGCGACGACGGGAAGGCCGCCCAGGCCGCCCTCGACCGCCTGGCCGCGTTCCGCACCGCGATCGAGAACGGCTTCTGCTGCGGCGCCTCGGTGGCGACGCTCTTGATCGGCGTCGACACCGACAACGACGCGATCAAGATCCACGTGCCCGACGCCAACGGCGAAATGGACACCGCGTGCTGCGTCGACAACCTGGCCGTGTATCGCCAGACCGCCGGCATGGCCGCTTCGGAAGCGCGCTGGCGCCTCGGCGCGGCGATCGACGAGGCGGTGCGCGAGGCTGGCCGCAGCGCGCCGGAAACCGGCATGCGCAGTCTGATCGAGCGCCTGCTGACGAACAACCTGTCGCAGATCGACTACGTCTGCGCGCAGCACAACGGCCGCTACGCCGACGTCGGCCACGCCGAGCGCTTCATCAACATCGGCGACAGCTTCGATGTGCTGCATCTGCGCAATCTCGCCTACTTCGGCCATCTGCACACGATCGAGGAAGGCGCGGCGGACATGGATGTCGGCATCAAGATCTTCAGCGGCCTCAATGTGGCGCGCGGCCTGCCGATCCCGATCGCGATCCACTACCGCTACGACGAGCAGGTGCCGGGTTCGCGCGAACGCGCGGTGGCGCGCTGCCGGCGGATCAAGGCGGCAATCGTGGCGCGCTACCCGCGGCTCGCCAAGGAAGGCCTGTTGTTCTGCGGCATGACGGTGCAGGGCAAGGCCCCTGGTAGTGCGCAGGAAGACATTTCGGACATCGACACCAACTCGCATGGGCATTGAGGCGAAGCGATGAAGATCATGCAAGTGGAGAAAACCCTGGTCTCGACCAACCC
>MKUE01000136.1:0-7528 GCA_001897675.1 Thiobacillus sp. 65-1059 | reverse complement strand
CTGGGTGATCTGCGTCGGCAGCTCGGCGGCGCGCGAGGCGGCGGGCGCGAAGGACTTCCCGAGCGACCTGACCATCATCGGCATCATCGACCACTGGCAGGAGCACTGAGGTGGAAGTCATGCGCGTGGTGTCGGACCTGGTGTGCACCCGCCGCATCCCCGGCCTGTTCAGCGCCTCGCTGCGCGTGCTGGCCGACGACAAGGGCAAGCTTTCCGTGGCGGTCGACCCGGTGGGCGTGCCCGAAGGGAAATGGGTATTCACCGCCGGCGGCTCGGCCGCCCGCTACGGCGCCGGCGATTACAGGATTCTTACCGATCTGACGATCCTCGGGATCATCGATCAGTGGGATGCGACGGAAGCGCGTCGCGAAGAGAGCAAGGCAGTTTCATTAACCGTGTAAAGGAGAAACATCATGGCAAACGCAATGACGGGCATCGCCCTTGGAATGATTGAAACGCGTGGTCTGGTGCCGGCGATCGAAGCCGCCGACGCCATGACCAAAGCCGCCGAAGTGCGCCTGATCGGCCGCCAGTTCGTCGGTGGCGGCTACGTGACCGTGCTGGTGCGCGGCGAGACCGGTGCGGTGAACGCCGCGGTGCGTGCCGGTGCCGACGCCTGCGAGCGCGTGGGTGACGGCCTGGTCGCTGCCCACATCATCGCCCGCGTGCACAACGAAGTCGAAGGCATCCTGCCGACCGCCGCTGCGGCCTGATTGGGCCCGGCGCAACGGATTGAACGCAATTTTTGATAGGAGTTAGGAAAATGGCTACTGGAATGACTGGCATTGCCCTGGGCATGATTGAAACCCGCGGTCTGGTTCCCGCGATCGAAGCGGCTGACGCGATGACCAAGGCGGCGGAAGTGCGCCTGATCGGCCGCCAGTTCGTCGGCGGCGGCTACGTCACCGTCCTCGTTCGTGGCGAGACCGGCGCGGTCAACGCGGCGGTGCGCGCCGGTGCGGATGCATGCGAGCGCGTGGGCGACGGCCTGGTTGCTGCCCACATCATCGCCCGCGTCCACAACGAAGTCGAAAACATCCTGCCGACCGCGGCCGCGGCCTGATCGGGGCGCGCCATGGACATGGCAGTTGAAACGAAGCGTACGGTCATGACGGGCACGGCCAGCGGCATCGCGCTCGGCATGATCGAAACGCGCGGTCTGGTTCCCGCGATCGAGGCGGCGGACGCGATGACCAAGGCGGCGGAAGTGCGGCTGATCGGCCGCCAGTTCGTCGGCGGCGGCTACGTCACCGTCCTGGTGCGCGGCGAAACCGGCGCGGTCAACGCGGCGGTGCGTGCCGGTGCGGATGCATGCGAGCGTGTGGGCGACGGCCTGGTTGCCGCCCACATCATCGCCCGCGTCCACAACGAAGTCGAAGGCATCCTGCCGAGCGAGGCGGATGCCGGCGGCGGCGGGCGCGACGGCGAGGTGGCCTGCGTCAACTTCTGAGCGGGTGAGCGAGGTTACGGCGATGGACCCACGACTACTGGGATATCTCAACCGGGCATTGGGGCATGAAATGGCTGCGGTGCAGCAGTACATGGCCCAGTCCAGGCTGTGCGGCCTGTGGCAGCTGGCGGATTACTGCAGCCACTTCCACCAGGACGTCATTGAGGAGCTCGGCCACGTCGCGAGCCTGACCGATGCGCTGCTGAAGCTCGGTGCGGCACCGAATGCCACGCAGCTGCCGCCGGTGCGGCTGGGCCGCTCGCTGGAGGAGATGCTCGCGATCGACCGCGTGCTCGAGGTCGAGGCGGTGCGCCTGTACGAGGAAGCCGCCGCCTACTGTGCACGGGTGCGCGATGGCGCGCACCACGCGCTGTTCCAGAAGATCCTGAACGACGAGCTGGAACACCTGCAGGAACTCGACCGCATGGAAGCCGACCTGAGATCGAAGGAGAAACGTTATGCCTGAGGACAACAACCCGATCCCGCACTGGCAGCGGCAGGATCTGCCGCCGATGCTGAGCCGGCGCTTCGAGTTCGAGACCTACGCCGAGACCCGGCGCTTCCTCGACGGCGTGGCGAAAGTGGCCGAGGCGGCGCAGCACTACCCGAACCTCAGCTTCGGCAAGACCTACGTCAGCGTCACGCTCGACGCCGACGGCAAGAAGATCGGCCCCGACCTGGTCGCGCTGGCGCAGCAGATCGACGCGCTCGCCCCCGGCGCGGCCTGACGCGATGGCCGCGCTGCGCATCGCGCTGGCGAATCAGAAGGGCGGCACCGGCAAGACCACGCTGGCGGTCAATCTCGCCGCCGGCCTGCACCGGCGCGGCGCCACCGTCCTGCTCGATGCCGATCCGCAAGGCTCGGCTGGGCACTGGGCGCGGGTCGGCAGCGAATCCGGCGACCTGCCGCCGGTGCGCCGGCTCGGCGAGGGTGCGGTCGACGCCGCGATCCGCGACGCGGCGCGCGCGCAGCGCCACGTGCTGGTCGACTGCCCGCCGCACCTGCAGTCGGGCGTGCTGCAGCAGGTGATGCAGGCGGTCGACGTGGTGCTGGTCCCGGTGCAGCCGTCGCCGCTGGACCTGTGGGCGAGCGTCGACATGGCCGAGGCGGTGCGCACGGCGCAACGGCGCAACCGGCCGCTGCGCGCGTACCTGGTCGTGAACCAGCTCGACCGCCGCAACGCGCTGTCGGGGGCGATGCAACAGGCGCTCGCCGAATTCGGCCTGCCGGCACTGGCGAACGGACTGACGCGGCGTGCGGCGTTCCGCAGCGCGGCGCTGGAAGGCGGCAGCGTGTATGCGCTGGGCAGCCGCGGCGCGGCGGCGGTCGCGGACGTGGAAGCAATCATCAAGGAGGTACTGAGTTCATGAACAAGGCATCAGGCAAGCTCGCCGCGGGCGTGCGCAAGGTGAAGACCCAGCAGACGGCGCCGGCCGCCGCCGACAAGGCACCGGTGCCGGCACCGGCAAAGACGGCGGCGCCCAAGCGCGTCGTCGCCGCCCCCCAGGCTGCCGTGGCAGCCCCGCATCCGGGCCGCGTCTGGCCGGATTGACCGTGCACGTCGCAGGCGTGTGCCGCAGCGCCGGGTCACCCCCAGCGGCCGCGGGGACGCGGCACCCGCCTGCAGGCGTGCACCGCGAGCGGTGAGTCTTCTCGCCGCCGGAACCGGGTCGTTGCGGCCCGGATAGACGATGCGTCGGGCCTTGGCCCGGCGATGGATGAGCGCCACGACCTCGCTTGCAAGTTTGACGGAGAGACCGATGTTGACGCCCACCAATCCTGTTCTGACGCGGCTGCTGCCCTTCCTCGCGTGGTTTCCCATGACGCGCGCGAGCCTGCGTGCCGACCTGCTCGCCGGCATCACGGTCGCCCTCATCCTGGTGCCGCAGAGCATGGCCTACGCGCAACTCGCCGGCCTGCCGGTGGTGTACGGACTCTACGCCGGCTTCCTGCCGGTGATCGTCGCCGCACTGTGGGGGTCGCTGCGCCAGCTGCACACCGGGCCGACCGCGATGCTGTCGCTGATGTCGGCGGCGGCACTGCTGCCCTATGCCGCAGCCGGCAGCGAGGCCTTCATCGCGCTGTCGGTGATGCTCGCGCTGATGGTCGGCATCCTGCGCCTGGCGCTGGGCCTGTTCCGCCTCGGCGTGCTGGTGAACTTCCTGTCGCACCCGGTCATCATCGGCTTCACCAATGCCGCTGCGCTGATCATCGGCCTGTCGCAACTCAACAAGCTGATCAACGTGCCGATGCCGCGCAGCGACTGGTTCCTCGCCGACCTCTGGGTGGTGCTGCAGCAGCTCGGCAGCACCCACTGGCCGACGCTGCTATTCGGCCTCGGCGCCTTCGGTCTCATCTGGCTGCTGCAGAAGCGTCTGCCGCGCCTGCCCGGCGTGCTGATCGCGATCGTCGTCACCACGCTGGCGAGCTATGCGATTGGTTTCGAGCGCACCTCGAAGGCGGGCGTCGAAGCGATCCAGGACGACGGCGTGCGCGCGCTGGTGGTGCGGCTCGACCAGGCGGCCGTCGCGCTCAAGCGCAACAGCGAGGCGACGGCGCGCCTGCAGGCCGATCTGGCGCGGGCCGAGGAGGCGGGGGCAAATTTCGACGCGCTGCTCGACCTGAAAACGGGCATCGCACGCAACCAGGCTGCCGCCGCCGCGCTCGGCGAGCAGATGATGAAGCTGCGCATCCAGCTGCACCAGATCGATTTCACGCGCCACACCGGACCGAACGGCGAGCCGCAATTCGTCGTCGCCGGCGAGATGCCCGAGAGCGAGCCGCTCGGCATGGGGCACTGGCGCTTCGGCGGCGTCGCCGGCGGCGAGGTGAAATTCACCGGCGGCGGCGAAGTGGTCGGCGCGATTCCGGCCGGCGTGCCCGGCTTCGCAGTGCCGCACGTCGACTGGGCGCTGGTGCTGCCGCTGCTGCCGGCGGCGCTCGTCATGGCGCTGCTCGGCTTCATGGAGGCCACCTCGATCTCCAAGGCGATCAGCGCCAAGACCGGGCAGCGCATCGACACCAACCGCGAACTGGTGGGACAGGGGCTGGCCAACATCGTCGGCAGCTTCTTCCATGCCTACGTGGTGAGCGGCTCGTTCTCGCGCTCGGCGGTGGCGGCGCGCGAGGGCGCGCGCACCGGCCTGTTCGCCATCGTCAGCGCGCTCGGCGTGCTCGCGGTGATGCTGTTCCTCACCCCGCTGCTGTACCACCTGCCGCAGGCGGTGCTGGCGGCGGTGATCATGCTCGCGGTGTTCGGGCTGGTGCGCGTGGCGCCGCTGGTGCACGCGTGGAAGGTCAACCGTCCCGACGCGGTGATCGGCATCGCCACCTTCGTCGCCACGCTGGCGATGGCACCGGCGCTCGCCAACGGCATCCTGCTGGGCGTCGGGCTGACGGTCGCGCTCTACCTCTATCGCAACATGCGGCCGCGCGCCGAGATCCTCGGCCGCCATCCGGACGGCGTGCTCGGCGGCATCGACACCCACAAGCTGCCGGCGATCAGCGAGCGCTACGTGGTGCTGCGCTTCGACGGCTCGCTCAACTTCGTCAACGTCGCCTACTTCGAGGACGTGGTGCTGCGGGCACTGGAACGCTTCCCGCAGGCGCAGGCGGTGCTGGTCATCGGCAGCGGCATCAACGATCTCGACGTGTCGGGCGAGGAGAAGCTGCGCGCGCTGGCCGAGCAGCTGCGCGAGCGCAACGTGACGCTCTACTTCAGCAGCCTGAAGCGCCAGGTGATGCAAGCGTTCGAGCGGAGCGGGTTGTCGAGGGTGATCCCCGCCGACCACATCTTCAAGACCAAGGAAGTCGCGCTGAAGACGCTCGACGCCAGCTACGGCAGGCCCCGGGCCGAATCTGCGCTGTCGGCCTCGCCGCAGGCGTGAAAACAGCGTGGACAGGCCCTATTTGCGCCGCGCCGGCCTGGTGCCGGCGTCGGCCAGCACGAACTGCTTGAACGCCTGCGCCACCGGCGACAGCCGCTTGTCGGCGCGGTGCACCACGTACCAGTGGCGCATGATGGGAAAGCCCTCGACGTTCAGCACCGCCAGCCGCTTCAAGGTCAATTCCATTTCCAGCGTCTGCTGCGACAGGATGCCGAGTCCCAGCCCGGCCTGAACGGCCTGGCGGATCGCCTCGTTGCTGCTCATCTCCATGCTGCTGCGGATGTCCTGTCCGCGTGCGGCGAAGAAACGCTCCATCGCCGCGCGCGTACCGGAGCCGGCTTCCCGCACCAGGAAGGACTCGGCCGCGAGCGCCTCGACCGTCACCTTGCGCCGCCCTGCCAGCGGATGGCCGGGCGGCGCGATCACCACCAGCGGGTTGTCCATGAAGCGGGTCGCTGCAAGCCCGAGACCCTCCGGCACCTGCCCCATGATCGCGAGATCGATGCGGTTGTTCGCCAGCAGATCCAGCACCGTCGCGCGATTCGATACGTCGAGGTGGACGGCCACGCCCGGGTGACCGCTGCGGAAGCGTGCCAGGATGCCGGTGGCAATGGCATTGACCGTCGACGTCACCGCCAGCCGCAGGCTGCCGCTGTCGACGCCCTTGAGCTGCGCGAGGTTGTGCTGCAGATCGTCCAGCCGTGCGGTGATCGCCTGGCTGGCGTGCAGCACCTCGCGTCCGGCGTCGGTGAGATAGATTTTCTTGCCCAGCTGCTCGGTGAGCGGCATCCCCAGAATCAGTTCGATCCCGCGCACCTGCATCGAGACCGCCGGCTGCGACAGGTGCAGCTCCGCGGCCGCGCGCGAGAACGACAGGTTGCGGGCGACGGCCTCGAAGACCCGGAATTGGCGGAGCGTCAGTCGGCGCATGACTCGATCAACCTATAAGGAGATTTATATAGTTTTTATCATAACAATTGAATATTAATTATATAAGCGTGTCCGTATAGTCCGCTCCTGTCGTTTTCGGGGGCGGGGCTCCCGGAGCTTTTTTCACTCGCAGGAGCACGCCATGGATCAGTCCGCACGTTACGCCGACCTCAGCCTCAAAGAAGAAGACCTGATGAAGGGCGAGAAGCACATTCTCGTCGCCTACAAGATGAAGCCGAAGGCCGGCTACGGCTACCTGGAAGCGGCCGCCCACTTCGCCGCCGAATCCTCGACCGGCACCAACGTCGAAGTCTCGACCACCGACGAATTCACCAAGGGCGTCGACGCGCTGGTGTATTACATCGATGAAGCGAACGAAGACATGCGGATCGCCTACCCGATCGAGCTGTTCGACCGCAACGTCACCGACGGCCGCTTCATGCTGGTCTCCTTCCTGACCCTGGCGATCGGCAACAACCAGGGCATGGGCGATATCGAGCACGCCAAGATGATCGACTTCTATGTGCCGCAGCGCGCCATCCAGATGTTCGATGGCCCCGCCACCGACATCTCCAACCTGTGGCGCATCCTCGGCCGTCCGGTCAAGGACGGCGGCTACATCGCCGGCACCATCATCAAGCCGAAGCTGGGCCTGCGTCCCGAGCCGTTCGCCAAGGCGGCCTACCAGTTCTGGCTGGGCGGCGACTTCATCAAGAACGACGAGCCGCAGGGCAACCAGGTGTTCTGTCCGCTGAAGAAGGTGCTGCCGCTGGTGTACGACGCCATGAAGCGCGCCCAGGATGAAACCGGCCAGGCCAAGCTGTTCTCCATGAACATCACCGCCGACGACCACTACGAGATGCTGGCCCGCGCCGACTACGGCCTGGAAGTGTTCGGCCCCGACGCCGACAAGCTGGCCTTCCTGGTCGACGGCTACGTCGGCGGCCCGGGCATGGTCACCACCGCCCGCCGCAACTACCCCGGCCAGTACCTGCACTACCACCGTGCCGGCCACGGCGCCGTCACCTCGCCGTCCGCCAAGCGCGGCTACACTGCCTTCGTTCTGGCCAAGATGAGCCGCCTGCAGGGCGCGTCCGGCATCCACGTCGGCACCATGGGCTACGGCAAGATGGAAGGCGAGGCGTCCGACAAGGGCATCGCCTACATGATCGAGCGCGACGAGTGCCAGGGCCCGGTCTACTTCCAGAAGTGGTACGGCATGAAGCCCACCACCCCGATCATCTCCGGCGGCATGAACGC
>MKUE01000135.1 GCA_001897675.1 Thiobacillus sp. 65-1059 | reverse complement strand
CTGCGGCGTGGTGACGATCACCGCGCCGGTCACCGGCACGCGCTGCGCCAGCGTCAGCTGGATGTCGCCGGTGCCGGGCGGCAGGTCGACCACCAGGTAGTCGAGGTCGTTCCAGTTGGTGTTGTTGAGCAGCTGTTCCAGCGCCTGGGTGACCATCGGGCCGCGCCACACCATGGGCGTTTCGACGTCGATCAGGAAGCCGATCGACATCGCCTGGATGCCGTGGCCGATCAAGGGATCGAGGTTCTTGCCGTCGGTGGATTCGGGCTTGTCGGTGATGCCGAGCATGGTCGGCTGCGACGGACCGTAGATGTCGGCATCGAGCATGCCGACGCGGGCGCCTTCGGCCGCCAGCGCCAGCGCCAGGTTGACGGCGGTGGTGGACTTGCCGACGCCGCCCTTGCCGGAGGCAACGGCGATGATGTTCTTGACGTTGGGGATCAGCTTGACGCCACGCTGCACGCTGTGCGAAACGATCTTGAAGCTGACGTTGGCGGTGGCGGCGGTCACGCCGGGAAGGGTCTTGAGCGCGTCTTCGATCTGCTGCTTGATGACGGCCAGCTGACTCTGCGCCGGGTAGCCCAGCAGGATATCGACCGAAACGGCGCCGCCGTCGATCTTGATGTTGCGGGCAGATTTGGTCGAGACGTAATCCTTGTGGGTGTTGGGATCGACCAACTCTTTCAGTGCGGTTTGCACCTGAAGTTCAGAAACGGCCATGTTTGCTCCGGCAGGTTAATTAGCAATCGCTCATTTTAACGAATTCTGCCGCTTTGGGTAAAAGGAAACGCTGAAAAGACGCGGGATTCCCTGCCGTTTACAGGGGCATTGAGACGCCGCCGAAGTGACGCCCACACTTGTTTTTCGGCCCGCACGCCGCTCCCGACGGCTCGGGTTCGCCCGATCGGCATGGCGGGGCGGCTATCGGAGTTCGGCGTAATGCGCCACCAGCACGGCCTCGGGCACGCGCAGCCGGATCGCCGCCGCCAGTTCGCTTATCGCGCCCGATCGCGGGCGCAGCGACACCCACAGCAGGTTCAGTTTCAGGTTGAGATCGGCAAACACCACCTCCTGATGCAGCGCCAGTACGGCCTGAATATCACGCGAGGTGCGCTCGATCTCGGCCAGCGGCCGGCTGCGCAAACGCGGGATCAGCATCATGAAGTCGGTCAGCCGCTTGCCGCCGACATCGCGCGTGGGAGCGATCTGCCACAAGGGGGCTCCAGGAACGGAGCATGAAGCGCTCGTCAGTGTGGTTGAGGCATGGATCCGTATCTTCATCGCGTCTCCCTGCCCCGAACTTCAGGGCTTCAACCGCAGATCCAGCACCATGCCGCGCCGGTCGCACGGACGGTGCGCACGCTGGCGCAAATAGCGCACGTCCTTGTGCAGATAGCGTTCGAGTTCCTCGAGCGCCAGACGGTAGACCTCGCGCTTGAAGTCGACCACCGCATCCATCGGCACCCAGTACTCGTTCCAGCGCCAGGCATCGAACTCGGGGTGAGTGCTGGCCCGCAGCGAGACGTCGCTGTCGCGTCCGGTCAGCCGCAGCAAAAACCAGATCTGCTTCTGGCCGCGGTAGAGGCCGCGGCTGTCGCGCCGGGTCCAATGGGCAGGCACGTCGTAACGCAGCCACTCGCGCGTGCGTCCCAGAATACGCACATGCTCGGCCTGCAAGCCCACTTCTTCTTCCAGTTCCCGGAACATGGCCTGTTCCGGCGTTTCCCCTGCATTGATGCCGCCCTGGGGAAACTGCCAGGCGTGCTGGTTGACGCGCTTGCCCCAGAAAACCTGGTTGCGCGCGTTGCACAATACAATGCCTACGTTCGGGCGGTACCCTTCTCGGTCGATCATGGCCGCCACCATCAATAAAGTTCGATTACCTGCATTCTTTCACACCCGCCGGAAATTGCAAACCTTACGCCGCCCGAAACCAGCCGTTAAGCATTGTTTTAATTGGCATTTCCAGAGGACACCCAAGCCGCCGGCAGCCGCCTCGCCGGCGCGGCGCATGGACAGCACTGCATGCGGCGGTTTCCGGAGCGACATTCGGCTGCGCTGGCGCCGTTCCGGGGCCAGGCGACGAAAGCGCGCGCCCGATGTCGAACTCCGCTGCCCCGCCCTGGCCGCATTCAATCGAGCAAGGGCGCGGCGGCCTCCAGCCACTGAAAATCCCGTGCGAAGCCGCGCAAATCGAGCCCCCAGCGTTTCGACAGGTCGGCCAGGCGAGGCTGCGCGTCGATGAGCCGGGCCGCCGCACCCGGCTCGGCGAACGCAAACACGATGACGTTGGTCTTGTACTGCACCGAAATCCAGCCGACTTCGCCGTCGAACGCGCGCGAAAGACGCGCCAAGTACTCGGGAAACGCCTTGTCGCGCCCCCATAGATTGACCGCCAGCACGCCGCCCGGCTTGAGCGCGCGGCGGCAGGCTGCATAAAACGTCTGGGTCGCCAGCGCCTCCACCTGATTGCCGGCGTCGAAGCCGTCGAGCAGGATGACGTCGGCGCTGCCGGGATGCTGCCGCACATACAATGCGCCGTCGGCTTCGACCACGGTGAGCGCCGCGTCGTCCGGCGGCAATTCGAAATGCGTGCGGGCGGCGGCGATCACCCGCGGGTCGATCTCCACCGCGGTGATGTGCGTCTGCGGCCGCTGCTTGCGGATGAACTTGGCGAGCGAGCCGCCGCCGAGGCCGATCATCAGCACCTCCTGCGGCAGCGGATTGAACATCAGGAAGCCCATCATCGCGCGCGTATAGGCCAGTTCCAGATCCCACGGCCGGCTCACGCGCATCGCGCTCTGGATCGCGCGGCTGCCCAGGTGCAGCGTGCGCAGGCCGCGCTCCTCGGTCACTTCCAGCCCGCCGTCGTCCGCCCGGCGTTTCCCAAACCTCAAGCGCATTGCCACCTCATCGCAAAAACCGAGCGCGAAAGATTACACGTCCGCACGCTAAAATGCCGCTTTTCGTTTTGATTGCCTCAGCATGCGCGCCAGCCAGTTCTTCATTTCTACCACCAAGGAAGCCCCGTCCGAAGCCGAGCTTGTCAGCCACAAGCTGATGCTGCGCGCCGGCCTCATCAAGCGCCTGGGATCGGGGCTGTATACCTGGATGCCGCTCGGCCTCAGGGTGCTGCGCCGGGTCGAGGCGGTGGTGCGCGAGGAAATGAACCGCGCCGGCGCGATCGAACTGCTGATGCCGGCGGTGCAGCCCGCCGAACTGTGGCAGGAAACCGGGCGCTGGGCGGTGTTCGGCCCGCAGATGCTGAAGATCAAGGACCGCCACCAGCGCGATTTCTGCTTCGGGCCCACCCACGAGGAAGTCATCACCGACGTCGCGCGCCGCGAGATCAAGAGCTACCGCCAGCTGCCGGTCAACTTCTACCAGATCCAGATGAAGTTCCGCGACGAGATCCGCCCGCGCTTCGGCGTCATGCGCGCGCGCGAATTCCTGATGAAGGACGCCTATTCCTTCCACGCCGGCCGCGACAGCCTCGCCGAAACCTACCAGACGATGTACGACGCCTACACGCGGATTTTCAGCCGGCTGGGGCTGACCTTCCGCGCGGTGGCCGCCGACACCGGCGCCATCGGCGGTTCGGCCTCGCACGAATTCCATGTGCTGGCCGATTCCGGCGAAGACCTGATCGCGTATTGCCCCGATTCCGACTATGCCGCCAACGTCGAGCTGGCCGAGGCGCTCGCTCCCGCGACGCCGCGCGCCGCGCCGCAGGAAACCCTGCGCGAGGTGGACACGCCGAAGCAGACGACCTGCGAGGACGTCGCCGCCCTGCTCGGCATTCCGCTGGCCCGTACCGTCAAGCTCATCGCCGTCGTGGCCGGCGAGCAACTGACCGTCCTGCTGCTGCGCGGCGACCACATGCTGAACGAAGTCAAGCTCGGCAAGCTGGAAGGCTTCGCGGATTTCCGCCTGGCGAACGAAGCCGAAATTCGCGCGGCCTTCGATTGCCCACCCGGCTTTCTGGGGCCGGTCGGGATCGATCGCAACAAGATCAGGGTCATCGCCGACCGCACGGTCGCGGCGATGAGCGATTTCGTCTGCGGCGCGAACAAGCCGAAATTCCACCTGGCCGGGGTCAATTTCGGCCGCGATCTGCAGGAACCGGATAGCGTGGCCGATATACGCAATGTCGTCACCGGCGACCCCAGCCCCGACGGCAAAGGCACGCTGCAACTGTGCCGCGGCATCGAGGTCGGCCATGTGTTCCAGCTTGGCAGCAAGTATTCGCAGGCGATGGACGCCACCTATCTGGACGAGGCCGGCAAGGCCCAGGCCATGGAAATGGGCTGCTACGGCATCGGCGTGTCGCGCATCGTGGCATCGGCCATCGAGCAATACCATGACGAGCGCGGCATCGTCTGGCCGAAGTCCATGGCACCGTTCTTGCTGGTGATCGTGGCGATCGGCTACGCCAAGAGCGGAATGGTTCAAAAAGCTGCCGATACGCTCTATGCTGACCTGACCGCCGCCGGCTTCGACGTGCTGCTGGACGACCGCGACGAGCGCCCCGGCGTGATGTTCGCCGACGCCGAGCTGATCGGCATTCCGCATCGCGTCACCGTGGGCGAGCGCGGACTCAAGGACGGCGTCGTCGAATACCAGCCGCGCCGCGCTGCGGCGGACCAAAGCGGCGAAGCGCAAAAAATCGCGCTGGCCGGCGCCACGGAATTTTTCACGGGATTGCTGGGGCACTGACATGAAAAAAACGACGCACACCGGACTGCTGATCGCTGCCCTGCTGCTTGCCCTGCCCGCGCATGCGGGCGGGCAGCGCGAGGAAGCGATGTCGGCCAATGTGCGCTCGTCCCTGCAGCGTGCGCTGGCGGACACCGCCGTCACCCGCACCGCGTTTCGCAATGTCGCCGACGAGGCGGCCTGGCTCAAGGAGATGTCGCGCCGGCTCGCCAAGCGCATGCCGGACGAGGCCGAGCGGCTGGAATTCCTCACCACCCTGCACTGGGAGGCCTCGCGTGCCGGCGTCGACCCGCAATTGATGCTTGGCCTGATCCACGTGGAAAGCGGTTTCCGCAAATACGCCGTATCGCCGGTGGGTGCGCGCGGCTATACCCAGGTGATGCCGTTCTGGGTCAAGACCATCGGCAACCCCGACCACAACCTGTTCCAGCTGCGCACCAATCTGCGCTACGGCGCGCTGATCCTGCGCCACTATATCGACATCGAACGCGGCGACCTGTTTCGCGCGCTGGGGCGCTACAACGGCAGCCTGGGCCGCCCGGAATACCCGAATCTGGTGGTGGGCGCCTGGAAGCGCCACTGGGATTACCTCCCCGCCACCAAGTCGGCAGACGCATCCATCGGCTCCCGCAGCTGACGCCCCCGACGCGCGGCCGGGAAACCTTTTCCGGCCGACGCGAAAAGGCGCCTGAGCCACCTGGCGAAATCTCAACGCTCCGTCACGTCTCCATCACCCCGGCCGTTCTGCCTTTCCCCGCCGCAGCGACTCAATCACGCTGAAAACCTTGTGTTTCGACAAGTCTGCGCGCTCACTCTTAGCTGGCACAGGCTATGCAGCGTAACGGGCACAGGCCATGTACCTGTATCACAATAACGGAGGCGAGCATGGAAATGACGATGCAATTGTCCCGCACGCTCAAGGGACAGGAGGAAATCTTCAACCTGGGCCATACGCTGCGGCCCCGGCACCGGCAGATTCTGTTCAGTGTGGGGAATGGTATTTCTTTTGGCGAATTGCGCAGCAAGCTGCCCAATTGCGCCGAACTGGAAACCATGGTGAACGAGCTGCTGCAAAACGGCTTCATCCAGCCCTTGCGCAACATGACGGCAGTTCATGCCGCAGCAGCCGTCAGCGCACCGGTGCCAAGCACCGTAAACCTGGCGGAAGTACAAACCTATGTGCTGGAGTTCATGGCTGCGCTGGTGGGAACCAAATCCCCGGCCTACAGGCAGATGAGCGAGGTACAGGATCTTGCCGGATTCAAGGCCGTTTTGCCCGTGTGCCGCAAGGTGATTGCCGCCGTGGCCTCGCCGCACCAGGCGGCGGAAATGGAAGCCGGCGTGGCGCAACGCATGGGCGGCTGACGCCGGACGGATCGCCCGGCGCAGGTGGCTTACGGGCGCCCGGAGTCCAGGATGACCAGGGGCTTCGGTTGGCAGTCCGCCGCCACCACGGTGCCGGGGGCGCCCGGCACCGCGCTGACCACCCCTGCAAACGGCGCCTTGAGCTCCGCGTCGCTCAGGTTCTTTTGCGCGATCGTGCGGCGCGCCTGCGCGACAGAGACGGCCGCCTGCGCACGCACGTGACGCAGCGTCGCCGCGTCGAGTTCGGTGGTCGACGACACGGTGCGGTTGAACAGCTCCTCCGCCCGGTCGAGCTCGCGCCGGGCATCCGCTTCGTCGGCCTGCGCGCGCGCATGCTCCGCTGCCGCTTCATCGAAACGCGCCTGCAAGACAGTCTTGTCCAGCCGCAGCAGCACCGCGCCTTTCCTGACGCGCTGGCCGGGCTTGACCAGCACCTCGTCCACCACCCCGGACACACGGGTGGTGAGTTCGACCTTGTCAGCCGCCCATAGCGGACCGGCTGCCGCCAGCCACCAGCCGGCCAACGCTCCGGCCACGACGCTCTGCTTCATTTCCGTGCTCCCTCAACAGGCGGCAAACTGCCGCCGGACAATGCCTCCAGCCGCGCCAGCGCCAGCGCCAGGCGGTATTCCACCTGCTTGCGGCGCAGTTGCGCCATTTGCGTTTCGGCCATGCTGGTGCCCAGATTGGTTTTCAGTTCGAGCTCGTATTCCGCGCGCGAGCGCTCCAGCGCCCAGTCGCGGTATTCGATCTGCTTGTCGGCGGCGGGACGCCCGCTATCGCGCAGCCATTCGATTTCCTGCAGGGTGGCAAGCAGGGTGTCCGCCAGGTCGAGCTTGAGTTTTTCCAGTTCGGCGACGCTGCGTTCCTTCTGCGCCAGTTCGCGCGCCACCCGGGAATCCACGCGCGCGCCCTGATACAGCGGAATGTTGAATACCAGTCCGGCGCTAAGCTCGTCGCGCGTGGCCGATTCGCGGCTATAGCCGCCGCCGACCACCTCGGCGTCGAGCAGCGGGTTGCGCTCGGCGCGAACCGCCGCAAGCCGCGCATCCGCCGCCGCCACCTGCGCCTGCAGCGCCAGCACGCGCGGATTCTTCTCCATCACCCAGGGCAGCAGGGATTCGTATTCGGGTAGCGGCCGGGCGTTGTCTGCCAGGGCCGGATCGGCCAGTTCGGTGGGCAGTTTTCCGGGGCGGTTGATCGCGTGGGCGAGTTTCTGCCGCGTGCTGCGCATGCGCTGCTGGCTGGCGTTGCGGCGCTCGCGGATATCCTGGTATTCGGCTTCCAGCCGCAGCAGGTCGGGCTGGCTGATCTGGCCCACTTCGAAGCGGTCCCGCGCGTTGTCCCACGAAACATAGGCCACGGCGACGAATTCGCTGTCGGCGGCGGACTGCATGTCAGCCAGCAGCACATCGAAGTAGCGCGCCATGATGTCGATGCGGCGCAGGCTCTCGACATTGAGCAATTCCGCCTGGCGCGCCGCGACATCCTGATCCGCCGCCGCAATGGCCTGGCTGCTGCGGCCGAAATCGAACAGCGGCTTGCGCGCGACGACACGGCCGATGTTGTCCGGCTTCCAGTCGCCGTCCGGGCGTCGTCCGGTTCGGAGGCTGCCGTCGAGAAACAGGCTGAAGTCCTGACGGCTCGCCGCCTGCTCGCGATCCGCGCGCGACAGCGCCAATGCGCTTTCGGCCACCCGGCGGTCGGGGTGAGGCGCCGCCACGCTCGCCAGCGCCTCGTCCAGCGTCAGCCGCTCGGCCGACGCGGCGGCGGACAGCGCGCATGCCAGCAGAGCGGCCCATGCCCCCCGCTTCATTTGCCTTGCTTGTATTTGGTGAAGGGCTGGCTGGCGTACGCGCCCTCGGCCACGTATTTCCCGAGCAGTAGGAATTCGGCCGGGTCCTTGGTGGGGCCGGTGTGGCGCGTGATCAGTTTGCCGTCGAGGTCGAAGAACAGCAGCGTCGGCGTCGCGCGCACGCGGTGGCTGAAGGCGAAGGCCTTTTCGGTAGTGTGCTTGCCCTGGAAATCGGTCATCTCGGTGTCGCCGTTGACGTCCATCGGGTACAGCAGGAATTGCGCCCGGTAGGCATCCTGCACATCCGCCTGGTTGAGGATGGTGGCTCTCATGCGTTCACAAAACGGACACTCATCCATCTCGAAAAACATGAAGATGCCTTTTTTCCCTTGCTGTCTGGCGGCATCGAGTTCGGCCTTGAAGTCGCCGAATTTGGGCTGAAAGAAATGGTTGGTCGGATCGCGCGTTTCCGCCCAGGTCGGCGCGGCGAACAGCAGCAAGAACGCGATAAGCATTTGGCGCATGGTGTCTCCTCGGTATTGCGGACTGAGCTTACTTCTTGGAATTGGCCGTTTTGCCGGCGATATAGTTTTCCACTGCGGCGCGGGTGATCGCCCCCACTTGCTGGGCGACCATCTTGCCGTCCGGATTGTACAGATAGGTGGTCGGCAAGCCCCGCACCGGCCCGATCTGGTTCACGATCTGCGCGTTGCCCAGCACGATGGGGTAGTTGACCAGCAGGCCGTCGGCAAAATCGGTCACCTGCTTGGCGTTGCGGTAATCGAGCGCCACGCCGATGACGACGAGATTGTTTTTCTTGTTCTCGTGCAGCGCAATCAGATCGGGGATTTCCTCCAGACAGGGCGGGCACCAGGTCGCCCAGTAATTCACCAGCACCCATTTGCCCTTGTAGCCCGACAGCGTATGCAACTTGCCTTCGGTGTCGGTCACCCTGAAATCCGCCGCCTGCGCCCACGACGCCGTCAGCGCCAGCACCAACCCGGCCAGCCACATCGGATAAAATCGAGCTCTTTGTAACGTCTGCATTGGTTTTTCCACCATGAATGAATTCCGCATCGAGACAGACTCACTTGGCGAAGTCCGGGTTCCCCAGAATGCCTGGTATGGCGCACAAACCGCTCGTGCCGTGGCCAATTTTCCCATTTCGGGTCGCCGGCCGGATAGGGATTTCGTACTAGCGCACGTGCGCATCAAGCTCGCCGCCGCGCGTGCCAACTGCCAGCCCGGCTGGCTGCCGGAGCAGAAGCGCGACGCCATCGCCGCCGCCTGCGAGAAGATCCTCGGCGGCGAGCATAACGACCAGTTCGTGGTCGACCGCTTCCAGGCCGGCGCCGGCACCAGCCACAACATGAACAGCAACGAGGTCATCGCCAACCTCGCCAACGTCGCGCTGGGCGGCGAAAAAGGCGCCTACAAGCCGGTCAACCCCAACGACGACGTCAACATGGGGCAGTCGACCAACGACACCATCCCCACCGCGATCCGCCTGGCGGTGCTGGCCAAGCTGCCGCGCCTCATCGCGGCGGTGCATGCGATGGCCGCCGAATTCTCGCGGCTGGCCGAGCGCGAGAAGGACACGGTCAAATCCGGCCGCACCCACCTGCAGGATGCGGTGCCGACCACGCTGGGGCAGGAATTCGCCGGCTACGCCTGGACGCTCGCCCGCTGCGCCGCGGCGCTGGAGTCGGTGCGCCCGGCCTTGTGCGAAATCGGCCTCGGGGGCTCCGCAGCCGGGACCGGGCTCAACACCTCGCCCGACTACCCGGCACGCGCCGCCGCCGAACTGGCCAAGCTCACCGGCGAACCGATCAAGGTCGGACAGTTGGTCGCGCAGATGCAGTCGATGCACGATCTGGCGCGGCTGTCCGGCGAAATCCGCAATCTGGCATTGGAGCTCACGCGCATTTCCAACGACCTGCGCCTGCTGGCGTCCGGCCCGCGCACGGGCCTGGGCGAAATCCAGCTGCCGCCGGTGCAGCCGGGGTCTTCCATCATGCCCGGCAAGGTCAACCCGGTGATGTTCGAGATGCTGAACCAGGTCTGCTTCCAGGTGCTGGGGCAGGATGCCGCCGTCTCGTTCATGGTGCAGGCCGGCCAGATGGAACTCAACGTGATGATGCCGGCGCTCGGCAGCGCGCTGTTCGACGCCATGGACTGGCTCACCAACGCGATGAACGCGGCCACCGAGAAGAACCTCAAGGGCATCGTCGTCAACCGCGAGCGCTGCGCGTTCTTCATCCACCAGAGCGTCGCGCTCGCGACGCTCTTGAACACGCAGATCGGCTACAACCAGGCCGCCGAGGTCGCCAAGGTGTCGGAGAAGTCCGGCCGCCCGGTGCGCGACATCGTCGCCGAGCGCGGGTTGATGAGCGCGGCCGACTTCGACGCGCTGGTGCTCGCCGCGGCGCACGGGATCGGCAGCGGCGGCGGGGGCGGCTGACGCCGTTTCCTTGAGAGGCCCGAACGCCATGGCGATCCAGTGGTTCCCCGGTCACATGACCACCGCGCGCAAGAAGGCCGCGGAGACGATGGCGCAGATCGACGTGGTGGTCGAGGTGCTCGACGCCCGCCTGCCGGAGGCCGGCAGCAACCCGATGATCCACGAGCTGCGCGCACATCGCCAGCGGCCCTGCCTCAAGCTTTTGAACAAGGTCGACCTCGCCGATCCCGAAGCCACCCGCGCCTGGCTCGACTACTTCAACAAGCAGCCCGGCGTGCTGGCGGTGGCGATTTGCGCCAAGAAGCCGGGCGACGTGGCGAAGCTGCCGGCGCTGGCGCAGAAGCTGGCGCCGCACCGCGACGACACCTTCAAGCCGCTGCGCCTGATGATCATGGGCATTCCCAACGTCGGCAAGTCGACGCTGATGAACACCTGGGTCAAGCGCCGCGTCGCGGCGGTCGGCGACGAACCGGCGGTCACCAAGTCGCAGCAGCGCATCAACCTGTCGCCGCGCCTGATCCTGGTCGACACGCCGGGCATGACCTGGCCGAAAATCGAGCACGACGCCGACGGCTTCATGCTCGCCGCCAGTCACGCCATCGGGCGCAACGCGGTGATCGACGAGGAGGTGGCGACCTTCCTCGCAAGCATCCTGCTCGAACGCTATCCGGGTTTGCTGAAGGCGCGCTACGGCCTTGCGCCGGAAGGGCTCGATGCCGCCGGCGTGCTGGAAGCGGTGGCGAAGAAGCGCGGCTGCCTCCTCAAGGGGCGCGGCGGCGAACTCGATCTGGAGAAGGCCGCGATGATCCTCTTGACCGACTACCGCAGCGGCACGCTCGGCCGCATCAGCCTGGAGACGCCGGCGACGCGGGCGGCGATGCTGGCGGCAGCGCGCAACAAGCCGGCACACAAATCAGACAGCAGTCCTGACGCAACACCAGAACATCAAGGCTAGGAATAGGTGGCGTCAGGGATGCCCGGCTCAAGAGGCGCAACCAGACTTCTTTGAGCGCGCAGATATCGTTTTCACGCGGTGTCAGAAGAACAGGTCGCTAATTCAGTTGTGCGGTAAACGCTCAGGCTTGAACTCGCAAAAGGGGGAACCCGCCCTTCTCGACCAAGAGCCTGGTCAGCTGCTTCAGGAGGCCGTTCTCGCCGACCAGGTCTTCGGGTTTCTGGTAGTCGGCCGCAGGCTGGTCAACAGGGCTTCAGGTACGTCGTGTTTCGTGGTGCTTATTGTGTCTCCGGACAAGGCGGCAGTTTCCTGCCAAAGGTCCGTTTACACAACATTCAGGACAGGCCCGCCGCTCGCTCAGTCGCCCGTCTGCCACGCGGCGGCGTCGAGCCAGGCAACCGTCTCCTGCCGCCCCTGTATGGCCGCGACCGGCACCGCCTCGCCGCGTCTCCAGCGCCGCAAGGCATCACGCTTGCCAGCCCCGGTCACCACGACCCACAGCTTCGCGCCGCGATTCAGCCGCGCCGCCGACAGACTCACGCGCTCGGGCGGCGGCTTCGGTGCGTCGCGCACGGCGAGCACGTCGGGGCCGTCAGCTTGCGCACCCCAGTCGTGACCGGGAAACAGGCTCGCGGTATGCCCGTCCTCGCCCATGCCGAGCAGCACGACGTCGAATTCGCCCACCCGCGCCAGCCAGTCGGCATACACCGCCGCGCCTTCGCCGGCGCCGTACTCGGCGGGGATCGGCCAGCGCTGCTCTTCGGGAATAGCCGACGCCGTGAGCCAGGCGGCTTCCGCCATGGCGCTGTTGCGCTCCGGATCGTTCGCCGGCAGGCAGCGCTCGTCGCCGTACCAGATGTGCCAGCGCGCATCGCCCGCGCCGCGGCGCGCGAGTTCGGCGTACAGCGCGCGCGGCGTGCCGCCGCCCGCCAGCACCAGCTGGAATGCCCCGCGCGCGGCGATCGCTGCGGCGGCCTCGGCGCACAGCGCGTCGGCCAGCGCCCGCACCAGCGCATCGGCATCGGCAAACACCCGCCACTGGGTCGCCATCACAGTTCGTTGCGCCAGACCTGGTCGTCGCTGTCGAACAGGCGATTGGCGTCCGCCGGCCCCCAACTGCCGGCGGCGTAGGTCGGGATGTATTCGCGCTCGATCGTCCAGTGCTTGAGGATGGGATCGACCACGCGCCACGCCCACTCGACCTCGTCGAAACGCAGGAACAGCGAACGGTCGCCCTCGATGACGTCGAGCAGCAGGGTCTCGTAGGCGTCGAGCGTCTGCTCGTCGGTTTTCAGAAAGCTCGCGTTCATCTGCATCAGCCGCGTGTCCATGTCGAGCCCAGGCTGCTTGACATGGATTTCCATGCGCATCGACTCGTCGGGCTGGATCGACAGCAGGATCCAGTTGGGATCGACCGATTCGAGCGGGGTCTCACGGAACAGCTGCTGCGGCGGATGGCGGAAGCGCAGCGCGATCATCGAGGTCTGGCGCGGCATGCGCTTGCCGGTGCGCAGGTAGAACGGCACCCCGCGCCAGCGCCAGTTGTCGATGTAGAACTTGGCGGCGACGTAAGTTTCGGTGGCGGAGTTCGGCTCGATGTTTTCCTCCTGCTGGTAGCCCAGCACGACCTTGCCGTCGATCGTCCCGCGCGCGTATTGCGCGCGAATCGCGTGCGCATGCACCGCGCGCTTGGCGATCGGGCGGATCGAGCGCAGTACCTTCACCTTTTCGTCGTGCAGCGCATCGGCCTCAAGGGCGGCAGGCGGCTCCATGGCGACGACGGTGAGCAGCTGCATCAGGTGGTTCTGCAGCATGTCGCGCAGCGCGCCAGCGCGGTCGTAGTAATCCGCGCGCTTCTCGATGCCGATCGACTCGGCCACGGTGATCTGCACGTGGTCGATGAAATTGCGGTTCCACAAGGGCTCGATCAGGGTGTTGGCGAAGCGGAACACCAGCAGGTTCTGCACCGTTTCCTTGCCGAGGAAGTGGTCGATGCGGTAAATCTGCTCCTCGTCGAAATGCTGGTGCAGCAGCTGGTTCAGCATGCGCGCCGACTCGATGTCCTCGCCGAATGGCTTTTCGATCACCACGCGATTGAGACCGCGCGGCTTGTTCAGGCCGACCGCTTCGAGGTTGTGGATCACCGCCGCAAATTCCGCCGGCTTGATGGCGAGATAGAACACCGTGCTCGAACAGGCCTCTTCGGGAGGCAGGCGGCGGGCCAGCGCCTGGTACGACTCGGCGTCGTTGAGGTCGCCCTGCTGATAAGCGAAGCGGGCGATGAAACGTTCGAACACCGGCGTATCGTGCCTGCCCTTGATCTTGCCGGGGAGCGTCTCGCGCATGTATTTGCGCCATTCGTCGTCGCTCCAGGGGCGGCGCGAAAACGCCACGATATTGAGCGACTCCGACAGGCGGGCCGCTGCCTCCAGGTGATACAGCGCGGGCAGCAGCTTGTTGGTGGCCAGATTGCCTGTCGCGCCGAAGATGACGAAGGTGCACGGCAGCGAGTCTTCGAGGCCGGTCATTTGCCGCCCTCCTTGAGCGCGTGGCCGCCGAATCCCTGGCGCATCTTGGCGAGCATTTTCGCTGCGTAATCGTTTTTGCCCTGGCTGGCAAAACGCATCATCAAGGCCAGCGACATCACCGGGGCGGGGATACCCTGCTCGACCGCCTCCAGCGCGGTCCAGCGGCCCTCGCCGGAGTCGGCGACGAAGGGCTGGATGGCGTCGAGCGCCTGGTCGTGCGCCAGGAAATCCGCCGACAGGTCCAGCAGCCACGAACGCACCACGCTGCCATGCCGCCACAGCTCGGCGATCGCGCCGAGGTCGAGATCGAAGCCCGGCTTGTGCTTCATCAGCGCAAACCCCTCGGCGAAGGCCTGCATCATGCCGTACTCGATGCCGTTGTGGACCATCTTCACGAAGTGTCCGGAGCCGACCGGGCCGACATGCAGCCAGCCCGTCGCCGGCGTGGGCGCGAGCGCCTCCATGTAGGGCTTCAGGCGCGCCGCGGCGGCATCGCTGCCGCCGAACATGATGCAGTAGCCGTTTTCCAGCCCCCACACGCCGCCCGATACGCCTGCATCGGCGAAATCGATCTGCCGTACGGCCAGCATGTCGGCACGCCGCCGGTCGTCCTTGTAGTAGCCGTTGGCGCCGTCGACCACCAGGTCGCCCGGGCTCAAGAGCGGCGCCAGCGCCTGCAGCGTCTGCTCGGTGGCGTCACCTGCGGGCAGCATCAGCCAGACGATGCGCGGCGCCTGCAAGGCCGCGACCAGATCGGCCAGCGAAGCGCAGGCGAGATGGCCGGTTTCTGCCGCGATGGCCGAACTCACTTCATGACTGCGGTTGTTGAGCGCAATTCTGATGCCCTTGCGGGCCAGCCGCCGCGCCATGTTGCCGCCCATGCGGCCGAGTCCGACCAGTCCGAATTCCATGCTTGCTCCTTGGGAATGAAAACCTGCGTGGCGCATCGATCATGCCAGCAACCACTTCATGATAGGACGCCGCGATGAGCGCGAAATGACAGCCGCCGCGCCCCAACCGGGTACATCGTGCCCGTTGCCCGCACTTCAGGAGAGCAGCCCCGGGAACAGCTGCCCGAGTCCGCTCGCGATCATCTCGACCGAGATCGCCGCGATGATGAGGCCCATCAGCCGCGTCACCACATGGATGCCGGTGCGCCCCAGCCGGCGCGCGATGGCCGGCGCGGCACGGAACGCCAGCCACACCGACAGCGTCACCAGCGCCACCGGGATCAGCAGCGCCGCCTGGTTAAGCGGGTCGCCCTTCGCCGCGCCCGCCGCCACGATCACGTGAGTGATCGCGCCCGGCCCGGCCAGCAGCGGAATCCCCAGCGGCACCACGCCGACCGCGTCCTTTTCCTCGGCCTCGACCGCCTCGTCCCGGGTCTGTCGCTGCGGGCTGACGTGTGCCTGCACCATCGCCAGGGCGAGCAACAGCAGCAGCAGCCCGCCCGCCACCGAGAAGGCCGCCAGCCGCACCCCGAAGAACATCAGCAGCGGCTCGCCGAGAAAGGTGAACAGGGTCAGCACGCCGAGGACCGTCAGTGCGGCGATGCGCGCCGCAGCGCGGCTCTGTGCCAGCGTATAGCCGTGGGTGGCGAGAAGGAAGATCGGGATGACGCCGACCGGGTCGACGATGGCGAACAGCGCGAGCGCCGCCTTGACGAGTTCGAGGAAGTCCATGCCCGCATCATAGCCGCATGGACGCGACCGTTCTTACACGCGGCGGAACAGCAGGTCCCACACGCCGTGGCCGAGGCGGATGCCGCGCTGCTCGAACTTGGTGAGCGGACGCGTCTCGGGGCGCGGCGCGTAGTCGGCGGCGGTGTTCTGCAATAGCGGCTCGGCCGACAGCACCGCGAGCATCTGCTCGGCGTAGTCCTGCCAGTCGGTGGCCAGATGGAGGTGGCCGCCGGGCGCGAGCCGGCTCGCCAGCAGGCCGACCAGCGGCGGCTGGATCAGGCGCCGTTTGTGGTGGCGCTTCTTGTGCCAGGGATCGGGAAAGAAGATGTGCGCTCCGGCAAGGCTTCCCGGTTCGAGCATCTGCGTCAGCACCTCGACCGCGTCGTGCTGGATCACGCGCACGTTGGTGAGCGCGCGCGCGCCGAGCTGCTTCAGCAGCGCGCCGACGCCGGGGGTGTGCACCTCGACGCCGAGGTAGTCGTTTTCCGGATGGGCGGCGGCGATTTCTGCCAGCCCCTCGCCCATGCCGAAGCCGATTTCGAGGAAACGCGGGGCGGTCCGGCCGAACGCCGCGTCGAGGTCGATGCCGCTTGCCTGGTACGGCAGCATGAACTTCGGGCCCAGTTCGGCGAGCGCGCGCGCTTGGCCGGAACCGACGCGCCCGGCGCGCAGTACGTAGGAACGAATGCGCGGATGCGCGCCGGTTTCGCCGCTCATGGACTTACTTGGTACCGGTGATGAGGCCGCTGGTGGGCGAACTCGGGCTGGCTTTATAGATTTTCTTCGGCATGCGGCCGGCGAGGAAGGCCTCGCGCCCGGCCTCCACCGCCTTCTTCATCGCCGACGCCATCAGCACCGGATTGCCGGCGCCGGCGATCGCGGTGTTCATCAGCACGGCGTCGCAGCCGAGTTCCATCGCGATGGTCGCGTCGCTCGCGGTGCCGACGCCGGCATCGACAATCACCGGCACCGACAGGCGGTCGATGATGATCTGCAGGTTCCACGGATTGAGGATGCCCATGCCGGAACCGATCAGGCTCGCCAGCGGCATCACCGCGACGCAGCCGATGTCCTCCAGCTGCTTGGCGGCGATCGGGTCGTCCGAGGTGTAGACCATCACCTGGAAGCCGTCCTTCACCAGCACCTCGGCCGCTTTCACCGTTTCCGCCACGTTGGGATACAGCGATTCGGCGTCGCCCAGCACCTCGAGCTTGACCAGGCTGTGGCCGTCGAGCAGTTCGCGCGCCAGGCGCAGCGTGCGGATCGCGTCGTCCGCGGTATAGCAGCCCGCGGTATTGGGCAGGTAGGTGTATTGCGACGGCGGCAGCGCGTCGAGCAGGCTGGGCTGGCCGGCATCCTGACCGATGTTGGTGCGGCGGATGGCGACGGTGACGATTTCCGCCCCCGACGCCTCGACCGCGAGGCGCGTTTGTTCGAAATCCTTGTACTTGCCGGTACCCACCAGCAGGCGGGAGGCATAGGATTTTCCGGCGATGACGAGAGGTTCCATATTCAGGGGAGCGGGGATCTAGGGGCTAGGGGGCGGATCAGCCGCCGCCGACCGCGACGACGATTTCCAGGCGGTCGCCGTCGGCGAGCCGGGTGTCGGCATGCTGGCTGCGCGGGACGATTTCGCCATTTTTTTCGATGGCGATGCGTTTCCCGAGCAGATCCAGCGACGCAATCAGCTGGCTCAGGGTGAGCGGGGCAGGGAAGGTACGGGGTTCGCCGTTGATGAGCAGTTCAATCACGAATCACTTCTTCTATCCGGGGGACGCGAGTTTCAGTATCATGCCGAATTCTACCGCGCGGGCGTCGTATAGTGGCATTACCTGAGCTTCCCAAGCTCATGAGGAGGGTTCGATTCCCTTCGCCCGCTCCACAACGCAGCATCCTGGCCTGATGCCGGGCCTGCCGCAATTCAATAACTTGCCTTCCCTGGCCGTTAATTGCAGCAAGGCCATGAATACCCAATCCGCCTCCTCCCCTGCCGCCCTGCTACGCGAAGCCGATGCGCGCATGACGCAGGCGCTGGACAACTTTTTTCAGCGCAGCCGCATTCCGATCCAGGATGCCATTTTGCGCGCCATGGCGGCGCAACCGGCGCCGTCGACCGCGGCGATCGGACAGACCTGCCTGGATTGGCTCAACGGGCGCCCTGACGTGCTGTCCACCGCGTTTGCCGAGCAGTTCCGCCTGCATCTCGCCCGGCCCGAGACGTTTGCCCGGCCCCATGACGGCCGTCCCGCCGAACTGCAGCTGCTGGACGACGATGCACTAAAACGGCAGCTGGCGGAAGCAAAAACCGCAGCCTTACTGACCGAGGCCCTGCGCGCCGAGATGCTGCTGCTGTTCGGCCGCGTGCAGGCTATACGGCGGGCGGCCTCGGAAGACCCGGACCGTGCCGATGGCTACGGCCCGCATCAGGTCGTGCGCGCCTTGTCGCGGGCACTCGACGCGCTGAAGATCGATTCCGCGTGCGGCACTTTCCTGCTCGAGCGTGTGGCCGTCCCTCTGCTTGACACGCTGAAGCACACCTACGCGGCACTGAATCAGTTTCTGGAGGCGCAGGGCATTCGGGGACTGTTCGCCCCCCCCGCGGCCCCTGCCGCCGCCTCGCCCCGGACAACCGCGACCGCTGCCGGACAGGACGTCCTGGCGCACATCCAGTCGGTTGCCGCGCGTGCAGGCGAAGCCGCCCCTGCCGGCACGTCTCCTTCCGCAGGCGGCACGCCGTTGCCCGACATGCCGCATCGTTTGCTTGACCGCCTGGCGGACTGGCAGGCCTCTCTATCGTCCCTCCCGCACGCTCCGCCGGCCGGCGAAGCCGCCACGCTGGCGCTGCGGCAATTGCAGCAGCAGTCACGCCATACCGGAACCGCCGCATTCGACCTCGCAATACTGGATGCCCTGGCGGGGCTGTTCGAATACATCCTCGACGACCCCGGCATATCGTCACGTTACAAGGCCGAAATTGCCCACCTGCAGATCCCGGCGCTCAGGGTCGCGCTCGCCTCGCCCGATTTTTTCAGCGACGACCGGCATCCGGCACGCCAGTTGATCGACCTGCTGGGATTGTTCTCGCGCCGCTTTCCCGAATACGATCCCTCGCACCTGCCCGCGCTCGAACAAATCCGGGCCGCCTGCGCCGCCATCCTCGACGACCCCGGCCACGCCGCCGAGGCATTTGCGCATGCGCACGGCAGGCTGGCCGCCTGGCTGGCCGACGCCGACGCAGACATCGAAGCGGGCCTGGCTTCGGACGTCCTGCACCTGGAGCAAATCGAACGCCAGGAACTGGGCACCCTGCTGGCGCTGGAAAACCTGCACGACCTGACCGAGCGCCATCCCGCCCCGGAATCGATATTGCGGCGGCTGGAAAACGCCTGGGTACCGCACATGGCGTCGCTGTATGTGGCCGAAGCGGGCGAAGGCCCCGGCTGGCGGGCAGCCTGCGCGACCTTGCTGCAGCTGTTCCTCAGTCTGCAGGTGCCGGGCAGCGATGCCGAGCGCGAAGACCGCCTGCAATCGATTCCCCGCATCAACGCCGAATTGCGCCGCGGCCTGCTGGCGCAGGGAGCCACGCCTGCGCAGCTGAAAGATTTTTTCAGCGCCATCACCATGACCCAGGAATACTGGGTCCGCCCCTCCGGAGAGCCGCAGGACGCCGTGGTCAGCTCTTTTGCGCCCCGGCATGCCGCACGGGAAGGAATCGAATCGCTTACCCGCCAGCTCCCGGCCGCTCCCCCGAATGACCCCATCCTGCAGCAGGCACAGCAGCTGCTGGAAGGCGACTGGGTGGATTTCGCCCCCCCGTTCGAGGGCCTGGCGACCGCGCGCGTGGCCTGGGTCGGCGTACACGGCTATCTGCTGTTTTGCGACAGCGCGGGCGAACAGCGTTTTTCGCTCGACTGCGACCGGCTCGCCGCCGAAATCCGTGCCGGCCGCGCGCAGATTCCGGAGCAGTCGCTCACGCGCAAAGCCATGCTGCGCCTCAAAACGTACCTCGCGGCCGATGCCGGCTGAAATTTACAATCCGGACGCTCAAGTTAGCCCCTGACCGGCCGATAAATCAGTTATGCGGTTGTTCGCCTAAGCACAGGCGCAGTCGCCGACCACGAACAGGGCAAACCCGCCGCGAGACGGGGACGCAAAGTTTCCGGTCTCGATACCCAAGCCCTTCAGGGGTGCTCCCCACTGGCAGTCGAGACAGCGGGATTGCCGGCAACCATCCGGTCATGCATGTTTCCCCCCGTTCCTGGCCGGCCAGCCGCCGATACCGCGAGGTGACCCCATGGAGCGCGAGATGCCGGACAATTCAGTCGTAGTCAACCTCAATCAATTCGAGCGTACGCGCCGCGCGCAGGTCTCAGCCGAGCTCCTGTCGGTTCTGCATGACAGCCGCGATCTGTTGATCGAGGGCGCGACCCGTGCACTGACACGGCAAACCGAAGCGATGGAAAACGCCCTGCTGGCCATGGCCGAGCGCGCGCCCTTGCTGGAGACGCGCAGCGCCTACTACAGCGCCCAGACCATCCTCAACCGGCAGGCCAACGAGTTGTTGAGCGCGTGCAAGGATGCGTATTTCAGGAGTTTCAGCAATTTCGTGCAGGGACGCGACAAGGCGGCCACGCTCGAACTGTCGGAATTGTCGCTGATGGACGACCAGGACTTCGAGGCCACCCTGGCGATCGACAAGGCCACCGCCCGCATGCGCTTCAATTGCGCGGAAGAACTGGTTGCGCTGGATGCCCGCATCGCCAAATTGCTGGGGCGCACCGACCTGTCGGAAAAAGAAAACCCGCTCGCTCCGCGTGCGCTGTGCGACGCCCTGCTGGACGGCATGTCCAGCATGAAGCTGGAGCAGAATGTACGGGTTGTGCTGCTTAACCAGTTCGACCTGGTGCTGACCACCGAGCTTGCGCAAATCTATCAATCGATCAACCGTCGCCTGGTCGATGCGGGCATTCTGCCCGACCTCAAGGGTGGAACAAAAAGCCATGCACGCCCCCCCGCTGCGGCACCCGATGGCGCGGCTTCCGCAGTGCCCGCCGGCAACGACATGTTCAAGCTGTTCGAGCAGCTTGCGGGCGGAAGCGGACGGGCAGGAGGCGGCGGCGCCGGGATCGCCGGATTCAACCTGCTCGATTCGCTCGGCCAATTGCAGTCCGGTGCCATGATGCTGCCCGGCGGCGGCCGTTTCGAACTGCCGCTGCTGGAAGCCAGCACCATCCAGAATGTGCTGCGCAGCCTGCAGCAAAGTCCGGTGATGCAGGCGGCAAGCCCGCTCGATGCGGTGCTGGTGGATGCGGTCGCCATGCTGTTCGATGCGGTATTCGACGAAGCCTCCATCCCCGACCGCCTGAAGGCGCAAATCGCGCGGCTGCAGATTCCGGTGCTGAAGGCGGCCATGCTGGACCGCAACTTCTTCTCGCAGCCGAATCATCCGGTGCGCCGCATGCTCGATACGATCGCCACGCTTGCCGTACACCTGCCCGACAACGAGGCAGGCAATGCCCGACTGGAGACCATTTCACAGGTGGTCAGCCGGGTGCTCGACAGCTTCGAGCAGGACATCGCCGTATTCGATTCCGCCGCCACGGAGCTGGAGGCGATAAGCGTCACCCTGGACGACACGCTGGAAGAAACCGTGAACGCCAGCCTGCAGCAGGACATCGCCCAGATCAAGCAATCCGAGCGCGCCGAACTTGCACCCGTCATCGTCCACGATTTCATCAACCGCGCGCTGAGGGATCAACCGGTGGCGGATGCCGTGCGTGAATTCCTGCGGCGCGACTGGGCGCAGCTGCTGACCCTGGATTATGTCGACGCAGGCGAGCAGGGCGCGCATTTCAACAGCCACGTCGAAACCATGCGCGAACTGGTATGGAGCGTGCAGCCCAAGGCCGACATGGATGCACGCCTGATGCTGGTGCGCATCCTGCCCGGCTTGCTGAAGCGTCTGCGCGAAGGCACGGCAGAAATCGCCCTGCCGCAAAAGCTGTCCGACCGCTTCTTCGCCACCCTGGTCATACTGCACGCCAACGCAGTGCGTCCCAACGCCCAGCCAGTGCCGCTGCCCGACATCACGCCGGAAGAAATCGAAGCACTGACGCCCGCCTCCGGGGCCAATGCAGCCGCCGTGGCAGCATCCGTTCCCGAGGCCGAGACCGCCGTCCCCGAAGTGGAAGACGAGTTCAGTTTGCGTGCCCGCGCACTGAACAAAGGCGACTGGGTGGAGTTCCATTACGACGACGGCACGTTCCGCTGGGTGCGGCTGGGCTGGGTCAGCGGCATCCGCAACACCTATCTGTTCTCGGATCAGGACGGCATGAACAGCTTCTCCATCGGCCTGCACCGTCTGGCCGACAAGTTGCGGCGCGGCGAAGCAGTGGTGGTCGAACGCAAATCCATCACCGAATCGGCACTGGGCAAGCTGATGAGCCTGTTCCGCCAGAAGCTCGGCTACGCCTGAGCGCGACGTTTCACCCATTGATTCGCCCTTTCACCCCGGCTACCCTGCCGGGGTGAAATCGTTTGCTTCCCGCATCATCCGCTGGCAGCGGCAGCACGGCCGCCATGCCCTGCCCTGGCAGGCCAGCCGCGACCCCTACCGCATCTGGCTGTCTGAAATCATGCTGCAGCAGACCCAGGTCGCCACGGTCATTCCCTATTTCGGGCGCTTTGTGGCGCGCTTCCCCGATCTGCCCTCCCTGGCTGCGGCACACGAGGACGAGGTGCTTGCGCTCTGGAGCGGGCTCGGCTACTACAGCCGCGCGCGCAACCTGCATGCGGCTGCGCGCGCCGTCGTTGCCCAAGGCGGCAATTTTCCGGCCAGCCCCGGCGCCATCGCGCAACTGCCGGGGATCGGGCGCTCGACCGCGGCGGCGATCGCGGCATTGGCTTTCGGCCAGCCTTGCGCCATCCTCGACGGCAACGTCAAACGCGTACTGGCGCGCCACGCCGGCATCGCCGGCTGGCCTGGCAGCAAAAAAACCGAAACGGCCTTGTGGCAACTGGCCGAATCGCACCTGCCGCACACCGCCATCGAGGCCTACACCCAGGGCATGATGGATCTCGGTGCGCTCGTCTGCACCCGCAGCCAGCCCTCCTGCGCGGCCTGCCCGGTCAACGCCGACTGCATCGCGCACACGCAGCACCGCACGGCCGAACTGCCGATGCCGCGCCCCAAAAAGACACTGCCCGAAAAACAGGTGCAAATGCTGCTGCTGCTCGATCGCGGCGAGCTGATGCTGGAAAAGCGCCCGTCGCGCGGTATCTGGGGCGGATTATGGAGCCTGCCCGAACTCGCCTTCGATGCCGATCCGGCCATCCACTGCCGCAACCGCTTCGGTTTCACCGCCCTCACCCAGCAAGTGCTGCCGCAACTCAGCCACAGCTTCACCCACTTCAAGCTGCATATCCGGCCGGTGCGGCTCCAGCTCATGCCGCGCCACGCCGATTCGCCCGGCCAGGCATGGTTGCCGCTGGCCGACGCGCTCGATGCAGCCTTGCCCGCACCGGTGCGCAAACTGGTGGCGCAACTCGATTGCGCCTGAAGGCCGCGTGCCGGCTGTGCGCTTTGCATTCGTCATGCTATAAACCGGCAACCCAACAAGACGAGCCCTTACGCTCAGTGATACGCGCACGTTTTTTCCTCTGGCGGTTTTTGGCATCGATCATTCTGTTCAGCCCGTTTGCCGCATCGGCCGGGATCATCGTCCATCCCGGCGTCGAAGGCCGCAGCATCAGCACCGTCAGCCTGCGCAACATCTACACCCTGCGCCAGACGCTATGGCCCAACCGCCAGCCCATCGTGATTTTCGTCCTGCCGGATGACCATCCGGTGCACGAGGCCTTTGCCAAGGAAAAACTCGGCCTCTATCCCTATCGGCTGCGCCAGACCTGGGACCGCCTGAGCTTCAGCGGCATGGCCAGCGCCCCGGTCGAAGTGAAGGACGAAAACGAAATGCGGGCACGCGTGCGCGCCACGCCCGGCGCAATCGGATACACAAGCAAGGACACAGGCCATGACGGCATCAAGATTCTCCGGCTGGAATAAGCTGCTGCTGGGCGGGTTGCTGACGGCATCGTCCGCCTGGGCGGACGCCCCGGCCGATTCCCGCTACCACATCCAGGGATTTGCGGCGCAAGGCCTGATCGGCAGCACCAACAACCAATTCTTCGGCGACAGCCGGGACACGGTCAGCACCGATTTCACCGAAGCCGGCCTCCACGGGTCCTGGCAGCCGCTCGACGCCCTGCGCCTGTCGGGCCAGGTGCTGTATCGCCGGGCGGGCGAAAGCGACCGGGACGGCGTGCGCCTGGATTACGCCCAAGCCGACTGGCGGTTTTATCAAACCGACGTCACCCGGCTCGGCCTCAAGCTCGGCAAGGTCAAACTCCCTTACGGCCTGTATAACGAGACGCGCGACGTGCCTTTCACCCGCCCCGGCATCCTGCTGCCGCAGTCGGTCTACGTCGACAACAGCCGCGATCTGCTGCTCGCCGCGCCCGGCGTATTTCTGCACGGCGCCAGCGCGCAGAAATACGGTGCGACGGACTTTTTGCTGGGCTGGGTGCGCCCCGATTTCGACAGCGAATCCGTGGATTACAGCTTTCTCGGCAACGTGCGCTCCGGCAAACTGAAAGGCAAAGGCACCCTCGGCGCCCGGCTGCGCTGGGACACCCCGACCGACACCACCCTGATGCTGACCTATGCCGACGCCAGGGCCGATTACGCCCCGGGCAGCGTCGACGCCCTGGCGGCGGGCAGCATGCGCTTCCGCAATCTGCTGGCAACCGTGCAGCAGCGGTTCGACACCGTGACGCTGACCGCCGAGTACGGCGAGCCGCGGCTCGACCTGCGCGGTTTCGGCGCGCTGCCCGATACCCATCGGACAATCCAGGCAGCCTATCTCCAGGGCGAGTGGCGTTTCCATCCGGCGTGGGAACTGATGCTGCGCCACGACCTCTTCTATCGCGACAAGAACGACAAAAACGGCCGCCAGTTCCAGGCCGCCACCGGCCTGCCTGCACACGGCATGTTCGTCCGCGACTGGACGCTGGGGCTGCGCTGGGACGCCACGCCCAGCCTGATGCTGCGCGCGGAATATCACCGCGTGGACGGCACCGGCTGGCTGCCCGGCCCGGACAACCCCGACTTCCTCGGCCGCGAGCAGCGCTGGAACATGTGGCTGCTGCAGGCGGCCTACCGCTTCTAGTGATGCGTCTTCCCGCTTTTCTCAGCCTGAAGTGGAAGCTGCTGCTGCCGCTCACCCTGGCCATGGCGATCGGCACGATGGCGCTGACCTGGACCAACGACACCAATCTGCGCCGCGAAGTGGAGCAGACGCGGCTCGACAGCGCGACGCGCAACGAGGCGCTGCTGCGCTTCCTGATCCGGCAAAACGAGCGCCAGCTGGTGGACGCGGGCGCAGCGCTGGCCGATTTCCTGGTGGCCAGCCGCAGCGGTCCGCTCAATCTAGAATCCGGCCTCGTGCTGCAGTCCTATTGGGAACAGCTGAGTCTCAACCATGGCTTTGGCAGCCTGCGCCTGTACGACGCCAGGCAGCGGCTGTTGACCGGTTTCGGCGACATGCCCGCTTCCGACGCCTTGATGGATGCCCAATTGACGTCCGTACTGGCCACCGAGCGCCCCGCCAGCGGCCTGTATTGTGCCGAGCGCTGCCAGTTCTACGGCATGGCGCCGGTGCTGCGCGAAGGCATCACCGCCGGCGTGGTGGTAGTGGCGATGGACCTGTCGAGCCTGCTGAGCGCGTTTGTCCAGAGCAGCGGACGCGACCTAGCCGTCGCTGTCGAGCATCAGCGCGCCCCCCAACTGCTCGCCACCACCACACCGGATATCAAGGCCATGGTGGAGCAGGCGGATTTCGCGCCGCATCCGCAGCGTCCGCAACTCGAATCCGCCTTGAGCCACGGCGGCGGCAAAGTATACGAATGGCAGAAACTGCAACCGCTTGCCGCCGTGCCCGGCGCCCCCTACTTCATCGCGCGCATGGACGTAAGCGATGCGGAGCGCGCGATTGAACGGGCGTTCTTGACCAATCTGGTCACCGGCCTGACGGTCTTCCTGCTCGCCGAAGGCGTACTGCTGGTATCGCTTGCCTGGTTCATGCAGCGGATGAACCGCGTCAGCGCCGGCCTGCCGCTGCTCGGCGAAGGCCGCTGGCACGACGCCCGCCGGCACCTGCAATTTCACGACCAGTTGCCGCGCGACGAGCTCACCGCGCTGGAGCATGCCGCGCTCACCCTCGCCGGCCAACTCGAATCGCTCGACACGGCCTCGCGCAACCAGCAAAACGAACTGGCCGAGCTGGTCGACACCCTGTCGCACGAGCGGGACTTCAGCTCGGGGGTGCTGGACACGGCGCAGGCGCTGATCCTGACGCAGGATCGGCGTGGGGCGATCCGCATGGCCAACCGCTACGTCGAAACGCTCACCGGCCTCAGCGCAAACCGGTTGATCGGGCAAGATTATTTCGAGCAGATGATCGCCCCGCAGGAACGCCGCGACTGGCGTGCGCGCTTGCTGGCGCACTTTGGCAGCGAGCTCGCGCCGCTGCGCTTTGAAGCGCTGCTCGCCACCCCCGGCGGGCTGCGCAATATTGCCTGGGTGCATTCGCTGATCGGCCAGGAAAACGGTACCGAGCCGCTGATGCTGTCGGTGGGGCTGGACATGACCGAACTCAAGAGCGCGCAGGCACGCGCCAGTTATCTGTCCGATTACGACACGCTGACCGGCCTGTACAACCGCCAGGGCTTTCAACGGCGGCTGGCCCAGGCGCTGGCCGAGCCGGCAAGCGGTTCGCTGCTGCTGATCGATCTCGACGACTTCAAGGCGATCAACGATCTGGCCGGCCACAGCGCCGGCGATGTGGTGATCCAGCATATGGCCGAGCGTCTGCGCGAACTCCGGCCGGCTCCCAAGCTGGCCGCCCGGCTGGGCGGCGACGAGTTCGCCCTGTTCTTCGAGCCGCTGCCGGACGCGCAATTGCTGCAGACCGCGCGCCTGCTGTGCAAGGGCGACCGCGACCGCCACATCGCCACCGCCTGCGTCGGCATCGCGACGGTCCAGCCCGGCTGCAGCACGGAAAGCCTGCTTGGCCACGCCGACCTGGCGCTCTCGCAGGCGCGCGCCAAGGGCCGCTCCAACTGGCATCTGTACAACCCGGCCGACGGCACCCGCGAAAGCCTGCTCGACCGCACCGAGCAACTCGCCCTCATCACCGACGCCCTGCACGACAATCGGCTGGCGCTTTTCCTGCAGCCCGTGATGGCGATCCAGGCTGCGCAAACCACGCACTACGAGGCGCTGCTGCGGGTGCGCACGCCCGACGGCCGGATTCTGCCGCCCGCCCCGCTGATCGCCGCGGCGGAAGCTTCCGGCCTCATCCGCGACATCGACCAGTGGGTACTGCAGCATGCCGTCGCGCTGATTGCCGGCCGGCCGGACCTGCGGCTGGCAGTCAATCTGTCCGCGCGCAGCCTGGACAACCCGGAATTGCCCGCGCTGCTGCAGGAAATGCTGCAGCAGCAGGGCGTCAGGCCGCAACAGCTGATCCTGGAGATCACCGAAACGGCGACCCTCAACCAGTTGACGCATGCCGAAATCCTGCTCACCGGCATCCGCGCGCTAGGCTGCAAGCTGGCGCTGGACGATTTCGGCGTCGGCTTTTCCACCTTCCAGTACCTGAAGCACCTGCCGGTGGATTTCGTCAAAATCGACGGCTCCTTCATCCGTACGCTGGACCACAGCGAGGACGACCGGCTGTTCGTGAAGGCCCTGGTCGACGCGATACACGGTTACGGCAAACTGGCGGTGGCGGAGTATGTCGAGAACCAGGCCATTCTTCAGCGGGTGACGGAACTCGGCGTGGACTATGCCCAAGGCTACCATTTCGGCAGGCCGCAGGCGGCGGACACGGTACTCGCGGCCCGATCCGACTGATTGCCGATGCGGTGCTATACATAACGCTAGGAGCATTCCTGCAACAGGAGGTTGGCATGAACACACAAACCGATGCGTCCGGTCCCGCCATTTTCGACCCCGACGGTTTTCTGATCGACCCGGCCATGTGGAGCGAGAGCCTGGCCGACCGCATTGCCCAGACCGACGGCCTGAGCAGCCTCAGTGAATTGCAACTGGGCCTGCTGCACACCTTACGGCACGAGTTTGCCAAGCATGGCAGCGTGACCGCACTCAGCCATATCTGCCATCTCAGCGGGCAAGGCCCGGACTGCATGCAACACCTGTTCTCCACCCCGCGCGAGGCCTGGCGGCTGGCGGGACTCCCCAATCCGGGCGAGGAAGCCAAGGCCTATCTTTAAAGTAACGCGGCGGTGCGACAATGGCGGGATGAGTCCCGCCTCCCCCACCCCCCATCCCGATGTCTGTCTGCTGTGTGAACCCATCGTCGGCGCCTTCGGACTGCCGGCCGACACCCCGTTCGTCAGCATCAAGGGCGACCCCTCCCTGCGTGAAACCGTACCGCTGCGCCCGCGCCAGCACTCGCGCCTGGATCAGATTGCCGGCGAAGTGCTGCAAACCTGCGCCGCCCTGCTGCGCGACACCGGGGTCTATGCGATTTACATCGGCTTCAACAGTTCGGAAGTGCGCACCGAATCGATCTTCAACCCGTTTGCCTACGAGGTGCACGACGCCGAGGATCTGGTGAAACCAGGCTATACCGCGCGGCATTTCGTGACCGTGCCGTACGACGAAAAAGTCCGCACCATCGCCTGGGTCCGCGCGATGATCCAATCGGGTCCGCTGCGCCATTACCTGCCAGCCCACTGGCTGAAGCTGATGGACGCGGGAAGCGCCGGCTGGCAGCCGCTGGCGGCCGACCGCATCGACGAAATCGTGCACAGCTTCAACGTGCTGCGCAGCATCGATGGCTACTACCTGCGCAATGCCGCAATTTCGCTGTCCGA
This sequence comes from Thiobacillus sp. 65-1059, assembly GCA_001897675.1. Lineage (GTDB taxonomy): Bacteria > Pseudomonadota > Gammaproteobacteria > Burkholderiales > Thiobacillaceae > Thiobacillus. Next base: position 62,410 of record MKUE01000135.1, on the reverse strand, counting down.
AGGCATCGTGCGCGCGTCCTACAATTGCGACGGCACCTACATCGTGCGGGCGGATTACTTCGCCGAGTTCGTGCGCGTCAACACGCCCTGATCCCGGCGCACCCGCCAGGCCCTAATCCAGCGGCGTATCGATATAGGCCCTGCCCGCCGGACAGCCGGAGTTGTAATGCCGGTGTCCTGCGCGGGCAAAGGCCAGCGGGCGCCCGGGCTCGCCGCTGGCCGGATTGCGCTCGAAATAGACGCGCACCTCGCGCAGCATCGGGCGGCGCTTGGCGGGCGTTGGCGTGCGCGGGGTGCGGCAATCGAAAGTGACGGCGTCCTTCAGCGCCGGGTCGGCCCTGGCCAGCGACTCGCGCAAAGCCGCCAGGCTGATTTCACGGCCCATGTGGCGTGCGATTTCGCCGCCGATCGCCCGATTGACGCGTTCGGTCAGCGCAACCGAGGCGGCGAAATAATCCGCCTCGCGCAGCCCCGAGCAGCTGCCGTGCTTGGCCCACTGGTAGCGGTCCAGGCAATCCGCCGTCGCCGGCATCGCCCGCGTCAGCCGCGCACGCGTTTCCGCCGGCAGCCGCACTGCCGGCAGCCGGCAAAACGGGCCCGCCGCCTCCCCGCCGCAATACACCGGATGAGCGCGGCTGACACGGTTCGGCCACAGCCCGTGCAGCGTCAGCGGCATCGCCCTGAAGCCGTCCCCCGACAGGACCCGGCATTGCGCAAACCGTTTTTTGCGCTGCGGCTCGTCCTCGCAAAACGCCGGGGCCACGCTCAAGGCCAGCAGGTAATAGTCGAAGCGCGCCGGCTCGGCGCAGCTTGCCAGCGGCAGCAATGCCAGCGCGCCGGCCATCCATTTCCATTGCATGTCAGTCTCCCCGGATGGCCGCATCGTGCCATAAGGCCACGGCCTCGCAGCGCCCGGAATCCGGTAAAATCCAAACTTTCCATTTGTTCAAGAAAGTCACCACCATGTCCATGGCCGACCGCGACGGCGTCATCTGGTACGACGGCAAACTCGTCCCCTGGCGCGACGCCACCACCCACGTCCTTACCCACACCCTGCACTACGGCATGGGCGTCTTCGAGGGAGTGCGCGCTTACAAGGCCGAGCAGGGCACGGCGATTTTCCGTCTGCAGGAACACACCGATCGGCTGTTCCGCTCCGCCCACATCCTCGGCATGAAGCTGCCGTTCGACAAGGCGACGGTTTCCGAAGCGCAGCGCACCGTGGTGTGCGAGAACAAGCTCGAATCCGGCTACCTGCGCCCGATGGCGTTCCTCGGCTCCGAAGCGATGGGCATCTCGGCGAAAAACCTCTCGGTGCACGTCATCGTCGCCGCCTGGCCGTGGGGCGCCTACCTCGGCGCCGAGGCGCTGGAGCGCGGCATCCGCGTGAAGACCAGTTCGTTCGCACGCCACCATGTCAACGTCACCATGTGCAAGGCCAAGGCCAACGGCAACTACATGAACTCCATCCTCGCGCACAAGGAAGCCGAGACCGACGGCTACGACGAGGCGCTGCTGCTGGACGTCGACGGCTTCGTCGCCGAAGGCTCGGGCGAGAACTTCTTCATGATTCGCAACGGCAAGCTCTACACGCCCGACCTCACAGCCGCGCTGGAAGGGATCACCCGCGACACCATCGTTCAGCTGGCCGGCGAAATCGGCCTGCCGGTGATCGAGAAGCGCATCACCCGCGACGAGGTCTATACCGCGGACGAAGCCTTCTTTACCGGCACCGCCGCCGAGGTCACGCCGATCCGCGAACTCGACAACCGGACCATCGGCGAAGGCACGCGCGGCCCCATCACCGCAAAACTGCAGGCGATGTATTTCGACTGCGTGCATGGCCGCGCCGCTGCCCACACCGGCTGGCTCACCCCGGTCTGAAGCGAGAGCGGCATGAGCGAGCGGCACGACAACACCCAGCGCGTCATCGAAGTCACCGAAACCGACCTGCCCCTGCACTGTCCGATGCCGCAGCACGTCGACTGGAATGCCCACCCGCGCGTCTACCTGCCGATCGAATCGCGCGGCGATGCGCTCTGCCCCTACTGCGGCACGCTTTATCGCCTGAAAGGCAGGCCCAGCGGCGGCCATCGCTAGACACACTGCCTGCCGCGTGCGGGCGTCGTGCCGGATACTCGACGCCGCCTTCCTGGCGACGCAGTCGAAATCTCAACGTTGTCGGCGGCCAAATACCCGGCGAATTCATTCGATTGCCACGAGGTGGCCGGTGTAGCGCCAATTCAGCTGCTGGAACAGGTCTTGCTAAACAGCACTGAACCCTGTCCTTTGCGGAGTCTTTCACGATGAACCTGTTCAGTCTGCGTAACGCCTGTTCGACAGCGCTGTTGCTCGGCCTCGCCGTCCCTGTGCATGCCGTGCCGCTTGCCCCTCAATTCGATGGCATCTACCTGAACGGCGACGGTGCCAACAGCCGCTGGGTACAGGTTGCCGACGACTGGCGTGGTAGCCTGTACGGCGACCAGTCCTGGGGCACCGGAATCTGGGGGCTTGCCGACCATGCCCAGGTCATGGGACTGCCGAACGACGACCCGGGCATCGTGCAGACGCTCACCACACACGTCGGGCAGATCAATTTCGCCGACCAGAACTTCATCAACACATGGGGCACAGCGTGGGGCACGCCGCAACTCGCTCCGATCTTTGCCAACGCGACTGAAAACAGCCAGGACAACTGGGCCTCCAGCTTCTGGGGTTACATCGCCATCACCACCCCCGGCGCCTACAACCTAGGCGTACTGTACGACGACGGTTTCCGCTTCAGCTTGTTCGGGGCGGGCGGCAGCTCGCAAAGCCTGCAGGTGGACGGTCTCAACCCGCGCGACCGCCTCGGCTTTGCAGAAGACCTGCTGCTGTCGCCCGGCCTGTACGCCTATCAGCTGGATGCCTATGAACGGCTCGAAACCGGCGCCGTGCAGCTGGCCTGGTATGTACCCGGCGCAAACGATTGGTCCGTGGTGCCGCAATCCAGCCTGTACACCAGCCCGGTCCCGGAACCGTCGGTCGTGCTGCTGATGCTGGCCGGACTGGTCGGGTACGGCCTGAGTGTCGGCCGTACCCGGCGCTGAGCCATGCACTTCCAGCGTCCTGCGCTCTCGGGTCCGCTGCAAGTAGCCTGGCACATCATCCTGGTGGTATTCGGCTGGGCGCTGTTCGGCGGTTTTTGGTGGGCCGTGCTGCAGCAGGGATCGAACTCCCTTTCCCGGATTGTCTGGCTGCTTGCAACCGCCCTGGTCGTGCTGCCGGTGATCACGCTTTACTGGGTCATGCACAACCGCGGCATCTACAACCGCAAGGGCCCACGCCGGCAGGTTCAGGTCGTTGACGCGCCGTATATGCGGGACTGGGCTGGACGCCCGGTTCGCGCCGATTTCGACGCGCTCAGGCAGGCCCGGCTGATCACCATCCGCAGCACAGCGGACGAGAAGCTCTTCCTCGCACGCCCCGAATCCGTGGAGCCCTATCCCGAAGCCGCATGGCGCTGATCGAAATACTCACCGCCATCCAGCATAGCTGGCTCTACTGGCTGGCCATTCTGTACTTTGCCGCCTACCCGATGGTGACCAGCGTGATGTGGATCACGACATCGATGTTCTTCCGCAATCGCTGGGAAAAGCAGACCGCACCTCTTCCGCTCGCGCGTTACCCCGGTGTTTCCGTGCTCATTCCGGCCCACAACGAGGAGCGCGTGATCGGGCACGCCCTGGCGGCGGCAACCGCCATTGACTATCCAGATTACGAAGTGGTCGTGGTCGACGACGGCTCCACCGACGGCACGCGCGGCGTGGTCGAACCCTACGTCCAGCGCGGCGAGGTGCGACTGATCGTCAAGCAACAGAACGAAGGCAAGGCCATGGCGCTGAATGACGCCATTCCCTGCCTCAATGGCGAGATCGTGCTGATCATGGACGCCGATGCCGAACCCGAGCCGGACATCCTCCGGCACATGCTGCCGCACTTCGAGCATGCGCGCGTCGCAGCAGTCACCGGCAATCCGCGCGTCAAGAACGTGGACACCTTCCTGGCGCGCCTGCAGCTGATCGAGTTCAGTTCCATCGTCAGCCTGCTGCGCCGCTCACAGCGCATCTGGGGGCGAATCATGACCGTGTCCGGCGTGGTGGCGGCCTTCCGCAAGTCCGCGCTGCTGGATGTGGGCGGCTTTTCGCCCGAAATGCCGACCGAGGACATCGAACTCACCTGGAAGCTGCAGCGCCGCTTCTGGGACATCCGCTACGAACCCCACGCACTGGTATGGATGACCGTGCCATCTACCCTGTCCGGCTTGATGCACCAGCGGCGCCGCTGGTCACGCGGGTTGATGCAGGTGCTGCACAAGCATCGCGACGTGATGCGTCACTGGCGATACCGGCGCATGTGGCCGATCTTCATCGAGTCGTCCATGTCGATCCTGTGGTCGGTCTGTTTCGTGGTCCTGACTGCCTTGTGGATCGTGTCCTACCTCGCCGGCTACCCCCCGGTCGGCGCCCATCCCATCCCCAATCTGTGGGGCATGGTGATTGCCACACTCGCCATGCTGCAACTGCTCACCGGCACGCTGCTGGATCGTCGCTACGACCCGGACACGCTGAAATATTATCTGTACGCCGTGTACTACCCGATCGTTTACTGGATGCTTCTCGCTTGGACCAATTTCATCTCCCTTGCCTGGCTGTTCCGCCGCCCGTCGCGGCAGGCCATTCGCTGGCGCACCGTGCGCAAGGACTTCGCGCAGGGCAACGCATGATCAGGCTGCTATCGCTGCTCGCCGCACTGACTTTCAGCCTTTCCGCCTTCGGCGGCGATCTCGCCCAGGCCCGCATACTCGTCGACCAGAAGCGTTACGCCGAGGCGATCGCCATCTACGAAACCCTGGTGTCCGTACCACCCGGCCAGGCCGACCTGCTGATCGAGGCCGCGCGCGTCAACGCCTGGGGGGACCGGCACCCGTCCTCCGCACGGCTCTATCGGCAGGCGCTGGACGCCGCCCCCGACAGGCGCTACGACGTCCTGCTACCGCTGGCCTGGCAGCTCGCCTGGGGCAACTGCCACGACGAGGCCATCCCGCTTTTCCGCGAGGTGGCGAATCAGGTGCCGGCACAGAAAAACGAAGCCCTGCACGGCCTCGCCGAATCGCTCGCCGCACGCAATCAGCTGCTGCCGGCACTCGAGGTCTACCACACGCTCGCCGCCGACCCCGCGAATATCAAGGCCCGAAAGGCGGAAGCGCGGATCCTGGCGTGGCTCGAGCGTCACGACGAGGCCATCCTGCGCTACCGAGCGATCCTGGATACGCACCCGGGCGACAAGGAGGCGCAGATTGGTCTCGCCCGCGCGCTCAACTACAGCGGCCGCCACTTCGAAGCGGTGGTCGCGTACGCCGCCGCCATCGAAAACGATCCCGCGCTCGCACGCGACACCCGCACTGAACGCGCCACCGCCCTGCGCTGGGCCGGACTGGAGGACGCCGCGCTGACCACCCTTGGCGATGCCCCGGGGGACGACTCCGTCAGCCTGCGCAGCCGGCTCGGCCAGGAAACCGCGTCCCATCTGCGGGCGGAATTCGAATCATCCTGGGACAGCGACGATCTCGACATCGATGCGCTGAGTCTTGGCTGGCAGCAGCGCTTCGGCTTCGGCCGCTGGCTCGACGTTTCCGCGCGCGACGCCCGCATCGGGCAGTACGGCGACCAGATCGACGGCCGCCAGTTGCTGATCAAGGGCGGCACCCGCCTGGGCAGTGTCGAAGCGGGGCTGCTCTGGCCCGCGCTGACCGTGGGCGTGCGCGACTACAACGGCTGGCAGACCGCCGCCTGGAAGTTGCAGGGCCGCTGGCTGCCGGCCGATTTCTGGCGCATCGACCTGGAAGCCGGCAACGATGTCGTCGAAACCATCGACGCGCTGCAGAACGAAGTGACGCTGAATCAGGTGTCCGCCAGCACCGACTGGCTGTTCGCACCGCGCTGGCGGGCCACGCTGGGGGCAGCCCTATTGCGCTTCGACGACGACAACCAACGTACCCGCCTGATCGGGCGGATCGAGCATGTGTTGATGACCGCACAGCCACGCGTGGTAGTCGGAGTCGAGGGCATGGGTTTCAACGATTCCGTCCCCGATATCGACCGCGGCTACTACAACCCCGAAACCTACCGTGAATTGAAGGCACTCGCACGCGTCGAGCACGAAGCCTATGGCTGGCTGCTGGAAGCCCGGCTGGCGCTGGGAAAGCTGTGGGAAACGCCGGGGGACAGCAGCGGCCTCTATGCCTGGGAGCTGGTAGCCGCGCGCGACCTCGCGCCCGATCTGCGGTTGCGGCTCTATGCCGGCGGCAGCGACAGCAGCGCATTTTTGCAGGGCACGGGAAGCGGTTACACTCGAAACAATCTGGGCGCGAGCCTGATCTGGTTCTACTGACTCCCCCCGTACCCTGTCCGAACATGAGCTTTCCCACACCGGAAGCGGCAGAAGCCGCGTTCTACGCCGCCTTCGAGGCCCGTTCGCTGGATGCCATGATGGCAGTCTGGTCCGGCAGCGACGACATCGCCTGCATCCACCCCCTGGCTGCCCCGCTGAACGGCCGCGCCGCCGTAGCGGCAGGCTGGCGCAGCATGTTCGAGGCCGCCGACCAGTTCCGCGTGCGCGCGGAACTGGCCCATGAAATGCGCGAAGCCGGCGAGGTCATCCGCATCGTGCGCGAACACCTCGCCATCGGCCGGCAAGCCGAATCGCGCCCGCCGATCCTGGCCACCAACATTTACCGCAAGGAAGCCGACGGCTGGCGCATGGTGTTGCACCATGCCTCGCCGCTCCAGGTGGGCGCCGCGCCCCCCGCCCGGACTCCGCCCGCGGTGCTGCACTAGCCGCCTGCCGGACTTGCCGAATCGGACAGGCTGCCGGGCATTCCAGGGCGCGCCCTTGCTAAACTCGGCGCCATGCACGCCTCGAAAACAACGGCTTATCGCGCCCCCCCCTGGCTGCCTGGCGGCCACTTGCAAACCATCTACAGCAGCCTGTTCATCCGCGTTGCGACGGTCGCCTGCCGGCGCGAGCGGCTGGAATTGGCGGACGGCGATTTCCTCGATTTCGACTGGGTCGACGGCCATGCCGGCAGCCCCGTCGTGGTGCTGTTCCACGGTCTGGAAGGCAATGCCGACAGTCACTACGCGCGCGGCCTCATGGCCCGCGTGCGGGCGCGCGGCTGGCATGGCGCGACCGCGCATTTCCGCGGCTGTTCGGGCGAGGACAACCGGCTGCCGCGGGCCTATTTCGCCGGCGACAGCGAAGACATCGGATGCATCCTGCGCCACGTCAAATCGCGGCACGCCGATGTGCCGGTTTACGCGGTCGGCGTCTCGCTCGGCGGCAATGCCCTGCTGAAATGGCTGGGCGAACAAGGCGCTGCGGCGCATCTGCTGGTCGAGCGCGCCGCCGCCGTCTCCGCGCCGCTCGACCTTGCTGCGGCCGGCCGCAGCCTCGACCGCGGCTTCAACCGCCGCGTCTACACCGCGCGCTTTCTCGCCACCCTGAAAGCCAAGGCCCTGCACAAAGCCGCGCGCTTTCCCGGCCTGCTCGATGCGCAGGCAATCGCCGCCGCCACCACCTTCCGCAAATTCGACACCCTGGTCACCGCGCGGCTGCATGGATTCCGCGACGCCGACGACTACTGGCTCAAGGTGTCGTCCAAGCCGCTGCTGAAATCGGTCAGCGTTCCCACCCTCGTCATCAACGCCAGAAACGACCCCTTTCTGCCGGCCTCGGCATTGCCGGCCCCGGCCGACGTCTCGCCATCGATCACGCTCGAACAGCCCGGCGCCGGCGGCCATGTCGCGTTTCCGTCAGGCCCGTTTCCCGGCAATCTGGACTGGTTGCCGCGGCGGCTGATGCAGCATTTCGATATCCGGCGCAGGTAAAATCGACGCATTGCCATTCAGGGAGCGTGTTGTGGAATACCCCAAGGAAATCTTCAAGGCCTACGACATCCGCGGCATCGTCGGCAAGAGCTTCACCCCGGAAATCGTCGAAGCCATCGGCCATGCCATCGGCTCCGAGGCGGCGGCGCGCGGCCAGCAGGAAATCTGCATCGGCCGCGACGGCCGCCTGTCCGGCCCCGACCTCGCCGCAGCGCTGGCGCGCGGCATCCGCAAGGCCGGCATCGGCGTGGTCGATCTCGGCATGGTCGCCACGCCGATGACCTATTTCGCCGCCTATCAACTGAAAACAAACAGCGCGGTGATGGTCACCGGCAGCCACAACCCGCCCGACTACAACGGGCTGAAAATGGTGCTCGGCGGCGAGACGCTGGCGGGCGACGCCATCCAGAAGCTGCGCGAGCGGCTGGTGAACAACGATCTCGCGCACGGCGACGGCGGCTACCGCCAGCACGACATCGCCGGCGAATATCTCGCCCGCATCGTCTCCGACGTGAAGCTCGCGCGGCCGATGAAAATCATCGTCGACTGCGGCAACGGCGTGCCCGGCGCCTTCGCCCCCAAGCTGTATCGCGACATGGGCTGCCAGGTGGAAGAGCTGTTCTGCGAAGTCGACGGCAACTTCCCCAACCACCATCCCGACCCCTCGCAGCCGAAGAACCTGCAGGATCTGATCGCGGCGCTGAAAACCAGCGATGCCGAGATCGGTCTCGCCTTCGACGGCGACGGCGACCGCCTCGGGGTGGTCACCAAGGACGGCAGCATCATCTTCCCCGACCGCCAGCTGATGCTGTTCGCCGACGACGTGCTCTCCCGCAACCCCGGCGCCGAGATCATTTTCGACGTCAAGTCGACGCGCAAGCTGTTCGGCTGGATCACAGACCGCGGCGGCCGCCCGCTGCTGTGGAAGACCGGCCACAGCTTCATCAAGGCCAAGATGAAGGAAACCGGCGCGCTCTTGGCCGGCGAGATGTCCGGCCACGTGTTCTTCAAGGAACGCTGGTACGGCTTCGACGATGGCCTGTATGCCGGCGCGCGGCTGCTCGAATACTTGAGCAAACAGGCCGACATCGACGCCACCCTGCACGGCCTGCCGGATACGCTGAACACGCCCGAGCTCAACATCAAGATGGCCGAGGGCGAGCATTACGCGCTGATGGACAGACTGCAGAAAACCGCGCGCTTCCCCGGCGCGCAGGAAGTCATCACCCTTGATGGCCTGAGAGTCGAATACGCCGACGGCTTCGGCCTCGCGCGTCCGTCCAACACCACGCCGGTGATCGTGCTGCGCTTCGAGGCCGACACCGCCGAGGCGCTGGAACGCATCCAGGCCGACTTCCGCCGCGTGATCCACGAGGCCGCGCCCGGCCTCGCATTGCCGTTTTGAATGCCGGCCGGCGGCGGGGCGGCGCCGCGTTCGCGACGGGCGCATCGGTGGACCCTGTTTCATGCCGCAAAACAGGGCTTCGTTGAACGCATAAGAAACCCCTTCGCACCTGGAGGCAACGATGGCCGCATCTGCGATGCCATCGACGAAGGGATGGCGTCCTCATGGCCCGGCAAACGGGCATGGATCATGGGCGCTGCGTCTATCGGCCCTTCGCAAAAAGACGCAAACGCATCGCCGGGATGACATGCGATTGCCGGGCATGCCCGGCGGCTCGCGCTCAATCCACCGGTAGCGGCGCCGGTCGATGCAGCAAGTAACCCTGCACGAAATCCACGCCCATATTTTTCAGGCAGCTCAGTTCGGCTTCGGTTTCGACCTGCTCGGCGATGGTCTGCTTGCCCAGTTCATGCCCCAGCGTGTGCATGGCCTTGACGATGGCAAGCTTTTCCCGGTCGTGGTTCATCCCGCGCACGAAATCGCCGTCGATCTTGAGATAGGCCACGGGCAGGCGTTTCAGATAGCCGAACGACGACTGCCCCTTGCCGAAATCGTCCAGCGCAAACTGAATGCCGCGCGACTTCAGCGTCAGGATCAGCCGTTCGCAGGCATCCAGGCTGTCGATGGCGGCGGTTTCGGTGACTTCGAAGCTGATCCGCGCGGGATCGAAATGGTACTGGCCGATTTCATCGAGAATGAACTCGGCCGTACCCGGATCGCTCAGGCTGCGTCCCGACAGATTCAACGCATAACAGGCCTCGTCCTGCGGATGGGTGTCGAGATAGGCGAAGAAATTGCGGATCACCCAGCGGTCGAAACTGGGCGCCAGCCCGTAGCGCTCGGCGGCGGGCAGGAACTCGCCCGGAGAAATGATCGCCCCGTCCTCGCCGCGCAGACGCAGCAGGATTTCGTAATGCGGCGTCGCGATGGCCGGCGACAGCGCGACTTTCCGCTGGCGATACAGGACAAACCGGTGCGCCTCGAAGGCCTTGGTGATGGCCCCCACCCACTGCATTTCGTCGTTGATTTTCTGCAGCGCCGGATGGGTTTTCTCGTACACCTGGATGACGCTGCCGCCCAGCGACTTGGCGTGGTAGCACGCGGTGTCGGCCTGCATCAGGATTTCGCCGATATCGGTCATGCCGCGGTGCAATTCGGTCACCCCCAGGCTCACCCCCAGGCGGAACACCTTGTCATCCCACTCGAACCGGAAGCGGCCGATCTCGTCGCGCAGCCCCTGAATGTGGTCGAGCGCCTCCGGCAGCGTGGCATCGACGAACAGCAGGCCGAACTCGTCGCCCCCCAGCCGCGCCAGACAGTGGTTCCCGCCCTCCACGCGACGCGCCATGAGGGCTGTCAGCCGCCGCAGCAAAGTGTCGCCCGCACGGTGGCCGCAGGTGTCGTTGACCAGCTTGAACCGATCGAGGTCGATGTAGCAGAAGATGAAGCGCCGCGCTTCATGCTGCACGCTGTGCAACGCCGCGCCCAGCCGGTCTTCCATTGCCCGGCGATTCAGCAGGCCGGTGAGGTGGTCGCGTTCGGCCTGCCAGGTCAGCCGTTGCATCAGGCTGCGCCGCTCGCTCTCGTCCTGGAACACCAGCACGCCACCCTGCACCCTGCCATCGCTGGATCGAATCGGCGCGGCGGTATCGCTGACCGCAATCGTCGTGCCATCCTGGCGGCGGATCGCGGTATGGCTGTCCAGCCCGATCACCGCATTGCGCCGCAGCGCCAGTTCGAGCGGGCTGACGACGGGCGCACCGCTTTGCTCGTTGACCAGGTGCAGCACATCGGGCACCCGCCGCCCCTGGGCATCGGCATTGCTGAAACCGGTCAGTTCTTCCGCCCGGGGGTTGAGAAACTCGATCACCCCATCTGCATCGGTCACCACCACGGCGTCGCCGATCGATTCGATGGTCACCCGCAGGCGCTCCTTCTCGACCAGCAACTCGTCGCGTTTGCGTTCCAGCTCAGCCACCAAGTGGCCGATATGGTCTGCCATGCGATTGAAAACCAGCTTGGTTTCGCGCACCTCGGGCGGCGAGCCGTAGCCCAGGCTGGCGCGCGCGCCGAGATCGCCGAGTTCGATCGCCCGCGCCGCCGAGCGCAGGGTATGCAGGCCGCGCAAGTTGATCTGCAGCAAGCCGCGCAACAACAGCAGACAGACCAACAATCCGCCCAGTGTCAGCAAGGTGAAGCGCACCGCCAGCGTCCACAAGCCGTGTACGGTATCTCCGGCGTCCAGCGCAAGCGCCAGCGTGCCATGGGAGATGCCGCCCACGACCAGTTCGGACTGCGCATACGGCGCGCGCGCATCGAGCAGTTCGGCGAACCAGGCCGGATAAGCTTGCGGCGCGGGCGGCGTGCGCGCTTCGAACGCAAACTCGGGCGACGTGAAGCGCGCGCTCAGGATATTGGCGTTCGCGGCATATGCCGTGAGCGCCCGTTCGATCGCGGAACGATCGCGCGACACCACCTGATCCCGGATCGCCGCCATGGCCGCGCCCAGTTCGCGCTCGGCGCCGGCGTCGAGATGCTGCTGCGCGCGCGCCTTCAACGGCAGGCCCAGCAGCGTCAGCGTCACCAGATACATCGCCAGTGCCAGCACGCACACCGTAGCCAGAATGCGGGCATGCAGGCTGTAGCGCATGCCGCGTAAGGCCAGCGAATCACTCATTCGCGGACGCCCGGGTTTGCCCGGGAAAACCCGGCTGTCCGGCACGCAACGCCCGCAGCACAGCGGAACCGTGCGGTTCATCCTTCGGAGCGAAATTCCAGCGGGCAGTTGTCGCCTGCAGACCGTGCCGGCCGGGCACGTCGAGAGCGCAAGGGGGGCGGGGGGCAGCCTGTTCCGCAGCGCCCGGCAGCGGGGCCGGGCACGACCATACTCTCCTCATGTTGTCTCCGTGTAGCTTGTTATCGGGCAGCGCTTTTTATTGTGCCGCGAGTGTACCTCGCGGTCCGGGAATACCCAAGGCAGCGCCGGGCTGCGGCGCCTGCGGGCGTGGCGCGGTGGGAGGCATCCCGCATTAGGGGCTAGAATTCCGGACCGATCTCCACATTGCCGCCGGAGGCCATCATCGACTGCCTGCTCTTCCAAGACGCCAAAGCCCGCGCGATCGCCTTTGACGACATCAGCGACCATGTCGGCCGGCCGGATCGTTTCATCTGGATCGAACTGAAATCCCCCGACAGCCAGACCATTGCGCGCCTCGGCGATGAACTCGGATTGCATGCGCTGGCGCTGGAAGACGCCATTTCCACCCACCAGCGCCCCAAGCTCGAGGAATACGACGGGCACGTGTTCATTGCCACGCGCACTGCGCAACTGTGGGAATCGCACTTGGAGCTCGGCGAGACCCACTTGTTTGTCGGCAGCAATTTCGTCGTCGCCATCCGCCACGACAGCGGCAGCGGCTACCAGCGGGTAAGCGAGCGCCTGCAGCGCTGCCCCAACGGCATCAAGGCCGCCACGCCCTACGCGCTGTATCTGGTGCTCGATCTCATCGTCGACCAGTTCAGGCCGGTGATCGAAGGCATGCAGGAGCGCTTCCAGTCGCTGGAAAGCCAGCTGATGAGCGGCGCCAGGCGTGGCCGCGACATGCTGGAACAGCTATACGCCATGAAGCGCGAGTTGGCCGCATTGCGCGACGCCGCCGAGCCGATGCAGGAGATCACGCAGAACCTGATTCGCCTGCACCCGGAACTGTCCACCAAGGAACTCAGGGCGTATTACCGCGACATCCACGACCATGCGGTGCGCGTGTCGGCCGCCATCGACCATCTGCGCGTCTCGACCTCGGACGCGATGCAGTTCCATCTCGCGTCGCTGTCGGTGAAGCAGAACGAATCGGTGCAGAAGCTGGCCGGCTGGGGCGCGCTGCTGGCGCTGCCGACGGTGGTGTTCAGCCTCTACGGCATGAACTTCGACTACATGCCCGAACTGAAATGGCCGTGGGCCTATCCGGCGCTGCTGCTGGCAACCGGCATAAGCGTGCTGGTGCTGTACCGGCGCCTGAAGCGGCGCGGCTGGATCTGAGCCTGCGCTCAGCGCCGCTCGGCGCGGGCGTAGCGGATGCGCGTGGCCGCCTGCCCGTCCCGGTCCAGCCACACCACATGCAGGCGCCCGGCCGCATCCAGCGCCGCCACCGGGTCGGACTGCGCGCCCGGGCCGGCCGCCGCCGGCACCGCGACGTTGTCAGCGAATGCTTTGCCATTCCAGTCGGCCAGCCACACATCCGGCGTGCCGTCGCGCTCGTCGTCCCACACCGCCACCAGCCGGCCGCTGGCGTCGCCGACGACCTGCGCATGCCACTGCGCCATGTTGTCGCCGAAGCTGTCCTGCACGCGCAGGTTCTTGCCGAAGCGGCGCTTGCCCGGATCGAATGCCGCATAGACGTCATAGCCGGAGAGAAAGTCGCGCTTGTCGAGCCACACCGCCGCCACGCCGCGCGGTCCCCAGGCCGCAAGCGTCGGCCGCATCGCGCCGGTCCCCGCCCCCAGCCCGCCGACGCTGCCGCTCTTGTGGTCGGTCAGGCGGGCCGGCGGGGAAAAACGGCGCCCATCGCGGCTGTGGCTCACCAACGGCACCGTGTGGCGATCGCGCCGGTCCTCCCACGCCACCGTCACGCTGCCGTCGCCTGCCACCGCCAGCGCGGGCCAGCCCTGCTCGTCGGACGGCGCTTTCGCTTCGACCGGCCGCGCCGTCTCGACGCCGAGCGTGTCCGCCGCCAGCGCCAGCCGGGCAACGACGATGCGGCGAAACCGCCCGGCCTGCTCGGCCCAGGCCGCGTAAACCTTGCCCGCCCCGGCCGCCAGCGTAACCTGGGCGGCCTCGCCGGTAGTCAGCCTCGACGCGCTGCCGCCGGGCCATACCCGCGCATGCACGCTGCCCGCCTCTTCCCATGCCGCGGCAAAGCGGCCCGCGCCGAGCGCAAGCACCACCGGCTCGTAGCAGGCCGACTGGCTCAAGCGGATCTCCGGCTGGAATTCCGCTGCGGCACCCGGCTTGATCGCCAGATAGCACTGCGGCGTGCCATCGCGGTTGTCTTCCCACACCACGCCCACGCTATCGCCCGACACCGCCACGCCCTGACGGTTGGCCGATTCCAGATGGGGAAAGATCGCCGCCCCCTGAACCGAATTGACCGTCACCGCCTCGCTCCACTCCCACGCGGCCTGCGCCGGCGCAGCCAGCATGGCCAGCAACAGCGCCGCCGCCCTCACGACTTGCCGCCCAGGAATTCGAGCAGGGTCTTCTGCTTGTAATGGCCGCCGCGCACATAGCGGTCGTAGTCGCGGAAATCCTGCACCGTCTTGAAGCCGGGGATCTGCACGATCTTGTCGCCCTGCGGGGTCAGGTAGACGAACAACGGCGTGGCAAACGCCTTCAGCCGCGCGCCCAGCTCGGCTTCGGTGATGCGCTCGCCGGAAGGCAGCGTCAGCCGTTTTCCCGATTCGGCGTCGACATACACCAACTCGTAATTGGCGGTGTACAGTTTCTTTAGCGCGGCATCGGAAAACGTCTTCTTGTTGGTGTGGTCGCACCATGCGCAGCCGTAGCGCCCGAAGTACAGGAAGATCGGCTTGCCGCTTGCGCGCGCGGCCGCAAGGCCGGCGTCGAAACCGACGAACGGATAGCCCGGCGGCGGATCGGCCAAGGCCGCAGACGCCCACAAACAGCTTGCCGCCACCACGGTCTTGATCAGGTTCATCCTGTCCTCCTTCAGCCACAGTGCCACCATTCTGATAAATTCAGCCACTCGTGCAACCCTCTTTTCTGACCACATGACTCACGATTCCGTTCGCATCGGCCTGGTTTCCGTCAGCGACCGCGCCAGCAGCGGCGCGTACGAAGACCGGGGCCTGCCCGCACTCAAGGCCTGGTTCGGCGAAGTGCTGGCCAATCCCGCCGAATTCGTCACCCGGCTGATCCCCGACGAGCAGGCGCTGATCGAGACGGCGCTGGTCGAGCTGGCCGACATTGAGCGCTGTTCGCTCATCCTGACCACCGGCGGCACCGGCCCGGCGCCGCGCGACGTCACCCCCGAGGCGACGCTGGCGGTGGCGCACAAGATTCTGCCCGGCTTCGGCGAGGCGATGCGCGCAGTGTCGCTGAAGTACGTGCCGACCGCCATCCTGTCGCGCCAGGTCGGCGTTACCCGCGGCGCCAGCCTGATCGTCAACCTGCCGGGGCAGCCCAAGGCGATCAAGGAAACGCTCGACGGCGTGTTCGCCGCGGTGCCCTACTGCATCGATTTGATCGGCGGACCCTACCTCGAAACGCAGCCCGGCACCGTGGCGGCATTCCGCCCCAAATCCGCGCTGCGGGCGAGCGCATGAGCGGCATCCTCGATGCGCTGGCACGGGCGCTGCGCGACCTGTTCAGCCTGCGCGTGCTGTGGGTGGTGGTGTGGCCGATGCTGGTCGCGGCGCTGCTGTGGCTGGTATTGGGCGTGACCTTCTGGCACACCTTCTCCGGCTGGATTGCGCTGGGTCTCGACGCCATCGGCGTCCAGGCCTGGCTGGCCGGGCTCGAGCCGGTATGGATCGCCCACGGCATTCAGGCACTGCTGCATCTACTGCTGTTCGTGCCGCTGGTGCTGCTGACCGCGCTCGTCATCACCGCGCTGTTCGCCATGCCTGCGCTGATTCGCCTGGTGGCCGGGCGCGACTATCCCGGGCTCAAGCGCGAAAACGGCGGCGGCCTGGTCGGCAGCCTGTGGAATGCGGCGATCGCCGTCGTGCTGTTTGTCGCCTTGTGGGTGGCCACCCTGCCGCTGTGGCTGATCGGCGTCGGCGTGATCGTGCCCTTCGTCGCCGCCGCGTATCTGAACCAGCGCCTGTTCCGTTACGACGCCATCGCCGAACATGCCAGCGCCGACGAAATGGCGGCGCTGTTCAAGAGCGACCGCACGGGCTGGTGGGGATTGGGGCTGCTGACCGGACTGGTGCAGTTTGTCCCCTTGCTCAACCTGTTCGGCCCGGTGCTCGCCGCGCTGGCATTCATCCACTACGGCCTGGCGCGTCTCGAACGGCGGCGGGCGGCCTCAGTCGGCTGAGGCAAAGCGCCGCCTGAAGCCTGCGTCGAAATTGATTTCGCGCGCGGTCATGGCGCCGATCACGCACTGTTCCAGGCTGGGCGGCATCACCAGCTGCCCGGTGCCATTGACCAGGCGGCCGGCCATGATTTCGGCCTGTTGGCGCGGCACCGGCTGCGGCAGTCCGGGTTCGGCGTAACCCTGCGGATAAACCGGCCTGCCCTCGGCGTCGTATTTGTCGGTCGCGCCCAGGGTATGCAACAGTTCGTGGGCGATCACGATATTGTTCTGGCGCGCCTGGCGGGGGTCCGCAAAGGCATGCACCACGCCGACCAAGCCTTTCTGCAAACCCAGCGAATGATCCAGCGCGATGCCGTCGCGCGGCGCGTGGTACAGCACGAACAGCTTGACCTTGCCGAGCTGCGGCAGCCACTGCCCCGACTGCCGATACACCCACACGCGCAGCTTCAAGCTCCAGAACACGGTTTTCAGCACGCTGCCGTCGCGCGGCGGCGCGGGCGGTTTCTCCTGCAACTCCGGCAGCAGGCTGATTTGCAGCGCCGGCGACTGCTTCGCGCCGTAGCGCGCCGTTTCGCGTTCGAGAAACGCATTGATGTCGTGAAAGTCGCTCGCCTGCAGCGTACGGATCGTCTGCGCCGCCTGCGCCGAGCCGTCGCCGTTGATCGGGACCACGACCACATCCAGCGGCGCCCGCCAGGCGCGCACCATGGATTGTTCCAGCCAGGTGAAGCCGAGCGCTGCGGCCAGCACCCCCAGCAGCAGCAGAATGCGCAGCCGGCGAAAAGTCATGGCAGGGCGGACGGGGCAGGTGCGGCAGGCGATGCGGGCGCGGGTGCCGGTTTTTTGCCTGCTTGCAGATTCATCTTGCTGGCGACCAGCTTGCCGCCATCCGCGCTTTTCACCGCTTCGCTCACGCCGATCTTGGCGCCATCCACCTGTCCCAGCGTGATCAGCGTCTGCTTCACCGCCTCGCCGCGCGCCTGCGCCAGCCGCTGCAGTTCGGCCTCGGTCACCGGTATTTGCAGGGTCAGGCGCTCCAGCATGGCGGCGTGCAGCGGCTGCCCGGCATCCTTGGTTTTCGCGTATTCGGCCTTGATCGCCCTCACCCCGCCCTGCTTGCCGAAACGCTCGCCGTACAGCTCTTCCAGCGCTTTCTGCGCGCGCGGGTTGGTGGTGTCGACGGGGCCGGGTTCGTTGCCGGGATCGATTTTCAGCCCCATGCGCTGTGCGACATCGCGGCGGATCCACAATTCCTGGATCGCGCGCGTATCGCCTTTCACCTCGTACGCCGGCGCAATCGACAGCGCGAGTTGCGGCCGCTTGGCCAGCGCCTGGCCGACCGCCTTGAGCTTCTCCTGCTCCGGCGGCAGCAGGGCGGCCGTGCCGAAATCGAATTCGACGGCTTCGAGCTTGTCGGAACTGATCCCCAGCAGACTGCCGAGCGCACGGAAAGGCGCGGTCACCAGCTTGGTCAGCACGTTGACGACGGCTTTCCAGATGATCTTGCCGTAGCTGAACTGCGGATCGTCGAGGCTGCCGGCGACCGGCAGATCGAGGTCGATGATGCCTTCGCTGTCTTCCAGCAGGGCGATCGCCAGATCGAGCGGCAGCTTCATCGCGTCGGGACTGTCGACCCGCTCGCCGAGCTTGAGCTTGTTGATCACGAACTTGTTTTCGCCCGCCAGCTGGCGCTGCTTGATCTTGTATTCGAGGTCGACCGATAGCTTGCCGGAATCGATCCTGCGTCCGGCGAACTTGCCCGAATACGGCGTCATGTTGGTCATCTCGAGGTTGCGGAACGTCAGCTTCAGGTCGGTGAAATCGGTCGCCCTGAACGGCTGGATCGAGCCGCGCACGCGGGCCGAGCCGAACTCGTCGACCTTGCCGTCGAGCTCCACCAGCGCCGTCGTCGCCGGATCGGTGGACAGCCCGGTCACCACGCCGCCGAGGTCGTGCATGCGGGTGCCGAACTGCGGCGTCAGCGAGAGGTCGGCGAATTCCGCATTCGCGCCGACGATGCGCAGACGTTCGACGGCCAGCGGAAACGCGGCCGGCTGGGCGGTCGGCCGTGGCGCCGGTTGGGATTTTGCGGGCGCCGCGGCGGGCGGTTTCTGCGCCGGGGTGCGCAGGATGCGCTGCAGGTTGATCGACTTGTCCTCGAAAATGATGACCTTGCCGAAGGGATTCAGCGCCACCAGTTCGTTCATGTGCAGGCGGTCGGGGTTGAGCTTGAATTCGAGGCTGTCCGACGACAGTTTCTTCCAGCCGAGGAAGGCCTCTTCGGTTTCCTCCTCGGTGATGGCGAGATCGTCGACCGCGAAGCCGCCGTCGAAATCCAGCTTCATGCCCGACTTCGCCTGCGCGAACGCCAGCCTGCCGCGGCTCGCCGCCACGCCCGAATGCAGCTTGAGCCTGGCCAGCTGGTTGACGTAGGGCGCAAAGGGTTGCAGCGACAGCCCGGTCAGCCTGAGGTCGAGCCGGCCCGACGCCTTGCCCGGAACGACCGTGCCGCCGGCCTCGAAGCGGCCGCCCTGCCTGAGCGCGAAGCCGGCCTGCAGGGGCACCGCCTTGTTCATGTCGAGGCTGAGATCCTGCAGGGTGACGAAACCCCTGGCGACATCGAGCCTGACCGGCGTATCGGGCGACTGGTCGACGATGCCGATTTCGAGGCCGTCGAGGCTGAGGCGCGCGAGCTGCACGTCCAGGGGCGAAGCCGTCGCGGTTTCCGCCTTGGCCGGCGCTGCGGCAGGCGCGCCGGACGCCGGTTTCAGGATTGCGGCCCAGTTGAGGGTCTTGCGCCTGTCCAGCGCCACGCTGGTTTTTGCGCCGCCGAGTTCCACCGCCTCGATGGCGAGCCGGTTTTCCGCCAGCTTCAGCCACGCATTGACCAGCGCCGCACGCTGCAATTCCGCCACTTGTTGCGTCCCCGACTGCACCCGCACCGGGCCCAGCGCTGCGTTGACCGGGCCGACGTCAATGGCCGCCGCGGCCCCCACCTCGCCCGTCAGCGCCGCGGTCAGGCCGAAACCCTCGGCGCTCACGCCAAGCGGCGCGGCAAAGCTGCGGTCGGTGAAACGCGCCGTCCACTCGGCCAGCTTGATTTCGCGCACGTCGATTTTCCACGGCAGCGGCGGCACGGCGGTTTCGGCTGCCGCCGGTTTGGCTGCCGCGGGCCTGGGCGCGGCAGCGTCCCCGCCCGCCGCGAACAGGGTCTGCCAGTCCAGCGTGCCCTTGAGGTCGCGCGTCGCCGTGAGCTTGCCGCCGGCCAGGCTGACGCTCGCCACCTCGATCCGGCGCTGGGACAGGTCGAGGTTGGCGTTGCCGACGCGCGCCTCGGCGAGCTCCAGCACCGGTGCATGCGATTCCGCACGCGCTTCGCCGCGTGGCGCCAGCGCCAGGTTCTGCACGACCAGGTTGGCGCCGCTGATCTGCACCCAGGGCACGTCCTCGCCGGTTTTGTCGCGCACCATGGCAAAGCGGTAGCGCAAGCCTGCGGCGAGCGTGCCGGACGGCAGTTCGAAATTGCGCGGGCTCTTGATCACCCGCAGCAGATTGCCCAGCCGCACCCCCTGCAGCCCGAGCTCGCCGCTCGATGCGACAGGGTTCAAGCCGACGTCGCCTTTCCATTTGAGCGTGCCGCCCTGTTCCGGCAGCTTGGCCGCGATCAGGTAATCGCCCCTGTCCTCGGGCAACGTGGAGAGGCCTTCGAGCTCGATGCCGAGCGGCTGCAGCGCCGCCTTGAAGGGGGCGCCGGTGCGATTGGCATCGATGTATTCGATGTCGCCGTTGTCGATCTTGATGCGATCGATCAGCACCCGCGCCAGGGTATTGGACGGCGGCTCCTTGTTTTCATTGAGCCTGGCAATCAACGCCGCCCAGTTCAGCTTGCCGCCGGGCTGCACCGTCAGGATGGCACGCGGCCGTTCGAGCTGAACGTCGCGGATACGCCAGGCCCAGCGGAACAGGCCGGTGCTGTCGAGGTTGACGTAGAGCCGGTCGAAGCCGGCCAGCGGCGCGCCATTCATCTCGGCCAGCTTGAGGCCGTCCACCGTGGCTTCGAGGGTGAGCGGATTGAACTTGACCTGCTGCGCGCTCAACTGGCTTGCAAGCTTGTTTTCACCTATCCAGGGCAGCAGCTTTTTGGCCAGCGGGTCCACCAGGAAAAATCCGAACGCCAGATACAGGCCGAACAGCCCGGCAACGATCAAAAACGGCAGGCTCAATGCAATTTTGCCGAGGCGTCCCCACATGCGTCACTCCCAGTTCAAAAAACGTTCATCCGCGAAGAAGGGCGCGAAGGCGCGCAAAACAGTCTTCGCGGCTATTGCGCCCCGCTGCGCCTGCTTCGTGGATCGCTTACTTTTCCTGCATGGCCTCGCGAACCGTCCGGAACAATTCACGAAACGCCTTCGGCGGCTTGTTGCGCGCCGCTTCGTCGCGCGCATTGCGGATGATTTGCCGCAGGTGCGTGGCGTCGGTGCCGGGGTAATTGTCGAGGAACAGCGTCAAAGCCTCGTTGTCGGCGATGAGCCTCTCGCGCCATTTCTCGGCCTGGTGCAGCCTGGCGTTTTCCGCCGCGGACACGCCGTTGAAGGCGTCGACCTGCGCCTGGATCGGCGCCGGGTCGACTGCCCGCATCAGTTTGCCGATGTATTGCTTTTGCCGCCGCAGCGCGCCGTTCTGGGTGATCTTGCGGCAGGCGGCCACCGCCTCGCGCAGTTCTTCCGGCAGCTCGATGCGCTTGAATTGTGCATCGGGCAGTTTGACCAGAATTTCACCCAGCGCCTGCAGGGCTTCGACTTCGCGTTTCTTATGGCTCTTGCTGGGGCCGTCGTAGACCTCGTCGGGGTCGAATTCCAGTTCGGCATCGGGGTCGATCAGGCGCACGGTGGGGCTTTCGGTTGCTGTTATTATCGTCATTGTAGTTTCAGCCCATACAAAACGTATTCGCGTCCCCCATTTCCTTTTGTAAATTCCGACATGCCCCGCTCCCAATTCAGCTATACCCGCGACCAGCTCATGGCCCTGTCCCGGATCGTCATCGAGCATGCTGCCAGACAGGGCGCCACCGCCGCCGACACCGAGATCTCCGAAGGCGTCGGCCAGAACGTCAGCGTGCGCCAGGGCGAGATCGAGACCATCGAGTACAACAAGGACAAGGGCGCCGGCGTCACCGTCTACATCGGCCAGCGGCGCGGCCACGCCTCGACCTCGGACCTGTCGGAAGCGGCGCTGAAAAGCGCGGTGGAAAAGGCGCTGACCATCGCCCGCTACACCGCCGAGGACGCAGCGGCCGGCCTGCCCGACGCCGACCGGCTGGCGCACAACGTGCCCGACCTCGACCTCTACCACCCGTGGGATCTCAGCGTGGAAGAGGCGGCCGAGCGCGCCCGCGCCTGCGAGGCGGCGGCGCTGGCGGTGGACAAGCGGCTGACCAATTCGGAAGGCGCCGGCGTCAGCCTGCACGCCTCGCATTTCATCTATGCCAACAGCCTCGGCTTCTGCAACGGCTACGCCGGTTCGCGCCACGGCATCTCGGTGGCGGTGATCGGCGAAGACAAGGGCGCGATGCAGCGCGACTACTGGTACAGCAGCGCGCGCAACGCCGCCGAGCTGGACTCCGCCGAAAGCGTCGGCCGCATCGCCGGCACCCGCACGGTGCGCCGGCTCAACGGCCGCAAGCTCGACACCCGCACCTGCCCGGTGCTGTTCGAGGCGCCGATCGCCACCGGCCTGATCGGCAACTTCGTCGCCGCGGTCTCCGGCGGCAGCCTCTACCGCAAGTCGTCGTTCCTGCTCGACAGCCTGGGGCAGCAGGTATTCGCCCCGCTGGTCACCATCCGCGAACAGCCCTTCATCCCGGGCGGCCTCGGCAGCGCACCGTTCGACAGCGAAGGCGTCGCCTGCCTGGATCGCGACGTCGTCAGGGACGGCGTGCTGCAGGGCTACTTCCTGTCGACCTACTCGGCGAAGAAACTCGGCATGCAGACCACCGGCAACGCAGGCGGCAGCCACAACCTCATCGTCACCCCCGGCGAGCACGATCTCGACAGCCTGCTGAAGCAGATGGGCACCGGCCTGCTGGTCACCGAGCTGCTCGGCCACGGCGCCAACATGGTCACCGGCGACTACTCGCGCGGCGCCGCCGGATTCTGGGTGGAAAACGGCGAAATCCAGTACCCGGTCGAGGAAATCACCATCGCCGGCAACCTCGCCGAGATGTTCAAGGGCATCGTCGCCATCGGTAAAGATATTGAGAAGCGCGGCTCCAAGCAGGTCGGCTCCATCCTGATCGACAAGATGACCGTCGCAGGAAACTGACATGCTGCGCGCAAGCCGCCTTTTCTTCGCGGTTTGTCTTGCTGTCCTGCTCGCCGCGTGCGAGCGCGCGCCGACGCTGCCGAAGCTCAACCCGCACGACGTCATCGTCGCCTTCGGCGACAGCCTCACCCACGGCACCGGGGCGAGCAGCGACACCGCCTATCCCGCCGTGCTGGCATCGCTCACCGGCCGTACCGTGATCAACGCCGGGGTTCCCGGCGACACCACAGACACGGGTCTGCAGCGCCTGCCGGCGGTGCTGGCCGAATACAGGCCGCGCCTGGTGCTGCTGTGCCTCGGCGGCAACGACATGCTGCGGAAGCAGCCCGAGGCCGCCACCGAGAACAACCTGCGCCTGCTGGTGCGGACCATCCGCGCCAGCGGCGCGGAGGTGGTGCTGATCGGCGTGCCCGAACCGAAACCGTTCGGCGGCGCGCCGGATTTCTACGCCCGCGTCGCCAGGGACATGCGGTTGCCGCTGGAAGACGGCGTCTTCGACGCGGTGCTGAAGGACAACCGCCTCAAGGCCGATCCGATCCACGCCAACGCCGAAGGCTACCGCATGGTCGCCGAGCGGCTGGCCGAATTCCTCAGGGAAGCCGGGGCCTTGTGAATCAAACCCCTTTCATCCGCGAATACCCGGAAGGGCATAAAGGACGCGAAGAAACGCGAAGAACTCCCCAGGGATTTTCCTTCGCGGCACATCGCGCACTTCGCGGACAAAAAAGCTTTCCCGCATGAAAGTCCTGCTCGCGCTGGCCCGCCTGATCGACGCGCTGACCGAGCGCGTCGGCCGCATCGCCATCTGGCTGGTGCTCGCCGCCACGCTGATCTCGGCGGGCAACGCGCTCGCCCGCTATGCGCTCGGCGAAAGCTCCAACGCCTGGCTGGAAATCCAGTGGTACCTGTTCGGCGCGATGTTCCTGCTGGCGGCGGGCTACACGCTGAAGCACAACGGCCATGTGCGCATCGACATTTTCTACCACCGCCTCGGCGCGCGCGGGCAGGCCTGGATCGATCTCGCCGGCGGCCTGCTGTTCCTGCTGCCGATGGCTGTGCTGCTGGCCTGGCTGGCATGGCCGATGTTTTACGAAGCCTGGCAGACGCAGGAACACTCGCCCGACGCCGGCGGCCTCCTGCGCTGGCCGGTGAAGCTGCTGCTGCCGCTGGGTTTTGCCCTGCTCGCGCTGCAGGGGGTGGCCGAGGTCATCAAGCGCATCGGCGTGCTGTCCGGCCATCTCGTCCTCCCCCGCGAAACGCCCGCAGAGGAAGTATGATGGAAGCAGGAATCCTGGCGCCGCTGATGTTCGCAGGCCTGGTGACCTTCCTGCTGCTGGGCTATCCGGTGGCGTTCGCGCTCGCCGCCAACGGCCTGCTGTTCGCCGGCATCGGCATCATGGCCGGGCTGTTCGACGTATCGCTGCTGCACGCGCTGCCCGAGCGCATCTACGGCATCGTCGCCAATCCCACGCTGCTGGCGATTCCCTTCTTCGCCTTCATGGGGCTGATCCTCGAACGCTCCGGCATGGCCGAGGAGCTGCTCGACACCATCGGCCAGCTGTTCGGCTCCCTGCGCGGCGGGCTGGCCTACGCGGTGATCCTGGTCGGCGGCCTCTTGGCGGCGACCACCGGCGTGGTCGCCGCCACCGTCATCGCCATGGGACTGATCTCGCTGCCGGCGATGCTGCGCTACGGCTACGACAAGCGGCTGGCGTCCGGCGTCATCGCCGCCTCGGGCACGCTGGCGCAGATCATTCCACCGTCACTGGTGCTGATCGTGCTGGCCGACCAGCTCGGCGCCTCGGTCAGCGCCATGTACAAGGGCGCGCTCGTCCCGGGCCTGGCGCTGGTCGGGCTGTACCTGGCCTACGTGTTCGCCGTGACCGTATTCAGGCCGCACGCCGCGCCCGCCCTGCCGGCTTCCGCGCGCACCCTGAGCGGTTCGGCCCTGCTGCTGCGCGTCTTCACCACCCTGCTGCCGCCGCTGGTGCTGATCTTCCTGGTGCTCGGCACCATCTTCCTCGGCGTCGCCACCCCCACCGAGGGCGGCGCGATGGGCGCTGCGGGCGCACTGCTGCTGGCGCTGGCGCGCGGCCGGCTTTCCCGCCTGCAGCTGACGCAGGGGATGGACAGCACCACCAAGCTCACCACCTTCGTCATTTTCATCCTCATCGGTTCGACGATCTTCACCCTGGCGTTCCGCGGGCTGGATGGGGACGTGTGGGTCGAACACCTGTTCAGCCAGCTGCCCGGCGGCGTGCTCGGCTTCCTCATCGCCGTCAACCTGCTGGTGTTCGTGCTGGCGTTCTTTCTCGACTTCTTCGAGATCGCCTTCATCGCCGTGCCGCTGCTGGGGCCGATTGCCTATAAACTGGGCATCGACCCGATCTGGTTCGGGGTGATGCTCGCGGTCAACATGCAGACCGCCTTCATGCACCCGCCCTTCGGCTTCGCGCTGTTCTACCTGAAGAGCGTGGCGCCGAAGTCGATCCGCACCGCCGACATCTACTGGGGCGCGATTCCCTTCCTCGTCATCCAGCTCGTCATGGTCGCGGTAGTGCTGGCTTTCCCGCAGGTCGTGCTGCGCGACATGCCGCCGGACGCCAGCAGCGTGAGCGAAATCCCCGTCGACGTCGATCCCGACGCCTATTACCTGCCGGCCGAGTGGCGTTGAAACCGGCCTGCCGCCGATGGCGGGAAACGTGAGAAAATGAATGGTCTCGCGCATCGTTTGTCGGATGCGCGTCAATCGCAAACTTCAACACTCCAGGAACCGAATCCATGAGCGAACTCATCATCGAAGACCTCGTCGCCGGCAGCGGCGACACCGCCAGCGCCGGCCAGTACGTGTCGGTGCACTACACCGGCTGGCTCACCGACGGCAAGAAATTCGACTCCAGCCTCGACCGCAACGATCCGTTCGAATTCAAGCTCGGCGCGGGCCAGGTCATCGCCGGCTGGGACCAGGGCGTGGCCGGCATGCAGATCGGCGGCAAGCGCAAGCTCACCATCCCGCCGGAACTGGGCTACGGCGCACGCGGCGCCGGCGGCGTGATTCCGCCGAACGCCACGCTGGTGTTCGAAGTGGAACTGCTGGGCGTCAACTGAGTCTTTCCATCCGCATGTCGCGGATAAACCCATGACCCACGCCCTCTTTTCCCACCGCAAGCACTGGGCGGCGCGCTTCGGCACCGCCCCCTTCCTGCCGATGTCGCGCGCCGAGATGGCCGCGCTCGGCTGGGACGCGTGCGACGTCATCCTGATCACCGGCGACGCCTACATCGACCACCCCAGCTTCGGCATGGCGCTGGTCGGGCGGCTGCTGGAAGCGCAGGGCTACCGCGTCGGCATCATCAGCCAGCCCGACTGGCATTCGGCCGACGCCTTTCGCGCGCTCGGCCAGCCGACCCTGTACTTCGGCGTCACCGCGGGCAACATGGATTCGATGGTCAACCGCTACACGTCCGACCGCAAGATCCGCTCCGACGACGCCTACACCGCCAACGCCGAGCCCAACAAGCGCCCCGACCGCGCCGTCACGGTGTACGCCCAGCGCTGCCGCGAGGCCTATCCCGGCACCCCGGTGATCATCGGCTCGATCGAAGCCAGCCTGCGCCGCATCGCACATTACGACTACTGGTCCGACACGGTGCGCCGCTCGGTGCTGCCGGATTCCAAGGCCGACCTGCTGATCTTCGGCAACGCCGAGCGCGCGTTGCTCGACGTCACCCATCGCCTCGCCCGCGGCGAGAAAATCGGCGACATCCGCGATGTGCGCGGCACCGGCTTCATGGTGGCGCGCGACTGGAAACCGCCCACGCCGGAGGCGGAAATCGAAGGCGGCTCAAACTGGATCGAGATCGCCTCGACCGACCTCGACACTCCGGGCGCGATCGACGCCCACGCCGACCCCTACGCCATGGCTCCGAGTGCGCCTGCGCCGCAGGCGCCCGCAGGCACGGCGCCGGTACGCCTCGTCCCCAAGGCCGAACGCCTTGCCGCGCGCCAGGAAGTGCGCGCGCGCACCGTGATCCGCCTGCCCGACTACGACCAGGTGAAGAACAACCCGGCGCTGTACGCCCATGCGTCCAGGGTCTTCCACCTCGAATCCAACCCCGGCAATGCCCGCGCCTTGCGACAGGCGCACGGCGAGCGCGACGTCTGGCTGAACCCGCCGCCGATCCCGCTTTCCACCCAGGAAATGGACGCGGTGTACGACCTGCCCTACGCGCGCGCGCCGCACCCAAGCTACGGCGACGCCAGGATCCCGGCGTGGGAAATGATCCGCTTCTCGATCAACATCATGCGCGGCTGCTTCGGCGGCTGCACCTTCTGCTCGATCACCGAGCACGAGGGCCGCATCATCCAGAGCCGCTCCGAGGATTCGGTGATCCGCGAAATCGAAGCCATCCGCGACAAGACCCCCGGCTTCACCGGCGTCATTTCCGACCTCGGCGGACCGACCGCCAACATGTACCGCCTGGGGTGCAAGTCGAAGCAGATCGAACGATCGTGCCGGCGGCTGTCCTGCGTTTTCCCCGACATCTGCGACAACCTCGACACCGACCACGCGCCGCTGATCCACCTCTACCGCCGCGCGCGCCAGATTCCCGGCATCAAGAAAATCCAGATCAGCTCGGGCCTCAGGTACGACCTCGCGGTGCGCTCGCCGGAATACGTCAAGGAACTGGTGCAGCACCACGTCGGCGGCTACCTGAAGATCGCGCCCGAGCACACCGAAGCCGGCCCGCTGTCGAAGATGATGAAGCCCGGCATGGGCGCCTACGACCGCTTCAAGGAGATGTTCGAAGCCGCCTCCAGGGCAGCCGGCAAGAAGCAATACCTGATCCCCTATTTCATCGCCGCCCACCCCGGCACCACCGACGAGGACATGCTCAACCTCGCCCTGTGGCTGAAGAATCACGATTTCCGCCTCGACCAGGTGCAGACCTTCCTGCCCACGCCGATGGCGCTGGCGACGGCGATGTACCACACCGGGAAGAACCCGCTGAAGAAGGTGCTCGGCGGCAAGGCCGAGGCGGTACCCGTGGTCAAGCAGGGCAGTGTGCGGCGGCTGCACAAGGCCTTCCTGCGCTACCACGACCCCGACAACTGGCCGCTGCTGCGCGAAGCCCTGAAGGAAATGGGCCGCGCAGACCTCATCGGCAACAGCAAGAAACACCTCATCCCGCTCTATCAACCCGCCGGCACCGGCAGGCAGCCGGAAGGCGCGCGCGCGCCGCGCGCCGAAGGCGGCCCTCGCGCCAGACCCGGCGCCGGCAAACCGGATGCGGCCAAACCCGGCGCCGGCAAACCCGCATCAGGCAGGCCCGCCCCCGCCGGCCGCGGCCGCCCGCCGCAAGTGCCCAAGCACCCGCTCAGCCAGCGCCGCGGCGGCGGCAAATCCCGCTGACTTGTCTCTTGTAACTTGCACCTTGTAACTTGCATCCCGAAATGACGCCCAGCGACATCCTCCGCGCCAAGCTCAATCTCGAAACCGCCCAGCTCGGCTGGCCCGAACTCGAACGCCACTTCGCGCGTGGCGACGTCATCAAGGTCGCCGTTGGCGTGGACCTGGTCGACGCGGCCCTGCATATCGCCGAGAACAACACGGCGAGCGTTGAAGCCTGGCTGGCCGAGGGCCGCATCGCCCGTGCCGGGATCGCCGACGCCGAAGACTGGCACACGCGCCAGCCGATGTTCTGGGCGGTGGTGGTGGCGCCCTGGGTGCTGGTGCAGGAAGCGGTCAAGCAAATCGAAAACTGACCGTGCACCCTGGAATGCACACGCAAAAAAGCCCGCAATCGCGGGCTTTTTTGCGTACGTCAAACCGCTCAGGCGGCCAGGCTGTCCTTCACCCGCAGCAGACGGGCGCGCGCCTCGGCCGCGACGCCGTGCACCGCGGTGTTGGCGACCAGCTTGACCATGATGCCGGGGTCGAGGAAGGACACCGTCACCTTGCCGTCGGCTTCCTCGCGCACCACGACGTTGCACGGCAGCAGCATGCCGACGTCGGGTTCGGCGCTGATCGCCTGGTTCGCCAGCGGCGGGTTGCAGGCGCCGAGAATGCGATAGGGGCGCATGTCGATGTCGAGCTTGGCCTTCATGGTGCTCTTCACGTCGATGTCGGTCAGCACGCCGAAGCCTTCGGCCTTGAGGGCGGCGGTGACCTTGTCAATGGCGGCGTCGAAGGGGCCGCCGATCTGGGTGTCGAATCCATATTCGCTCATGTTGTTGCTCCTGGGTTGGGGGATTTGAATGGCGACATTTTACTTGCTTCGGCGTGGCTGCACCGGCAGTTCGTCAGGGTTCCAGCGATTGCTGCTCCATTTTCCACCACAGCTGGTACACCTCGTCGGACCACAGCGACTTGATGTAGGCCACCACGTCCTGCATTTCCGCTTCGGGAAGCGTGTCCTTCCACGCCGGCATTTTCCCCTGGCCTTGCGGGCTGCCTTCGCGGATGACCTCCAGCAGCACCGCGGTGGGGTGGTGCCAGGCATGCGCGCTGTCGTCGAGCGGCGGCGGCGGGAAGTGGCCATCGGCGTCGCGGATGCGCCAGTCGCCGGGCTGTCCACGGCCGCCCACGCCGTGGCATTCGAGGCAGTGTTTCTCGTAGACCGCCTTGCCGCGCGCCACCTGCACCGGGTCGAGCTTGCGCTCGACCGCCGCCTCGCCGGTTTCGCCCTGCCCTGCCAGGGGCGTGCCGTCGCAGCCGGCCAGCCCGAGGCCGACGACCAGGGTGGCGAAGATTTTCCATTTCAGGCTTTTCATGGGATTTTCTCGTAGGGGAAGACAGGAGAGAGGGCGCGCCGCGCCTTAAGTTCCGCTTGGCCCGTTGTTCGGCAGCACGCCGTCCAGCAGGCGCCGCATGCTGCCGAAATGCGAGCCCTCCCAGTACACGCGTCCGCATTGGTCGCAGGTCGAGAAGCGCTCGTAATGCTCGCGCACCCTGGGCGGCAGCCGGTCGCGCACGCTCGCCTTGTCGACCGCACGCAGCGGTGCGTTGCAGTGCAGGCACAGCGTGAACGGCCGCGCGCTGCGCGCCAGGTCGAGTCGCTCGACGAGTTCGCGCAGCTGGTCTTCCGATTTCAGCGCATGCACGTAGCAGCCGTGCGTCACCGCGCGGCGCTTCAATAATTCACGATCGCGCGTCAGCACGATGCGCCCGTCACGCTCGCAAATCGCCGCGATTTCGGCGTCGTGGAAACGGTTGTCGTACAGGGTGTCGAATCCCAGCATGCGCAGCATGCGGGCCAGCCCGCCGAGGTGCGCGTCGGCGACAAAGCGGGTTTCGCGCAAGGGGGATGCGCGCACCCGCAGCAACGGCGCCACGTCCGGCGCCGCGAAGCGCGGATACACCGCCACCCGGTCGCCGTCTTCTATCAAGCGGCCGAAGCCCGCCGCTTCGCCGTTGACCAGGATCAACTCCACCTCGGTGTGCGGCACCCCCAGCGCCTCGATCATGTGCTTGGTGGTCGCCGCCCGCGCGCACGGAACGGCGAACTCCCGCTTGCGCCGGGCCGGCGCGAGGAAGTCGTTCAGCGCTTCATGAAAGCGGAAGGTCGCGGTAACCATGCAGGGGGCGGCGTGTCGCCTTGAGAATCAGGCCCATGATGCATCGCCCCGTCATCACGCACAACCCGCCCGGCTGCGCCTTTCCCCGGGCCGCCTATTCCCCGGCCTGCCGGGCCCAGAGCATTGCGTCGACATGGAGGTTGTTGACCCGCCAGATATCCAGTCCGGCGGCTTGCGCGAGCGCGGCAATATTGGCGTCGTCGGATTGTTCGCAGGCGATGGCCAGGGTCAGATAGGGCGCGTATTTCCCCTGCTGAAAAAGCAGTGCCTCGTTAACCGGAGCGGGCAGGTTGACCTGCTTGAGCACGGCCTCCATGGGGATGGACAGCACGACATCCAGCAGGGAGAACATGCCCGCCACAAAGACTTCATCCAGTTCGTCCGCAGCCAGCGCATTGCACGCCGCCAGTTCCGCAAGCCGCGCGCGGATCAGGGCGTTCTCCATGACGGCCCAGTCCAGCCCCGGTGTTTTTCCGCTGGTAAACAGCAGAATGGTGAGCCAGCGATACAACTTCTGCCGGCCCAGCACCATCAGCGCCTGTTCCGGCGTGACGATCTTTTGCACCTGCCCCATTCCCGGGGAATTGATGTAGCGCAGCAGCTTGTAGGCCAAGGCGAGATTCTGCTTGATCAGGGCGGCCAGTTCGGCCACCTCCGCGTCGCTTCGCAGCCGGTTCAGCAACTCCAGGATCTTGATGCGCCCCGCATCCATCCCCGGGGCATCGAGTTTTTCCCGGCTGGTGATGAAAGGGCCTTGATAGAAAGCGAAGGGCAACCTGGCGCAGACGCGGTATTCCTCCAGGGTCTGGATATTGGTCGCCACGAATTTCATTGCCGGCGCCCGCCCGAGAGCAGCCTCCATCCGGTCTTTGATGAACGGAATATCGCTGTTGCCGACGTCGATGAACAGGAAATCCACCTGCCCCAAAAAAGGCAGGCTGTCCGGGGTGTTCGCGTCTGCGGCGCGCAGGCCAATGCGATACCCCAGCGCCTTGAGGCGGCCCAGGCAGGATTCGCGATCCGCGGCGAGGCGGGGGCTTGCGCCGATCACGTAGACGGTGCCCTGCGGCGCCATCTCTTCGACGAACGGCATGTCCAGGGAATTTGCCGACACCTCGACAAAAGCCAGCCGGTGCTCCAGCAAGCGCTGAACCCCCATGACGTTCAGATTGCGCAACAGCACCTTGTCGTACAGGCGCTGGATGCCGGTGCTGGAGGCCAGCACCCGCGGATTGGCCTGGTACACCAGGCTGAAGGCATACCCCGCCACCCGCCGATCGTTTCCCAGCACCGCCTCGCGCCGCACGATCGAATGGCTGGCCGGCGCCAGCGGCGTGCTCGAATGGGTCACCACCTCGACCGGCGCTGCATGCGCCTCGCCCACCAGAGGCGCAACGGCATCCAGCTTGCGGAAGGCCGCCTTCTGGGCTTGCGACGCGAACAGGCCGCCGCGCCCGATGTCCTTGCGCGGCCTCGCCTTGCGTCTAAACATTCCGATAAAACGATCCAGCATCAAGCCGTACCCGTCAGGCATTCATTCGTTTTTCCTGAAGCCCGGGGCTTCATGGAAACAGGGGCAGCCCCCGCCGGGCTGCCGTGCCGCACGTCAAATCAAATCCTGCTGGCCGTCTGGCGCATCACCTCCGCCGCGAACCGCATCGCCATCTTCACCGGCGCCGGCAACGGTGCGCCGCCGTGGTCGACGGCGGTCTGCGCGTGCCGGGCTTCGTCGAGCTTCATCTGCTCGACCACCGCGCGGCTTTTGGCGTCGGCTTCGGGCAGCTGCTGCAGGTGGCCGTCGAGGTGGGCTTCGACCTGGCGCTCTGTCTCGGCGAGGAAGCCGAGGTTCCATTTGTCGCCCAGGAGGCCGGCGACCACCCCGATGCCGAACGCGCCGCCGAACCACAAGGGGTTCAACAGGCTCTTGCGGCCGCCGAGCTCGTCGATGCGGGTCTCGCACCAGGCGAGGTGGTCGGTCTCCTCGCGCGCGGCCTGTTCGAGCTCGGCGCGCACCTGCCGGTTTTTCGCGGTCAGCGCCTGGCCGGCGTAGAGCGCCTGGGCGCAGACTTCGCCGACGTGGTTGACGCGCATCAGCGCGGCGGCCTGGGCTTTCTCCGCTTCGGAGAGCCCGGCCTCGGGGCCGGCGCCGGGATAGGGGCGGCCGGCATGCGGACTGGCGAAGACGGCACGCAAACCCAAATCGAAGGTGGTGATGAGCTGGTCGAGTCGGTTCATGGCTATTTCACGTAGTAATTGAAGTTCGAGTACGCGGCTTCGGCGACCTTGAACCACTGGAATTCGGTGTCGCGGAACTGCTTCCACGAGCGGTAGATGGCGGCGAAGTCGGGATCGATTTTCGCCTCTTGCTCGTACATCGCAAAGGTGGCGCGGCGGGCGGCCAGCATCACGTCCTTGGGGTAGGGGTGCAGCTTGACGCCCTGCCCGACCAGACGCAGCAGCGCGGGCGGGTTCCGGGCGTCGTATTGCGCCAGCATCAACTGGTTGGCCTCGAAGGTGGCGGCCTCGAAGGCCTGGCGGTACTGCTCGGGCAGCGTTTTCCAGCTGTCCCGGTTGACGTAGAAGGAGAGCTGCGGTCCGCCTTCCCACCAGCCGGGGTAGTAGTAATGCTGGGCGATCTTGTGGAAGCCGAGCTTCTCGTCGTCGTACGGCCCCACCCACTCGGCGGCGTCGAGCGCGCCGCGTTCCAGCGCGGGGTAGATGTCGCCGCCGGGCAGGGTTTGCGGCACCGCGCCGAGCCGCGCCATGATCTGGCCGCCGAGGCCGGGAATGCGCATTTTCAGGCCGCGCAGATCGGCCAGCGACTTGATCTCCTTGCGGAACCAGCCGCCCATCTGGGTGCCGGTGTTGCCGCCGGGAAACTGCAGCACGTTGTACTTGACGTAGAGTTTGCGCAGCGCCGAAAGGCCGCCGCCGGCGTACATCCAGGCGTTCTGCTGGCGCGCCGTGAGGCCGAACGGCACCGCGCAATCGAAGGCCAGGGCAAGGTTCTTGCCGACGTAGTAGTAGCCCGCCGAGTGCCCGCATTCGGCGGTGCCGTTGCCGACCGCGTCGAGCACCTGCAGGCCGGGGACGAGCTCGCCGCCGGCAAACACGCGGATCTGGAATTTGCCGCCGGTCAGGGCAGCCACCCGCTTGCTGAGCATTTCGGCCGCGCTGTAGAGGATGTCCAGGCTCTTGGGGAAGCTCGACGCCAGCCGCCAGCGGATCGCCGGCAGCGGGCCGGATTCGGCCGGGGCCGCCTGCGCGGCCGCCAGCGGCAGCATGGCGGCCGCGCCTGCGCCCGCCAGGAAATCTCGTCTTTGCATGGATTTGCTCCGGTTTTGGGCGATTATACGAGCCGCTGCAAAAACCGCCGCGTGTTAAAATGCGCCCCTTTCCTGCCTAGCCCGACTGCCATGTTCAACCGCCAAGACACCCTCGCCAAGACCGACCCCGACCTGTGGGCGGCGATCCTGAAAGAAGACCAGCGCCAGCAGGACCACATCGAGCTGATCGCGTCGGAAAACTACACCAGCCCGGCGGTGATGCAGGCGCAGGGCTCGCAGCTCACCAACAAGTACGCCGAGGGCTATCCCGGCAAGCGCTACTACGGCGGCTGCGAATACGTCGATATCGCCGAGCAGCTGGCAATCGACCGGGTGAAGGCGCTGTTCGGCGCCGAGGCCGCCAACGTGCAGCCCAACTCCGGCTCGCAGGCCAACCAGGCGGTGTTCATGGCCTTCCTCAAGCCCGGCGACACCATCATGGGCATGAGCCTGGCCGAAGGCGGCCACCTCACCCACGGCATGGCGCTCAACATGAGCGGCAAGTGGTTCAACGCCGTCGCCTACGGCCTCAACGAAAAAGAGGAAATCGACTACGACAGGATGGAAGCGCTCGCGCGCGAGCACAAGCCGAAGCTGATCATCGCCGGCGCCTCGGCCTATGCGCTGCGCATCGACTTCGAGCGCTTCGCCAGGATCGCCAAGGAAATCGGCGCCATCTTCATGGTCGACATGGCGCACTACGCCGGCCTCATCGCCGCGGGTGTCTATCCCAACCCGGTTCCGCATGCCGACGTGGTGACCTCGACCACCCACAAGACCCTGCGCGGCCCGCGCGGCGGCATCATCCTGATGCGCGCCGAGCATGAGAAGGCGATCAACTCGGCGATCTTCCCCGGCCTGCAGGGCGGTCCGCTGATGCACGTCATCGCCGGCAAGGCGGTGGCGTTCAAGGAAGCGTCGACCAAGGAATTCAAGCACTACCAGGAGCAGGTCGTCGCCAATGCGCTGGTGATGTGCAAGGTGCTGGTCGAGCGCGGCCTGCGCATCATCTCCGGACGCACCGAAAGCCATCTCTTCCTGGTCGACCTGCGCGCCAAGAACCTCACCGGCAAGGAAGCCGAGGCGCTGCTCGGCCGCGCCCACATCACGGTCAACAAGAACGCCATCCCCAACGACCCGCAGAAGCCCTTCGTCACCAGCGGCATCCGCATCGGCACCCCGGCGATGACCACGCGCGGCTTCAAAGAACTGGAAGCCGAGCAGCTCGCCCACCTGATCGCCGACGTGCTCGACGCACCGGCCGACGAGGCGGTGATCGAGCGGGTGAAGGGCGACGTGGCGAAGCTGACGGCGAAGTTTCCGGTGTATGGCTGATGCGTGAGGCGACAGGCGTGAGGAGTGAGGCGGAAATCCGCTACCCTACACGCCTCACGCCTCACGCCTTGCTCCTCACGCTTCCATGAAATGCCCCTTCTGCGGCTCTCTCGACACCCAGGTCATCGACTCCCGCGTCAATGAGGCGGGCGATGCGATCCGCCGCCGCCGCCGCTGCGCGGCGTGCGACAAGCGCTTCACCACCTGGGAGACCGCCGAGCTGCGGCCGCCGCAGATCGTCAAGACCAACGGCACCCGCGAGGACTTTTCCGAGACCAAGCTGCGCGAAGGCTTTCGCCGCGCGCTGCACAAGCGCCCGGTTTCGACCGAGCTGGTCGACGCCGCGGTCGACCGCATCCGCCAGCGCCTGCTGACGCTGGGCGAGCGCGAAATCCCCGCGCGCGCAGTCGGCGAACTGGTGATGAACGAACTGAAGAAGCTCGACAAGGTCGCCTACATCCGCTTCGCCTCGGTCTACCGCAGTTTCCAGGACGTCGAGGACTTCCGCGACGTCATCCGCGACATCGACCAGTAAATGCCCAGCGCAGACCGCTTCAGCGCCGCCGACCATGCCCACATGGCGCGCGCGCTGCAACTCGCGGCGCACGGACACTTCACCACCAGCCCCAATCCGCGCGTCGGCTGCGTCATCGTCAGGGACGGCCGCGTCGTCGGCGAAGGCTGGCATGCGCGCGCCGGCACCCCGCACGCCGAAATCCACGCGCTGCAAGCCGCCGGCGACGCCGCGCGCGGCGCGACGGTGTACGTCACGCTGGAGCCCTGCTCGCACCACGGCCGCACCCCGCCGTGCGCCGAGGCGCTGATCCAGGCCGGCGTGGCGCGCGTGGTGGCCGCGATGAACGATCCCAATCCGCTGGTTGCGGGCGGCGGCATCGCCATGCTGACGCTGGCAGGCATCCAGGCCGAAGTGGGGCTGCTGGAGGCCGGCGCGCGCGCGCTCAACCCCGGCTTCGTCTCGCGCATGACGCGGCAACGCCCGTGGGTGCGCCTCAAGACCGCCTCCACCCTGGACGGCAAGACCGCGCTCGCCAACGGCGCCTCGCAGTGGATCACCGGCGCGGCCGCGCGCGCCGACGTGCAGACGCTGCGCGCGCGCGCCTGCGCCATCCTCACCGGCAGCGGCACCGTGCTGGCCGACAACCCGCGCATGAACGTGCGCGATTTCGACATCGGCCGGCAGCCGCTCAGGGTCGTCGTCGATTCCGCCTTGCGTACGCCGGCCGACGCGGCAATCCTGCCCGCGCTCGTCGCCTGCCACCACGCCGAGCCTGCCATGCGCGCCGCGCTCGAACAGGCGGGCGCCGAGGTGGTCGCGTTGCCGGGGACGGATGGCCGCGTCGACCTCGCCGCCCTGCTCGCACTGCTGGCGCAGCGCGGCATCAACGAACTGCACGTCGAAGCCGGCGCCGGGCTCAACGGCGCCCTGCTCGCCGCCGGGCTGGTCGACGAATGGGTGGCCTACCTGGCGCCGCTGGCAGTGGGCGACGATGCGCGCGGGCTGTTCGCCCACGCGCCGCTGGCGGCACTGAGCGACGCCGCACGCTTCACCTTGACCGACGTGCGCCAGGTCGGCGCCGACCTGCGCCTGACGCTGCTGCCGGCGTGAGTGAATTCAAGGACCACTTCTCGTCGGCGTCCGATCGCTACGCCGCCTATCGCCCGGACTACCCCGCCGCGCTGTTCGCCTGGCTTGCCAGCCAGTGCGCCGAACGCGACACGGCCTGGGATTGCGCCACCGGCAGCGGCCAGGCGGCGCTGGGGCTGGCGCCACATTTCCGCCGCGTTGTCGCCACCGACGCCTCGGCCGAGCAGATCCGCCATGCCGGGCACCATCCCGCAATCGACTATCGGGTGGCGCCGGCCGAAGCCAGCGGCCTCGCCGACCGCTGCATCGATCTCGTCACCGTCGCGCAGGCGGCGCACTGGTTCGATCTGCCGGCTTTTTACGCCGAAGCGGCGCGCGTGCTGAAACCGGACGGGATGATCGCATTGTGGGGTTACGGGCGGATGGCGCTGCCGGGGGAAATGGACGCGCCGTTCACGCGCTTCTACGCTGGGACGGTCGGCCCCTACTGGCCGGCCGAACGCGCGCTGATCGACGACGCCTACCGCAGCCTGGATTTTCCGTTTATGGAAATCGAGGCGCCGGCTTTTGCCATCGAGGTCGCGTGGACGCTGCCGCGGCTGCTGGACTACCTCTCCACCTGGTCGGCGGTGAAGCGCTACCGGGCCGCGCGAGGGCACGATCCGCTGCCGCCGCTGCGGGCCGAACTGGCGCCCCGGTGGGGCGCCCCGGAGACAGCCCGGGCGCTGCAATGGCCGCTGTTTTTGCGCGTGGGACGCGTCGCCTGAACGGTATTCAGGCCAGCGTGATCTCGCGCTCGCTGCGACGGATGCGCCCCTGCCCGTGCAAGCTCGACAGGGTGCGATACAAATGCTCGTGCGTCATGCCGAGCGCACCGGCCCAGGTCTTGAGCGAGCAGCCTTGCCGTGCAAAGCGGCCATGCTCGCGCAGATAATGCAGCACGCGATCCTCGGCGCGCGGCAGGCTCAGGCGCTCGCACTGCCCGCGCAGGTCGCGGATGGTATGCGACAGCCACATCGTGTAGGCGCGGCTGAAATCCGCCTCGCTCAGCGCGGCATGAAAATCCGCCAGCGGCAGCACCCACGCCAGGCTGTCCGCTGCCGCCTCGCCGTCGCAATGGTAGCGATCCGAAAACAGCGACGCCTCGGCCAGCGCGCCGCGCCAGCAGCGTTGCAGAATCACGCGTTCGCCCTGCGGCGTGTGGCGGACCAGCTGCAATTCTCCGGCCGTTAGCCAGAACAGGCTGGCGGGCTTTTTGCCGCTGGCGAACACCCGCGTGCCTTTGGCGATGGTGCGCGACTCGGCATGGCGCGCGAGCCAGGTTTCGATATCGGTCAGGGCATCCTGTCGAAGCATGAGCGAAATCATACGCATTCGCCGTGCCGCGGCCTACACTTCGTTCCGACCATCCATGGCGCACACGGAGCATGCATGAAAATCACCCTGCCCCTCGCACTCGGCCTAGCCATGACCACCGCCGTCTGGGCCGCCACCGACCTTCACGCCGGCCATCATGCCGGCAGCCCTCCCGGCGGCGCACCGGCCGCGCGCAAGCCCGTAAGTTTTCCGCCCACACTCAAGGCGGAAACCCTGGCCAACATGCGCGACCACCTGCTGGCGATCCAGGAAATCACCGCCCACCTCGCCGACAAGCAGTTCGATGCCGCCGCCGAGGTGGCCGAAACCCGCCTGGGGCTCAGTTCCCTGCAGCGCCACGGCGCACACGAAGTAGCCCAATACATGCCAGAGGGAATGCGCCAGCTCGGCCACGGCATGCATCAGGCCGCGAGCCGGTTTGCGGTGGTGGCGCAGGAAGCCGGGGCCACCGGCGACGTCGGCCCGGCTTTGCGCGCGCTATCGCAGATGCAGTCAAGCTGCGTGAGCTGCCACGCCGCCTATCGATTGAAATAATCGGCGTTCCAGCATATCGGCATGCTGCGTGTTGCTTTGCCGCGACCCTGCCGGCGGGGCCGCAGCGACGGCAATCCGGATGCGGCTATCCGGACTATGCCATCCGCACCGAAAACTTCTCGAACAGCCCGGCCAGTTCCCCGCCCACCTCCTGCAGGGGGCGCTCGCGCACCGGATTCCGGCACAGTTCGTCATTCCGGCAGCCCTGGCTGCGAAAGGCCTGGATGACATAGCGCCGGACGCCGCGCGCGGCCAGGTCGTGCGCCAGGCCGACCACCTCCGCATCGGCCAGCAGCGCCGGATGCACTGTGGTGCGGATTTCGTGCGCCACGCCGGAAGCCAGCACCTGCTCCAGGCTCTCGCGGGCACGCGTTCCGCTTTCCGCCACGCCGGTGATGCCGGCGTAATCGGCAAACGGCGCTTTCACGTCGAGCCCCACCCAGTCGACCAGCGGCAGCACCGCCGCCAGCCGACCGGGGTACATGCCGCCGGTGTGCAGGCCGATCTTGAACCCGAGTCCGCGCACCTCGCGCATCGCATCCGGCAACGCTGCCTGCAGCGTCGGCTCGCCGCCGGAAAACACCACGCCGTCGAGCAATCCCTGGCGGCGCCGCAGGAAGGCCAGCACCTCTTCCCAGGGGATTTCGCCGGCGCCGCGCGGCGAAATCAGATCGGGGTTATGGCAATAGCCGCAGCGCCAGGGACAGCCCTGGCAGAACACCACCGCGGCCAGCAGACCGGGCCAGTCGGTGGTGGACAGCGGCGTCAGGCCGCCTACGCGCAGCGTCATTTCTGGAGTTGGCGCAGCATGGCGAAATCAGCCCGCCGTGCAACGGCCTTCGACGAAGAACTGGCGCTCGCGATGCTCGCTCTGCTTGCCCTTGTTGAAGCTCGTCACCGGGCGATGGTAGCCCATCACGCGGGTCCACACCTCGCAGCGGGTGCGCTCCTCGTCCTTCAGGGCAACGGTCTGGATTTGGCTCGAAACACTCATGTCGTTCATATCGGTCTCCTCGGGGGTCAGGCTGAAACAGCGCGTTTGCGGGACAGGGCCTCTTCGTCGCACGTGGGACAGAATTCGTGCTCGCCGGCGAGGTAGCCGTGTTTGGGACAGATGGAGAAAGTCGGCGTGACGGTGATATAGGGCAGGCGGAAGCGCGTAAGCGCGCGGCGCACCAGGTTGCGGCAAGCGTCGACGGAGGAGATGCGCTCCGACATGTAGAGGTGCAGCACGGTGCCGCCGGTGTATTTGCGCTGCAGGTCGTCCTGCCGTTCCAGCGCCTCGAAGGCGTCGTCGGTGAAGCCCACCGGCAGCTGCGTCGAGTTGGTGTAGTACGGCGCCTCGCCGCTGCCCGCCTGCAGGATGCCGGGGTAGCGCTTGGCATCCTCCTTGGCGAAGCGGTAGGTGGTGCCCTCGGCCGGTGTGGCTTCCAGGTTGTACATGTGGCCGGTCTCCTCCTGGAACGCGGCGATGCGGCCACGGATGTGGTCGAGCAGCCGCACCGCGAAGTCGTGGCCCCATTCAGTCGTGATGTCGTGCTCGTCGGCGGTGAAGTTGCGGATCATCTCGTTGACGCCGTTGACGCCGATGGTCGAGAAGTGGTTGCGCAGGGTGCCGAGGTAGCGCTTGGTGTAGGGGAAGAGGCCGTTGTCCATCAGGCGCTGGATTTCCTTGCGCTTGATTTCCAGGCCGTTCCTCGCCATGTCGAGCAGTGCGTCGAGGCGGCGCAGCAGCGCGGCTTCGTCGCCCTTGTACTCGTGGCCGAGGCGCGCGCAGTTGACCGTCACCACGCCGACCGAGCCGGTCTGCTCGGCCGAGCCGAACAGGCCGTTGCCGCGCTTCAGCAGTTCGCGCAGGTCGAGCTGCAGGCGGCAGCACATCGAGCGGATGTGGTTCGGCTTCATCTCCGAATTGATGAAGTTCTGGAAGTACGGCAGACCGTAGCGCGCGGTCATGGCGAACAGGCGTTCGGCGTTTTCCGATTCCCAGGGGAAGTCCGGCGTCATGTTGTAGGTCGGGATGGGGAAGGTGAACACCCGACCCTTGGCGTCGCCGGTGGTCATCACTTCGATGTAGGCGCGGTTGATCATGTCCATCTCGGCCTGCAGCTCGCCGTAGGTGAAGGGCATTTCCTTGCCGCCGATCACCGGCACCTGCTCGCGCAGATCCTCCGGGCAGGTCCAGTCGAAGGTGAGGTTGGTGAACGGCGTCTGGGTGCCCCAGCGCGACGGCACGTTGAGGTTGTAGATCAGCTCCTGGATGCACTGCTTGACCGCTTCGTAGCTCATGCCATCGTTGCGGATGAACGGCGCCATGTAGGTGTCGAACGAGCTGAACGCCTGCGCACCGGCCCATTCGTTCTGCAGCGTGCCGAGGAAGTTGACGATCTGGCCGACCGCCGAGGACATGTGCTTGGGCGGCCCCGCCTCGACCTTGCCCGGCACGCCGTTGAGGCCCTCGTGCAGCAGGGTGCGCAGCGACCAGCCGGCGCAGTAGCCGGCCAGCATGTCGAGGTCGTGGACGTGGATCGAGCCGTCGCGGTGCGCCTCGCCCAGCTCGGGCGGGTAGACGTGGTTGAGCCAGTAGTTGGCCACCACCTTGCCGGAGACGTTGAGGATCAGGCCGCCCAAGCTGTAGCCCTGGTTGGCGTTGGCGTTGACGCGCCAATCCTGGCGCGACAGGTATTCGTTGATCGAGGCTTCGACGTCGACCAGCGTCTTGCGGTCCTCGCGCAGCTTCTTGTGGGTTTCGCGATAGACGATGTAGGCACGCGCGGTAGCCAGGTGGTTGGCGGCGATCAGGCTCTGCTCGACCACATCCTGGATGCGCTCGATGCTCGGCGGGGCGTTGCGGAATTTGTGGATCAGCACCTTCACCACCTGGGCGGTGAGCAGGTCGGCTTCGGCTTCGCCGAATTCGCCGCTGGCCTGCCCGGCACGCAGAATGGCCGAACGTATCTTCGCAGCATCGAATACTGCCTGACGCCCGTCGCGCTTGATGACTTCGCGGGGCAGAACTGCTATCACTGAATTCATTCCCATTGTCTCCTCGTCAACATTTTGTGTGTTGCAGACAACAAACATACGACATATTGTGTTCAAGTCAAGAGGAAATTCAGGTTGGCATATCCTGATAAACTTAAATATGCATTTTTTCATCAACTTATGGAGGCACAGCATGGGTATGATTCTGGAGTATCTCGGCGGCGACCACCGCGCCTGCGACGATTTGTTTGCGTCCGCCGAAGCCGCCGTGGCGCAGAAGGACTGGGACAGCGCGCGCAGCCTGTCCGACCGCTTTCAGGCGGCGATGGCGCATCATCTGCGGATGGAGGAAGAGGTGCTGTTCCCCGCGTTCGAAGCCCGCACCGGCAACACCATGGGGCCGACCCACGTCATGCGCATGGAGCACGAGCAGATGCGTGCCCTGCTGCAGGACATGGCGCGCGCGGCGCTGGCGGCCGACCACAGCGGCTATCTCGGCCTGTCGGAAACGCTCAACATGCTGATGCAGCAACACAACCTGAAGGAGGAAAACATGCTCTACCCGATGTCCGACCAGGTGCTTGCGGCCGATCGCGAAGCGCTGATCCGCAGCATGGACGAGGTTGCGCAGTGACCGCACGCAGCGTTCATGGCCGCGCCGGCTGACGAAATCCTCGTCGACGCCCGCTGGCTGGAACCGCCGGAGCCGATGGAAAAGGTGTTGCGCGCGCTGGCCCTGCTGCAGCCCGGCCAGCACATCCGGCTGCTGCTGCATCGCGAACCTTTTCCGCTCTATTCCATCCTGGACAGCCGCGGCTACCGTCACGACACCGTGCCGCAGGCGGATGGGAGCTACGCGGTGCTGATCCGCCAGGCGCCTGGCGACGCGCCGCGCAACCCGCCCGCGGCATAGGCGATGCGCGCCCAGCCATGAGCATGCAGACCGGACTTTCCTTCGAACAGGCGCCGCCGTTCGCGCTGCCGCTGCGCTTCTTTCTCACCGCGCCGCTGTTCCTGCTGGCCGCCGCGGGCCTGATCGTGTTCGCTCCCGCTGCGCTGGCCTCGCGCTGGACGCCGCCGGCGCTCGCGCTCACTCATGCGCTGACGCTGGGTTTTCTCGCCATGGCGATGCTGGGTGCGCTGCTGCAGATGCTGCCGGTGGTGGCCGGTGCGGCATTGCCCGCGTCCCGCGGCGTGGCCAGGTCCACCCATTTCCTGCTTGCTGCCGGAACCGCGGCCCTGATGGCGGGCTTCCTCGGCGCAGACGCGCGCGCGCTCGCCGCAGCAATGCTCCTGCTGGGCTGCGGCTTTGCAGTCTTTCTCGCCGCAACAGCGATCGGCCTGCTGCGCGCGGTTACCAGCGCCACGGTGACGGGAATGCGGCTCGCCGCACTCAGCCTCGGCCTGACCATCCTCCTCGGCATGGCGCTCGCGACCATGCGTGCCGGTTGGTGGACCCCGGCCAAAGACGAAATCTTCATCGCCGCGCATGTC
Organism: Thiobacillus sp. 65-1059; assembly: GCA_001897675.1. GTDB lineage: Bacteria > Pseudomonadota > Gammaproteobacteria > Burkholderiales > Thiobacillaceae > Thiobacillus. The sequence goes on along the minus strand of MKUE01000135.1, from coordinate 19,460 downwards.
GTCTTCGGCCTGTTCGGCTGGGTATTGCTGCTGGTGATCGGCGTCGCCTACCAGGTCGTGCCGATGTTCCAGATCACGCCGCCCTACCCTCCCCGGCTCATGCGCTGGCTGGCCGGCGTCATTCTCGGATTGCTGCTGCTCCGCGCCATGGCTCCGCTGCTGCCCGCAGCGGCGGGAATCGCGCTGTTCGCCGAAAGCGGTCTCGCCGCCGGGGGGCTGGCCTTCGCGCTGGTCACCTTGCGCCTGCAGTCGCGGCGCCGCAGAAAGCTGCCCGACGTCACCCTGGATTTCTGGCGCGTCGGCATGGCCAGCCTCGCCGCCAGCGTGGCCGTCTGGCTGCTGGCCCGCCTCTGGCCGGCGTGGGCGGGCAGCGATGCCTATCCGCTGCTGCTCGGCGTGCTGTTCATCGGTGGCTTCGCCGTGAGCGTGGTCTGCGGCATGCTCTACAAGATCGTGCCCTTCCTCGCCTGGTTTCACCTGCAAGCCCAGTTGCAGGCGCGCGCGGGCAGCATCCCCACCATGAAGGACATGATTGCGGAACGCGCAAGGCGCTGGCAATTCCGTCTCCACCTCGGCACCTGCATGCTGCTCGTCGCCGCCACGTTCTGGCCAGCGCTGCTGGCCGTCCCGGCGGGAACCACACTGGCGCTCTCGGCGCTGCTGCTGGAACTCAACCTGCTGTCAGCCGTGCGGCGCTTTTCCCGCCACGGCGGGCGTTTTTCCTAGTTTCGGGGAGGCGGCCCTGGCGGGCAGGGCAAAGGCAGGCAACAAATCCGCCAGGGTGTAGCCGTCAAGACTTGCCAGAAAGGCACGCCCCGCATCGAGCAGAACGGGTTTGAGCGCACAGCCGGGCAACAGGCGGCATGTATTGTCGCCCGGCCGGAAACACTCGGCCAGCTCGAACCCGCTTTCCATGTCGCGCACGACATCGCCAATCCGGATCTGGTCGGGGCGGCGCGCCAGGCGGAAGCCGCCCCCCTTGCCGCGCACCGTTTCGATGTAGCCCTTGATGCCCAGCTGGTGCACCACGCGCGTGAGGTGATGGCGGGAAATGCCATATTCGCTGGCGATCGCCGCTACCGTGACCAGCGCATCGGGATGTCCGCCCAGGTAAATCAGCACCCTCAGGGAAAAATCGGTAAAGCGGGTGAGTTGCATGGAGGTGAAACACGCTTAACAAAAACAAATTATAGGCGCAGAAAAACAATATCCCGTGTTTATAATATGTATTCCATTTACATCTATAGGACGACAGCCATGACTGCACATCTGCATCTTCGCCAGGACCAGGTCTATCCGTTCGACGCGCGCGGAATCGCCAAGCGTTTCCGCCACGCGGCCATTTTCGGTGCGCTGGACGCGCTGAATTCGGGCGAGCGCATGCGCTTCGTCAACGATCACGACCCGCTTCCGCTGCTCGACCAGTTGCGCGCCCGCTATGGCGATGCCGTTGCGATCCAGTACCTGCAGCGCAACCCCGGGGAAATCGTGATCGACTTCGTCCGCACCTGAACCGCCCAAGGTGCTGCCGGCGCTGGTGTTCCTTGCCCTGGCCGCGTTTGCCGCGGCCTTGCTGTGGTCGCCCCACGCCGGCCGCGCCGCCGCCCTGCACCTGATTCTGGCGGTAGGCGCCATGCCGCTGATCTTCGGCGCCATGGGCCATTTCATCCCGGTGCTCACCCGCACCCGCAGCGCCCCCAGCGCACTGGCCATCCTCCCCGTCCTGGCGTTGGCCGGCGGTGCACTGGTGGTGGCCGCGCTCGGGTTTCCCGGCATGCTCTGGGGACAACCGGCAGGCGCGCTGCTGGCCGTGACCGCTGCCGGCGCGCTGTTCGTCTGGAGCCGCCGCCGGCGCGCCGGCATGCTGGGCCGCCCCCACCCCTGCCTGGCCTGGTACGAAGCGGCGCTGGCCTGCCTCGTGGCGGCCCTGCTGGCGATTCTCGCCAGCGCGCTCTGGCCGCAGCAGGCGTCCGCCCTGCGCCGCCTCCACCTCCATCTCAACACGCTCGGCTTCGTCGGACTGACCGCCATGGGCACCCTCGCCGTGCTGCTGCCGACCGTTGCCGGCAGGCCCCACCCGCAAACCGGCCCACGGCTGCGCCGTGATCTGTCCTGGGCGGTCGCCGGCACGCTGCTGGTCGCCCTCGGCGCGGCGTGGTACGGCCCGCTCGCCTGGGTCGGCGGCGCCTTATGGACGATCCCGCCGGCGCGCCTGGCGGCCGGCTGGCTGCGGTCTTGTCGCGTCGAAATCGTCGCGCTGCACGGCGCGGCGCCGCTACTCGCCGCCGCGCTGGCGGGGCTGGTCGGCAGCGCGATGCTCGGCGCCGTGAACGCCATCCCCGCAACGGCCACGTTGCATTCGCTCCAGCCGGCATGGGCCTTCGTCGCCGGCTTCATCCTGCCCCTGGTATCCGGAGCGGCCAGCCAGTTGTTGCCGGTATGGCTGCGTCCCGGCGTGCAGGACGGCTGGCACGTCAGGCTGCGCGACAATCTGGGGCGCTACGGCGGCGCCCGTGCCGTACTGTTCGGCATCGCCGGCGGCGCGGCCGGGATCGGCCGGGAATGGGGGCTGCTGCTGGGCGCCGTCACGCTGATCCTGTTTCTGCTACAGGCCTGCGTCGCGCTGGCGCAGGCCTTGATCGTCCGGCCAAGGAGTCCGTCATGAGCTACCCCGCCTTTTTCGATGCCGTCGCCCGCATCACGCTGTACGACCCGCTGGCCGAATTCCTCGGCACCGCCGGCAGCAGCCGGATCGAATACGGCTACCTCGACGCGGTCAAGCTCGCCGGGCATTCCTGCCCCACGGTGGCGGGCGCCTACCTGATGACCCGGCGGGCGCTCGGCAGGCTCTACCCGGACAGCCTTGCGGAGCGCGGCGCCATCCGCGTCGAATTCGGCGCGGCGCAGACCGACGGCGTCACCGGCGTCATCGCCGCCGTAACCGGCCTGCTGACCGGTGCGGCGGGCGAAGGCGGCTTCAAGGGCCTGGCGGGGCGGTTCAGCCGCCGCAACCTGCTGGCCTTCGCGGCGGCAGACCCCGCCGAAATCCGTTTCAGCCGCCTCGACACCGGCGCGCGCGTGGCCCTCGCCTATCATCCCGAAGTCGTCCCCGCGCCGCCGGAACTGCAGGCACTGATGCCGAAAATGCTGGCGGGGGCGGCAAGCGACGCGGAACGGATGGAATTCGGCCGGCTCTGGCAAATGCGGGTCAAGCGCATCCTGATCGACCACTGCGGCGATCCGGCGCTGCTCGCGTGCCGGGACGACCCGGCCTGACCTCGTCGGCCGGCGCCGGATTAACTTCCGCGTCTCGGCGCCCAGCCTTCGATCAGGGTGGTGATGACGGCGTCGGCCTGCTCCGTCAGCTCGAAACGCTGGTCCGAAAGAACCCAGCGGAAAGCCAGTCCCTGCACGGCCGCAATCAGGATGCAGGCGTTCTGCTGGGGAACGATGTCGGGACGGATTTCGCCCTGCGCCTGCGCGGCGCTGATCAGGCCGGCGATGAAATTCAGAAAGAACTGCACCAGTTCGTTCATGCGGTCGCGGAAAACGGGATCCCCGCTTTGCAGTTCTTCCGAGAACAGCAGGCGGGGGATGCCGGGTTGCCGCTGGATGAAATTCAGATGGGCGCGGATGGCTGCCTTCAGGCGTTCCAGCGGAGTCAGTTGCGACAGGCCGAGGCCGGCCATTTCTTTCTGCAACCGTTCCTGAATGGTGTCCACCAGGGCAACCAGGACATGGCTCTTGTTGCCGAAGTGGAGGAACAGGGTGGGCTGCGCGATGCCGACCGCCCTGGAAAGCGAACGGGTGGTAAGCCTGGCCACCCCTTCGTGGCGAATGATTTCCATGGCCGCCTCGATGATGTCATGGCGGCGGATTTCTGCGGGTTTCCTTTTCTTAACGGTCACGGTATCCGGAGGTCTGGCGCAATTGCAACACAGTGAATATAAGTGTCTTGTGGCCGTTGCGGAAGTTTGCCGCGTCCGGACGCAAGGGTTCGGCAGCGGCGCGCGCCGCTGCCGAAAGGTGCCGCATCAGGTCATTATCAGGAACAGCAGTTGCCTTCCTTGACGCCCGCTTTTTTGAGCATGAAAGCCAGCGGACAGAATCCGGTCACGCCGCTTTGCGCCAGATTGGCACCGACAAAGGCCGTGAGCCAGAGCCAGGCCGGATTGGAGAAATGGGCCAGGGCGATGCTGAGCAGCACCATCAGGCCCGCCATCAGATGCACGGTACGGTCTACGGTCATGAGAACCTCCATTCTAGGGTTGTTGCAAATACCAGCGAAACTGGCCGCGACCGCGTCGCGGCCCCGATCAGAACGCGTACGAAATGTTGACGTTGTACTGGTTCTGGTTGATCTTGATTGTGTTGGCCGGCCCGACGCTTGCGGTCATGTCGTTTTCAAAGGCATGGGTGTAGGCGAAGCTGCCGCTCACCTTGCTGCTGAACTTGCGCGTGAGGCCAAACGACAGATGATGCTCGACGATCGCGGTCGAACCGAGGTTGAAGTTGACGTCCTCGGGGCCGATCGGCGATTTGCCGTAGTTGTAGCCGACGCTGACCGCCATCGGACCCATCTCCTTCTTCACGCCGATGGCATATACGGTCTGGTCGTCCCAGCCGAAGCGGATCGGGTTCGGAAATCCGGGCGGCGGATTGCTCACGCTGATGCTTTGCATCACGTCGCTGAAGAAAATGCGCTTGATGTCGACCTCGACGAGAAGTCCCGGCATCGGCTTGAACGCCAGGCCGAAGGCGACCGAGGCGGGCATGTCCATGTCGAAACGGGTCGTCCCCGTGGGCGTGTGGTATTCCATTTCGGAAATCTCGGTCTTGCTCACCCAGGTGAACCCCGCCTGCAGCTTGGGATTGATCGTGTAGGTGGCACCCAGCGTCGCACCGAAGCCGAACTGCTGGTTCTGCGGCAGGTTGACCTGGGTGAAGACCGGGGGCGGGCCGGGATTGGTCATCGCGGCCATCGACATCGCCAGGCTCTGGCTGACGACGTTCAGCGAGGCGCCGAGGGTGAAGGCGTCATTGACCTTGTATGCGGCGGCGGGCGAGAAGCGGAACACCTGCTTGGTCGTCACTACGGGCTGGCTATTGGGCGCAGCGACGATGTCGCTCACGTTCACCCCCATGCCCGAAATGCCGCCCAGGCCCATGCCGAGGAACAGCCGGTCGTTGACGTTGAACACCGCCGCGCCGGCCGGCATCATGTACCAGTTCGAGTCGCTCTTGTTGCCGTTGACCTCGCGCGGCGGATTCAAGAGGCCGAAGCCGAGGTCCATGCGCACGTCCTTGATGCCGAGGCCCGCCATGCCGGCCGGGTTGACCAGCACGGTGGCGGCGTCCTGGGCTTGCGCCACGGTGGCGCCGCCCATCCCGGCCTGCGCCGCGGACATGGCGAACATCTGGTCGCCGTTGGTGGCGTGGGCGTGGTGTGTCAATGCAAAGAGCGCGGTCGATACGGCAGCTGCAACAATTTTTTTATTCATATTCGGTTCTCCTCAGTCTAGGGGCGCGTTACTTGGACAGCGGGGTCATCAGGTTGGCCGAAATGCCGGGCACGCCGCGGAATTTCTGATGGCAGGCGACGCATCCCGTCATGATGTCGCTCATGTAGGAGGCCGCTCTCGGCATATCCCCCGCATCCGCCGCGTCCGCCAGCTTGAGCGCGCTGCCCTCGACGATGTCGTTCATCGCCGGCAGCACTCCAAGGTCGTTGTCGGTGACCTGATTCAGCGAAAAATAAGGCAGCAACCCGCCCTTGGGTATGCGATGGTTGGCCAGCCTCCGGGCCGCCTCGGCCGCCTGTTCGGCGTTGTCGGTCGCCAGCGCCGAAGCGATGCTCTGGTATTCGGACAGGATTTCATGCATGACCTGGCGCAGGGTCGTCTCCTTGGCGCGCCGCATATGGCCCGCATGCAGCTTCTGGATGGTGCCTTTGAGTTCGGGCGACAGCGCCATCACCTTCTGGCGCAGCTCCGGCTTGTACGTCTTCATCATCTGTTGCATCTCGGCCGGCATGGGGGCCGCGCCCTGGGGCGATTCGGCGGCGACGAGTCCGGACGAAGCAAGGCTGGCGGCCAGTATCAGGGGGGTTAACAGGATTTTTTTCATGAGGTCTCCAGGATTGTGATGGCACAGGTCGAACACATGATCGGCTGATCACGTGTTCGGTCGATTATATAAATGAACTTTTAAAGAATGCAAGAGGATCTTGAAGTCCGTATAAAGCGCGGCCACGGCGGCATCCGCCCGCAATCATTCCGGTGCCATTCGCGCGGCGTCCGGATACAATTTCATCATTCGGGCAGCGAATCGAAGCCTGACAAGGTGCTGAGCGAGTTCGCAGCAGCCTTTTTCAGCGGCATACCGCCGCTCAGAATCAATACGGGACACGGTGCGGGCGCGCAAGCGCCGGCCGGGCCTGTCAACGACATTTAAAGGATCAGAATGAAACGCGTGGATGATTTCCGCCTGCGCTTTGGCAAACAGGAGCTGGTGCCGATCGTCATCGGCGGCATGGGAGTGGACATCTCGACCGTCGAACTGGCGCTCGAAGTGGCACGCCTCGGCGGCATCGGCCATATTTCCGACGCCATGGTGCAGACCGTGTCCGACCGCCGCTTCGACACCAATTTCGTCAGCCAGAAGCTGAAGAAATACAAGGCCAACGTCGCCAGCAGCGACAAGTCCGCGGTCCACTTCAACCTCGCGGAACTCGAAGAGGCGACGCGCAGCCACGTCCTCCATGCCATGGACGCCAAGCGCGGCGACGGCATGATCTTCATCAACTGCATGGAGAAGCTGACCATGAACGCGCCGCGCGAGACGCTGCGCATGCGCCTTTCCGCCGCGCTCGACGCCGGCATCGACGGCATCACCCTGTCCGCCGGCCTGCACCTCGGCTCGTTCGCGCTGATCGAGGACCATCCGCGCTTTCGCGACGCCAAGCTCGGCATCATCGTCTCCTCGCCGCGCGCGCTGGCGATGTTCCTGCGCAAGAACGCGCGGCTGCAGCGGCTGCCGGACTATGTCGTGGTGGAAGGCCCGCTCGCCGGCGGCCATCTCGGCTTCGGCATGGACTGGGCGCAATACGACTTGCGCAGCATCGTCGCCGAGGTGCTGGCCTTCCTCAAAGCCGAGCACCTCGACATTCCGGTGATCGCCGCCGGCGGCATTTTCACCGGCAGCGATGCCGCGGCCTTCCTCGAACAGGGCGCGGCCGCGGTGCAGGTGGCGACCCGCTTCACCGTCACCCGCGAGTGCGGCCTGCCGGACAAGGTCAAGCAGGAATACTTCAGGGCCAGCGAGGACGACATCGAGGTCAACACCATTTCGCCGACCGGCTACCCGATGCGCATGCTCAAGGGCAGCCCCGGCATCGGCGCCGGCATCCGCCCCAACTGCGAAGCCTACGGCTATCTGCTCGACGCCAAGGGCCGCTGCGCTTACATCGACGCCTACAACAGCCAGGTGGAACTGCACCCGGGCGCAAAGAAGGTTTCAGTCCACGACAAGACCTGCCTGTGCACCCACATGCGCAACTTCGACATCTGGACCTGCGGCCAGACCACCTGGCGCCTGAAGGACACCACCCGGCGTGCGCCGGACGGCAGCTATCAGGTGCTCAGTGCCGAACAGGTATTCCACGACTACCAGTTCAGCGTCGACCAGAAAATCGCGCTGCCGCCCTGAAGCGCATGCGCTGCGGTTCGCCGCAAAGCCCTTTTCCCGACTGCCCGGCCGGCTATGCCGCCATCAGGCGCCGCACCATGCGGGCCAGCGGCGCGGGCAGGCGGCGCAGCACCGCCTCGGGGTCGAGGGCGTCGAGCAGGTTCTTGACGGTGAGGCCAAGCTCGGTGTCGCCTTCGCTCACCAGGCGGCGGCTGAAAAAGAGGGTGTCGGGGTCTTCGCGCCGGCCCAGCAGCAGCAGGAAATCGCGGGCGGTGGCGCTGATGGTGAGTTCGGGCGCGCCGCTGTCCGGCGCGAATCCGCGCGCCGTGACGGTAAAGCGCAGGCTGAGCCCGAGATCCTTGACGCGGATCGCGTAGCGCCGGCCGGCCAGCGGCCGCCAGTCGAGCGTTTTCAGCGCCGGCCACAGCAGCCGGTTGGCGGCCAGCGAAAACGCCAGGCTGGGCGGCGCGGCGGGAAGCCGGGCGACCGCGTTGACAAGCTGCGGGGACAAGACAAGGTTCGGCATGATGGCTCCTGTGCTCGATGGGTCGGCGGCCTGCTTGCTAGCGCTCGGCGTCGGCCCAGTTGTTGGGGGTTTCGTACAAGCGCACCCGCTGCAGCCGCAGCCGGTTGCCGTAGCCGTCGAGGTAGGCCGCGTCGAGGATGCGGAACGCCTCGTTCGCAAGGTTTTCCGCAGTGGGCACGACCGGCAGCACCACGGTCTTGTGTCCGGCCAGCGTCGCCAGGAACTCGACCACTTCGCGATCGCCCTGGTACACCAGGAAGGCATGATCCCAGCGGCTGACCAGCGCGGCATTGGCGATGCTCTTCACTTCGGAAAAATCCATCACCATGCCCTGCTCCGCCGCGCCTTCGGCGCGGATGATCTCGCCGGAGAGGCTGATCTCGATGGCGTAGCGATGGCCGTGCAGGTGCCGGCACTGGCTGGCGTGATGGGGAATGCGGTGGCCGGCGTCGAATTCCAGTCTGCGCGTAATCAGCATGCTTGCTGCGTCCCGCATTCCAGTCCCGCCCGGCCATGCCAGTAGCCGTCGACCGACGGCCCGGGCATGACGCGCGCCAGCGCATCGGCAGCCTTGCCCTCGCCTGCCAGCGCCGCCCGGAAAGCCTCGACCACGCGCCCCATGTGGCGCGACTGCGGCGACAGGCGCAGGCTGGCGATGCCGAGCTGGCGCAGGGCCGGCAGTTCGCCGATCAGGTTGTAGACCCCGGCGGACTGCGTCTGGATGCCGTTGAGCGTGAGGAAAGGCGCACCCTCGCGGGTAGCCAGCGGCAGCCCGTCCGGATGGTCGAGGCAGCGGAACTGGCAATCGTCCTTGGGCAGGTTGTAGTGGCGCGCGGTGAAGCAGCGCGCCGAATACGCCAGCGGCAGGCGGCCGTAGGCGAACAATTCCGTTTCCATGCCGGCCGGCGCGCGTTCGAGCAGCGACGCCAGCGCGGCACGCGAGGTTTCCACCGGCGGCAGCCAGCGCTGTGCGCCGAGGCCGGCGAGCACTTCCAGTGTTTCCGGATTGTAGATATTCAGCGTCGGGCCGGCGACGAAGGGCACGCCCGCCTCGGACAGCAGCCGCACCGCGCCCCATTCGTTGGCTTCGACCAGAAAACGGCCGTCGCCCACGATCCGGCGCAGCGTTTTGAGATCGGATTCCGATTCGATCAGCGTCTGGGTGGAGAGCGCCACCTCCTTGCCGGCCGCGGTAAGTTGCTCCGCCAATGCAAGCCAGTCCGGCAAGCGCAGCAGATGGCGGCGCGAACACACGCTTTCACCCAGATACACGCGCGTCACCGGCCAGTGTTTCGCTTCGTCGTAGAAAGCGAGGACGTCGTCGCGCGACCAGTAATACAGGAGGGGGCCGAGGCTGAGGTTCATTTCACAGGGGCAAGATTCAAGTTACAAGATTCAAGAAAAGAGGATGCATCACCCGCCCCTCGCCTCTCACTTCCACGGCCGGTGGTAGGCGCCGAGCGTATGGCTCTGCCCTTCCGACAGCTTGTTGAGTTCGTCCTGCCAGGCCGGCGCGGGCTTGAAGCCGGCGGCGTCCTTCTTCACCGCATCGATGGCGGCGCGCCACACCTTCGTCACCTGCGCCACGTAGGCCGGACTGCGCTGGCGGCCTTCGATCTTGATCGCGGCGATGCCGATTTTCAGCATGTCCGGCAGCAGGTCAAGGGTATTGAGGCTGGTGGGCTCCTCGATGGCGTAATAGGTCTCGCCGCCGACGTCGAAGCGGCCCTTGCACAGCGTCGGGTAGCCGGCCTTTTCGTCCTTGCCGTAGCGGTCGAGCAGCACGCCGTTCAGCCGCGATTCCAGGCCGGCCGGGGTGTCCTTCCACTGCACCGCTTTCGCCGGCGAGCACACGCCCGCCGAGTTGGGCGATTCGCCGGTGCAATACGACGACAGCAGGCAGCGCCCTTCCACCATCACGCACAGGCCGCCGAAGCCGAACAGCTCGATCTCGACGGCGGTATTCTTGACCACGTTTTCCACCTGCGGCAGCGACAGCACGCGCGGCAGCACGGCGCGCTGGATGCCGAAATGCTCGCGGTAGAAATTCACCGCCTCGTAGCTGGTGGCCGAGCCCTGCACCGACAGGTGCAGCCTGAGCTGCGGGTGATGCCTGACCGCGTAGCGCATCAGCCCGGGGTCGGCGAGGATCACCGCGTCCATGCCGAGCTTCGCGGCGCGGTCGACCGCGCCGGTCCAGCGCTGCCAGCTGTCGGACTGCGGATAGGTGTTGAGCGCGAGCAGCACCTTGCGGCCACGCTCGTGCGCGTAGCGCAGGCCTTCGGCCGCCTGCGCCTCGTCGAAGTTGAGGCCGGGAAAGGCGCGCGCGTTGGTGTTGTCGCGGAACCCCATGTAGACCGCATCGGCGCCGTTGTCGATGGCGGCCTTGAGCGAAACCAAGCTGCCCGCCGGGCAGATCAGATCAAGCGGCATGACTTTTCTCCTTCCAGATTTGGCCTGCGCGGGCGCCCTGGCGGCTGTCGCGCCGCGCCAACTCGTCGGCGATGCCGTTCAGTACGTCCCACTTCTTCGCGCACCACGCGGGCGCCAGCAGCACGTCGGGCGCGGCGGTTCCGGTGACGCGGTGGTAGACCACCTGCCACGGCGTGCGCTCGATCAGATCGGCGGCGATGCGCAGGTAATCCGCCTCGGCCAGCGGGGTGTACTCGCCGCGCTTCCATTCGATCGCCAGCCGGGTGTGCTTCACCACGTGCAGCGGATGCAGCTTGAGGCCGTCGACGCCGATCCCCAGCACGCGGTCGAGGCTGATGTGACTGTGGGATGCGTCCTCGCCGGGCAGGCCGACGATGAGATGGCAGCACACCGGGATGCCGCGCGCCCGCGCCGCCCGCGTCGCCGCCTCGTATTCGGCGAAGCCGTGGCCGCGGTTGACGCGTGCCAGGGTGGCGTCGAAGGACGACTGCAGGCCGAGTTCCAGCCACACCTCGTGGCCGCGGTCGCGGTATTCCGCCAGCAGATCCAGCACCGGCAGCGGCACGCAGTCGGGCCGCGTGCCGATCGACAGCCCCATCACGTCGGGCGCCGCCAGCGCGGCGTCGTACAGCGCGCGCAGCTCGTCCACATGCGCATAGGTATTGGTGTAGGCCTGGAAATAGGCGATGAAGCGGCGCGCGCCGGTGCCCCGCGCAATGCGGCCGCGCGCGCGCTCGAACTGCGCGGCGAGCGGCGCCGGGTCGCGCGCGCCCGGGGCGAAGGACTTGTTGTTGCAGAAAGTGCAGCCGCCGATGCCCTTGCTGCCGTCGCGATTGGGGCAGGTGAAGCCGGCATCGAGCGCGATCTTGTGCACCCGCTCGCCGTGCCGTTCCAGCATGGCGCGGCCGAAGGTGTGGATGCGATCGGCGAGGCTGCTCACGCTGCCGTGGCCGCCGGCTTCCCGCCGGTGAGCAGATAGTCGATCAGATCCTGCACCGGCCGGATCGCGCGGCCGAACGGCAGGCTTTCGCTGCCGCGGAAGAACAGGCCTTTGTTGACGTCGCCCTTGAGCGCGGCCACCAGCTGCGAGTCGATGCAGAACTGGCCGGCTTTCCTGAGGCCGTCGCGCAGGCCGCATTGCGCCAGGCAATGCAGGCCGATGGCGCAGCGCCCGGGGTCGGCCTTCGCCACCGCCTGCAGCCTGGATTCGCGCTTGAGGTAGTTGGCGAGCCATGGCGTTTTCACCGCGCGCGCGGGCAGCCCGGCCACGCTCATGAAAGTGACGATGTCTTCGGGTTTCGCATCCAGCAGCACGCGCTTGAAGTTGGGGTGGGCATCGCCTTCCTCGGTCACGGCAAACGGCGTGCCGACCTGCGCTGCGCTCGCCCCCAGCGCCAGCGCAGCCAGCACCTTCTCGTGGCTGTTGAAGCCGCCGCCGACGATGATCGGAATCTGCCCGCGCGCGATGCCCTGCTCGTCGAAAACCTTGAAAATGCCGGGCAACACCGCGGCGAAATCGAAACGCGCATTCGTCAACTCGGCCGGGTCCGGCGCGCCGAGATGGCCGCCTGCGTAGCGCGGGTGCTCGATCACGATGGCATCCGGCAGTCGCCCCTTGCGCGCCCATTTCTTCAGCACGACGGCGACGCCGCGCGCATCCGACAGGATCGGAATCAGTGCAACGCCGGGATAGCCTTCGGCGAGCTCCGGCAGATCGAGCGGCAGCCCCGCGCCCATCACGATCGCCTGCGCGCCCGAGGCGCACGCCTGCCGCACGTAGGCCGGATACGCGTCCACTGCCTTCATCACGTTGACCGCGACCAGACCATGGCCGGCCGCGATAGCGAGCGCAGCCTTGATTTCCCGGTCGAGCGCGATGAAGTTGAGCCGGTTGAGTTCGTCCTTGTCGCGGCAGCGCTGCGACTGCTCCGACAGATCGGCGTGATGATGCCGCAGGTCGATACTCGCTATCGTTCCCATCGCGCCGGCGCGCGCCACCGCGCCCGCCAGCCGGTGGGCCGACACGCCCACGCCCATCCCGCCCTGCACGATGGGCAGCAGGGTATGGCCGCGAATGGCAAACGATCTGGACGCAAGCATGTCGGTCTTTCCATCCTCTACAGAAATTGACGCCCATTATAGCAACTTGAAGACCCGCTTATCCTTATATGAACATCGATCCGTTTCCGCGCGCGCAAGGCCGGGGTTCTCCCGCCCAGCCTAAACGCCTACAATGCGGGGTCTTACTGGCTGGCCTCTTACCGCATGTTCACCGGCATCATCCAAGCTATTGGCCGCATCCACGAATACGAAGCGCACGGCGCCGACGCGCGCATGACCATCCATGGCGGCGGCCTCGACTTCACCGACGTCGGCCTGGGCGACAGCATCGCGGTCAACGGCGTGTGCCTGACCGCGATGGCGCTGGCGCCCGACAGCTTCAGCGTCGACGTCTCCGCCGAGACCCTGCGCGTCACGGCGGGTTTCATGCCAGGCGCCGAGGTCAATCTGGAGAAGGCGCTGCGGCTGGCCGACCGGCTCGGCGGGCATCTGGTGTCGGGACACGTCGACGGCGTCGGCACGGTGCACCGCTTCGCGCCGGCAGGCGAGTCGCACCTGCTGGAAATCGACACCCCGGCCGAACTCGCGCGCTACATCATCCGCAAGGGCTCGATCACGGTGAACGGTGTATCGCTCACGGTCAATACGGTCGCCGGCACGCGCTTCGCGCTCAACCTCATCCCGCATACGCTGGAAATGACCACGCTCAAGCATCTGCAGGCGGGCAGCCGCGTCAACCTGGAAGTCGACATGATCGCGCGCTATGTCGAGCGCATGATGCAATTCACGAACCCCGCGGATAAAGATTAAGTTAGGGACAACGACCGATGAGCCTCGCCTCCACCCTGGAAATTATCGAAGAACTCAAGGCCGGCCGCATGGTCGTGCTGGTCGACGAGGAAGACCGCGAAAACGAGGGCGATCTGGTGATGGCGGCCGAGCACGTCACCCCCGAGGCGATCAACTTCATGGCCAGGTACGGGCGCGGACTGATCTGCCTGACGCTGACCGACGAGCGCTGCCGCCAGCTTGGCCTGAAGCAGATGGTCTCCGACAACCAGACCCCGCACGGCACCGCGTTCACGGTGTCGATCGAGGCCGCCGAAGGCGTGACCACCGGGATCTCCGCGGCCGACCGCGCGGTGACCATCCAGGCCGCGGTGAAGCGCGACGCCAGGGCTGCCGACATCATCCAGCCCGGCCACATCTTCCCGCTGCGCGCGCAGCCCGGCGGCGTGCTGGTGCGCGCCGGCCACACCGAGGCCGGCTGCGACCTCGCGGGACTGGCCGGACTGCAGCCCGCTTCCGTCATCTGCGAAATCCTCAAGGACGACGGCACCATGGCGCGCCTGCCCGATCTGATCCCGTTCGCGCAGGAACATGGCCTGAAGATCGGCGCCATCGCCGACCTCATCCACTACCGCAACCAGACCGAAAGCCTGGTCGAGCGCGCCGCCGACCGCCTGATCCAGACGGTGTACGGCGCCTTCCGCCTGATCGCCTACCGCGACAAATGCGCCAAGGAGACCCACCTCGCACTGGTCAAGGGCACGATCCATGCCGACCATGAAACCCTGGTGCGCGTGCACGAGCCGCTCTCGGTGATGGACTTCCTCGACGTCACCGGCGGCGGCCATTCGTGGCCGATCATGGGCGCGATGGAACGCATCGCCGAATCGCAGTCCGGCGTGCTGGTTCTGCTGCATCGGCCGGAAACCGCCGATGCGCTGCTGCACCGTATCAACCCGGCGCCGGTCGACAGCCGCAAATACGATCTGCGCGACTACGGCATCGGGGCGCAGATCCTGCGCGACCTCGGCGTCGGCAAAATGAAGCTGCTGGCCAGCCCGCGCAAGATGCCCGCGATGGACGGGTTCGGGCTGGAAGTCACCGGCTATTCCGAAAAGGCATAGGCTCGATCCGATCGAGACGATCATTCAAAGGACATCCCATGGGAACCACCAACCACTTCTCCGAACTCGATCCGGTCTACCAGGGCGGCGGGCTCAAAATCGGCATCGTCATGAGCCGTTTCAACCGGGACATCTGCGAAGGCCTGCTGTCGGCCTGCGAAATCGAACTGGCCCGGCTCGGCGTCGCCCGCGACGACGTGCTGCTGGTCGATGTGCCCGGCGCGCTGGAGCACCCGCTGGTGCTGCAAAAAATGGCGCAGTCCGGAAAGTATGATGCACTGATCGCCATCGGCGCGGTGGTGCGCGGCGACACCTATCACTTCGAAGTGGTGTCGAACGAATCCGCGCGCGGCATCCTCGACGTGCAGCTGGAGACCGGCGTGCCGATCGCCAACACGATCCTCACCGTCGACACCGAAGAGCAGGGCCACGTGCGCATGGCTGAAAAAGGCCGCGACGCCGCGCGCGTGGCGGTCGAAATGGCCAACCTGCTGAAGCGTCTCTGACAATGGCCGGCTCCCGCAAAATTGCCCGCGAATTCACGCTGCAAGGGGTATACGCCTGGCTGGTGGGCGGCGCCGACGTCACCCTGATTGCCGCCAACCTCAAGGAAGACGAGCAGTTCAAACGCGCCGACGAGGCCTACTTCCGCACCCTGCTCTACGGCGTGCTGAAAGAGGAGGACTTGCTGAGCTCGCGCGTCACCCCCCTGCTCGACCGCCCGCTCGCCGAACTCTCGCCGATCGAGCGCGGCATCCTGCTCATCGGCGCCTACGAGCTGCTGCACTGCCCCGACGTGCCGTGGCGCGTCGCCATCAACGAAGGTGTCGAGCTCGCCAAGAAGTTCGGCGGCACCGACGGCCACAAATACATCAACGGCGTGCTCGACAAGCTGGCGCAGGACGTGCGCGCAGTGGAAATCGGGCATGCACGCAAGAAAGACTAGGGACAGGGTTGCGGCCGGCCATGAACGGCCCTCGTCACGCGTTCCGCCTTGTCCCTTGAACCTTGCCTCTTGAGTCTCGCGTGGAATTCGACCTCATCGCCCGCCACTTCACCCGCGCCACGCCCGGCGCGGTGCTGGGCGTGGGGGACGACTGCGCGCTGCTGGCGCCGACGCCGGGCATGCAGCTCGCGGTGTCCTCCGACATGCTGCTCGAAGGCCGCCACTTCTCGCCGCAGGACAGCCCCGCCGGCATCGGCCACAAGTCGCTGGCGGTGAACCTGTCCGACCTCGCCGCGATGGGTGCGACGCCGCGCTGGGCCACGCTCTCCATCGCGCTGCCGGCCGCGGACGACGCCTGGCTCACCGCGTTTGCGCGCGGCTTTTTCCGCATGGCCGACCAGCACGGCATCGAACTGGTCGGCGGTGACACCACGCGCGGCGCGTTGACGATCAGCATCACGGTCATCGGTGAAGTCCCGCCGGGCGAAGCGCTGCGGCGTGACGGCGCCAAGCCCGGCGACGACGTCTGGGTATCCGGCGTGATCGGCTCGGCGGCAATGGCGCTGGCGTATCGCCAGGGCCGCCTGTTCATGGAGCAGATCGACGCCGCCAAGGTATTGCCCGCACTCTACCTGCCGACGCCGCGGGTGGCGCTCGGCATCGCACTGCGCGGCGTCGCCTCCAGCGCGATCGACATCTCGGACGGCCTCTTGGGCGACCTCGGGCACATTCTGGAGCGCTCGCAGGCCGGTGCCGGACTCGAATTCGCTGCGCTGCCCACGCTGCCGGTGGTGCGGGCGTATCTGCATGAAAAAGTCGCGCGCGATTGCGTGCTGGCGGGCGGCGATGACTATGAGCTGTGCTTCACCGCGCCGCCCGCCAAGCGCGATGCCGTGCAGACGGCCGCCAAAAATGCCGGCGTCGCGGTCACCCGCATCGGCCACATCACCGCCGAAGCCGGACTCGCGGTCGTCGGCCCCGACGGCCAGCGGCTGGCCGTCGAACACACCGGATATGACCACTTTGCAGCCTGATTTCAAATTTCTTTTCGCCCACCCGGCGCACCTGATCGCCTTCGGCTTCGGCAGCGGACTCGCACCGAAAGCGCCCGGCACCGTCGGCACCCTGCTCGGCCTGCCGCTGTTCTGGCTGATCGCTGCCGCCGCGCCCGACCTGCCGAACCGGATCATTCTGCTGATCGCAGCCTTCCTGCTCGGCGTGTGGGCCTGCGGGCGCACCGGCCGTGCGCTCGGCGTCGCCGACCACGGCGGCATGGTGTGGGACGAAATCGTCGCCTTCGCGCTCGTTCTCATGTTTATTCCGGCGCTGCTGTTCACCCCCGCCGGCTGGCCATGGATTGCGCTGGCCTTTGCACTCTTTCGCCTGTTCGATATCCTGAAACCCTGGCCGATCCGGCTCGCCGATGCGCATCTGAAAAACGGCTTCGGCGTGATGTTCGACGACCTGCTGGCGGCAGCGTACGCAATCGCCGCGATCAAAGGAATGCAATGGCTCGTGTAAGCAACGAAGAACTGCAGCAGCTCGCCGCCGAACTCGGCGACAGGCTGCGCGCGCGCGGCTGGATGCTGGCCACCGCCGAGTCCTGCACCGGCGGCTGGGTCGGGCAATTGCTCACCGCGCTGCCCGGCAGCTCGCAGTGGTACGAGCGCGGCTTCATCACCTACGCCAACGCCGCCAAGATCGAGATGCTCGGCGTGCCCACCGAAACCCTCGACCAATACGGCGCCGTCTCCGAGGAAACCGCCAGCGCGATGGCGGCCGGCGCCCTGGCGCACAGCCACGCCCAGGCCACGCTCGCCATTTCCGGCATCGCCGGACCCGGCGGCGGCACCCCGCAAAAACCCGTCGGACTGGTGTGCTACGGCTGGGCGCTGGAAGATGGCACGCTCATGTCGTCGACCTGCCGCCTCGACGGCGACCGCGAGGAAATCCGCTCGCGCGCGGTGGCGGCGGCCTTGCGCGGGCTGATCGATTTGCTTGAATAGCGGCAAGTCGCAAGTTACAACCTGAATCTAGCCGAAAGCCCAGGCGGCGAACGGTTCGATCTCGTCGCGGTTCAGCAGCATCAGCTGGTAGGCGTTCGGATTCAGCGCATGCTCCGGCGTGGCGTCGACGCCGAGCCGCTGCAGCGCATAGCCGAGCAGGGCGCGCCGCACCGTCACTTCGATGGCCTCGCCGCTTGCGCCGTAATCCAGCAGCAGGCTCTCGCGCCTGGGCGCATCGAGCCCGCGGTGCGGGGCGAGCTTGAGACTCACCGTCTCCACCCAGTCGTCGTCGTACTGCTCGCCCGATTCGGCGGGCGTATCCAGGCATTCCGCCTCGACGACGCGCGACAGCACGAAATCGCGGAAATCGCAGGTGTCCTCGCTATATGCCCGCACATGCCAGCGCAGCCCGGTATTGACCAGGGTGTGCGGCTCCAGCACCCGCTCCGCCCCGCCCTCCCGCCCTGACAGGGAGCGGTAGCTGACGCGCAACTTGCGCCGGCCGTGGATGGCACGGGTGATCTGCGCCAGGGTCTGCGCGCCCGGCAAGCGGGCGGGCAGCGGCAGCGCCGCGGTCGCCAGTCCATATATCGACTCACTTCCGTACGGCCCGTTTGCCACCGCCAGATTGGCGGCGATGACCGGCAGCACGACAGCGGGCGCCAGGTCGGCAAAGACGGCGCCGAAATCCGCGCCCGGCACGAAGCCGAACACGCTGTGCTGGTAGACGAGGTTGCCGGGGGCCAGATCGCCGTAGAGCTTGAGATCCTTGGTCGCAGCCGGATCGGACAGGCCGAAGGCGCGGGCGACGTCGCTGCGGGTCACCACCCCGGCATACCAGGCCATGATTTCGATGTACTGCAGCCGCTGGCGTGTCGCCCACTTCACATCCAGATGCATTTTTTCTTTTGCAATCATAGAGCTCGCTCCGCTCGAGCCAGTATGGCCGAAATTATAGGGTGGCCGGCATCAAATACAATCAATCAAGTTGTATTTTTTATGCAGGTGATATTTTTTATTGACGCCAATGGATGTATGGCCTACATTGCAAGCCATGCAGGCGGCTTTGCCGACTGCCCCACTCACGCAAACCGACTGATCAGGAGAGAGAAACCATGGCATCCCCCGCATTGGCAGAAGACAAATCGAAGGCGCTCGCCGCCGCGCTCGGACAGATCGAAAAGCAGTTCGGCAAGGGTTCGGTGATGCGCCTCGGCGACCACGACGTGTCGCGCGACATCCAGGCCGTCTCCACCGGCTCGCTCGGCCTCGACATCGCGCTCGGCGTCGGCGGCCTGCCGCGCGGCCGCGTGATCGAGATCTACGGCCCGGAGTCAAGCGGCAAGACCACGCTCACCCTGCAGGTCATCGCCGAGATGCAGAAAATGGGGGGCACCGCCGCCTTCATCGACGCCGAGCACGCGCTCGACCCGGTCTACGCGCAGAAACTCGGCGTCGACGTCGACAACCTCCTGGTCTCGCAGCCCGACACCGGCGAGCAGGCGCTGGAAATCGCCGACATGCTGGTGCGTTCCGGCTCGGTCGACGTGGTGGTGGTCGACTCGGTAGCCGCGCTCACCCCCAAGGCCGAAATCGAAGGCGAGATGGGCGATTCGCACATGGGGCTGCAGGCCAGGCTGATGAGCCAGGCGCTCAGGAAGCTCACCGCCAACATCAAGCGCACCAACACGCTGGTGATCTTCATCAACCAGATCCGCATGAAGATCGGCGTCATGTTCGGCAACCCCGAAACCACCACCGGCGGCAATGCGCTCAAGTTCTACGCCTCGGTGCGCCTCGACATCCGCCGCGTCGGCGCGATCAAGAAGGGCGACGAGATCATCGGCAACGAAACCAAGGTCAAGGTCGTCAAGAACAAGGTCTCGCCG
>MKUE01000134.1 GCA_001897675.1 Thiobacillus sp. 65-1059 | reverse complement strand
CGCCCTCATCAAGTCGTCGGTGGTCTGGCTCGCCGTGCTCAAGTGGCTTGGCGGCGCCTACCTCGTGTGGCTGGGCATTCAGGTTTGGCGCTCCCCTCCGATTGCCGTTGAGCTGGGCGAATCGCGCCCACTGGCAACGGGTTGGTCGCTCTTCCGCCAAGGCGCGTTGTCGGCGGCCACCAATCCAAAGGGTTTGCTGTTCTTCACCGCCTTTCTGCCGCACTTCATCGATCCGGGCCGCGGTCTTGTGCTGCAGTTCGCCGTGCTGGCAGGCACCTTCGTGGCAACCGAGGTGCTCACCGAGTACATGCTTGCCAGTGCGGCAAGCAGGATCCGCCCCTGGCTCGGCCGCGTCGGGCGCCGGTTCAACCGAGCCTGCGGTGGCTTGTTTGCAGTAATTGGCGCGGCACTTCCACTCCGCAGCTGAACGCAGCGACGCCCAAACCCTTGCTCTGGCGGAGTGCCACGCCGGCGCTCCCGCTTGGCTCGAACGATATGCCCGTATACGCTACGGCTTTTTGAGGGGTCACCGGATCATGGCGAAGAAGCCGCCTTCAAGCATGGCGCCGGCAGGCGCGGAGCAGGCAAACGACGGGCAATCGCCGTCGTGGGCGAACAGCAGCGAGCGCTACGGGTCGGTCGCCCAGGCATTGCACTGGAGCATCGCCGTCCTGTTCCTGGTCTGCTATGTGGCGGTCTACTACCGGCACTGGTTTACGCTGCCGAAAACGCCCGCCAACTGGCTCGCCCTGCAAACGCATCTGGTCGCGGGCGTTGCCGTCGCCGCACTGGTCGTGGCGCGCGTGTTCTGGTTCTTCCGCAGCATCCAGCCGGACGACGCGCCCGGCACCCGTTTCGAGCACCTCGCATCGCACGGGATGCATCGCGCGCTGTACCTGTTCATGATCGTCATGCCCATCAGCGGCTATCTGGGAACCGGGGTTGCGATCGAGTTCATGGGGCTTGGCGACATCCCGAGCTTCAAGGACACCGGACTCTTCACGTCGCTCGGCGTGGCCTGGGAAGCATTCGAAAAACCGGTCGACTTCGTGCACAAGAATTCCGGCGCGTATCTGGTCTGGGTTCTGGTTCTGCTCCATGCCGGCGCCGCCCTCTTCCACCATTACGTCAAGCGCGACGACGTGCTGCGTCGCATGCTGCCTTGAGCCTGGGCATCGGGCATTTTCATCCGGTCTGCGGCCGCCACGGGCACCCCCCGCAAGGCAAGCCGCCGCCATCCGCGACGTGGGGACGACCTCGCGCGCTCGCTTCAACCATGGGACGACCCAGCGCAAAGGAGATTCGTTGAATGAACTGGGCCATTTTGTTCGTCGCAGGACTGCTCGAGATCGGCTGGGCAATCGGCTTGAAGTACACCGACGGCTTTACGCGTTTCTGGCCGACCGTTGGAACCGTGGCGGCGATGGTGGCGAGCCTGGCATTGCTCGGTATCGCGATGCGTTCGCTGCCGGTCGGCACGGCGTATGCCGTCTGGGTTGGCGTGGGCGCTGTCGGCACGGCCTTGCTCGGCATCGTGCTGCTGGGCGAGGCGGTGAACGCGGCGCGGATTTTCAGCCTTGGGTTGATCGTGGCGGGCATTGTCGGATTGAAGCTGGCGACGCCTGCCTGACCCGGCGGCACCGACGGCCCCGCCGGGGGCGCGGCTCGATTTGCGCAGGTGCCCGCTTGTCTGCGGAGTGGCTATAGTGGTTGGGAGGGTGCTGGCCCGCCATCTCGGGTGGCCGGCGATCCGACGGCGCTTTTTTTCGACCAGGGAGGTTTTATGAACAATGCAATCACGCTGCTCGCACGGATTCTTCTCGCCCATATTTTCCTCATCTCCGGACTGGGCAAACTCGGCGCCGGCTACCTCGGAACGCAGGGCTATATGGAGGCCATGGGACTGCCCGGCATGCTGCTGCCGCTGGTCATCGCGCTGGAAATCGGCGGCGGCCTCGCCTTGATCGCGGGTTTCCTCACGCGCTGGGCCGCGCTTGCGCTGGCAGCATTCAGCATCGTTTCGGCCCTGCTCTTCCACGCCAACTTCGGCGACCAGACCCAGACGATCATGTTCATGAAGAATCTTGCCATGGGAGGCGGGCTGCTGATGCTCTATGTCCACGGCGCCGGCGCATTCAGCGTGGATGCGAAACGCGGCGGGCAACGCGGATAGCCGGATGGAGCTTCGCGTCAAGCGCGTCTACGCATCCCCGTCGCCGGAGGACGGCGCGAGGATTCTGGTCGACCGCCTGTGGCCGCGCGGCCTCAGCCGCGAAAAGGCCCGCGTCGACCTATGGCTGAAAGAGCTTGCGCCCAGTACCGAGCTGCGCAAATGGTTCAATCACGACCCTGCAAAGTGGGACGAATTCAGGCAGCGCTACCAGCAGGAGCTGCGCCAGCAGCCGGCGGCGCTGGCGCAGCTGGCTGAACTGGCCGGCACGCGCCCCGTGACGTTGCTGTTCGGCGCGAAGGAAGAAAGGTTCAACGACGCAGTAGCCCTGAAAGCCTTCATTCTTGCCCATGGCCGCTAGCGCAATCCGTCATCCCCGCGCCCGGAACGCTCCGCGCCTTGGGCGGTCCATGGGGTCATCCAACATTATCGAATGCGGACCGGGAACGGCGGCGCGCAGGCCGGCACCCGCCCCAGGCATCAGACCATGAAAAACCCCGCTTACCTCGCCAGCCTTGGCGCCGCCGCTTTGCTGGCGGCGTGCATCACAACGCCCCACCCGCCGCTTCCGACGGTACAGGCTGTCGATCTGGGCCGCTATTACGGCACTTGGTACGAGATTGCGCGCCTGCCGAACAGCTTTCAGGCGAGGTGCGCATCGGATACCCAGGCGCTGTACCGCCCGGAGGGAAAAGAGGTGGCAGTGGTGAATCGCTGCCGCACCGCAGACGGCGCGATCGAGCAGGCCGACGGAATCGCCAGGGTCGTGGCGGACAGCCATGGCGCCAAGCTGCGGGTCAGTTTCTTCCGTCCCTTCTATGGCGACTACTGGATCCTGGCGCTCGATCCGGGATACCGCTGGGTGCTGGTCGGCGAACCCGGCCGGAAATACGCATGGATACTGGCGAGGCAGCCGAAGCTCGACGAGGCGACGCTGGAAGCCTTGTTGAATCGGGCCGCAGCGCTTGGGTTCGACCGGCAGGCATTCCTGAGAGCCCCGCACACCGGGGCGGAGCCTTGATGCCTATGGCGCCAGCCAGCGGAAAATGAGGCGTCGACGGAAAAGAGAACAGGCGCGGCGTCCCATCGTCAAAGCCTCCGCCATGCCCGCCATACTGCGCGCCGCTCAGGCCGACATCGCCGGACATGGCGGGGAAAGCCGGCCCGGGCCTTGTTCCGCTCCTTCTGCAACCCACACAGCGCTTTTCGGCAACGCATGGACCTGGTTTTGATTCATGGAATGGGCAGAACCCCCCTCTCGATGGCGCGGCTGCGCCGGCGATTGCGGCGGGCCGGCCACAATCCGGTGCTGTTCGGCTACGTTCCCGCGTTTGAAACCCTGCAGGGCGCGGTCGCGCGCCTGGTGAAACTGATCGATCGCCGGGTGGACAGCGGGAACTACGCGCTGGTTGGGCATTCGCTGGGGACGGTGATCATCCGGATGGCGCTCGGCCAGCTGGAAAACCGGGCGCCATCCGCCTGTGTTTTCCTGGCGCCGCCGATGCTTGCCTGCAGGGCCGCGAGGTTTTTTTCCCGCTTCCGGCTGTATCGATTGCTGACGGGCGAAATGGGCCGGTTGCTGGCGCTCGAATCGTTCATGCTGCAATTGCCGATGCCGTCGATGCCGACCCGGATCTATGCGGGCGTCGGCTGCCCGCGCGCGCCCTGGCTGCCGTTCGGCATGGAAGCCAGCGACTGCATTCTCGGCGTGTCCGAAGCCACCGGCCGCTTCGAGGCGGAATCGGTCAAGGTGCCTTGCACCCACACGTTCATCATGAACTCGAAGCAGGTTTTCGACGACATGCTGGATTTCCTGAAACCGCTGGCCTGACCGCACGCTCGCACGGGAGAACGCCATGGAACCACGCATCAGCCTCATTACCCTCGGCGTCGCCGACCTCGGGCGCGCCACCCGCTTCTACCAGGATTGCCTTGGCCTGCCGCGGCTGGAAACGCCACCGTCGGTGACGTTCTTCGAACTCGGGAAAACCTGGCTTGCGCTCTGGTCACGGGAAAGCCTCGCCGCCGACGCCGGCCTCGCACCACAAGGCGCGGGCTTTCGCGGCTTCGCGCTGGCGCATAACGTGCGCTCGCCGGCGGAAGTGGATACGCTGCTGGCGCGGGTTGCCGCCTGCGGCGCCGTCGTCACCAAGCCCGGACAGCTGACGGACTGGGGCGGCTACTCCGGCTATTTCACCGACCCGGATGGATTTGTCTGGGAGATTGCGCATAATCCGGGGTTTCCGCATGTCTGAGCAAGCGGCGTCTCAATCAGACAAGGAGCCGCGTCCATGATCCACCTGCCCGACTCGCTGCATGCCTGGGGAACGCCCGGATTCGAGGCCGTTTTCAAGCAGGAAATCGAACGGCTGGATGCCGCGCTGCTGCCGCTGCAACAGGCCCTGGCCATCAGCAGCCACGTCACTGACCGGCCTTTCCAGGCGATGCCGATCAGCGCGCGCGAAGAATCCGGCCTGATCCGCGTCAAGGCGGGGATTTTTTACACGGGGGTGATCGCCGGCTGCAGTTGCGCGGACGACCCCACGCCCATCGACGAACAGACGGAATACTGCGTGGTGCAGTTCGACATCGATCCGGCGACGGCCGGCGCCACGGTGACACTGCTGGAGGAATAGGCGGGCTACCGGGGCGCGGCAGGCTTGATTTCCAGCTCTTCCGGATACGGCCGGCTCGGGTACTGGAAGGCAACCGGTCCGTCTGGCTTCGCATGCACGAACTGGTGCACGAACGGGTCGGCGGAACCGGCCATCTCGGCGGCGTTGCCCTCGGCCACCACCACGCCGTCGTGGATGAAATAGACGTAGTCGGCGACCTTCAGCGATTCCGACACGTCGTAGGTCACCACGACCGAGGTCAGCCCGAGCGCATCGTTGAGGCGCCGGATCAGGTTGGCGATGGTGTTGAGCGAGATCGGGTCGAGGCCGGCGAAAGGCTCGTCGTACATGATCAGCATGGGATCGAGCGCGATCGCCCGCGCCAGCGCCACGCGGCGCTCCATGCCGCCCGACAGCTCGCCGGTGCGCAGGGCGTGGGCGCCGCGCAGGCCGACGGCGTGCAGCTTCATCAGCACCAGATCGTGGATCGCGTCCTCCGGCAGGTCGGTATGCTCGCGCATCGGATAGGCGATGTTGTCGAACACCGACAGATCGCTGAACAGCCCGCTGACCTGGAACATCATCCCCATCTTGCGCCGCATCGCGTAGAGGTCGGCGTTGTTCAGTTCGTGCACCACCCGGCCGTCGAATGCCACGCTGCCGCGCGAAGGTTTGAGCTGGCCGCCGAAGTGGCGCAGCAGCGTGGTCTTGCCGCAGCCGCTGACGCCGAGGATGGCGACGATCTTGCCGCGTGGGATGGCGAGATCGATCCCGCCGAGCACCTGGCGCTCGCCATAGGCGAAATGCAGGTCGCGGACCTCGACCAGGGTGTCGGTGTTCGCTTGCAGGGGCGGCATGATCAGTTTTCGCTCAACAGCGCTTGCGGCGCTTCCAGCGCGGCCTTCACCGCCACCAGGAACTGCACCGCGTCGCGGCCGTCGATCAGCCGGTGGTCGTAGGTCAGCGCCAGGTACATCATCGGGCGGATCACCACCTGGCCGTTTTCGGCGACCGGGCGTTCCTGGATGGTGTGCATGCCGAGGATGGCCGACTGCGGCGGGTTGAGGATGGGGGTCGACAGCAGTGAACCGAACACGCCGCCGTTGGTGATGGAGAAGCTGCCGCCCGACAGCTCTTCGAGGGTGAGCCTGGACTCGCGCGCGCGGCGGGCGAAGTCGGCGATGGCCGCTTCGATCCCGGCCGGCGACAGCGTCTGCGCGCGGCGCAGGATCGGCACCACCAGCCCGCGCGGGCTGGAGATGGCGATGCCGATGTCGACGTCGCCATGCCACACGATGTCGTCGCCGTCGATGCTGGCGTTGACGACGGGAAACTGCTGCATCGCCTGGCACACCGCGCGCACGAAGAACGACATGTAGCCGAGCTTGACGCCGTGT
>MKUE01000133.1 GCA_001897675.1 Thiobacillus sp. 65-1059 | reverse complement strand
TTGGGTGCCAGTCTGGCCACGCGTTCCACAAACCCACCGGTGCGCGCCTGCACGATGGCCACATCGCGCTCGTTGTAATCGACAAT
This sequence comes from Thiobacillus sp. 65-1059, assembly GCA_001897675.1. Taxonomy (GTDB): domain Bacteria; phylum Pseudomonadota; class Gammaproteobacteria; order Burkholderiales; family Thiobacillaceae; genus Thiobacillus. The sequence goes on along the minus strand of MKUE01000133.1, from coordinate 3,797 downwards.
CCCGGTTGCCGTCACACTCGAATCCAGCGGTGCGCGCGTGACGGTGGCCAGGCGAACGCCCAGGTTTTGCGACACCCCCGGGTTGATTGACACGGTCGAGGCATCGCCGCCTTCGTCGGCGTATTTCGGCACCAGCTCCATGTCCATGAAGGGCGACTTGCCGGGCTTGTCGAATCGCTGCGATGGCACCATCGGGTCGTACCAGTACAGCACGGTACGGCCATCTTTCGACGATTCTGCAGGCATCTCCATCCTGTCGCCCGGCATAACATTTCTTTCCCACCACAAGCCAGCCGCGACACCCACGGCGAGCAGCGCAACCACAATGAAGAAACCCAGAATGGCTTTTTTAATCGTTTGGCGGTTCATTGTTTTTCTCCAGTCGCAGTGGGGTCGCTATAGGCGTAATGAAGACGCGCAGCCATCTGCCGGCGCGCGCCTTCGAGCGCGATGGCCATGAGTTCGGCGTCGATGCGTTCTCGCCGCGCCATCACCAGGTCGACGAGTTCACCCTTGCCGCCGCGCCAACCGGCCAAAGCCAGATCCGCTTTTTCGTCGGCCAGCGGCAACAGCACTTCGCGCTGGCGTTTGACGGCGCTGACGAGACGCTGGTATTCGGCAAAATCCGCTTCCAGCATCGCAGCGTGTTCGCGCAACACCGCTTCGCGTTCGGCATCCAGCCCCATGCGCTCGGCAAGCTTGGCCGCGATCTTCGGATCCTGTCGGTGGGCGGCAAACAGGGGCAGGTCAAAACTCACCTGCACCATGGCCATGTCGCCGAACTGCGAGCCGCGCTTCGCGTACGCCAGTTCCAGTGCCCAGTCCGGTTTCTTGTCGGCTTTTGCTTCGGCCACCTCGGCATCCAGCACGCGTCCCTTTGGCTCGAAGATCGCCAGTTCCGGATGCCCGTGCAGTGCGTGTTCAAGCGTGTCGCGCGCAATGGGCCAGTCCGGCGCAGCCCCTTTGAGGGGCGCCGCTGCACGCGGGCCTACCCAGCGTTTGAGTGCTGCAATGGCTTGTTGACGGCGCGCGGTGAGTTCGTCCCGGCGTGCATCGATCATCGCGGCTTCCTGGCGCGACGCCACCGCGTCCAGTGCACTGCCCTTGCCGCCGGCAATGCGGGCACGCACCGCAGCATCGAACAGGCGGTTCTCGCTATCCAGTGCATCGATGCGGGCAAGCTGCCGCTCGACCGCATCGCGTGCAATCCAGGCCACCGCGGTTTCGCGCAGCACGGCGAGCCGGGTGATGCGGGTTTGCGTCTCGCTCAACGCAACCCGGCCGCGCGCAGCATCCACACGCGCACCGCGTTTGGCGTCATTGGGGAATTCCTGCATGACGCCGATGCGCTGCATGGTCATCGGTTCGCTACCCAGGCTGAAGCGGTCGGGTCCCTCGATGGGCAGGTTGTCGATGCCGAGTGCAAGTTTCGGATCGGGTAGTTCGCCGGCCGGGATCGCCGCCTGGCGGGCCGCATCGATCTGCGCCGACTCCGCGCGTAGCGCTGGCGTTTCGCGCACGGCGAGTGTCAGCGCGTCATCGAATGAAAGCGGCTCGGCGCAGACCGATCCGGCGAGGCCCGCCCACACGAGCATCACAGCCGTGCGGCAAACCGGGGGCTGCCACAGGCGGGCAGCAGACAGGGAAATGACCATGTTCCAACTCCTTGCGAGAACGGCGACCATCGGACCGGCAGCGGCGCGATGGCGCGAAACGGCCGCAGCAGCGTCCGCTCGGGCGGGCGCAGTGCAGCACTCGGTTCAGGGAGTCAGGATTGAGCCGGCGGTCGCCAGGCGGCGGCCGGGTCGAAGGAGAACATGTCCGCCGCAATGTGCGGGAAGCGGGTGGCCGGAACCGGTTCCTGCGCCAGCAGGCCGAAGGTGGAAACCGAAAAATGCTGGCCGCCGGTCTGGCAGGGCTGTCCGGTCTTGCAGGTCTGCGAGCCGGATTCGTCGCAGCAATCGTGCGCGGCGTCCACATCCACCAGCGCCATCATGGCAGCGGCTTCCATCGGGCAAGGCACCAGCGGCTGCGCAAAATGCGCGTAGCCCTGCAGCGGAACCGCAAGGGAAAGCAGCAGGAAGAGGAATACCCGAAGTCGACGCATGGGTTGACTTTAGCGTGTGCGGCCCAGCCAGGCAAGACAGCATAGGGAGTCGTTTATATAGGGAGATTTGGACATTATCCCGTCAAGGCCGGCAAGGTGAGTTGGAACTGCGTCGCCTGATTGGCGGATGCGACTTTGATCGAACCGCCATGTGCGTCGATGATGGATTTGACGATGGCAAGCCCTAGCCCGGCGCCATCGCCTTTGCGTTGACGCGACGGGTCGACGCGGTAGAAACGGTCGAAAAGCCTGGGGAGGTGCTCAGCCGGAATTTCGGGGCCGGGGTTCTCGACGGTAATGACGGCCTTGTCGCCCTGCATCGCCAGCAATACGCTCACGGTCTGGCCGGGCGGCGTATGCCGAATGGCGTTCGACAGGAGGTTGCTGAGCGCACGCCGCAGCATCAGCCGGTCGCCCGGCACGGTGGTCGATCCCGCCAAGGCCAGCGAAACGCCGCGCTCCTCCGCCCACGCTTCGAAATAATCGAACAGGCCCTGTGTTTCATCGGCAAGGTTGACGCTTTCCCGGCCTGGAGTAAGAAGGCCGTTGTCGGCCTGGGCAAGATAGAGCATGTCGCCGACCATCTGGGCCATGCGTTCGTATTCTTCCAGGCTGGAGTAGAGGACTTCTTTGTATTCGTTGTTGTCGCGCGCACCGGAAAGCGCGACCTGGGTCTGGGTCATGAGGTTGGAGATGGGCGTGCGCAGTTCGTGCGCGATGTTGGAGGAAAACTCCGAAAGCCGCCGGAATGATTCATCCAGACGGGCCAGCATGGCATTGAAAGCGGTAGCAAGCGGCATGAGTTCGGCCGGAAGCCCCGAAGCCGGAAGGCGCGCACCCAGACGTTCGGCGGAAATTCCCGCCACAGTGTCGGTGACCTGACGTAAGGGCAAGAGCCCCCAGCGAGTAACGATCCAGCCCAGGCCGGCCATGGCGAGGGCGGCCAAGGCAATGGCGATTACCAGCACCGAGCGGAAGGTGTCCATGAAAAGCGCATGGTGCTCGATGTCCTGTGCCACGGCCACGGTGTAGGGCCCGGCGCTGCCTGCCGTGATCGCCGCGGCCATGCCCCGATGGCTGACGCCGTTTTGCACCCATTGATGCAAGCTCCCATCCGTGCATGCTGCGGGCCGCGCCTGGCAGGCTTGCAGCAGCGTGCGCGGAAAATCCGCGCCCGAGGTGGCAAACCAGATATCCCCCGTCGCATCGGTCACGACGACGGCAAGCCCATGATGGCCAACCAGGGCGTCGTCCAGTTGCTGGGGCAGACGGTCCAGGGTTTTGCTGTTCGAGGCTTGCATGAACAAGTTCCGGACGAGTTCCAGCTTGCCATTGAGTTCGATCCGGTCCTCCTCTTCAAAATGGTCTTCCACCTCTTGCGTCAGGAAATAGCCCGTTACAAGCAGGACCAGCGCCGCGGCCACGGCAAAGAGCAGGCTGATCCGGGTGGTCAGTGAGAGAGATTTCATGGGATCGTGCCTTCCGGGCCGGCTTCCAGCACATAGCCCATCCCCCGCACGGTATGGATGAGCTTGAATTCAAAGCCATCGTCGATCTTGACCCGCAGCCGGCGTACCGCCACGTCGATGACGTTGGTGTCGGAGTCGAAATTCATATCCCAGACCTGTGAAGCAATCAGGCTGCGCGGCAGCACTTCGCCCTGGTGGCGCAGAAACAGCTCCAACAGGGC
>MKUE01000132.1 GCA_001897675.1 Thiobacillus sp. 65-1059 | reverse complement strand
TAGGCCACCGCTTCGCCGTTGTCCTGCGACACCAGCACGCCGTTGTGGCGGCCGGGCAGGTCGGCCTTGACCGGGCCGTAGTCGTCGAACACGTGGCTCATCAGGCCGGTGCCGCGCGTCATGGTCATGAAGTCGGACTGGAAGCCGATCAGGCCGCGCGCGGGAATGTGGTATTCCAGCCGGGTTCGGCCCTTGCCGTCGGATTCCATGTTGGTCAGCTCGCCGCGGCGACGGCCGATCTCTTCCATCACGCCGCCCTGATGCTCGTCTTCCAGGTCGATGGTGAGGTTTTCATACGGCTCGCACTTTTCGCCGTTGATTTCCTTGTACACCACGCGGGGTTTGGCCACCGCCATCTCGAAGCCTTCGCGCCGCATGTTTTCCAGCAGGATGGTGAGGTGCAGCTCGCCGCGGCCGGCGACGCGGAACACGTCGGCGTCACCGGTTTCGTCGACGCGCAGCGCGACGTTGGTCAGGAGTTCCTTGGTCAGGCGGTCGCGGATCTGGCGGCTGGTGACGAACTTGCCTTCGGTGCCGGCGAGCGGCGAGGTGTTGACCATGAAGTCCATGGTCAGCGTCGGTTCGTCGACCGACAGCATCGGCAAGCCGACCGGATTGTCCTTGTCGCAGATGGTGACGCCGATGCCGATGTCGTCGAGGCCCGAAATGATGATGATGTCGCCGGCTTCGGCTTCATCGACCTGGATGCGCTCGAGGCCACGGAAACCGAGCACCTGGTTGATGCGGCCGGTGGCGACTTGCTCCTCGTGGTTCATCACCGCGACCTGCATGCCGGGTTTGATGCGGCCGTTGAGCACGCGGCCGACACCGAGACGGCCGGTGTAGGTCGAGTAGTCGAGCGCGGCAATCTGCAGTTGCAGCGGGGCGTCGGCGGAGCCGGGCGGGGTAGGGACGTGCGCCAGCACCGTGTCGAACAGCGGTTTCATGTCGGCGGCGGCGCCACCCTGCGACGGCGCGTCCTTCAGATTCATGCAGGCCCAGCCGTTGAGGCCGGAGGCATAGATGATGGGGAAGTCGAGCTGGTCGTCGGTGGCGCCGAGCTTGTCGAACAGGTCGAAGGTCTGGTCGACCACCCAGTCGGGTCGCGCGCCGGGACGATCGACCTTGTTGATGACCACGATCGGGCGCAGGCCCAGCGCCAACGCTTTCTTGGTGACGAAGCGCGTCTGCGGCATCGGGCCCTCGACGGCGTCGACCAGCAGCACCACGCCGTCGACCATGCCGAGCACGCGCTCGACCTCGCCGCCGAAATCGGCGTGGCCGGGGGTGTCGACGATGTTGATGTGGTAGTCGCCGTAGGTGATCGCGGTGTTCTTCGCCAGGATGGTGATGCCGCGTTCTTTTTCGATGTCGCCGGAGTCCATCACCCGCTCGTCGACCGCCTGGTTGTCGCGGAAGGTGCCGGACTGCTTGAGGAGCTGGTCGACCAGCGTGGTCTTGCCATGGTCGACGTGCGCGATGATGGCGATGTTGCGGAGCTTGCGGGACATGATGGGGGGCCGGATTGCGGGAAGCCCAAAATTATAGCATGGTTGTTTGACAATTCGTTGTTATTGTGCGAGCGGGTGTGCGGCCAGGCGGGCGTCGATGCGGGCGATGACGTGCTGGTAGCGTGCGCTGCCGATGGGGCCGAAGCGGCGGTCGAATTCGGCCTGCGGCATGAATTCCGGCAGGTCGCGGAAATCCGGCAGCAAATCGGCATCGTTGCGGGCAAGCGCCAGATGCTGGCGCACCCGCGTCGCGGCAGCGCCGGTGGCGCGCTCGCCCAGCCGGACGCCGGCGCGGTTGGCGGCGAGGTCGGTGAAGCTGAAGCCGGAACCCTTGCCCGCATCTTCCTCTTCCTTGATCAGGCCGATGGCGTTGGCCAGACGGCTACCGCCGTTGACCGACAGCGCAGCGGAAATCATGAAATGCTCGGCAAAGTCGCGCCGCCCATGCAGCGACAGCAGCACGCGCGGCGCCCGGCGGATCGAGCGGCTGTCGCCTTCCAGTAGCTTGGGCAGGCTGATCCCGGCCAGATAGGCCGCCAGGGCAGTGAGCGCGGCCCGATTTTCCTCGCGTGCATCGCCGCCGGTTTGCAGGGCGTACGTAAACAGGGGGCCGGTGATCCGCACCAGCGGCACGGTGCTGCCGTGCGGATGGGGCTTCAGCAGGGCTTCCAGCCGTTCGGCATAAGCCAGCATGCGCGTCTGGTCCTCGGGGGCAATCAGCAATTCCGCGCTTTTGCGTTCCAGTCGGGTCAGCAATTCGGGATGCCAGCGGTAATCCAGGGTGGCCTGATTTTCATCGAAATTGATCTGGGTGAACGCATCGGCCAGCGCGGCGTAGGTCTTGTCGCGGCGCAGCCAGCGATGCGCCTGGCGCGCCGCCCAGTCGGCCAGCGCGCCGGGCAGCGGCAGGCTGCCCAGTTGCAGGCTTTGAATCCGGATGCCGCCAGGCACCTCGGCGACTTCCGCGGTGAGATTGAGGTAACGGCCAAACGGGTTGGGCGGTACGGCGAGGGTGGCGGAAAGCGTGGCCATGCCGGGAGTGAGTTCGGCGGCAATGCCGCTGACGCGGCGCAGTTCGACGACATAGTTCAGCAGCCGGTTGAGCTCGGCCTCGTCGAGCTGGATGCTCTGAACCACGTCGGGCGTCTGGCGGCGCGGATCATGTTTCTGGAACAGCGTTTTGACCCAGGCCAGATCGGTGCGGCGAAACTCGGCGGGCGGCTCGATCGCCGGCGCGTCGTCCAGCATCAGCCAGGGCAGCACGGCGAGCGCGGCCAGCACGGCGAACAGGGCACCCCAACCGACAAGCCGTTTCATGTCATTCCGGCTGGTTGCGCATGAAATCGGCAGTCTTGAAGAACGCCGCTGTCATTTCCTGCTGCATTGCGGCATCCACCCCGACGTCCTGCATCGCACGGACCATGCAGCCCATCCACTGGTCGCGCTCGGCTTCGCCGATGACAAAGGGCAGATGGCGGCGGCGCAGGAACGGGTGGCCGAAGCGGTCGGTGTATTCCGGCGGCCCGCCGGTCCAGCCGGAAAGAAACCAGGCGAGCTTGTTGCGCGACTCGGTGAGGTCCGCCGGATGCAGCTTGCGGATGCCGTAATAATCCGGATCTTCGTCCATCAGGTCGTAAAAACGGTCTACCAGCTTGCGAATCGTTTCGCCGCCGCCGAGGCGTTCGTAATGGGTTTGCATCGCTCAGCCCTGCACCGGCTTGACCGCCGCCGCCGCAGCCCTGGCATGCAGGCGGGCCTCGTCCGTGTCGGCGGCGGCGGCGAGTGCCACCCCCATGCGGCGGTTGACGAAGGCCTCGGGCTTGCCGAACAGCCGCAGATCGACGCCGGGCGTGCGCATGGCATCGGCCACGCCGTCGAAAGCGATGCCGGCCGCTTCGATGCCGCCGTAGATCACCGCCGAGGCGCCGGGCTCGCGCAGGCTCGCGTCGACCGGCAGACCGAGGATGGCGCGCGCGTGCAGCTCGAATTCGTTCTGCCGCTGCGTCGCCATCGTCACCATGCCGGTGTCGTGGGGGCGCGGGCTGACTTCGGAGAACCACACGGTGTCGCCCTTGACGAACAATTCCACGCCGAAAATCCCGCGCCCGCCGAGATTGGCGGTGACGGCGGCGGCGATTTCCTGCGCGCGCGCCAGCGCCGCGGCGGACATCGCCTGCGGCTGCCACGATTCGACGTAATCGCCCTTCACCTGCAGGTGGCCGATCGGTTCGCAGAAATGCGTCTCGACCGTACCCGAGGCGCCGAGCGCGCGCACGGTCAGCAGCGTGATTTCGTAATCGAAATCGATGATCCCTTCGACGATGACGCGCCCCTTGTCGACCCGTCCGCCGCTGGCGGCCGCGTCCCAGGCGGCCGCCAGCTGGCTGGCATCGTCCACCCGCGATTGCCCCTTGCCGGACGACGACATCACCGGCTTGACGATCACCGGATAGCCCAGCCGGTCGGCTGCGGCCGACAGCGCAGCCAGGCTGTCGGCGAACACGTAGGGCGACGCTGGCAGGCCCAGCGTTTCCGCCGCCAGCCGGCGGATGCCCTCGCGGTTCATGGTGAGGTTGGCGGCGCGCGCGGTGGGGATGACCTCCGCCAGTCCGGCGGCCTCGATTTCCAGCAGAGTTTCGGTGGCGATGGCCTCGATCTCCGGCACCACCAGCTGCGGTTTCTCCGCTTCGATCAGCGCGCGCAGGGTCGCGCCGTCGCTCATGTCGATCACGTGCGCGCGGTGCGCCACCTGATGGCCGGGAGCGTCGGCGTAGCGATCCACCGCGACGACTTCGACGCCGAGGCGCTGCAGGGCGATGGCGACTTCCTTGCCGAGTTCGCCCGCCCCCAGCAGCATGACGCGGGTGGCGGAAGGAGAGAGCGGGGTGCCGAGGCGCATGGCCGGAATCCTGGGAGCAAAAAAACGGGATTTTACCGTGCTTCAGAGATGTTCCTCGATCGGCAGCGCCTGCAGCACGCGCAACAGGCCGCGCTGGATCGGGGTGGTTTCGGGTTCGAGATCGAAAATGCGCTCGGCACCCTGGTGGATATCGCGCCATTGCAGGCGTTGCGCGATGCCTTTTGCGGTTTTCTCGACGACGAGCCGCAGCTGGTAGCTGCGTTCGGGGCGCATCGCATCCTCGGCGATGGCGGTGACCTGGCGGGCCAGTTCGGGCGAATGGATGACCAGCCCCATTTCGGTGTTGAGCAACGCCGAGCGTGGATCGAGATTGAAGCTGCCGATGAAGACGTGCTCGTCGTCGAAGACGAAGGTCTTTGCGTGCAGGCTGGCGCGCGACGAGCCGCTGCCGAGGTCGCGCAGGCGGCCGCCGATGGGTTCGGCGACCGGTTTCAGTTCATAGAGATTGATTCCCGCCTGCAGCAGCGGGATGCGGTAATTGGCATAGCCGGCGTGTACCAGCGGCACGTCGCTGGCGGCATAGGCATTGGTCAGCACGTCGACCTGCACGCCCTGGCTGCGCCAGTACTCGAAGTAAGCCATGCCGAGGGAACCGGGCACGAAGTAGGGCGACACGATGAGGGCACGCCGGGAGGGGTCGACCCATAGTCCTGCAAGCTGGCCGATCAGCAGTTTGGACGGCGATTTGCTGCGCTTGAGGACCTTGCCCGGCGGGTCGACGATGAGATCGGCGCGCGCGATGTGCCAGGGGATTTTCCCTGCCAGTAGTTTGGGGAGGGGGTCGGCGGCAGTCAGCGCGCGGCCATAGTCGCTGTCGAGCTGCTGCGCGCGGTACTGCTGCAACAACCGGGTGGTGCGCTGCAGCCGGATGTCGCTGGCATTGACCGGCAGGGCAGCGGCGGGCACCACCGCATCGCTGTTCCAGTATTGATCGAACGATTGCGACAGGCTGTCGACGATGGCGCCCGCGGCAATGACGTCGAGGTCGACGAAGGCGAGGTCGTGGTGGGCATCGAAATATTCGTCGCCGATGTTGCGCCCGCCGGTGATGCCGAGCTGGTTGTCGGCGATGAAGACCTTGTTGTGCATGCGGCGGTTGAGGCGGACGCTTTCGCGCAGCGCTTGCCAGCCTTTGACGAAAAGATTGGTGCTGCGGGTATGGAAAGGGTTGAACAGCCGCACCTGGATGTTGGGGTGGGCGTTCAGCGTGGCGAGCCGGAGTTCCTTGTCGGCGGTGTCGATGTCGTCGACCAGCACGCGCACGCGCACGCCGCGTTCGGCGGCCACCAGCAATGCCGCGGCGACCAGCTTGCCGGTGGTGTCGTTGTGGAACAGGTAGTACTGGACGTCGAGCGTGCGGGTCGCGCGCTGCGCCAGCGCCAGCCTGGCGGCCAGCGCCGCACGGCCGTCCTGCAGCAGATGAAAGCCCGATTCGCCGGCCGGGATGTGGGCCGACAGGTGCGCCTTGAGGGGGCTGTCGGCGTGGTTCGAGATGGCCTGCGAAGGCGGGCGCTCGGCGTTCATCCTGAGCGTGGGCGCGCAGCCGGCCAGCGCCAGCAGCGCGGCCAGCGCCGCGCCGGCAAGGCAGAGCGATTCAGGCGATCTGCGCATGCAGGCGCTGCCAGTCGAAATGGGGGCCCGGATCGGTCTTGCGGCCCGCGGCAATGTCGCTGTGCCCCACCACGGCCTGGATCGGATAGGCTTGTTTCAGCGAGCGCACCAGCGGAGCCAGGGCGGCGTACTGGGCTTCGGTGAAAGACTGGTCGTCCGTTCCCTCGAGCTCGATCCCGATGGAAAAGTCGTTACAGCGCTCGCGCCCTTGCCAAGTCGACATCCCGGCGTGCCAGGCGCGCAGCGTGCACGGCACGAACTGGATCAGGGTGCCATCGCGGCGGATGAAGAAATGCGCCGATACCCTGAGCCCACGGATGCCCTGGTAATACGGATGCGCATCCCAGTCGAGCCGGTTGGTGAAGAGGTCGGCCACCGCATCGCCGTCGAACACGCCCGGCGGCAGCGAAATGTTGTGGATGACGATGAGTTCGATCGCCGTCCCTTCCGGGCGCGCGTCGCAATTGGGCGAGGGCAGCCGGCGCGAAGCGGACAGCCAGCCAAGCGCATCGAGAATGCGGGGATGAAGGGCGGAGAGCGGCATGGCGCAAGCTTACTCGACCCGCGCATAGTCTGGAAACATCGGCGCCGAGGGCTTAGACTGCCGGCTTTTGCCGAATCCCGCCCTGCGTCATGACACCGTTTGAAGCGCAACAGTTGCTGGACAATGCCGAGTGCGTCGCGTCTGCGGACACCGTGCAGACCGTACTCGATCGCCTGGGCAAAGAGATCTCCCGCGTGCTGGCGGAGGACTTTCCGCTGGTGCTGGCGGTGATGGGCGGAGCAGTGGTGTTTGCCGGCCAGCTGCTGCCGCGGCTGGGTTTTCCGCTGGAGTTCGATTACCTGCACGTGACGCGCTATCGCGGTAAAACCAGCGGCGGCGAGGTGGAATGGCGGGTCCTGCCGGGCCAGAACGTGGTGGGCCGCAGTGTGCTGGTGCTGGACGATATCCTGGACGAGGGCGAGACCCTGGCCGCGATCCGCGACAAGCTCCTGCACATGGGCGCGGCACGGGTATGGTCGGCGGTGCTGACCAACAAGGACAACGGGCTGGACAAACCGGTCCGGGCCGATTTCGTGGGGCTGGATGTGCCCGACCGCTATGTGTTCGGCTGCGGCATGGACGCTTACGGACTGTGGCGCAATCTGCCCGCTATTTACGCTTTGAAGGACAAATAATATGTTGGGCATTATCGGCGGAACGGGGCTGACCCAGCTCGCCAATCTGGAAATCACCCATCGCAAGGTGGCGCGCACGCCTTTCGGCGAGCCGTCCGGCGCGCTCACCTTTGGCCACATCTGCGACCAGGAAGTGATCTTTCTGGCGCGCCATGGCTATGGCCACACCATTCCGCCGCACGAGGTGAACTATCGCGCCAACCTGTGGGCGCTGAAGGACCACGGTGTCGACCGCGTGGTGTCGGTGGCCACGGTCGGCGGCATTCATCCCGAGCTGATCCCCGGCATGCTGGTCATCCCGGACCAGATCATCGACTACACCCATGGCCGGGAGGCCACCTGTTTGGTCGAAAACGGCAAACCGGTCACCCATCTCGACTTCACGTTTCCCTACTGCGACCGCATGCGCAAGGCGCTGCTTCAGGCCGCGGCCAGCGCAGGCATCAGCCTGCGCGATGGCGGCGTGTACGGCGTGACGCAGGGGCCGCGCCTGGAAACCGCGGCCGAAATCAACCGCATGGAGCGCGACGGTGCCGACATGGTGGGGATGACCGGCATGCCGGAAGCCTATCTGGCGCGCGAGCTGGCGCTCTGCTACGCGGCGGTGGGCGTGGTGGTGAACTATGCGGCCGGGCGCGGCCTGTCGGCCGACGGCATCCAGATGGAAGAGATCCAGTCCGTGCTGGGCGAGGTGATGCTGCAGGTGCGGCATCTGCTCGAGCAGCTGGTGACCAACGACGCTGCCGGGCTGTGCCGGTTCTGAACGCGCGATGAAGCGGGTCCTGTGAAGCTCTACCGCGCCCTGCAGTCGCAGGGATTCGGCAGCCGCAAGGCCTGCCTGGCGCGGGTGCGCATGGGCGAGGTGGCGGTCAACGGCGTGACCTGCGACGATCCCGAGGCCGAGGTCGACCCGGCGCAGTTGGAACTGACGCTCGACGGCGTCAGCTGGCGTTACCGTGAGAAAGCCTATGTGCTGATGCACAAACCGGCCGGGTATGAGTGCTCGCATCGCCCCAGCCATCATCCCAGCGTGTTTTCCCTGTTGCCGCCGCCGCTGGTGCAGCGCGGGGTGCAATGCGTGGGGCGTCTAGATCAGGACACCACCGGGCTGCTGTTGTTTTCCGACGACGGCCAGTTCATCCACCGCATGACCTCGCCGAAGAAGGGCGTCGCCAAGGTGTACCGTGCGGGCTGCGCCGAGCAGCTTGACGACGCCATGCTGGACGCTTTGCGCAGCGGCGTGCAGCTCAACGACGAGCCGGCGCCGATCGCCGCGCTGGCGTGCGAGGCGCTCGACGGGCGCAGCTTGCGGCTGACCCTGGCCGAGGGCAAATACCATCAGGTCAAACGCATGATCGCTGCGGCCGGCAACCGGGTCGAGTCGCTGCATCGCGAAGCCATCGGCGGCTATGTCCTGCCCGCAACCCTGCCCGCCGGCGCATGGCGCTGGCTGGAAGCCGGCGATCTCGCCCGACTGGAGCAGCCATGGCCATCCGCGATGTCCTGAAAATGGGCGATCCGCGCCTGCTGGAAGCGGCGCGCCTGGTGGAGGAGTTTGCCTCGCCCGAACTGGCGCAGCTGATCGTCGACATGCGCGACACCATGCGCGCCTTGAATGGCGCCGGCCTGGCAGCACCGCAAATCGGCATCGGTCTGCAGGTGGCGATCTTCGAGGTCAATGCCAATCCGCGTTACCCGGACGCCGAAAGCGTGCCGTTCACCGTCCTCGTCAATCCCGTGCTGACCCCCTTGTCCGATGCGATGGAGGAAGCCTGGGAGGGGTGCCTGTCGGTTCCCGGGATGCGCGGATTGGTGCCGCGCCATACCGCTTTGCGCTACCAGGGCTTCGACGCGGCGGGGCAGCCGATCGATCGCAGCGTGAGCGGTTTCCACGCCCGCGTGGTGCAGCACGAAGTCGATCATCTGCGCGGCATCCTGTATCCGATGCGTATCCGCGACCTGCGCCATTTCGGTTTCACCGACACCCTGTTCCCGGGGCAAAATCTGCAGGACGATTGACGGGTTCTCGACGCTTTCGGGCATGCATTTAGCTTGCCTAAAGTTGTCCCTGTTCACGCCGCTAACTTGAAGCGTAACCGTGGGCGGGGTGCCCCGGCACAAGCTGCAAGGACGACAATGAACTCCGAACAACAGATCCGGCAGGCCAGGTACCGCATCCATCGCGCCGGCGCGATGATGGGGAAGGCGGCCCAGCTCGACGCCATTGCTGCCCAGTTGATGGCAGTGCAGCGGCAATGGAACGATCCCGGCCGCGAAGCCCAGCTGGCCGCGGTGCTGGCGACCAGCCGCGCGGTGTGGCACGGCATTCAGATCGCGCTGGCCGAGGGCGCACTGGTTTTCCCGCTGGAAGTACGGCAGAACCTGCTGATTCTGTCGGTGTATGCCGACAGCAAGATCAGCGCATGCGAGCTTGCGCCCAGCGCCGACACGCTGGGCAGCCTGATCGCGCTGACCCATACGCTGGCGGGCAGTCTCAAGGAATGGCGGGAGGCGGCATGAAGGCTCCGCAGTTTGCCGTACAGGATATGGAGAGCAGGCTGGCCGATGCCGCAGTCGCCGCGGCGGGCACCACCACCTCGGTGCGTCCCGGCCGGGTCCGCAACCGCAGCAAAACCGAGCTGGACGAAAAGCTCAAGAAACCTGCCGACAGCGTGCGCAAGAAGTCGCCGCCGACACGCAAGGCCCCCGCGCGCGGGCGTTACGTGGACGAATACGCGCGGCCGGCGCGCTGAATCACTTCAGCACCTCGCGCACGTCGGTTTCCAGCGCCAGCCTGTCGGCCGGCGTACGCAAAGCGCCGCCACGGATCAGAAAGGTATCCTCGACGCGTTCGCCCAGCGTGTCGATTTTGGCGGCATAGACGTTTACCCCATGCCGCATCAACACCTCGGCCACCGCAAACAGTAGGCCCGCGCGATCCGCGCAGGTAATCGACAGCATGTGGCCGTGCCCCTGCGCATCGGCTTCCAGCTGTACCGTGGTGGGATAGGGGTGGTGCCGCTGGTGGCGCGACAGGCGGCCGCGCGGTGCGGGCTGCATCGGCTGTGCCGGGTCGAGGTCGCGTGCCAGCTCGTGCTCCACGAAGTTCAGGAAGTCGCGGTAATGAATGCCGCGATTGGCCAGGTCCATCACCTGAAAGCTGTCGAGCGCATAGCCATGCCGGGTGGTGTGGATCTTGGCTTCGAGAATGGTGTACTGGATGCGCGCAAAAAAGCCGCAGATACGGGCGAACAGGTCGGGCCGGTCGGGAGTGTAGACCAGCACCTGGATGCCTTCGCCGGCCGGCGACAGGCGCGCCCTGACGATGGCGTCGGCGCTGTCGGTGCGGCGCCACAGCATGCGCGCCTGCCAGGCCATGTCGCGGGCGTCGAAACGGGCAAAATAGCGCACGTCGAGATGCTGCCACAGCGCGTCGGCGGCGCCGGTGGGCAGGCCATACAAGGCGAGGTTGACGCGCGCCTCGGCCTGCTTGGCGGCGATGTCGGCGACGGCTTCGTCGCCGCCAAGCAGCCGCGCCCGCGTGGCATGGTAGAGGTCTTCCAGCAGCTTGCCTTTCCAGGCATTCCATACCGTGGGACTGGTGCCGCGGATATCGGCCACGGTCAGCAGATAGAGGGCCGTCAGCCGGCGCAGGTTGCCGGCTTTGGCGGCAAACGCGGCAATCACCTCGGGGTCGCTGGTGTCCTCCTTTTGCGAGGTGCGCGACATCGCCAGGTGCATTTCCACCAGCCAGGCGACCAGTTCGCTATCGGCCTTGTCGAGGCCGTGCCGACGGCAAAACCTCCGCGCATCGCCCGCTCCCAGCTCGGAGTGGTCGCCGCCGCGGCCTTTGGCGATATCGTGAAACAGGGCGGCCAGGTAGAGCAGTTCGGGCTTGTCGAAATCGGCGATCAGGCGGCTGGCGAGCGGAAGCTCGTGCGCAAGCGCCGGCACGGTGAAGCGCCGTACGTTGCGCAGCACGGTGAGGATGTGCTCGTCGACGGTGTAGACGTGAAACAGGTCGTGCTGCATCTGCCCGACGATGCGGCCGAACGCCGGGATGTAGCGCCCCAGCAGGCCGTAGCGATGCATCGCGCGCAGCGCCCGGGTGATGCCCAGCGGCTGGCGCAGCAGCGTCATGAACAGCGCGTGGTGCGCCGGATTGGCGCGGAAGGCGGCATCGATGCGGATGCTGCCGCGCCACAGCGCGCGCAGCGTGGCCGGTTCGAACCCGGCCAGCGCCGGATGCTGGGCATACAGGATGAAGGCGCGCAGCAGGGCGTCGGGCTTGCGTTCGAACAGGTCGGCGGCGCGCGCCTCGAGCAGGTTGGCGCGCAACTGGAAATCGGCGTCGATCGGGCTGGGCGGCGCCGTCACCGGAAACAGCCGCACCCGCAACGACTGGATGAGGATGTCGTTGGTGCGCTGGATCAGCTTGGCGGCGCGGTAATAGCCCTGCATCAGGCGTTCGCCTGCACGCTTGTGCGCGGTGGCGGCGAGCCCCAGGCGGGCGGCGAGCCCGGTCTGGTAATCGAAAGCGAGGCGGTCGTCGCGCCGCTTCGCCAGCAGATGCAGATGGATGCGCAGCGCCGACAGGGCGCGTTCCTCGCGCGCGATGCGCCGCGCCTCGGCTTCGGTCAGCAGCCCCGCGCGTGCGATGCCGTTCCAGCCGCCGGCGATGCCGCAGGCCTGCGCCAGCCAGTGAATCATGTGCAGATCGCGCAGGCCGCCCGGGCTGTCCTTGAGGTTGGGTTCGAGCTTGTAGGCGCTGTCGTCGAAGCGGGCGTGGCGCGCCTGCTGTTCGGCGAGTTTGCCGTCGAAAAAGTGCTGCGGGCTGAAGCGTGCCTGGAAGCGGCGTTCGAGTTCCTCGAACAGCGGACGGCTGCCCCACAGGAATCGCGCTTCGAGCAGATTGGTCTCGACCGTGATGTCGGCGTCGGCCTCGCCGATGCAGGCCTCGACGGTGCGCACGCTGTGGCCGATTTCCAGCCCGACGTCCCAGCATGCCTGCACCCAGCTTTCCAGCGTGGCCCGCTGCCCGCTGGTGGGCTCGTGCGGCAGCAGCAGCAGCACGTCCACGTCCGAACCGGGGAACAGTTCGCCGCGCCCGTAGCCGCCGACGGCGGCAAGGCAGAAGCTGGCGGGCAGCGCGAGCCGGATGCCGATTTCCGCCAGCACGCCGTCCACCAGGGCGGCGTGGCGCGCCAGGTAGTGGGAGGCGACGGGTTTTTCAAGATAGGCCGCAGCCAGCGCCGCGCGGCCGGATTTGAGCCGCTCGCGCAGACCGGCGAACGGCGGGACGCTCACGCGGCGTGGCGGACGCGATCGGGAATCGCCGGGGTGCCTGCCGAGACGGTCAGCACTTCGTGACCGCTGTCGGTGACCAGCACCGTGTGTTCCCATTGCGCCGACAGGCTGCGGTCCTTGGTGACGATGGTCCAGCCGTCCGGCATCTGGCGGATGTCGCGGCGGCCGGCGTTGATCATCGGTTCGATGGTGAAGGTCATGCCGGGCTCCAGCACGAGGCCGGTGCCGGGTTTGCCGTAATGCAGCACCTGCGGTTCTTCATGGAAATCGCGGCCGATGCCGTGGCCGCAGAATTCGCGCACTATGCTGTAGCCGTGGTTCTCGGCAAAACGCTGGATCGCATGGCCGATGTCGCCGAGCCGCGCGCCGGGTTTCACCTGGACAATGCCGATCCACATCGCTTCGTAGGTCACCTGGATCAGCCGTTTGGCCTGGATCGACGCTTCGCCCACCGCGAACATGCGGCTGGTGTCGCCGTGCCAGCCGTCCTTGATCACGGTGATGTCGAGGTTCACGATGTCGCCGTTTTTCAGCGCCTTGTCGCCCGGCACGCCGTGGCATACCTGGTTGTTGATCGAGGTGCAGATCGACTTGGGGTAGGGCGTGTGGCCGGACGGCGCATAGTTCAGGGGCGCGGGGATGGTGCCCTGCACGTTCACCATGTAGTCGTGGCACAGCCGGTCGAGTTCGCCGGTGGCGACGCCGGGTTTGATGAAAGGCGTGATGTAGTCGAGCACTTCCGAGGCGAGCCGGCAGGCAACGCGCATGCCCTCGATCTCGGCGCCGGTTTTGATGGTGACAGTCATGTAACGGAGAGGCGGGAATTTACAAAGCCACATTCTAGCCAGCGTGCCCGCGGTGCGCCAGAGAAAAGCCCGGCGTGCCGGCTGCCCGCATGGCCCGCCAATGGGCGGGGCCGTGTGCCGGCAGACATTCCTCCTTGAAATGAATGCTTCGACGAATTAGAATTGCGGGCTGTCCGAAATGGTTCGGACAAATTCGCACACCTGTCATTAAAGGGTGGCGGCGCATCCGGGCAAGCGATGCGCGGCTGCTGGCGGGTGGAGGCTCAACCCTTTAGGAGATTCAAATGTCTGTCACCATGCGTCAAATGCTGGAAGCCGGTGTCCACTTCGGTCACCAGACCCGCTTCTGGAACCCCAAGATGGCCCCGTTCATTTTCGGTCATCGCAACAAGATCCATATCGTCAACCTGGAAAAGTCGCTGCCGATGTTCCAGGAGGCGCAGAAATTCGTGCGCAAGCTGGCTGCCAACAAGGGCAGCGTGCTGTTCGTCGGCACCAAGCGTGCCGCGCGCGACATCGTGCGTGAAGAAGCGCAGCGCGCCGGCATGCCCTATGTCGACAACCGCTGGCTGGGCGGCATGCTGACCAACTTCAAGACGGTCAAGCAGTCGATCAAGCGCCTGAACGACCTGGAGGCCCAAATCGCCGAGCCCGGCCGCCTGTCGAAGAAGGAAATCCTCACCGTGCAGCGCGAGGTCGACAAGCTGAACCGCAGCCTCGGCGGCATCCGCGAAATGGGCGGCCTGCCCGACGCGCTGTTCATCATCGACGTCGGCTACCAGAAGGGCGCCGTGGTCGAGGCCAGGAAGCTGGGCATCCCGGTGATCGGCGTGGTCGACACCAACAACAGCCCGGAAGGCGTGGACTACGTCGTTCCCGGCAACGATGACTCGGCCCGTGCGATTCGCCTGTACGCGCGCGGCATGGCCGATGCGGCGCTGGAAGGTCGCGCCCAGGTCATCAGCGAGCTCGTCGGCGGCGAAGAGTTCGTCGAGGTCGAAGAAGAGGGTGCGCCTGCAGCCGAGTAAGCGCGGCGCACTGCAACATCGCCGGGAGGGTCTTCCGGCGAGCGTGTTATGAGGAGGGGCGGCGGCCCCTCTTTCTGTATTGAATTGTTTGAAACTGGCTGTATTTATATTGAATCCTGGGGAGTTCGAAATGGCTGAAATCACTGCAAGCATGGTCAAGGATCTGCGCGAAAAAACCGATGCGCCGATGATGGACTGTAAGAAAGCGCTGTCGGAAGCCGGCGGCGACATGCAGAAGGCGGAAGAGATCCTGCGCGTGCGCTTCGGCAACAAGGCGGCCAAGAGCGCCGGCCGCGTGGCTGCCGAAGGCGTGGTGACGATCGCCATCGGTGCCGACGGCAAGTCGGCCGCCATGGTGGAAGTCAACTGCGAGACCGACTTCGTGGCGAAGAACGACGATTTCCTGGCGCTGTCCAGCGCGCTGGCCGAGATGGTGCTGAAGCAGAACCCGGCCGACGTTGCCGCGCTGTCCGCGCTGCCTTACAAGGACACCACGGTGGAGGCTTTCCGCACCGAACTGGTCGGCAAGATCGGCGAGAACATGTCGGTGCGCCGTTTCGTGCGTCTGGACGGCCAGGGCAAGTTCGCCAGCTACATCCACGGCGGCAAGATCGGCGTGCTGGTCGACGTGACCGGCGACGAGGCGCTGGCGCGCGACGTTGCCATGCATGTCGCGGCATCCAAGCCGAAGTCGCTGGATGCGTCCGGCGTGTCGCAGGAGCTGATCGATACGGAACGCCGCGTCGCGGTCGAGAAGGCCAGGGAAGCCGGCAAGCCGGAAGCCATGCTGGAGAAAATCGCCGAAGGCACGGTGCAGAAGTTCCTCAAGGAGGTCACCCTGCTGTCGCAGCCCTTCGTCAAGGACGACAAGCAGACTGTCGAGCAGGTGTTGAAGTCGAAGAACTCGCAGTGCCATGGCTTCATGATGTACGTGGTGGGCGAGGGCATCGAGAAGAAGGTGAACGACTTCGCCGCCGAAGTGGCGGCGGCTTCCCAGGTCTGATCGGGCCAGGGGTGATTGATATGGCGCCGGTCCGTCGCATCCTGCTGAAGCTGTCCGGCGAGGCCCTGATGGGGCCGGACAGCTTCGGCTATCACGCCGATACCATGGCCGGTTTTGTCGGCCAGATCCGCGAAGTGGTGGCGGCTGGCGTGCAGGTCGGCATCGTGGTTGGCGGCGGCAACCTGTTCCGCGGCGCCACCGGCGCGCTGTCGGGGATGAACCGCGCCAGCGCGGATTCGATGGGCATGCTCGCCACGGTGATGAACGCGCTGGCGCTGAAGGATGCCCTGCAGCAGGCAGGGGTCGAGGCGCGGGTGCAGACCGCGGTCAGCATCGCCCATGTCGGCGAGGATTTCGAGCGCGACGCGGCGGTGCGCCATCTGGAGGCCGGGCGGGTGGTGATCTTTGGCGGCGGCACCGGCAACCCGTTCTTCACCACGGATACGGCGGCGGCGCTGCGTGCGGCGGAAATCGGCGCCGATCTGTTGCTGAAGGCGACCAAGGTCGATGGCGTCTACACTGCAGACCCCAAGAAGGACGCCAGTGCCGAGCGTTACGAGACGCTGAGCTTCGATCAGGCAATCGCCGGCAATCTGGGCGTGCTCGATACCGCTGCCTTTGCCTTGTGTCGCGAACAGAAACTATCCCTGGTCGTGTTCAACGTCTTCAAGCCCGGCGCGCTGAAGCGCGTGGTGATGGGCGAAGGCGAAGGCACGCGGGTGACTTTGTAAGGAGTTGAAATGGCTGAAACCAGCATCGCCGAGATCAAGCAATCCGCCGAACAGAAAATGGGCAAGACCCTGGACGCGTTGAAAAACGATCTGGCCAAGGTGCGCACCGGGCGCGCCCACGCCGGCATCCTCGACCACGTCATGGTCGATTACTACGGCAACCCGACGCCGGTGCCTCAGGTGGCCAACGTGTCGCTGGTCGACAGCCGCACCCTCGGCGTGCAGCCGTACGAAAAAAACATGGTCGGCAAGATCGAGAAAGCGATTCGCGACGGCGATCTGGGCCTGAACCCGGCGACGCACGGCGATATCATCCGCGTGCCGATGCCCTCGCTGACCGAGGAGCGCCGCCGCGACCTGATCAAGGTGGTGCGCAACGAAGCCGAAGGCGCGCGCGTCGCCGTGCGCAACATTCGCCGCGACGCCAACGGCACGCTGAAGGACATGGTCAAGGCCAAGACCGCGACCGAAGACGAGGAGCGCCGCACCCAGGACGAGGTGCAGAAGCTGACCGACAAGTTCATCGGCGAAATCGACAAGATGCTGGCCGACAAAGAGAAGGACCTGCTCGCAGTCTGAGCGGATTCGGCGTGTCTACCCGCAGCGAGCAAGCGATCCCGGCAGGCGCCGATGTGCCGCGGCACATCGCCATCATCATGGACGGCAACGGCCGCTGGGCGAAACGCCGGCTGATGCCGCGCGTGGCCGGCCATCGCAAGGGCGTCGAGGCCCTGCGCGGGGTGATCCGTGCCTGCGCCGAGCGCGGTGTGTCGCATCTCACAGTGTTTGCCTTCAGTTCCGAAAACTGGCGGCGCCCGCAGGAGGAGGTCAGCCTGCTGATGGAGCTGTTCATGCGTGCGCTGGAAAATGAAGTCGCGCGGCTTCACGAAAACGACATCCGCTTTCGTGTCGTTGGCGACCTGTCGGGCTTTTCCGAGCGCATCCAGAGCCTGATCCGCGACGCCGAAGCGCTGACGCGCAACAACGCCCGCCTTACTTTCACCGTGGCGGCCAATTACGGCGGACGCTGGGACATCGTGCAGGCGGTGAAGAAGCTGATGGCTTCCAGTATGGCGCCGGAAGCGGTGAACGAAGCCGCGCTGGCACAACACCTCAGCATGGCCGATCTGCCCGAGCCCGACCTGTTCATCCGCACCGGCGGCGAACAGCGCATCAGCAATTTCCTGCTGTGGCAGCTGGCCTACACCGAACTCTATTTCACCGACGCGCCGTGGCCGGACTTCGACGCCGTGGCGCTGGATGCGGCGATCGCCTCCTTTCGCACCCGTGAACGCCGCTTTGGCTGCACCAGCGAACAGGTGCGCGCGGCATCGTGAATTGTTTCCAGGCACCGTATCGATGACGCCGCTCCTCAGCCGGGTGCTGACCGCTGCTTCCCTGCTGGCGGTGTTCGTGCCGGCGGTATTGTGGGCGCCGACATGGTTGTGGACGATCCTGATCGCCGGCGTGGTCGGCGTGGCGGCGCACGAGTGGGCGCGCCTGAGCCATTTCCCGGCTTTGCCTGCGCGCCTCTATGCCGCGCTGC
This sequence comes from Thiobacillus sp. 65-1059, assembly GCA_001897675.1. Lineage (GTDB taxonomy): Bacteria > Pseudomonadota > Gammaproteobacteria > Burkholderiales > Thiobacillaceae > Thiobacillus. The sequence continues at coordinate 23,069 of MKUE01000132.1, read as the reverse complement.
TGACCGCGTGCGCACTGGCTCTGCCCTACGCTCTGGGTGGCCAGTGGCCGCTTTTCCAGAACGCCCTCATCGTGCTGGCGGTTGCGTTCTGGCTGGGGGTCGCCCCGCTGTGGCTGCTGGGGCGCTGGCACGCCGAACAGACGTTTCTGCGCGCCGCGGTCGGTGTCGTGCTGCTGTTGCCCACCTGGGCGGCGCTGCTGTATCTGCATGCGCGCGGCCCCGGCATGCTGCTGGCGGTGATGGCGATCGTCTGGATTGCCGACAGCGCGGCCTATTTTGCCGGGCGTCGCTTCGGCCGGCATAAACTCGCCCCCGCCATCAGTCCCGGCAAAACCTGGGAAGGGGTGGCGGGAGCGCTCGCCGCGCTGGCGCTGTATGCCGGCGCGCTGAGCGGCGCCATCGACCTGCCGCTGCTGCCGTTGTTCGTCGCAGTGGCGGGCCTGCTGTACCTGTCGGTGCTCGGCGACCTGTTCGAATCCTGGATCAAGCGTGTCTCCGGGATGAAGGACAGCGGCGATTTGCTGCCCGGCCATGGCGGGGTGCTCGACCGTGTCGATGCGCTGACCTCCACGCTGCCGCTGGCATCGGGCATCCTGATCTGGCTGGAGCGCACCGCATGAAGCCGCGCGTCCTCACCATTCTGGGCGCCACCGGCACCATCGGCGTCAATACGCTCGATGTGGTGGCGCGCCATCCCGATCGCTTCGAAGTCTTCGCACTGACCGGCGCCACCCAGGTCGAGCGCATGGTCGAGCAGTGCCGCACCCATCGCCCGCGGTTTGCGGTGATGAGCGAGCCGGCAGCGGCGGCGGCGCTGCGTGCGCGGATTGCCGAAGAAGGCCTGGCAGTCGAGGTGCTCGAAGGTGCCGCCGCGCTGACCGCGATGGCGACCGCGCCCGAGGTCGATACCCTGATGGCGGCCATCGTCGGTGCGGCCGGCCTGCCGGCGACGCTGGCGGCGGCGCAGGCGGGAAAGCGGATTCTGCTGGCCAACAAGGAGACCCTGGTGGTCTCCGGCCAGCTGTTCATGGATGCGATCGCCGCCAGCGGCGCCGAACTGCTGCCGATCGATTCCGAGCACAACGCCATTTTCCAGGCGCTGCCGCGCGATTTCGGCGGCGATTTCCAGCAGGCCGGGGTGAAGGCGCTGTGGCTCACCGCCTCGGGCGGTCCGTTCCGCACCCTGTCGGCCGCGGCCATCGCCGCCGCCACGCCGGCGCAGGCGGTGGCGCACCCCAACTGGGTGATGGGTAAAAAGATCTCGGTCGACTCGGCCAGCCTGATGAACAAGGGGCTGGAAGTGATCGAGGCGCGCTGGCTGTTCAACGCACGCCCCGAGCAGATCAAGGTGGTGGTGCATCCGCAGAGCATCGTGCATTCGATGGTCGAATACGCCGACGGCTCGGTGATCGCGCAGCTGGGCACGCCCGACATGCGCACGCCGATCGCCTACGCGCTGGGCTTTCCCGAGCGCATCGATGCGGGGGTGTCGGCACTGGAGCTGATGGGCAGGCAGCTCACCTTCGAGGCGCCCGACACCGCCCGCTTCCCCTGCCTGCAACTGGCGTTCGACGCGCTCGCCGCCGGCGGCAACGCGGCGGCGGTGCTGAACGCCGCCAACGAAGTGGCGGTCGCGCGTTTCCTCGAAGGCGCCGCCTCGTTCAACGCCATCGCCGCCAGCATCGCGCACACGCTGGGCAAGCTGGCGGGCGGGGCGGCGCATACGCTGGACGACCTGCTCGAGGCCGACCGGCAGGCGCGCCGGGTGGCCGACGCGTATCTCGGGCAGCTGCGCGCATGAGCGTGCTGCACACCATTCTCTGGTTTCTGGTCGCCATCGGCATCCTGGTGGTGGCGCACGAGTTCGGCCACTATCTCGCGGCACGGCTGGCGGGAGTCAAGGTGCTGCGCTTTTCGGTCGGCTTTGGTAAACCCTTGTTCAGCCGCCGCTTCGGCCGCGACCGGACCGAGTGGACGCTGGCCGCGCTGCCGTTCGGCGGCTACGTCAAGATGCTCGACGAGCGCGAAGGCGAAGTGCCGGCGGCGGAAGCGCACCGCAGCTTCAACCGCGCCACCGTGTGGCGCCGCATCGGTATCGTGGCGGCCGGCCCGGCCGCCAATTTCCTGCTCGCCATCGTGTTCTACTGGGCGCTCTTCCTGCACGGCCTGCCTGCGCTGAAGCCGCTCATCGGCGAGCCGCCCGCCGGCACGCCGGCGGCGCAGGCCGGCCTGGTGGCGGGCGACGAGATCCGCCGCGTCAACGGCAGCGACACGCCGTCGTTCCAGGATCTGCGGCTGAATCTGCTGCGCGCGGGGGTGGCGGGCGGAACGCTTACGCTGGAACTGGCCGACGGACGCCGTGTGCAGCTCGATGCCCCGTCGATGCAGGCCGGGAATCTGGAACAGGATACGCTGCGCCCGCTCGGCATTGTGCGCTATGAACCCGAGATCCCCGCGGTCATCGGCAAGGTGCTGCCCGATGGCGCCGCTGCGCGCGCCGGCCTGCAGCCGGGCGACCGGCTGATCGCCGCCGATGGCAAGGCGGTGGCGAACTGGCAGGGCTGGGTGCAGCTGATACGCCAGCACCCGGCCCAGCCCCTGCGCATCGAATACGAGCGGCAGGGCCAGCGCAAGGTGATGAGCCTTGATCCCGACGCGGTGGAAGAAGGCGGCCGGCGCATCGGCAAGATCGGCGCAGGCCCGCAGGTCGACGAGACGATGCTGGCCGCGCTGATGACCGAAGTGCGCTATGGCCCGCTCGAAGCGCTGGGGCGGGGCGCGGTCAGGACCTGGGACATGAGCCTGTTCACGCTGGAGATGATGGGGCGCATGGTGCTGGGCCAGGTCTCGTGGAAGAACCTTTCCGGCCCGCTGACCATCGCCGATTACGCAGGCCAGAGCGCCGCGCTCGGCTGGATCAGTTTTGTCGGCTTTCTGGCGCTGGTGAGCGTGAGCCTGGGGGTGCTCAACCTGCTGCCGATCCCGTTACTGGATGGGGGGCACCTCATGTATTATGTCGCCGAAGTTTTTACCGGGCGTCCCGTGTCCGAACGCGCCATGGAGATAGGCGGCCGGATCGGTATGGCGCTGCTGCTGCTGCTGATGTCGTTTGCCCTGTTCAATGATCTGCAACGCCTGATAGGCGGATGAAACAACCATGACCCCGAACCGTTCCGCGCTTGCTCTTGCAGCCGTATTTGCCGTGCAACCGGTGTTCGCCGACGAGCCTTTCGTCGTCAAGGACATCCGGGTCGAAGGCATCCAGCGCACCGAGGCGGGCACGGTGTTCAGCTACCTGCCGGTCAAGGTCGGCGAGGTGATGACCGACGAGAAGACGGCGGCGGCGATCAAGGCGCTGTATGCCACCGGGTTTTTCAAGGATGTACGGCTGGAAGCGCGCGACGGCGTGGTGATCGTCACGGTCGAAGAGCGCCCCTCGATCGCCAAGATCACCCTGTCCGGGATCAAGGAGTTTTCCGAGGACGATCTGAAAAGCGGCCTCAAGCAGACCGGCCTGGCCGAAGGCCGCGTACTCGACCGCGCGCTGCTGGACAAGGCCGAGCAGGAACTGCAGCGGCAATACTTCAACCGCGGCAGGTACGCGGTGGAAATCAAGTCCACCCTGACGCCGCTGGAGCGCAACCGGGTCGCCGTGCAGTTCGACGTGGTGGAAGGCGACAGCGCCAGGATCCGGCAGATCAACATCGTCGGCAACAAGGCGTTCAAGGAGAAGGAACTGCTGAACCAGTTCGCTTCCACCACGCCGGGCTGGCTGACCTGGTACACCAAGAACGACCAGTATTCCAAATCGCGGCTGGGCGGCGATATCGAAGCCTTGCGCTCGTTCTACCTCAACCGCGGCTACCTCGAATTCAACGTCGATTCCACCCAGGTGTCGATCTCTCCCGACAAGCAGGGCATCTACATCACCGTCAACGTCACCGAGGGGCCGCAGTACAGGGTATCCGACGTCAAGCTGGCGGGGCAGATGCTGGTTCCGGAAGCGGAGCTGCAGAAGCTCGTCACGGTGAAGCCAGGCGAGGTATTCGAACGCGACCGTCTGACCGAGAGCACCAAGAAAATCGCCGACCGCCTCGGCAACGACGGCTACGCCTTCGCCAACGTCAACGCGGTGCCCGAACTCGACAAGGACAAGAGCACGGTCGCCTTCACCCTGTTCGTCGACCCTGGGCGCCGTGTCTACGTGAACCGCGTCAACGTGGCCGGCAACACCAAAACCCGCGACGAAGTGGTGCGCCGCGAGATCCGCCAGATGGAAGGCGCGTATTACGACGCCGAAAAGATCAACCGTTCGCGCGACCGCCTGAATCGCCTCGGCTACTTCAACGAAGTCAACATCGAAACGCCGAGCGTGGCGGGCACCACCGACCAGGTCGACGTCAACGTCAGCGTGGCCGAAAAATCCACCGGCAACGTGATGCTGGGCGCCGGCTTCTCGTCGTCCGAAGGCCTGGTGCTGTCGGGTTCGGTGTCGCAGAGCAACGTGTTCGGCACCGGCAACCGGGTGTCGGCGCAGATCAACTCGGGTAGCGTCAACAAGGTGTATTCGCTGTCGTTCACCAACCCCTACTACACCATCGACGGCATCAGCCTGGGCTACGACCTGTACCGGCGCGACATCGACGCAACCGGCCTCGACAATGTCGGCGACTACAAGACGTCCACCTACGGCGCCGGCGTGCGCTTCGGTCTGCCGATCAACGAGCGCGACTTCATTTCCTTCGGCCTGACCTACGAGCAGACCTCGCTCAGCATCGACCCGAGCAGCCCGACCATCTACAAGCTGTTCGAGCAGGAGTTCGGCAGCGACAACGATACCCTGCGCCTCGATGCCTCGTGGGCGCGCGACACCCGCAACAGCTACCTGTTCCCGACCAAGGGCCAGCTGCAGCGGGTGGCGGCCGAAGTCGGCACCCCGCTTGGCAGCCTGCAGTATTACAAGCTGTCGTTCCAGCATCAGCATTTCCTGCCGCTGAGCAAGCGCTTCACCCTGATGCTGAACGGCGAGGTGGGAATCGGCGGCGGCCTGTCTGGCAAGCCGCTGCCGTTCTTCAAGAACTTCTATGCGGGCGGCAACAGCTCGGTACGCGGCTTCAAAAATGGCACCCTGGGGCCGAAGGACCAGAACGACGATGCGCTCGGCGGCGACAAGCGCATCATCGGCAATGCGGAACTCTTCTTCCCGCTGCCGGGACTCAAGGATGACCAGTCGCTGCGCATGTCGGCGTTTGTCGATGCGGGCGCGACCTTCGGCCCTAACGATGACCAGGGCAGATACAAGGATTTCGCATTCGGCGATCTGCGTTATTCGGCGGGCATTGCCGTGCTGTGGGTATCGCCGCTCGGTCCGCTCAAATTCAGCCTGGCGCAGCCGCTGGCCAGCAAGCCGGGCGACCGGGAAGAAATGTTTCAATTCACCTTGGGCAATACGTTCTGAGGGTAGACCGTTACTGGAGTATTCATGATGAAAATCAAGCAGCTTGCCGTCTCCCTGATCCTGGCGTCCGCGTGTGCGGCCGCCCCCGCCCTGGCCAACACCAAGATCGGCTTCGTCAACACCGAAAAGCTGCTGCGCGAGGCGCCGCTGTCGGTCACCGCGCAGAAAAAGCTGGAGCGCGAATTCGCCGCGCGCGAGCAGGAATTGCAGAAGCTCGCCAAGCAGGCGCGCGACCTGCAGGCGCAGCTGGACAAGGACGGCGTGACCATGTCGGACAGCGAGCGTAAGGCGAAGGAACGCGACCTGGGCAATCTCAACCGCGATCTGCAGCGCCAGAGCCGCGAATTCCGCGAAGACCTCAACCTGCGCCGCAACGAGGAGCTGGGCCAGATTCAGGAACGCGCGCGCAAGGCGATCCAGGACATCGCGCGCGCCGAGAAATTCGACCTGATCGTCGAGCAGGCCGTCTTTGTCGATCCCAAGAGCGACATCACCGACCGGGTGATGAAGGCCCTGGGCGGGAAGTAAGCCTGGCCGCGGAAGACAAGCACCCGATGACAGCTACGCTGGCCGAACTGGCCGCGCATTTTGGCGGGGAACTGGTTGGAGACGGCGACGTTGCGATCCGTCAGGTTGCGCCGCTGGACCGGGCCGCGGCGGACGAAATCGGCTTCGTTTCGCAGGGCAAGTATCTCTCCCAGCTGGCCGACACGCGCGCCGGGGCGGTGATCCTGCCAGTGGATGCGCGCGATGCCACCGCCCTGCCGCGCATCCTCACCCCCAATCCCTATCTGTATTTCGCGCGCGTCTCCGCCTTGCTGAACCCGCCGCCGCGCCCGCCGGCGGGCATCCATCCTGCGGCGACGGTCGCGCCGGATGCGGAGATCGCCGCCGACGCCAGCATCGCCGCCGGCGCGGTGATCGGCAGCGGCGCGCGCGTCGGCGCCCGCTCGGTGGTCGGTCCCAACTGCGTGGTGGGCGATCATGCGCGCATCGGCGCCGATTGCCTGCTGCACGCCAACGTCACCCTGTACCACCGCTGCGAAGTGGGAGACCGCGCCATCCTGCATTCGGGGTGCGTCGTCGGCGCCGATGGCTTCGGCTTCGCGCCGAACGACGGCCGCTGGGAAAAAATTCCGCAGATCGGCCGCGTGCTGATCGGCGACGATGTCGAGGTCGGCGCCTGCACCACCATCGATCGCGGCGCGCTGGAAGACACGGTGATCGAGGAGGGCGTCAAGCTCGACAACCTGATCCAGGTCGCGCACAACGTGACGATCGGCGCGCATACCGCGATCGCAGCCTGCACCGGCATTGCCGGCAGCACCAGAATCGGGCGCCATTGCACGATCGGCGGGGCGGCGATGATCTTCGGCCACATCGAGATCGCCGACGGCACCCGCATCTCGACCAACACGCTGATCACCAAGTCGCTGCCGAAGGCGGGCACCTACACCTCGGCGCCGCCGTTCACCGAACACGAGGTCTGGCAGAGGAACGCCGTCCACATGCGCAATCTCGACAAGCTGGCGAACCGCGTCAAACAGCTTGAAAAACGACTCAACGAACTCGAAGGCAAATCATGATCATGGATATCGAGCAGGTGATGCAGTACCTGCCGCACCGCTACCCCTTCCTGCTGATCGACAAGGTGACCGAGCTCGAACTCGGCAAATCCATCACCGCAGTCAAGAACGTCACTATCAACGAGCCGTTCTTCAACGGGCATTTCCCGGGGGCGCCGGTGATGCCGGGCGTGCTGATCCTCGAGGCGATGGCGCAGGCGGCGGGGATTCTGTCGTTCAAGACCAAGAACTACACGCCGGAGCAGATCGGCATCATCTACTTCGCCGGCATCGACGGCGCACGCTTCAAGAAGCCGGTCAAGCCGGGCGACCAGCTGGTGCTCAAGGCCGAGATCGTGCGCGAGATGCGCGGCATCTGGAAATACACCGGGCGCGCCGAGGTCGACGGGGTGATGGTGGCCGAAGCCGAGCTGATGGCGACCCTGCGCGACAAGCCCTGACATGGCGACGATCCATCCTACCGCGCTGGTCGCAGCGGGCGCCCGGCTCGCCGACGACGTCGAGATCGGCCCCTACTCGATCATCGGCGAACACGTCGAAATCGGCGCCGGCACCACCGTCGGCGCGCATGCCGTCATTACCGGGCACACCACCATCGGCGCACGCAACCGGATATTCCATTTCGTCTCGCTCGGCGAAGCGCCGCAGGACAAGAAGTACGCCGGCGAGCCGACGCGCCTGGAGATCGGCGACCACAACGTGATCCGCGAGTTCTGCACCTTCAACACCGGCACCGTGCAGGATCGCGGCGTCACCGCCATCGGCAGCCACAACTGGATCATGGCCTACGTCCACATCGCGCACGACTGCGTGGTGGGCGACCGCACCATCTTCGCCAACAACGCCTCGCTGGCCGGCCACGCCGAAGTCGGCGACTGGGCGATCCTCGGCGGCTTCACTGGCGTGCACCAGTTCTGCAAGGTCGGCGCCCACGTGATGACCGGCATCTCCAGCGTGGTGTTCAAGGACGTCCCGCCCTTCGTCATGGCGTCCGGCCAGCCGGCCGCGCCGCATGGCCTTAACAACGAGGGGCTCAAGCGGCGCGGGTTTTCCGCCGACGCGCTGGCCGCCCTGAAGCGCGCCTACAAGATCCTCTACCGCGAAGGCAACACCCTCGCCGAGGCCCAGGCCAAGCTCGCGCCCGAGGCGGCGAACCATGCCGAAGTGCGGCAACTGCTCGATTTTCTGGCACGCGCCGAGCGCGGCATCATCCGGTGATGGACCTGGGGGTGGTCGCTGGCGAAACCTCCGGCGACCTCCTGGGCGCGCATTTCATCGCCGCGCTGCAACAGGCCTATCCCGATTTGCGCGCAGCCGGCATTGCCGGGCCACGCCTGCAGGCAGTTGGGGTCGAGGCGATCTATCCCAGCGAGAAGCTGGCGGTCAACGGCTACGTCGAGGTGCTGCGGCATCTGCCCGAACTGCTGTGGATCCGTTCGCGCATCGCCCGCTATTTCCTGCACGAACGGCCGCGCGTCTTTGTCGGCATCGATGCGCCGGATTTCAATTTCACGCTTGAAGCCAAGCTCAAACAGGCCGGCATCCCTACCGTGCATTTCGTCAGCCCGTCGATCTGGGCATGGCGACCCGAACGCATCCACCGCATCAGGCAGGCGGTGTCGCACATGCTGGTGGTGTTTCCGTTCGAGGAACAAATTTATCGAGATGCCGGCATCCCGGTCAGCTACGTCGGCCATCCGCTGGCCGACGTGATCCCGCTGGAACCCGACGCGGCAGCCGCACGCGCGGCGCTGGGTCTGGCGGCCGGGCCGGTCGTCGCGCTGCTGCCCGGCAGCCGGCTCTCCGAAGTGACGCGCCACGCGCGACTGATGCTCAATGCGGCGGCGCGCATCCGCCAGCATCGTCCGGACGCGCAGTTCGTGCTGCCCGCCGCCAGCGAGGCGGCCGCACGGCTGATCCGACAGGCGATGCAGGGCCTGGACCTGCCGCTGCGCATTCTGGACGGCCAGTCGCACACCGCGCTGGCCGCATGCGACGTGACGCTGGTGGCGTCGGGCACGGCCACGCTCGAAGCGGCGCTGTTCAAAAAACCGATGGTCATCACCTACCGCGTGCCCGCGCTCACCGCGCGCCTGATGCGGAAAAAAGCCTTGCTGCCGTGGATCGGCCTGCCGAACATCCTGGCGCGCGATTTCGTGGTGCCGGAACGGGTGCAGGAAGCCGCCACCGCGGACAATCTCGCCGCGGATGCCCTGGCCTGGCTTGACGATGCGCCACGCCGGCGCGCAACCGGCGAAACTTTCCGCGCCCTGCACCTGAGCCTGCGGCAGGACGCCAGCGCGCGGATTGCCGAGGCGGTTCAGCCCTATCTGGCAAGGAAGGGATGATGCAGCGTCAGCCCGTCGTATTGCATCTGGGGGCGCTCGGGCTGTGCGGCGTCGACGAGGCCGGCCGCGGCCCGCTGGCGGGGCCGGTGGTGGCGGCGGCGGTCATGCTCGATCCCGGCCAGCCTATCGATGGCCTGCGCGATTCCAAGAAACTCGGCGCTGCCGCGCGCGAACGTCTCGCCGATGAGATCCGCGCGCGTGCCGCCGCCTGGTGCGTGGCCGAGGCCAGCGTTGCCGAAATCGACCACCTGAACATCCTGCATGCCACCCTGCTGGCGATGCAGCGTGCGGTGGCCGGACTGGGGCGCGCGCCCGACGACGTATGGGTGGACGGCAACCGCTGCCCCAACTGGGCATGGCGCTCGCAGGCCGTGGTCAAGGGCGACGACAAGGTGGCTGCCATCGCTGCCGCCTCGATCCTTGCCAAGACCGTACGCGACGCGTTCATGTGCCGCCTGCACGACGACTATCCGGCCTATGGCTTCGACCGGCACATGGGATACGGCACTGCCGCGCATCTGGCCGCGCTGAAGGCGCACGGCGCCTGCCCGCAGCACCGCCGCAGCTTCTCGCCGGTTAAACGCGTTCTCGATCAAGCCCCACTGTTCTGAAAGGAAAACCCGTGATCCTGTCCCTGTTTCTGCATCTTCTGAGCATCGTCGTCTGGGTCGGCGGCATGTTCTTCGCCTACATGGCGCTGCGCCCGGTGGCCGCCAGCGTGCTGGAACCGCCGCAGCGGCTGACGCTGTGGGCCGGCGTGTTCGCCAGGTTCTTCCCCTGGGTGTGGGTGGCGGTAGTCCTGATTCTGGCAACCGGCCTGCATATGCTGATGAAGCTCGGCGGTGCCGCAGCGCCGCATTACACGATGACCATGCTGGCGCTGGGCGTCGCGATGATGCTGATCTTCGCGCACGTGTTTTTCGCCCCCTACAAAAAGCTCCAACGCGCGGTCGGCGAACAGGACTGGAAAGCCGGCGGCGCCGCGCTGGCGCAGATCCGCAGGCTGATCGGCATCAACCTCAGCCTGGGGCTGCTGACGATTGCGGTGGTATTCCTGGGACGCGCGCTGGCCGTTTATTGATTCGGTCTGATGGAGTTTGAACGGTATTGAAGCTCGGCTTGCCCGGACTGCATGAGACGGCGCGGGAGGCCGAATCAATAACCATTGAAAACAGCGTTCTATTGAGGCGGCTCAACGAACCGCCCCGCTCGGGACGGCGCGAAAAACACAGGGGGATTCAAACATTGTCTGGCCGTCTCAATAGTTAAGGCTCGTCCTGCGCCGAGGCTGTCAGCAGGCGTTGCGCGGCCCGGCGAATCGCCGCGCACCGCAGCTCGGCATGAAACCGCCCATCGCGGTAGAGGTAGACCGCGGGCGGATGAAAATGCCGAAGCAGCGCGCGCCAGCCCGGTGGCTTCGCCGACATCGGCTTCGTGGAATGCGCCGGTTGCGTCGGCCAGCGCCTGCGGCAACAGCTTCTTCCATGCCCGGCACGCGCTGCCTTGCAGCGCGCCGAACAGCGCCGCCGCAAGTGGCGGCCGGGCGGGCAGCTTGCGGCTGGTAGAATCGCACTTTTCCTCCGGGCTGGCCCTCATGCTGTTTCTCGAACTCTTCGGCTATCTGCTGCTGATCCTGGTGGCGGCGGAAATCTTTGTCAACGCGCTCGAACATCTGGGCGAGAAACTGCACATCTCGGAGGGCGTCACCGGCTCGTTGTTCGCCGCGGTCGGCACCGCCATGCCGGAAACCCTGGTGCCGCTGCTGGCGATCTTCGCCGGCAGCGGCAACGCCGCCACCAACGAAGAAATCGGCGTCGGCGCCATCCTCGGTGCGCCGCTCATGCTGTCGACGCTGTCGCTGTTCCTGATGAGCGTGGCCGTGCTGAAACGACGCGGGTTGCTGGGCCACCTCACCCCGGAGAAAACCGGCCTCAAGCGCGACCTCGACTTCTTCCTGATGGCGTTCATGCTGGCATTCGCCGCCATGTTCGTGCCGCATGGAGAAGGCTGGGTGCGCGGCTCGATCGCCTTCGTCATGGTGACGATCTATTTCGTGTACGTGATGCTGACCCTGCACGCATCGAGCAAGCTGGTCGAGGAGGGCCACGCCACCGAGGCCGGGTCGCCTATGCTGCTCAACCGTTTCGGCCTGCCGCAGAACCTGTTCTTCATCCTCGTGCAGCTGGCGCTGGGCCTGGCGCTTCTGGTCGCCGGTGCCAAGGGCTTCATCCACGGCGTGGAACTGGCCGCCCCCATCATCGGCATCTCCGCGCTGCTGCTGTCGCTGATGATCATTCCGGTTGCGACCGAGTTGCCGGAGAAGGTGAACTCGATTCTATGGATCCGCAAGCGCAAGGACACGCTGGCGTTCGGCAACATCACCGGCGCGATGGTGTTCCAGGGCACGCTGTTGCCCGCCATCGGCATCTCGCTCACGCCGTGGTCGCCGCAGAAGGAGGTGCTGCTGGGGGTGGGCATCACGCTGATCGCGGCGTTCTGGCTGCGCTGGGCTGCGCTGAACGGCGGGCTGCGGGTGTGGCACCTGTTCGTCAACGGCGCGCTTTACGTGACCTACCTGACGGCCGTCCTGGTCTGAGCATCAGCCCTTGGGGGGCGGCTCGCGGCGGAACGGCCCGTCGAGTTCGTCCATGTAGTGGCCGATGGCGTCGGTCTCGCGTTCCAGAAAGCGATCGACCGCCTCGCGGAATTCGGCGTTTTCCAGCCAGTGCCAGGAATGCGTGGCGGTGGGCACCAGCCCGCGCGACAGCTTGTGCTCGCCCTGCGCGCCGCCTTCGAAGACTTTCAGTCCATTCGCGATCGCGTATTCGATGCCTTGCTGGTAGCAGGTCTCGAAATGCAGGCCGGGCACGTATTCCAGCGTGCCCCAGTGGCGGCCGTACAGCCGCTGGCCGTCCTTCAGGCAGAACGAGCAGGCGGTGGGTTCGCCGTCCTTGTCCGCGATGATGAGCAGCAGATTGCCCGGCATCGTCTCGCGCAGCTTCGCGAAAAAGGCGCGGTTGAGATGCGGTTCGCTGCGGTGGCGGGCGTAGGTGTCGGCGTAGCAGCGGTAGAAGAAATCCCAGTCGGCGTCGGCGCTCTCCCTGCCTTCCACCCAGCGAAACGTCACCCCCAGCGCGCGCAGCTTCTTTCTTTCCTGGCGGATCTTCTTGCGCTTGTCGTGCGTCATCGCGGCGAGGAAGTCGTCGAAGCCGGCGTAGCCCGCGTTGAACCAGTGGAACTGGAAGCCGCTGCGATGCAATAGTCGAGTGGCCTGGAGCGCGGCATGATCCGCCTCGGCGGGAAACAGGATGTGGAACGACGAGCAGTTCAGATCGCGGGTGAGCTTGAGCGCTGCCTGGATCAGTGCGCCGCGGTCGGCGTCGTTGCGTGCCAGCAGGCGCGGCCCGGGCACCGGCGAGAAAGGGACGCAGCACGCCAGCTTGGGGTAGTAGTCGAGACCATGGCGGCGGTAGGCGTCGGCCCATGCCCAGTCGAACACGAACTCGCCCCAGGAGTGGCGCTTGACGTAGAGGGGCATCGCGGCGTCGAGCCGGCCGTCCCTGAATAGCGCCAGGTGCACCGGTTCCCAGCCGATGTCGACGCCGACGCAGCCGGTGGTTTCCAGTGCGTCGAGAAAGGCGTGCTGCAGGAAGGGCGAATCGCCGGCCAGGGCGTTCCATGCGCCGGCCGGCAGTTCGGCCATGCGCATGACGACGCGGACTGCCGTTTCTGCGGCTTTGGCTTCCGTAGCGGGGGGCTTTGCTTCAAAATGCACGTCTTGGCGAGTTTCCATCGAAAAATACATGAACCTGCATGAATATCAGGCCAAACAGATCCTGCGGTCGGGCAACATTAACACGCCGCGCGGCATCGTTGCGGCAAGCGCCGAGGCTGCGGTAAACGCCGCCAGCGAACTGGGCGGCGACGCCTGGGTGGTGAAGGCGCAAATCCACGCCGGCGGGCGCGGCAAGGCGGGCGGGGTCAGGGTGGTGAAAAGCCTCGGCGAGGTGCGCACGCTGGCCGAATCGCTGCTCGGCAAGCGGTTGACGACCAACCAGAATGCGCCCGACGGCCAGCCGGTGCACCAGGTGCTGGTGGAAGAGACGCTGCCGATCGCGCGCGAACTGTACCTGTCGCTGCTGGTCGACCGCGAGACCGAACGCGTCGCCGTGGTGGCGTCCGCCGCCGGCGGCATGGACATCGAGGAGGTCGCCCATGCCACCCCGGAAAAGGTGCTGACCGAGGTCTGCGATCCCCTGCTGGGCGTGCAGGACTTCCAGTGCCGCGCGCTGGCGTTTGCGCTGGAACTGACGGGCGACGCCTACAAGGACTTTTGCCGCCTGCTGCCGCAACTCTATCGCGTGTTCGTCGCCAACGATCTTTCCCTGCTCGAAATCAATCCGCTGGTGGTGACCGCCGACAACCGCGTGCTGCCGCTCGACTGCAAGATGAGCGTCGAGGACAACGCGCTGTACCGCCGCCGTGCGCTGGCCGGATTGCGCGACGACAGCCAGATCGACGCCAAGGAGGCGGCGGCCAACGCGGCCAACGTGAACTACGTCGCGCTCGCCGGCAACATCGGCTGCATGGTCAACGGCGCCGGGCTGGCGATGGCGACGATGGATCTGATCCAGCTGGAGGGCGGGGCGCCCGCCAACTTCCTCGATGTCGGCGGCGGCGCCACTCCGGAGACGGTGGCGCAGGGTTTCAAGATCATCCTGCTCGACCCCAATGTGAAAGCGGTACTGATCAACATCTTCGGCGGCATCGTGCGCTGCGACGTGATTGCCGAGGGCATCGTCCAGGCGGTGCAGGAGGTCGGCGTGAAGGTGCCGGTGATCGTGCGGCTGGAAGGCACCAATGCCGAGCTGGGCCGCACCCTGCTGGCCGAATCGGGGCTGGCGATCCTGCCGGCGGAAAGCCTGACTCGGGCGGCCAAACTCGCGGTGGAGCAAGCGCAATGAGCATCCTCGTCAATCAAGACACCAAGGTCATCTGCCAGGGATTCACCGGCAAGCAGGGCAGCTTCCATTCCGCGCAGGCGATCGCCTACGGCACCCGGATGGTCGGCGGGGTGACGCCGGGCAAGGGCGGGCAGACGCACCTCGATCTGCCGGTGTTCGACACGGTGCGCGCCGCGGTGCGGCAGACCGGCGCCAATGCGACCATGATCTACGTGCCGGCGGCGTTCGCCGCCGATTCGATCCTGGAGGCGGCGGATGCCGGCATCGAGGTCATCGTCTGCATCACCGAGGGCATCCCGGTGCTCGATATGCTTCAAGTTAAGACAGTGCTCAATGTGAAGGCGGCGCTCAGGGCCAACGGCGCCAGGCTGATCGGCCCCAACTGCCCCGGCATCATCAGCTCGGGCGAATGCAAGATCGGCATCATGCCCGGCGCCATCCACAGCAAGGGCAAGATCGGCATCGTCTCGCGTTCCGGCACGCTTACCTACGAAGCGGTGCATCAGACCACGCAGCTCGGGCTGGGGCAGTCGACCTGCGTCGGCATCGGCGGCGATCCGATCAAGGGACTGGATTTCATCGATTGCCTTGCAATGTTCGAGGCGGACCCGCAGACCGAAGCGGTGATCCTGGTCGGCGAAATTGGCGGCAGCCGCGAGGAAGAGGCGGCCGAATACATCCGTTCCAACATGAACAAACCGGTCGCCGCCTACATCGCCGGCCGCACCGCCCCCAAGGGCAAGCGCATGGGCCACGCCGGCGCGATCATTGCCGGCGGCAGCGGCACGGCGGATGCGAAAATCCGCGCGCTGGAAGCCGCGGGCGTCGTCGTGGCGCAGAGCCCGGCGGGCCTGGGCGAAGCCGTGCAGCTGGCGCTCGGCGCTCGATGAAACTCGCCGTCGCGCAGATCAACCTTACCGTCGGCGACATCGCGGGCAACACCGGCAGATTGCTTGCCGCCGCGCACGAGGCGCATGCGGCAGGCGCGGCCTTGCTGCTTACGCCGGAAATGTCGATTTGCGGCTATCCGGCGGAAGACCTGGTGCTGCGGCGCGATTTTTGCGAGGCCTGCGCGGCTGCGCTGGAGAAAATCGCAGACGAGGCGCCGCGCGAACTTGCGCTGATCGTCGGCTACCCCGAGCGCACCGACGACGGCCTGTTCAACGCGGCAGCGCTGCTGCGCGGCGGCCGGGTCGAGGCGGTGTACCGCAAGCACCACCTGCCGAATCATTCCGTGTTCGACGAGCAGCGCGTGTTCGACAGCGGCGACGCGCCCTGCGTGTTCAGCTGCGGCGGGGTGAATTTCGGCCTCAATATCTGCGGCGATATCTGGGAGCCGGGGCCGGCAACGCGCGCGCTGGAAGCCGGCGCCGACTGGCTGCTGGTGCCGAACGCCTCGCCGTTCCATCTCAACAAGGAGCGCGAACGCCATGCGGTCGCGCGATCGCGCCTCGTCGAAGCCGGCCTGCCGATCGTTTACGCCAACCTGGTGGGCGGGCAGGACGAACTGGTTTTCGACGGCGCCTCGTTCGCGGTCAGCGCCGGGGGCGAGGTGGTGGTGCAGTGCCCGGCCTGGCGCGAAGGGCTGTTTTATCTGGACATCGCGGGCAACAGCTGCAGCGGACCCCGGCATGGCCTGCAGGCCGAGGAGGCGGCGGCCTACGACGCGCTGGTGCTGGCGGTGCGCGACTATGTCGGCAAGAACGGCTTCAAGGGGGTGCACCTGGGATTGTCGGGCGGCATCGATTCGGCGCTGACGCTGGCTATTGCGGCCGATGCCCTGGGGGCGGAGCGCGTGCATGCGGTGATGATGCCGTCGGATTACACCGCTTCCATCAGCCTCGAGGATTCGCGCGACATGGCGCAGCGGCTCGGCGTGCGCTATTCCGAAATCGCCATCGGGCCGATATTCGACGCTTTCGTGGCGCAACTGGCCGGCGAGTTTGCCGGACGCGCGGCGGACACCACCGAAGAGAATCTGCAGGCGCGCGCGCGCGGCACGCTGCTGATGGCGCTGTCCAACAAATTCGGCTCGCTGGTGCTGACCACCGGCAACAAGAGCGAAATGGCGACCGGTTACGCGACCTTGTATGGCGACATGGCGGGCGGCTTCGCCGTGCTGAAGGATGTGTCGAAAATCCTGGTTTACCGGCTGGCGAATTACCGCAACAGCCTGTCCGCCGTCATCCCGCAGCGCATCATCGACCGCCCGCCGTCGGCCGAACTGCGCCCCGACCAGACCGACCAGGACAGCCTGCCGCCGTACGACACGCTCGACGCCATCCTGGCGGCCTACGTCGAGCGCGACCTGGCGGCGCGTGACATCGTCGCGCTGGGCTACGACGCCGCTATAGTGAAAAAAGTCATCCGCATGGTCGATCTCGCAGAATACAAGCGCCGTCAGGCGCCGCCCGGCCCGCGCATCACGCCGCGCAATTTCGGCAAGGACCGGCGCTATCCGATTACCTCGAAATACCGACCCGAAAGGGAACTGTCATGAAAAAAATCGAAGCCATCATCAAGCCGTTCAAGCTCGACGAAGTGCGCGAAGCGCTGTCCGAACTCGGCGTGACCGGCCTGACCGTGACCGAGGTCAAAGGCTTCGGCCGCCAGAAAGGCCACACCGAACTGTATCGCGGCGCCGAATACGTGGTGGATTTTCTGCCCAAGGTGAAGGTCGAGATCGTCGTCGCCGACAGCTTGCTGGATCGCGCGATGGAGGCGATCATCGCCGCCGCGCGTACCGGCAAGATCGGCGACGGCAAGATTTTCGTGACGGCGGTGGAGCAGGTGGTGCGGATACGCACCGGCGAGTCGGGCGAAGCGGCGGTCTGATCCGCCGCCGCGCTAATCGATCACCAGAACCGGTACCACGCCTTGCCTTCGGTGCTGACGCCCTTGGCGTACTTGCTGTTGGGGAAGTTGAGCGTCAGCACGCGCTGCGCATCGTCGCGCAGATCGGTCAGTTTCAGCTTGTCGTAGGCCACCACCATGATCGCCAGCGCTTCTTCCAGGGCGGGGGCTTCGGGGTAGGTTTTCAGCACTTCCTTGGCGCGATTGGCGGCCGCCACCCAGGCTTCGCGTTTCAGATAATATTTGGCGACGTGGACTTCGTTGCCGGCCAGCGCGTTGACCAGGTACTTCATGCGGGCGGTCGAGTCGGCGGCGTATTTGCTGTCGGGGAAGCGGGTGCTCAGTTCCTTGAACGCGAGGAACGCATCGCGCGCGGCCTTGGGGTCGCGTTCGCTCATGTCCTGGTCGACCAGGTTGCCCAGCAGGCCGAGGTCGTCGTTAAAATTCGCCAGGCCCTTCAGATAGTAGGCGTAATCGACGTTAGGGTGATTGGGGTGCAGCTTGATGAAGCGGTCGCACGCGGCAATGGCGGAAATCGGCTCATTGTCCTTGTAGTAGGCGTAGGCGACTTCCAGCTGGGCCTGCTGCGCATAGCGGCCGAACGGGTAGCGCGACTCCAGCGTTTCGAACAGCTTGACCGCGCGGTCGTAGTTGCCCTCGTTGAGATTGTCTTTCGCCTCGGTATAGAGCTTCTGCGCCGACCAGCCCGCGGTTTCATCCTTGACCTCGGGCAGCAGTCCGCAGCCGCCCAGGGTGAGCGCAGCGGCCAGCAGTGCGCTGCCCAGCGCCCGTTTGAAGCCAGGCGCCCGATTGAATGTAGTGAAACCGGATGAACGTTGCTTAAGCATGGAAAAAGACACAGAAAATTCGTCGGCCGATTATAAGGGAAATAGCGAAGGCGATATCCGCCAGCTGGTGATCCCGGATGCGCAGGGCGGCCAGCGCCTGGACCAGGCCCTGGCCGCCCTGCTGCCGGAGTTTTCGCGCAACCGCATCCAGAACTGGATCCGTGCGCGCAAGATCGCGGTGGACGACGCCTGGGGCACGACCAAGATGAAGGTCAGCGGCGGCGAGGCGGTGCGGGTCGAGATCGAGCCCGATCCGAACGCCACCCCCGACGCACCGGAAGCCATCCCGCTCAACGTGGTGTTCGAAGATCCGGTGCTGCTGGTCATCGACAAACCGGTCGGGCTGGTGGTCCATCCCGGCAGCGGCAATCCGCGCGGCACGCTGTTGAACGCGCTGCTGCACCGGGTGCCGCAGTCGGCCGAGCTGCCGCGCGCCGGCATCGTGCACCGGCTCGACAAGGATACCTCCGGCCTGCTGGTCGTCGCCAAGACCCTGCAAGCCCATACCGACCTGGTGCGCCAGCTGCAGGCGCGTAGCGTCAAGCGCGAATACCTCGCCCTGGTGTATGGCGAGGTCGACCACGCGGGCACCGTCGATATGCCGCTGGCGCGCGATCCGCACAACCGCACCAAGCGCACCGTGCACAGCATGGGCAAGCAGGCAGTCACGCATTACGACGTGGTCGAACGCTTCCCCGGCGTGACGCTGCTGCGCTGCCGGCTGGAAACCGGCCGCACCCACCAGATCCGGGTCCACATGCAGCACATCGGCCACCCGCTGGTCGGCGAGCAGGTCTACAGCGCCAGCCGCCGCAGCCATCTCAAGATTCCGTTCCCGCGCCAGGCGCTGCACGCCGAGCGGCTGGGCCTGATCCACCCGATCACCGAGGAATTCATGCAGTGGGAATGTCCGCTGCCGCCCGACTTCGCCTCGCTGCTGCAGGCGCTGCGCGACAATACCGTCTGGGGCAAATGAACCCGATCGTTCCCGACTGGCCCGCCCCGGCGCGGGTAAAAAGCCTGATGACCACCCGCACGGGCGGGGTGAGCCGGGCGCAGTGGGCAAGCCTCAACCTCGGCGATCACGTCGGCGACGATCCGGTCCACGTCGCCGCCAACCGGGCGCGCCTGAGGGAACGGCTGCCCGCCGAGCCGGGCTGGCTCAGGCAGGTGCACAGCGCGCGCGTGGCCGAACTCGGCCGCGACGCCGAGCGCGAAGCCGATGCCTCGTTCACCCGCCAAGCGGGAGCAGCCTGCGCCGTGCTCACCGCCGACTGCCTGCCGGTGCTGTTCTGCGACCGCGCCGGCAGCGTGGTCGCCGCCGCCCACGCCGGCTGGCGCGGACTCGCCGGCGGCGTGCTCGAAGCCGCCGTGGCCGCGATGCAGGTGCCGCCGGATCAAGTCCTCGCCTGGATGGGGGCTGCCATCGGGCCGCAGGCGTTCGAAGTGGGCGACGATGTGCGCGAGGCCTTTGTCGCGCAGCATGCTGAGGCCGCCGCAGCCTTCGTGCCGCTGCCCGTGCCTGGGAAATGGCTCGCCGACATCTACCGGCTTGCGCGCATCCGCCTCAATCACATCGGCGTGCAGGCGATCTACGGTGGCGGACGCTGCACCTTCAGCGAAGCGGATGCCTTCTTCTCCTACCGCCGCGACGCCGTGACCGGGCGGATGGCGGCGCTGATCTGGCTGGAATAAGCCGTTAGAAATCTTCCCTGACGCGCAGATAGCGCGGAAACCGCGGCACTCCGTTTTTCGTCAGTTGCTGATAGCGATAGGTGATGCGCGTGCCGATGGGAGGCGGCTGGCGGCGCAGCGCGTCGGAGAGTCCGCTGCCGATGCGGAAGCGCTTGCCGTCCGGCGTTTCCATCTGCAGCGCGCCGGTCATGCCCCGGTATTTGCCGCTGCCGGGGAGGTGGCCGACGACGACTGCTTCGGCATCCTGCCAGGGCTTCAGCTTCAGCAACACATCGCTGCGGCCGGTCCGATACGGCGCGTCCGCGCGATGCAGCATCAGGCCTTCTCCGCCCGCGCGCAGCACGGCATCCAGGCGCTGCATCAGTTCGGCCTTGTCGGCCACGCGTGCCTGCCCGACGGCCTCAAGCCAGGGCACGCCGGCCCGGGCAACAATGGCCCGCATCTGCTGGACGCGTTCGCTGAAATCGCCCGCCGCGCCGGGCAATTCGAAAATCAGGTAGCGCACCTGCCGCCATTCGGCGTCCACAGGTTCGATCTTGCGCACCGTGCCCGACAGCGCATCGAACCGGCCGCGTGCGATCCACAATTCACCGTCCAGCGGCAGCGCCGGAAAATTCGCGGTGAACCACGCCGGTGCAGGAACCAGGCCGCCGCCGCGAAAGCGCAGGGCGCGGCCGTCCCACTGGGCGCGCACGCCGTCGAATTTCTCGCTCACCCAGTATTGGCTGGGGTCGACGTTGCCGGCATAGACCTCGGCCAGGAGCATGGCCGGAGCACTCGGCGGCGTATCGCCCCATGCCGGCTGGGCGGCCAGCGCCAGCGCCAGCCACAGTGCGGAAAGGGCGCGTATCAGGCCAGCCACTTCTGCATGAACTGCGCGTCGCCCATGGCGGGGTCGAGCCGGTAGTCGTCGAACCCCAGCTTTTCGTAGAGCGCCCGCGCGGCGCGGTTGCCGGAGAGCACTTCCAGGGTCAGCTTGCAGGCGCCGCGTTCGCGCGCGATGGCCTCGACCTCGGCGAACAGTCGTGCCGCAATGCCGCGGCCGCGATGGCTGGGCATGACGACGACGTCGTGCACGTTGACCAGCGGGGCACAGGCGAAGGTGGAAAAGCCTTCGATGGCGTTGACGAGGCCGACCGGGGCGCCGTCGTCGAACGCCAGCACGCTGAAGATGAAGGGGCGCACAGCGAGTTCCCCGATCAGCTTGCCGCGGGCGAAGTCGCTGAGCGGCGCGCCGCCGCCCGCCGGCTCGCGCGCGTAATGGTCGAGCAGGTCGATCAGCGCGGATGCGTGTACGGGGTCGTCGTAGCGGGCGCGGACAAGCTCAAGCATCGGCGTCGATGCGCATCGACAGGTCGACCGCACGGATGTGCTTGGTGAGGCCGCCGATGGAAATGCGGTCGACCCCGGTTTCGGCCACTGCGCGCACCGTCTCCAGGGTGATGTTGCCGGACGCTTCGAGCAGGGCGCGGCCGTGGCTGAGCTGCACCGCGTGGCGCAGGTCGGCCAGGCTGAAGTTGTCGAGCAGGATCAGTGGCGCGCCGGCGGCGAGGGCCTGAACGAGCTCGTCGAGGTTTTCCACCTCGATCTGCACGCTGACCTTGTCTTGCGCCAGGCGGAACGCGGCGTCGAGCACTTGCGCGATGCCGCCCGCCGCCGCGATGTGGTTTTCCTTGATCAGGATGCCGTCGAAGAGGCCCACGCGCTGGTTCTGTCCGCCGCCGGCCCGCACCGCGTATTTCTCGGCGATGCGCAGGCCGGGCAGGGTCTTGCGGGTGTCGAGGATGGCGGCGTGGGTGCCGCGCACCGCCTCGACATAGGGCCGGGTGGCGGTGGCCACCGCCGACAGGGTCTGCAGAAAATTCAGCGCCGGGCGTTCGGCGGTCAGCAGCGCGCGGGCATGGCCGCCGATGTCCACCAGCACGTCGCCGGCAGCAACAAAGTCGCCCTCGTCGACCCGCCAGTCGAGGATGCAGGCGGGGTCGAGCGCGCGAAAGCAGGCGTCGAACCACGGCCGCCCGGCGACCACGGCGGGCTCGCGGGTGATGACGCGGGCGCGGGCGGTTTGCGCTGCGGGGATCAGCTGGGCGGTAAGATCGCCGCTGCCGACGTCTTCGGCCAGCGCGCGCGCGACATCGGACAAAACCTGTTCTACATTCAGTTCAGACATAAAGGGTTGAAATCGCCCGGCAAGGCATCATTTAGCTGACATTCAATATACCTTAAGCACGAGGCCACCCATGCGTTTCGACAAGCTCACCACCCAGTTCCAACAGGCGTTTTCCGACGCGCAAAGCCTCGCCGTCGGCGGCGACCATGCCTACATCGAGCCGCAGCACCTGCTGCTGGCGCTGCTGAACCAGGAAGGCGGCGGCGCGGCGGCCATCCTGTCGCGCGCCGGGGTGCAGGTGCCGGCGCTGAAAGCGTCGCTGGCCCAGGCGTTGACGCGGCTGCCCAAAGTGGCAGGCCAGGGCGGCGAAGTGAGCATCTCGCGCGAACTCAACAACCTCTTGAACCTCACCGACAAGGAGGCGATGAAGCGCAACGACGCTTTCATCGCGTCCGAGCTGTTCCTGCTGGCGGCGCTCGACGACAAGGGCGAAACCGGCCGTCTGCTGAAGCAGCACGGCGCCCAGAAGGCCGCGCTGGAACAGGCGATCCAGGCCGTGCGCGGGGGCGAGGCGGTGCAGTCGCAGGAAGCCGAGGGCCAGCGCGAGGCGCTTGCCAAATACACGCTCGACCTCACCGCGCGGGCGCGCGAGGGCAAGCTCGATCCGGTGATCGGGCGCGACGACGAAATCCGCCGTGCTATCCAGATCCTGCAGCGCCGCACCAAGAACAACCCGGTGCTGATCGGCGAGCCCGGCGTCGGAAAAACCGCCATCGTCGAAGGCTTGGCGCAGCGGATCGTCAACGACGAGGTGCCGGAGACGCTCAAGGGCAAGAAAGTGCTGGTGCTCGATCTGGCCGCATTGCTCGCCGGCGCCAAGTACCGCGGCGAATTCGAGGAGCGCCTGAAAGCCGTGTTGAAGGAACTGGCGATGGACGCAGGCCGCTATATCGTGTTCCTCGACGAACTGCACACCCTGGTCGGCGCCGGCAAGGCCGAAGGCGCGATCGACGCCGGCAACATGCTCAAACCCGCGCTGGCGCGGGGTGAGCTGCATCTGATCGGCGCCACCACGCTCGACGAATACCGCAAGTACATCGAGAAGGACGCGGCATTGGAGCGCCGCTTCCAGAAGGTGCTGGTCGACGAGCCCTCGGTCGAGTCGACCATCGCCATCCTGCGCGGCCTGCAGGAACGCTACGAACTG
>MKUE01000131.1 GCA_001897675.1 Thiobacillus sp. 65-1059 | reverse complement strand
GAGGTGTTCAAGGCGCACAACATCGGCTACTTCTTCTACAACGGCGGCGGCGATTCGGCCGACACCTGCTTCAAGGTCAGCCAGCTGTCCGAGCAGATGGGCTACCCGATCCAGGCCATCCACGTGCCGAAGACGGTCGACAACGACCTGCCGATCACCGACTGCTGCCCCGGCTTCGGCTCGGTCGCCAAGTACATCGCGGTGTCCACGCTGGAAGCCAGCTACGACGTGCGCTCGATGGCCAAGACCTCGACCAAGGTGTTCGTGCTCGAAGTGATGGGACGCCACGCCGGCTGGATCGCCGCCGCCGGCGGCCTGGTCGAGGACCACGGCATTCCGGTCGTCATCCTGTTCCCCGAGATCGAATTCGACCAGAAGAAATTCCTTGCCCGTGTCGACAAGCTGGTGAAGGAGCACGGCTACTGCACCGTGGTGGTGTCCGAAGGATGCCACTATCCGGACGGCAAGTTCCTCGCCGAGCAGGGCACCCGCGACGCCTTCGGCCACGCGCAACTGGGCGGCGCCGCCCCGGTGGTCGCCAACATGATCAAGGACGCGCTCGGCCACAAGTTCCACTGGGCCGTCGCCGACTACCTGCAGCGCGCCGCGCGCCACATCGCCTCGAAGACCGACGTCAAGCAGGCCTACGAGCTGGGCAAGAAGGCGGTCGAACTCGCGATCAAGGGCCACAACTCGGTGATGCCGACGGTCGACCGCCTCTCCGACGCGCCCTACAAGTACAAGATCGGCATGGCCGACCTGAAGGACGTTGCCAACGTCGAGAAATTCATGCCGCGCGACTTCATCACCAAGGACGGCTTCGGCATCACGCCCAAGTGCAAGCGCTACCTGACGCCGCTGATCCAGGGTGAGGACTATCCGAAGTACAAGGACGGCCTGCCGGTGTACGTGACGCTGAAGAACGTCGCGGTGGCGAAGAAGCTGGCGGCGTTCAAGCTCTGACAGGCGGTGAGGAGGGGGGTGAGGCGTAGCCAGCGTTGCCGCGGCATGCGCCTCACGCCTAACCCCTAACCCCTCACCCACAAACATGACACTCGACCGCGCCAAACAGCTGCTCAAAGTACAAGCCGACTTCGGTGGCTTCTACAACGGCAATTCAGCCAAGCTGATCTTGTCCGAGGTGCAGCGCGAGCACGGGCAGGCAGCGGTCGATCAACTGATCGTCGAGCTGCAGCTCGACCGGGTGTTCGGGTTCGAGCCGGGCACGCGTTTCGAGGGTGGCCTGGCAATGGGCAAGTGAGTGAAACGGCAGCGCGAGCTGCCGTTTTGTTTTGTGTAATTAAGCCATAGGGAGGAAAAGCAATGCAGATGGAATTGGTGTGGATTTTGGCCAGCGCAATACTGGCCTTGCTGTATGGGGTGGTATCGATCGGCTGGATCCTGAAGAAGCCCGCCGGCAATGCGCGCATGCAGGAAATCGCGCTGGCGGTTCAGCAGGGGGCGCAGGCGTACCTGAACCGCCAGTACACCACCATCGGCATGGTGGGCGCGGCGCTGTTTGTGGCCTTGTGGCTGGCGCTTGGCAGCCACACCGCGATCGGCTTCCTGATCGGCGCGGTGCTTTCCGGCGCGGCGGGCTACATCGGCATGAACGTGTCGGTGCGCGCCAACGTGCGCACCGCCGAAGCGGCCTCGCATGGCCTGAACGCCGCACTGAACGTCGCCTTCAAGGGCGGCGCCATCACCGGCATGCTGGTGGTGGGGCTGGGCCTGCTGGGCGTGGCCGGCTACTACGCCGTGCTGACCATGATGGGATCGAGCAGCGAAGAAGCGATCCATGCGCTGGTCGGACTCGGCTTCGGCGGCTCGCTGATCTCCATCTTCGCGCGTCTCGGCGGCGGCATCTTCACCAAGGGCGCCGACGTCGGCGCCGACCTGGTGGGCAAGGTCGAGGCGGGGATTCCCGAGGACGACCCGCGCAACCCGGCGGTCATCGCCGACAACGTCGGCGACAACGTCGGCGACTGCGCGGGCATGGCGGCCGACCTCTTCGAGACCTACGCGGTGACCCTGATCGCCACCATGCTGCTCGGCGTGCTGATGGCGAGCCAGGCCGGCAGCGGCGCGGTGATCTATCCGCTGGTGCTGGGCGCGGTGTCGATCGTCGCCTCCATCGTCGGCTCCTTCTTCGTCAAGGCGCGCGAGGGCGGCAAGATCATGAATGCGCTGTATCGCGGCCTCGCCGTGGCGGGCGGCTTGAGCCTGATCGCCTTCTACCCGGTGACGACGATGATGTTCGGCGACGGCCTGGCGATGAACGACGGCTCGGTGATCCCGGCGCTGAACCTGTATTACGCCGCGCTGATCGGCCTCGGCCTCACCGCCGCGATGGTCGTCATCACCGAGTACTACACCGCCACCGAGTACGCTCCGGTGCACCACATCGCGCAGGCGTCGACCACCGGCCACGGCACCAACATCATCGCCGGCCTCGGCGTGTCGATGAAGTCCACCGCGGCGCCGGTGCTGGCGGTGTGCCTGGCGATCTGGGGTTCGTACGAACTGGCCGGCCTGTACGGCATCGCAGTCGCCGCCACCGCCATGCTGTCGATGACCGGCATCATCGTCGCGCTCGACGCCTACGGTCCGATCACCGACAACGCCGGCGGTATTGCCGAAATGGCCGAACTGCCGAGCGCGATCCGCGACATCACCGACCCGCTCGACGCGGTCGGCAACACCACCAAGGCCGTCACCAAGGGCTACGCCATAGGCTCGGCGGGCCTCGCCGCGCTGGTGCTGTTCGCCGACTTCACCCATGCGCTGGAAGCCAAGACCGGCGGCGTCACGATGTTCGACCTGTCCGACCACATGGTCATCATCGGCCTCTTCATCGGCGGCATGGTGCCCTATCTGTTCGGTGCCATGGGCATGGAAGCGGTGGGACGCGCCGCCGGCTCGGTGGTGGTCGAAGTGCGCCGCCAGTTCAAGGAAATCCCCGGCATCATGGCGGGCACCGCCAAGCCGGATTACTCCAAGGCGGTGGACATGCTGACCAAGGCGGCGATCAAGGAAATGATCGTACCGTCGCTGCTGCCGGTGCTGGTCCCGGTGCTGGTCGGCCTGATCCTCGGGCCGAAGGCGCTCGGCGGCGTGCTGCTCGGCACCATCATCACCGGCATCTTCGTGGCGATCTCGATGACCACCGGCGGCGGCGCCTGGGACAACGCCAAGAAGTACATCGAGGAAGGCAACCACGGCGGCAAGGGCTCGGAGGCGCACAAGGCCGCCGTTACCGGCGACACCGTGGGCGATCCCTACAAGGACACCGCCGGCCCGGCCGTCAACCCGCTGATCAAGATCATCAACATCGTGGCGCTGCTGATCGTTCCGCTGATTGTCTGACCCATCGGGCTTCACCCTTGGCCGCCCTGCACGATATAGTGCAGGGCGGTTTTGTTTTGGGCGGGAACCCGCGGACGTTTCGACCGCCTGAAAGCAAGATCCCTTTGGAGAATCCGGTTGAAACCATTGCGCTTGAAACAGTTGATCGCGGCCTGTGCCCTCGCACTACCCATGATCGCCCATGCCGGCGGCATCGACCGCCTGAAGGCCTTTATCGCCGGCGCCAGGACCGCCGAGGCCGACTTCAGCCAGACCGTCGCCGACAAGTCCGGCCGCGTCACCCAGCAGGCCAGCGGCAAAATGGCATTCGCCCGCCCCGGCAAGTTCCGCTGGGATTACAGCACGCCGTACGAGCAGGCGATCGTCGGCGACGGCAGCAGGCTGTGGCTGTACGACGCCGACCTCGACCAGGTCACGGTCAAGCCGCTCGGCGACGTCATCGCCGGAACGCCCGCCGCGCTCTTGGCCGGCGACGACGCCATCGAGAAATACTTCAGCCTGAAAGACGCGGGGCGGAGCGATGGCCTGGAATGGCTGGAAGCCACCCCCAAAAACCGCGACACCACCTTCGAGCGCATCCGCATGGGCTTCAAGGGCGACGTGCTGGTGCAGATGGAACTGTTCGACTATTTCGGCCAGCGCACCACGCTCAAGCTGTCGCGCTTTGCGCGCAACCCGTCCATCGCGCCGTCGCACTTCACCTTCACCCCGCCGAAAGGCGCCGACATCATCGGCGAGTAGGAGGGGCGCCCTCGCCCCGATTTTCGTACTCTCGCAACCACCACGGCATCGCGGCGAGGGCGCCGCTCCTACAACGGCGGCCTGGTTCTAACGGATAATCGGCAGCAATGTCCACCCAAGACCTTTTCCAATCCGACACCCCCGAGCCGGCGCGCGACGGCCCGCACGCGCCGCTGGCCGAACGCCTGCGCCCGCGTACGCTGGCCGACGTCGTCGGCCAGACCCATCTGCTCGGCCCCGGCAAGCCGCTCAGGCTCGCCTTCGATTCCGGCAAGTTGCATTCGATGATCCTGTGGGGGCCGCCCGGCGTCGGCAAGACTACCCTCGCGCGGCTCACCGCGCAGGCCTTCGGCGCCGACTTCATCGCCATCTCGGCGGTGCTTTCCGGCGTCAAGGACATCCGCGAAGCGGTCGAGCGTGCGCGCATGAACCAGGGCATCGGCCGCGCCACCATCCTGTTCGTCGACGAAGTCCACCGCTTCAACAAGTCGCAGCAGGACGCCTTCCTGCCGCACGTCGAATCCGGGCTGTTCACCTTCATCGGCGCCACCACCGAAAACCCCTCGTTCGAAGTCGTCGGCGCGCTGCTGTCGCGCGCCCAGGTCTACGTGCTGAAATCGCTCACCCCCGACGAGCTCGGCCAGCTGATGCAGCGCGCCCTCAAAGAACTGCCGGATCTGAAGCTGGGCGAGGGCGTCGACAAGCTCTTGGCCGCCTACGCCGACGGCGACGCCCGCAAATTGCTGAACCTGCTGGAACAGCTCGACACCGCCGCGCGCACCGCCAAGGTGGAGGAGGTCGACGCCGCCTTCGTCGAAAACGCGCTGGCGCAGTCGCTGCGCCGCTTCGACAAGGGCGGCGAGGCCTTCTACGACCAGATTTCCGCGCTGCACAAAAGCGTGCGCGGCAGCGACCCCGACGCCTCGCTCTACTGGCTGGTGCGCATGCTCGACGGCGGCGCCGACCCGCGCTACCTCGGCCGCCGCCTGATCCGCATGGCGAGCGAAGACATCGGCCTGGCCGACCCGCGCGCGCTGAGGTTGGCATTGGACGCGGTCGAAACCTACGAGAGATTGGGTTCCCCCGAAGGCGAACTCGCGCTCGCCCAGGCCTGCCTCTACATGGCCTGCGCGCCCAAGAGCAATGCCGCCTACGTCGCCTACAACGCGACGCGCGCCTTCGTGCAGTCCAATCCCTCCAACGACGTTCCCATCCACCTGCGCAACGCCCCCACCAAACTGATGAAGGAACTGGGCTACGGCCGCGCCTACCGCTACGCCCACGACGAGCCCGAAGCCTACGCCGCCGGCGAGCGCTACTTCCCCGACGACATCGAGGAACAGCAGTTCTACGCACCCACCCCGCGCGGGCTGGAAGGCAAGATCGCCGAGAAGCTCGCGCATCTGAAGAGGCTGGATGAGGAAGCCGGGAAGGGGTAGCGGCTTTCTGTCGCCGTTGTTCGACCGTCATTGCGAGCGTGGCGAAGCAATCCATAACGTCGGCGTAATCACAATCGCTGGATCGCCCCACGGACTCCGGTCCACTGCGCACTGAAGTGCGTGCGGAATCGCATGCCGCGCCCGCGCGGGCTTTATGCCTTTCAGGGCGGTTCGAGATGACGGCCCAACGCGCCATTGCAAAAAGTCCATAAATGGACTACTTTTCTGTTGTTAGTACATTCAAGTACTGACATGGAGCATGGGATGCAAAACACAGCACACGCCGTGAAGGCCCACGACAAACCCAGCAGCCGCGACCTCTCCGCCGCCGGCCTGCGCGCCTTCTTCAACATCGCGCGCGACTGGGGGCTCAACACCGACGAGCAAATGGTGCTGCTCGGCACCCCCGGCCGGTCGACCTTCTTCAAGTGGAAGTCCGCGCCCGAGCACGCCGACCTCAAGCGCGACACCCTCGAGCGCCTGTCCTACATCCTGGGCATCTACAAGGCGCTGCAGGTGCTGCTGCCCGCCACGGCAGCGGCCGATGCCTGGGTGAAAAAGCCCAATACCGCGCCGCTC
The DNA here is from genome assembly GCA_001897675.1 of Thiobacillus sp. 65-1059. Lineage (GTDB taxonomy): Bacteria > Pseudomonadota > Gammaproteobacteria > Burkholderiales > Thiobacillaceae > Thiobacillus. The sequence goes on along the minus strand of MKUE01000131.1, from coordinate 97,760 downwards.
TTCGGCGGCAGCAGCGCGCTCGAGCGCATGCTCGGCGGCAACGTCGCCGACCTGCTGGCCGTGCGCCAGTATCTCGATGCCCGCCGCGGTGGCTGGGCTTGAGCTACCCCGCCACGCGCCTGAGTTGGAACCCGGCCTGGCGCGTCATCCCCAGTCGCTTTCCTTCCATCGGCCTGTTCGAGCGCGTCGCCCGCCCCGAGGATTTCGACGCCCTCTACGCGCTGGAGGCCATGACCAACGACCGCATCCGCGACGAAGTCGGCGAGATCAGCCTGGTTCCCCCCGAAGAGCGGCTGTTCGGCCCCGGCAGCACCTGCATCATGGCCGCCTTCACCCATCTGAACCCGCAGGGCAGCCGCTTCAGCGACGGCAGCTACGGGGTGTTCTATTGCGCGCGCAGGCGCGACACCGCCATCGCCGAAACCCGCTATCACGCGGCTCTGTTCATGGACGCCACCCGCGAGCCCCCCATGCGGCTGCAGATGCGGCTCTACACCGTGGAAGCCAAGGGCGAGGTGGCCGATCTGCGCAAGGCCAGCCAGGCCGATCCGCGCATCGTCGATCCCGACGACTACGGTCATGCCCAAGGCATCGGCCGAAAACTCCGATCCGACGGCGTACGCGGCATTCTGTATCCCTCGGTGCGGCACCCCTCCGGCGAATGCCTGGCTGCCTTCAGCACGGCATTATTGAAAAACTGCCTGCACGCCGCCTATCTCGAATACAACTGGAACGGGCAGGGCATCGATTCCGTGTTCGAGGTGAATCAGTTGCTGTAACGCGAAAGGAAGATCGCCGAGAAGCGGGCATGGCGGCAAAAGCCGGATGAGGAGGCGCCTAATCCCGGAGGGAGCTGTTCACCCACATTTCCGCAATATGTAAAGGAAACTGGGGTATTCTTTACACGTCATTGAAGGTCGTGTAAAAAAAGCGGGCTTTTCTTTACCTATGCCTGACCAACTGAAACCCTTGCCGGTGCCGAGCAGTATTGAACTGGAGACCCCCACGGTGCTGCGGTTGGCGGCGCGTGCGCATCGCGCGCTGGCGGAGTTGAAAGGGGCAGCGGCGACGATTCCCAACGAAGCGATCCTGATCGACACCCTGGCTTTGCAGGAAGCCAAGGATTCGTCGGAGATCGAGGACATCATCACCACGGAAGACCAGCTGTTTCAGGGTGATGTCGTCTCGGGGCAATTTCCCAGTGCGGCAGCAAAGGAAGTTCACCATTACGCGGCCGCGCTCAAAATCGGCCTTGCGCACGTGCGGGAACAAGGATTCCTCAGGCTGGACGACGTGCTCGAAATCCAGGCGGCGCTGGAGCAAAACCGTGCCGGCCTGCGCACGCTGCCGGGAACCGTGCTGAAGAATCAGAATACTGGGGAAGTCGTTTATCAACCGCCGCAAGACCCCGCCGAGATCGAACGGCTGATGGCAAATTTTCTGGAGCACTTTCATCGTGACGAGCCGGGCGACCCCGACCCCTTAGTCCGCATGGCTGTGCTGCATTACCAGTTCGAGAGCATCCACCCCTTTTACGACGGCAACGGCCGTACCGGCCGGATTCTCAATCTGCTCCACCTGGTGATGCACGGCTTGCTGGATGTGCCTGTGCTTTATCTCAGCCGCTACATCGTGCGTCACAAGCCGGATTACTACCGGGGGTTGCAGGCGGTGAGAGAGCAAGATGCCTGGGAGGCGTGGGTGCTCTATATGCTCAGCGCAGTGGAGGAAACCTCACGCGAGACGCTGACCAAGGTGCGCGGTATCCGTGAGCTGATGCAGACGACGAAACAACGGCTGCGGAGCGATCTGCCCAAGCTCTACAGTCAGGATCTGCTGAACAACCTGTTTCGTCATCCCTATACCAAGTCCGAGTTCATCGAGCGCGACCTCGGCGTGTCGAGGCCTACGGCCGTTAAATACCTTGAGGCTTTGAAGGCAGCAGGATTGGTACGCAAGACGAAACTGAGGCGAACGAATTTCTACATCAACGAACCGCTCTTCGAGTTGCTGAGCCGATGAGGCCCGCAACGCCGGGCTGGCTTTCGTTTATTCGATAAAGACTTAAGAACCGTATCGGCAGTACATCCGTCTGGATATGCGAAGATTCGGGTGATAACAAATACAGGGGGCGTTTTGGCACCACAGCCGGAACAACAAGCGAGGGGGAATATCGATGTGCTGCTGGAAGCGGCAGGCTGGCACGTCTGCGATGCTGCCGCCGCCAACATCCTAGCCGTACGTAGCACGCCCATTCGTGAGTTCCCGCTCCGTGGTTACCACATAGATGTTTCGGGCAAAGAGCCACGCTACTATCAGGTTGAAGCGATCAATCGCACCATCGAAGCGGTCGCGAGCGGTAAGAAGCGCGTACTGCTCGTTATGGCGACAGGCACCGGCAAGACCTACACGACATTTCAGATCATCTGGCGCTTGTGGAAAGCAGGTGAGGTCAAGCGCATCCTGTTCCTTGCTGACAGAAACATCCTCGTCGATCAGACGCTCGTCAACGACTTCAAGCCCTTCGGCTCAGTCATGACCAAAATCAAGAACCGGAAGATCGACCCGTCTTACGAAATCTATCTCGGCCTGTATCAGGCCATCACCGGCCCGGACGAAGAAGACAAGATTTTCAAACACGTCTCGCGCGATTTTTTCGACATGATCGTCATCGACGAATGCCATCGCGGCAGTGCGGCGGACGATTCCGCCTGGCGTGAAATCCTCGAATACTTCAACAACGCAGTTCAGCTCGGCCTCACCGCCACGCCCAAGGAAACCAAGTACGTTTCGAGCAGCACTTATTTCGGCGAGCCGGTTTACACCTACAGCCTCAAGCAGGGGATCGAAGATGGCTTTCTCGCGCCCTACAAGGTCGTGCGCATCGACATAGACAAGGACGTCGATGGCTGGACACCACCGCCGGGCATGAAAGACGACCTAGGGCAGGCAATCGAACAGCGCGAGTACAACCAGAAAGACATGGATCGCATCCTCGTACTCAACCAGCGCACCAAGCTGGTTGCCAAGCGCATCGTGAAATATCTCAATGCGACCGACCCATTTTCCAAAACGATTGTTTTTTGCGAAGACATCGACCACGCCGAACGCATGCGTGTGGCGATTGTGAATACGTCAGGCAAGATTGCGTTGGACAATCCGAAATACGTCATGCGCATCACCGGCGACAGCGTCGAGGGCAAGGCAGAGCTGGACAACTTTATCGATCCGGAGAGCAAGTTCCCGGTCATCGCGACCACGTCGGAATTACTGACAACGGGCGTCGATGCCAAGACCTGCAAGCTCATCGTGCTGGACAAGACCATCACCTCGATGACCAGCTTCAAGCAGATCATCGGGCGGGGCACGCGCATCGACGAGGAAAACAACAAGTGGTTCTTCACCATCATGGACTTCAAGAAGGCCACCAAGCTATTCCGCGATCCAGACTTCGACGGTGAGGCGGTAGTGATTTATGAGCCGGATAGTCTCTTACGTGAGTTCTTGGTGCCAATCCCTCCACGCGCTGAACAACACCGAATTGTGGCCAAAGTCGATGAACTCATGGCCCTTTGCGACGCCCTCAAGGCGCGTCTCGCCGATGCCCACGCCACCCAACTCCACCTCGCCGATGCCATCGTCGAGCAGGCCGTCTGCTGAGTAGAAGGATATGACACCGGCCCTGCACAAAATCTGGTGTGACGAAGACGAACATTACCGTTACGAGCACTTTGCCGATTTCAATGAGTGGCTGGATAGCGAAGAGGGTCAGGCTGCGCGCGTTGAATATGGCGTCGATGCCTTGCCTCAGCCCAGTAAGGCGCTTTTCTCGGGTGACAGAAGCAGTTATGACGAAGCGTTTCAGGCGTTTCGCAAAGCGTGTCGTCACGAGGCGCTGTGCGAAGCCTGGTTTCTAGAGCGGCTTGGCGATGATCACTGGTTCCAGCGCAATGTGGATCACTTCATTCAGCTTGTCGAGCTGATGTATGCCGGGGCGGTGGTGCCGTTTGTCGGGGCGGGCATCTCGGCATCGGCAGGTTTTTCAAGCTGGAAAGATCATCTGCGGTGTCAGGGCAAAACGGCACATATCATTTTGGAACGTATTGAAGTGCTATTAGCCAGCGGCGCCTACGAAACCGTATTGGAAGAGATCGAGGCCATCCGTGGCCGCGAGGTGTTCATCAATGAAATTCGTGATGAGTTCTCCCGCAACCTCACCATCCCCGATGTGGTCTGGCGCATCTCCGAGCTGTTCACGGATACGGTGATTACGACCAATTACGATCGCTTGCTGGAGCAGTCGTTTGAAACCGGCGAGGCAGGCAGGGTTCAGGTGATCAATGGCCTGAATGCACTGGAGCAGCGCGATCCCAGGAAGATCACAGTCATTAAGCTGCACGGCGATATTCGTGAGCCGAAACGCTGCATCCTCAGCAAGAACCAATACGATGAAGCTTACGGTAACGGCAGCCTGAATATGCACAAGCCCATACCCAAGCTGCTCGCCTACCATTACAAAAACAGCAGCCTGCTCTTTCTGGGCTGTAGCCTGAGCAATGACAGGACGGTTCAGGTCTTCAGGAAGATCAGGGAAAGCATGGGCGAAGAGGAGGAGACCAAACAGCACTTCTCCATCGAGCAAGTCCCCGAAAGTCTGGAAGAGATTGCGCAGCGCAACGCGGAACTGCGCAATCTGGGTATTACCCCGATCTGGTTTGAAAAAGAGCGTTATGAGCTAGTCGAAAGCATACTCAGCCTTGCCAAAAATGAGCTGCGGCACCGGGGCGTCGCGCCTCAGCCGCTTCCGGTTCAAGAGCCGCCAATCAAACTGGATATGGATCTAAGCCATTTCCTCGGTGACTTCATTGACCTGATGCCCTTGTTGCACTGGTTGCACCGGGGTGTACCACAGGCCGCAACAAGCCAATACCTTTCGGCCATGCAGCGCGTGTTTCATGGGCATTCTTTTGCGACCCAACAAACGGACAAAAATCTGGCGATGGCGCTGGATAATCTGCTTCGCGTTTTGTCGAGTTCAGTAGAGTTTGATGGGTATACCCATGGAAAGCTTTCAGCAGCTTTCAGGTACATGCAGCAATACCTGAAATCCATTGGCGAAGAGAATTATCTGGACGATGATTTTGAGTGGAAAATTCACGAGCTGTTGACCATCCCTGCTTCTCAGCTCGAAACGCTTGTGGCGAATAAAGTCGATGGGAGCTTTGATTATCATGCGATACGTTTGATTTCTGCCCTGTTGCAACACGGGCAGAAACAGCGCATGTCGCCAAAGTCATTTTGTGAATTGCCGGGCGCGGTGAACCATGAGTTCGGCGACTACATATCACTGGCGCTCTCCGCAAATCTGGGCGTAACCGTTCCTGATCGCCTTGATCACATCTACACGGGTGATATTCGTAGCTTGTGCGAAGACGCCTGGAATAATTTGGATAAGCCAATTGATCTCAGGTTTTTTGAGCGAGTGAAACTGATGGTTGCACAAATTCTTAAGTAGGTAAGGCTACGGGGCAAACCGGTACTTAAGTTAACCGGACTTCCACCCAGTTTGCCAAAGTGAGATGGTGCGGCGCACAGCCAAGCGTGGCGCGAATTCGGGCAATGAATTCTGGGGCTGTTCTCAATACCCTGGCTGCAAGGGCACGCGCCCGGCCTGATCTGGGGCGCGCGACCGGCACCACCCCAAAACAAAGTTGAACTTATTCGCCAAACTGACCTCTGACATGCGTCTGTAGGATTCAAGATGTTTTAGCGGTACCTCTGGTTGTCGACTTTTCCTTGATATTCGATGGATCGGGCATGTTGCCCAAGCAGGTTTATTAAAGGAAATACACAATGGAAACAGGTACTGTTAAGTGGTTCAACGACGCCAAGGGCTTTGGTTTTATTACGCCGGACAGCGGTAGCGAGGATCTCTTCGCGCACTTCTCGGCGATCCAGGCTGGCGGCTTCAAGTCGCTGCAGGAAAACCAGCGCGTCAGCTTTGATGTCGTCCCCGGCCCCAAGGGCAAGCAGGCGGCAAAAATCCAGGCTGCGTAAACGCGCTTTGCCTGAATCAGGAAACCCCGGCATGCCGGGGTTTTTTGTTGCCTGTGCTGGGCGGGCAACGGGGCGGCCGCATTGAAAAGCAGCCATCAGTGCTTGCCCGTGATCAGGCCATCCATCACGAGCAGGGGACGCCTGGCCGGGTCGGGCTAAAATCCTCAGCTTCGAATTGTTTTTGACAACCCCCTCGCACGCACCCGGCATGATTCCCCACTGTTCCAAATCCCGAGGGTGCTGTATTCGCCATTCGCGAATAGCAAGAAAGCGGACGTTTCGGCTATCGGCCGACCACGAATTGAACCAATGAGCGCTTCGCCTAATCCCTACGCCCGGATCTTCCTTCTGAGCCACATGCGCGCCTACACCAGTCTGGCGGGGCATATTCTCGGCTCGCATCCGCAGATCAACGGCTATTACGAAATGCACCTCAGCTATGAGGACACCGCCGCGCTGGGCAGGCAGCTGGAGGCGTTTCAGCAGGACGAGGTGCCGAAGCCGGGGAGCCGTTACCTGTTCGACAAGCTGCTGCACAACGACTATGCGCTGAAGCCCGAGCGGCTGGGGCTGGCGGACATCAAGATTCTGCTGGCGCTGGCGGAGCCGGCGCACACGATCAGGAGCATCGTGCATCTGTTTCGCCAGAAGCCGGACCCGGACCTGTATGCCTCGCCGGTGGCGGCGGCGAACTACTACATCGAGCGGGTGCGGGCGCTGGCCGAATTCTGCCGCACGATCGGCTGGCCCTACAGCTACTTCGATGCGGAGCTGCTGCAGCGCGCGCCGGAGAGGCTGCTGCCCCGGCTGACCGCATGGCTGGAACTGGATTCGCCCTTGAGCGAGTGCTATGCGGTGTTCAGCCAGACGGGGAAGGCGCGCCGCGGGGATACGTCGGAGCGGGTGCGGAGCGGGCGGATCGACCGGGGGCGGAGCGATTATTCGGAGGTGGTGATTCCGGAGGATGCGCTGCAAGCGGCGCAGGCGGCGTACCGGGAATGCCGGGAGCAGATTGTTGCGCGGGCGGCGGATGCGCTCGTGCTTTAGCGGCAGCCCTCTCCCCTGCCCCCCCGCGAGCCGGGGGAATAGTCGGTCAGAACAGGCTGTCCCAGGCATCCCGCTCGGCGCGGTAATTCATCAGGGCCTCGACGATCTGCCGCTTGCGCTGCGCGCGGTGCTCGGCCGACTGGATCTGGCGCCAGGCGAGGGCGTGCTCGCCGAAATTGCGCTCGATGTTGTCGATGAAGGCGCGCACCCGGCGCAGCGCCTGGGCGAGGCCGGGCGAATGTGCGCTTGCCTGCAGCCACCAATGGCCGGCGTCGAAGACGAGCTCGCCCAGTTGCCGGTTCCGCTCGACGATAGCGTCGTGCTTCTGCTGGTACAGCGTGAGCAGTTCGGCCTCCTTCTCGCCGACGACGGCCTCGATCGCGTCCCGGGCAAAGGCTCGGGTCACGTCGGCCTGCCTGACCAGCGCTTCGGTGGAAAACAGCATCAGGTCGCCGAAGAACTGGCGCTCGAATTCGTCGGAGACGTCCACGCTGGCCTCGTCCACCTCCACGCCGGGGCGGAAGTCGTCGCCGGGGCCCGCCTCGGTGGTGCGGCGGTGCAGGTTGGGCATGTTGAAGGAGGCGAAGCGGTGGCCGATTTCGGCGGCGATGAGCCGCCCGGCGGTGGGGCCGGACATGCGCAGGCGCAGGTGGCCGAAGGGGATGACGTATTTCAGCCCGGTGTAGTTGACGATGTAGTTGCCGGGATAGACCGTGCGCGCCGGGCTGAGCTCGGCAAAGCCATGGCCGTAGCCGAACCAGGTCTTGCGCGTGAGGTGCTCGCCGAAGAAGAAGGCGTCGAGCCGCTGCGCGAAGTCGGCAAGGCAGGCGCCGTGGTCGTGCTTGCCTGTGAGCCGGCAGGCATAAGGGAAGGTCGCCGGCTGGTTGTCGAAGCCGAACAGCTTCGCCATGTCGTGATACGCGGCGTCGCCCGGTTTTTGTGGCGGCAGGCCGTGGAAAGTGCAGGCTTCGTCGCCGCGCAATGCGGCCATCCGGCTGAAGAAGGCGCTCACGTCGTCGAGAAAGTTGGCCGCCATCACCGCCGGCGACACGGGCGGATCGCCGACCATTTTGCCGGTGAGCATCAGGGTATCGGTGGTGCGAAAGATCCTGTCGATGGCGTGGAAGTAATTCAGCGCGACCACGGTTTCTTCGCCGGACGCGGTCTGCCGGTTCACGCACAGCGACTGGTCGCTGTCGACCAGGTAATACAGCGTGTTGCACCTGTCTTCGGTCAGTTGCAGAAACTTCAGGTAGCTGAGGTTGCGGTTGGCGGCCTGGCCCTTGAGGGAGAATTTTTCCCTGGGCTGGGTGGTGAGCAGCTTGCCCAGCCGTTCGCGCGTGGACGGGGGCAGGGCATGCAGCAGTTCGTACTGCTCGGCAAGGCCGAAGTGGATCACCTGCAGGCCTTTCCGCCGGTATTCCTCGACCAGTTCGATGTGCCGGCGGATGTTGGCTTCGTCGCGGCTGTCCTCGCTGACGACGACCTGGATCCTGTCCCACATGCCGGATGCGTGGCCGCCGTAGTCGAACAGCATGCAGACCTGATAGATGCTTTCGAGGCAGGCGCGCAGGTGCGGCGGGCGATCCGCCACCGGGATGCCGAGGATGAAGTGGTGGCGGTCGTCCTTGCCGCGCTGCCGGATCAGCGCCTCCTGTTCGCGGAACAGCGCCTGGTAGCTCGCCAGCAGCGGATGGAAGTCGGCCTCGGCGGACCACATGGCCTGTTCCAGCAAGGGGGTGCACTGTTCGTAGAGGTCGATCAGCGCATCAGCGTCGTGGGTGGCGGCCAGTCGCTTGCCGAGTTCGGCCAGTCCGGGAATCGCGGCGGCGTGGCGTGCGATGCAATCCTGCAGGCACGGGCTGGCGGGTGCGGGCAAGGGGTGAGCATCCGGGGTCTCCGGAAAGCGGGGGCGGCGTTCAAGGTGCGGTCGGTTCATCGGCACTGGGGCGGGTGCGCGGGCTCGCTGCGGGGCAGAGGCGTAATAGTACCCGCCCGCGCATCAAATCCGGGTGGACCGGGCGCCGAGGCGGCGGCTGATCTCGCCTGCCGGTCCAGCCAGCACCTGCTTATTCCGGCGATCGGCTCATGCGCGCAACCGCACCCGCCGCTCCACCGTCAGCACTTCGCCCGCCGCATCCACCACCGCATACAGCCTGGGCTTCGGGCGGCCGGCCCAGCTCGGGGCGGGGGTGGGGCTGTCCAGATACACCACCTGGGCGCCGTCGAACTGCTTTTCGACCTGCCCGCGGGCGAGCAGATCGTTGAGGGCGTCGATGGAAATCCCGCGCTGCTTCATGCGGCTGAAGGCGAGGGGGCTGATCTTTCCGAGTTTCATCATGAGGTTTCTCCTGCGTGTGTGGTTGCAGGCGCCTGCCAGGCGGCAGGCGCCTATCGCGTATGGCATTTTCCGGATCCGGTATTTATACTGTATGCAAACACAACTGTACATGCATACAGCATTTGGAGGAAGCCCCATGCGTGACCTGACCCGCCGCCAGGAAGAAATTTTCAACCTCATCCGCGAGTGGATCGAAACCACCGGCCTGCCGCCGACGCGCGCGGAGATTGCGCAGCGCTTCGGCTTCAGTTCGCCGAACGCCGCCGAGCAGCATCTCAAGGTGCTGGCAAAAAAGGGCGTGCTGGAGCTGGTGCCGGGGGCATCGCGCGGCATCCGGCTGAAGGGCGGCGGCGGCCTGCCGCTGGTGGGCCAGGTGGCGGCGGGCAGCCCGATCCTGGCGCAGGAGAACATCGAGCGGCACTACCAGCTCGACGCCGCCATGTTTTCGCCGCGCGCGGACTACCTGCTGAAGGTGCGCGGCATGAGCATGAAGGACGCCGGCATCCTCGACGGCGACCTGCTCGCGGTGCACCGCAGCGCCGAGGCGAAGGCCGGGCAGGTGGTGGTGGCGCGCATCGGCGACGAGGTCACGGTGAAGCGTTTCCAGCAGCGCGGCCACACGGTGCGGCTGCTGCCGGAAAACCCCGATTTCGAGCCCATCGTGGTCGATCTCAAGCGTCAGGAACTGGTTATCGAGGGCATCGCGGTCGGGGTGATTCGCAGCGGCAAGGCCTTGTAAGCGCGACCAGCCCGGATGAGGGCTTGCTCCGGCGGGTGGCGGGTCTAGATTGAGAGAGGCCGTTCGTTCTCTGCAAGGGAGAAACCGACATGGGATGGTGGCGAGTCGCGGGGGTATTGATGATGAGCATGACGGGAAGCGGACTGGCGCAGGAAGCCGGCACGACCAGGCTGCCGCCGCCCGAGACGGCAGGCGGCATGCCTTTGATGCAGGCATTGCAGGCGCGGCATTCGACGCGGACGTTTGACGGCCGGCCGCTGCCGCCGCAGCTGCTGTCGAACCTGCTGTGGGCGGCGAACGGGGTGAACCGTCCGGATTCGGGCCAGCGCACCGCGCCCTCCGCACGCGACTGGCGCGAGATCGACGTGTACGTGACGACCGCGGACGGCGCGTATCGCTACGATCCGCCAGCCCATGCGCTGATCAAAGTGGCGGCCGGCGACATCCGCCATCTCACCGGCGCGCAGGATTTCGTGGCGACCGCGCCGGTGAACCTGGTGTATGTGGCGGACCTCGACCGGATGGGCGGGGCTGGCACCGAGGACAAGGCGTTCTACAGCGCTGCCGATGCCGGCTTCGTCGCCCAGAACGTGTATCTGTACTGCGCGTCGGCCGGCCTGGCGGTGGTGGTGCGCGGCCTGCTCGACCGCGAGGCACTGGGCGCCGCCCTCGGGCTGGGGCGCCATCAGCGCGTCGTCCTCGCGCAATCGGTGGGCTATCCGGCTGGCGCTGCCAAATAGCAAAGGGCAATGGCCAGCGGAACCGATGCCGAAATTCGCAAAGATCGTTTTCGCCTGCCTGATTTGCCTGGCAGTCGCCGGCGCGGCGGCGCGACAAAGTCCACATAAACAGGCGGCGCGTTGATTGCGAGGATGGTTTAGCGGTGGATAATTCACAGACCTTGATGAGCGGAGAAACAGTATGCGAGCACCCTTGCAAAGAAAATGCGCCCTGGCCTTGCTGGTGACCGGAATCTTCGCCGCCAGCCCGGTTTTGGCCGACAAGCCGGAATGGGCGGGCAGCGGCAAGCCGGGCAAAAGCGTCCAGGGCCCGCACGACGAAGGCCCGCACAGCGGCGATCGTCACGACGGCCGCCGCGACGACTACAGGGGCGATCATGGGGGCGACGCACGGGTCAGCGTGTATTTCAATGACCATCAGCGCACGGTGGTGCGCGATTATTACGAGGAAAGCTTCCGGCACGGCCGCTGCCCGCCGGGGCTGGCGAAAAAGCACAACGGCTGCATGCCGCCCGGCCAGGCCAGGAAATGGCAACGGGGCCGGCCGTTGCCGCGGGATGTGGTCTACTACGATTTGCCGCCGCGCGTGGTGGTCAGCCTGGGGGTGCCGCCTTCCGGCCACAAGTACGTGCGGGTGGCCAGCGATATCCTGCTGATCGCGATCGGCACCGGCATGGTGGTGGATGCGATTCAGGACCTGGGACGCATGTAAACGCAATCCCGCGCTGACTGCGGCGGTAAAGACCGGGGCCAGGCGAATCGCCTGGCCCCGTTTTGTTTTGTCATGTGCTGCGCTGCGGATGGGGCTTGCTGCCAGGAAAGGCAGCAGCCGCGCCGGGTCAGGGCCCGATTCCTTGCAGAAACTTCCCGAGGCTGACCTTCGCACCGCCGATCAAGGGGGCGCCGTGGGCGAACAGCAGATGGTCGAATTCGCGTTCGCGCAGATGCTTGAGAAAGGCTTTGCGCAGGCCATGCTTGACGCCCTCCGGGTCGTCGCCCATGTAGGCGTCCGGCACGAAGCCGAGCTTGCCCCGCGCGCGCACGATGGCGTCGCCGAGGCTCAGGATGCCGCCGTGCAGCGGCAGATAGAGCGCGGTTTCCTCGGGGCACAGCGCGGCGACCTTGAGGGCTAGGATGCCGCCGGGCAGCGCTCTGCCGTGGCTGAATCCCGTGACGCGCTCGCCGTGGCTGAACTCGTGCAGGCCATCCTTGTGGCACCAGACCTGCGCGCCATAGCGGGCGGCAAAGCGGTCGCTGTGGCGGTAGTGGTGGCGGTTGGTGAGATAGATATGCCGGGGCGCGCCGCGCGCCGCGAACCATTCGATTCCCTGCGCCGGAACCCGCGGGTCGATCAGCAGCGGCGGATCGGCGGCATTGCAGTAGTAGGAATGGACGTAGGCCTGGATGCCTTGGTGGAAGGTTTTCCAGTGGAATACGCCGGGGAGAATTTCTTTCATGGCGGCAGCCCTCGCGTCCAGTAAAGACCATTCCCCAGGCCAGGGGAAGCGGTTTTTGCCTGCCCGGGGCTTGCTTGCCGTCGAACAAATGCTGCGGGCGGCCCGGCCGCGTCAGCGCGCTTCCTTGAGGTGATCCAGCAGCGCCTGCATGTCGCCGTCCTTCAGGCTGAAGCGGTGGGCACGCACCTTGCCCGACCGCAGCAGGGCCGGCACCTCGTCAGCCGGGGTCGCCAGGCCGCCCGGCGCGCTGCCGTGACAGCTGGCGCAATTCCTGTCGTACACCGCGGCGCCCCGCCGGGCCTGGGGTTCGGCGGCGGCTGCCGCCGGTGCCGCAAGCGGGGCGTAGAAACTGCCGCGGTCCCAGAATCCCGCTTCGCTGCAGCCGAGGCAGGGGTGGCCGGATTCGACCGGGTTGCTCACTCCGTTCCAGCGCAGGGTGGAGCACGCATTGCGGGTTGTTGGCCCCTTGCAGCCGAGTTCCAGCAGGCACCAGCCGGCGCGCGCGCCGGCGTCGTCGAAGGTCTTGGCGAAGCGGCCGGCCTCGTAGTGGCCGCGCCGCGAACAGCGGTCGTGCACGGTTTCGCCATAAAACGCCAGCGGACGGCCTTGGGCGTCGAGTTCGGGAAAGCGGCCGAAGGCCACGCGGTGGGCCAGCACGGCGCTCATCGCCTCGGGAATGGGCGGGCAGCCGGGCAGGTTGACCAGCGGCCGGCGCGGCACCAGACCCTGCGCCATCAGCTCGGCGATGCCCATCGCCCCGGTCGGATTGGGGGCGGCGGCGGGCAGCCCGCCGAAGGCGGCGCAGGTGCCCACGGCAAGCACCGCCTCGGCGGCGTCCAGGCAGCGCGCGAGCAGGCTCAGGTTGTCCTCGCCGGCGATGGTGGAACAGGCTCCGCCGAGCGCGGTCGGCACGGAGCCGTCCACCACCAGCAGGAGCCGGCCGTGGTTTGCGGCCAGGCTTGCTTCCCGCGCCTGTTCCGCGGCCGCGCCGGCGGCGGCCTGGAGGGGGTGGCTGTAGTCCAGCGAAATCAGTTCGAACAGCAGCCGCTCGATGGAGGGGGCGGACGAGCGGGTGAGCGATTCGGTGCAGCCGGTGCATTCCTGGAATGACAGCCATACCACCGGCAGGCGCCGGGCCCTGGCAAGCGAGTCGGCCAGGATGGCCGCCGCGCCCGGCGGCAGCGCGAGCAGCGAGGCGGTCAGGGCACAGAACTTGAGGAAGGCGCGCCGGCTGACGCCACGGTCCGATGCGATAGGCAATGTACGGTTCATTCCGGGCCTCGCTGTCATGCAAACGATCAGTCCCGGCATGGCCAGTACTGGATACCGAATTTACTTCAAAAAGCCCTGCGCGCTTTCATGCAGCCGCGGGAGGGGAGGCGGCGGTTAGGCTTCCCAGGTCCGCACGCGCCCCACGTCGAGATGCACGAAGTTGGAACCCGGGTAATAGCCGACGCCGCCGCCTTTCAGCATGAGGCCGGCGCGGCGCAGGTCGGCCAGCGGCACGCCGGGGATGCGGATGTCGATGGCCTTGCCTTCCATGTGCAGGCTGCGCCTGGCGACGCCGGAAGAGTTCGTGGCCAGCAGGCTGTTGCTGGCGGGCGAACGGTAGCCGGAAATGACCTGGAACGGCTGCGCGGTGCCCAGTGCGGCCTTGACGCGGTCGAGCAGATCCAGCAGCTGAATATCGATGGCCGCGACCGCGCCGGTGCGGTGGTCGCGCAGCACGCGGTTGATTTCCGCGAGGGATTCCGGCAGGTAGTCGCCTTCTATCCAGTAGGGCAGGTCGAGCTTTTCTCCGGTATGCAGGTTGAGGAAACCCAGCCGGCGCTCGGCCGCCTCCCGGCTGGCGAATGCCGGCAGCGGCAGCGCGGCGGCAAGCATGCCCAGTCTGAGAAATTGGCGGCGGCTGAGGGTGGGTTTCACGGCGTTCCTTTCGATCCGTTGCGCGTCTGGCGGCCGACTTCCCGGGCAAGGCCTTCCTGCGCTGCGATTACGGCATCCACCCTGGGCCAGTCGATGTCGCGGCTTAGGCCGTGGGCTTCGGCGAGCTCGCGAACGGTCTGCGCCGGGTCGCTGCCCTTATTGTAGATATCCCGATGGACTTCGAGCAGGATGCGGCCGTCCCCGGTTGCCGCCAGCAGGACCGGCTGGTAGACGAGGCGGCCAGTACTACCGACCTTCACCCGCTCGAATAGTTCGGCGATATCGTCGGGGTGCAGGCGGATGCAGCCATGGCTCTGGAAATGGAACACGCTCGCCGGTGCGATGGTGCCGTGTATGCCGTAGCCCCACATGCTGAGGCCGAGCCAGTGGGCGCCCAGGGGGTTGTCGGGGCCGGGCGGCACTTCCTCCAGCACGGCCTTGCCCTCGTTGCGCATTTCTTCCTGGATGGATGCGGGCACTTTCCAGGTCTTGTTCTTCACCCGCGCGACGATCTCGAACTCGCCTTGCGGCGTGGGCCAGGAGGGCTTGCCGAGGCCGACGGCATAGGCGGCGAGCAGCGTGCCCCCGCTGAAGTGGAACAGCATGCGCTGCGGGATGTTGATGAGCAGGCCGTCGTCGAGCGCCGCAGGCACGATATGCGGATTGTCGATGCGCAGGCGTTGGCCGGGGCGGATGATGGCTGCGAAGGGAATGGCGTTCTGCTGCGCCAGGACCTTGGCGGCCACGCCAAAGCGGGCGCCGATGGCGATCAGGGAATCCCCGGGACGAACGGCATATTCGCTGTCGCCGCCCGTCACCGCGCGGGCAAGCGGCGGCAACTCCCCGGCCGGGGCCGCCAGGCTGAGGCCGGCAAGCAGGCAGGCGAAAACACGGCGTGCAAGCGCAGTCATCGGGGTCAGGGGGCGGGCTGGCCGATCGCCCCGCCATGCGAGGCGCGCCACTACTGAACGGGCATCGGCTTGTTGTCGTTGAGATTGAGCCAGCCCTTGGCGATGCGGTAGACGAACCAGACGCAAGCCACCCCCCACACCAGCCAGCCGATGAGGATGATCCAGGTGGCGGCGCCGACGACGAACCACAGCAGGCCCCACCAGAACGTCCTGATCTGCCAGCCGAAGTGGCTTTCCAGCCAGGTGCCGCGGGCGTCCTCGCGCTTGAGGTAGTTCAGCACGATGGCCACGACGGCGGTGATGCCGATGAACAGCGAGACGGCATACAGCGCATAGATGACCGTGGCCAGGGTTTTCAGGCTGGCGATTTTTTCGCCGGAGGCGGGTTCCATGTTCATCAACGTGCTTTCTCGTAGAGGGGCATCATCTGCGGCACCAGCGCGTTCAGTGCCTGGATGCGGTTGTCGGGAGAGGGGTGGGTGCTGAGGAATTGCGGCGGGCCGCCGTTGCCGGCGCTGCCCATTTTTTCCCACAGGCGCACTGCGGCGCGCGGATCGAATCCGGCGCGGGCGGCGAGTTCGATGCCGTAGCGGTCGGCCTCGCTTTCGCCGGCGCGGCTGTTGGGCAGGGTCAGCGCAATGTCGGCCACCGGCGCCAGCACGCTGAGGTCGCGGCCGGCGACGATGGAACCGAGCGTCATGCCGCCCTGCATGGCGATGGCGCGCGACATGCGCTCGCGGCCATGGCCCAGCATGGCGTGGGCGATCTCGTGGCCCATGATCTGGGCGATTTCGTCGTCGGAGAGTTTCAGCTTGTGGATGATGCCGGTGTAGATCGCCATCTTGCCGCCCGGCATGCACCAGGCGTTGAGCGTCGGCTCGTCGATCACCGCGACCGACCAGTTCCAGCTGCGGCTGGGCGCATACATGTTGCCCGCCTGCGCGATCAGGCGGTCGGTGATGCGCTTGACGCGGCTGTTCAGCGCCGCATCGGTGCTGAGCTTGCCTTTCTTCTGCGCCTCATTCAGCGTCTGTGCGTAGGCCTGCGCCGACGAAGACTGCGCCTGCTCCTCGGACACCAGTACCAGCTGCTTGCGGCCGGATACCGGGTTCTCCTGGCACGCCGTCAGGCCGACGGCGAGCAATACGGTGACGACGAGGGTGCGTTTCATGGCGTCTCCTTTTTTCGGGTCGATGAAGCGGCAATGGCGGGGCCGCGGCTCAGATCCCGCGCAGCAGCTCGTTGATGCCGACCTTGGACAGGGTCTTGGCATCGACCTTCTTCACGATCACCGCGCAGTACAGGCTGTAGCTGCCGTCCTTGGACGGCAGGTTGCCGGACACCACCACCGAGCCGGCGGGCACCCGGCCGTAATGCACTTCGCCGGTTTCGCGGTCGTAGATCTTGGTGCTCTGGCCGATGTACACGCCCATCGAGATCACGCAGTTGTCCTCGACGATCACCCCCTCGACCACCTCGGAACGGGCGCCGACGAAGCAGTTGTCGCCGATGATGGTGGGGTTGGCCTGCACCGGCTCGAGCACGCCGCCGATGCCGACGCCGCCGGAGAGGTGCACGTTCTTGCCGATCTGCGCGCAGGAGCCGACGGTGGCCCAGGTGTCGACCATGGTGCCTTCGTCGACGTAGGCGCCGATGTTGACGTAGGAGGGCATCAGCACCACGTTCTTGCCGATGTAGGCGCCGCGCCGCGCCGCAGCCGGCGGCACCACGCGGAAGCCGCCTTCGCGGAAGTCGCGGCTGTTGTAGTCGGCGAACTTCGACGGCACCTTGTCGAAATAATTGGTGAAGCCGCCCTTGATGAAGGCGTTGTCTTCCAGGCGGAACGACAGCAGCACCGCCTTCTTGATCCACTGGTGGGTGATCCAGTTCTGGCCTTCGGTGCGCTCGGCGACGCGCAGCTGGCCGCGGTCGAGCATCTCGATCACCGACATGACGGCGTCCTTGAGCTTGGCGTCGGCATTGCGCGGGGTGATGTCGGCACGGCGTTCGAAAGCGTCTTCGATGATGTTCTGCAGGTCTTGCATGGTGGATTCCTGTGGTTGAAAGTTGAAATTAAAGCGATGGAAATTGAATTGGGCGGCTTACGCCGTCTCGCCGACGTGGCTGGCCATGCGTCGGGCGGCTTCGACGCAGGCCTGCAGGCTGTCGACCAGGGCGATGCGGACGAAGCCCTTGCCCGGATTGACGTTGGCGGCGTCGCGCGCGAGGTAGCTGCCGGGCAGCACGGTGACATGCTGTTTTTCATACAGTTCGCGCGCGAACGCGGCATCGTCGCCGCCCGGCACCCGCGCCCACAGATAGAAGGCAGCGTCGGGGGCGTCGAATTGCAGCACGCCTTTCAGCATAGGCATCACGGCGGCGAATTTCTCGGCGTACTGGCGGCGGTTCTCGGCCACGTGCGCTTCGTCGTTCCAGGCCGCGACGCTGGCGGCCTGCACCGCCGGGCTCATTGCGCTGCCGTGATAGGTGCGATAGAGCAGGAACGACTTCATCAGCGCGGCGTCGCCCGCCACCATGCCGGAGCGCAGGCCGGGCACGTTGGAGCGCTTGGACAGCGAGTTGAACACGATCAGGTTCCTGAAGCCGCGGCCGAGCTGCTGCGCGGCGGTGAGCGCGCCGAGCGGCGGAGCGCCTTCCGCGAAGTAGATCTCCGAATAGCATTCGTCGGCCGCGACGACGAAGCCATGCCGATCCGACAACTCGAACAGTTGCTTCCAGTCGTCCAGCGACATCACCTTGCCGGTGGGGTTGCCGGGCGAGCAGACGTTGACCAGGTTGACCTGCTCCCACAGATCTTCCGGCACCCGCGACCAGTCCATGGCGAAGTCGTTTTCCGGCAGGGTGTTGAGGAAGAAGGGGCGGGCGCCGGCCAGCAGCGCCGCGCCTTCGTAGATCTGGTAGAACGGGTTGGGCGACAGCACCACGCGGCGGCCGTGGCGGCTGGAATCGACGCTGGCCTGGGCAAACGCGAACAGCGCCTCGCGCGAACCGTTGACCGGCAGCACTTCGGCCGCCGGATCGAGTTTCACGCCGTAGCGCCGCTGCGCCCATGCCGCAATGGCGCCGCGTAGCGCATCCGAACCCTGAGTGATGGGATAATTCGCCAGCCCGTCCAGTCCGGCGACCAGCGCATCCTTGATGAATTGCGGCGTCGGGTGTTTGGGTTCGCCGATCGACAGGTTGATCGGCGCGAGGTCGGGATTCGGCGTCACGCCGGCGAACAGTTCACGCAGCTTTTGAAACGGATAGGGGTGGAGCAGTTCGAGGCGCGGATTCATTGCAGTACAGGTTTCATTTACGTCTTTCATTATAAAGCCCTATGCCGTCGATTCCCTTGCAGCGCACCCTTGCCATCGCCAGTCTGGTCTACGCCGCCACCTTGTGGGGGCTGGTGTGGTACCCCTATCGCCTGCTCGATCAGGCCGGAGTGAGCGGCATCGCGTCGGGGTTCTTCTCCTATGCGACGCCGCTGCTGCTGCTGGGCTGGCTGCATGTCCGCGCGCTGCGCGCAGCGCGCGGACACTGGCTGTGGCTGTCGGCGCTGGGGCTGGCGGCGGGCTGGACCAATCTGGCTTACGTGCTGGCGGTGCTCGAAGGCGAGGTGGTGCGCGTGCTGCTGCTGTTCTACCTGTCGCCCCTGTGGACGGTGCTGTTCGCGCGAGTTTTATTGCGTGAAAAGCTCAACCGCGCCGGCTGGGCGGTGATGGCGCTGGCGGCGGGCGGCGCGCTGGTGATGCTGTGGCAGCCCGGCGAATGGCCGCTGCCGGGCCACCGTGCCGAGTGGCTGGGCCTGTCGGCCGGGGTGATGTTCGCAGCGAGCAACGTCATCAGCCGGCACCTGGATGGGGTGGCCGAAGGCGCCAAGTCGGTGTCGGTGTGGGCGGGCGTGGCCGTGCTGGCGTTGATCGGCCTGGCGCTCAGACCGGCCGAACTCGATTTCATGGCGACCGCCGCAACCGGCACCTGGCTGCTGCTGATCGGCATCGGCTTCGCCATCGGCAGCATGACCTACGCCGTGCAGTACGGCCTGGCGCGGGTGCCGGCCAACCAGGCCATCGTCATCTTCCTGTTCGAACTGGTGGTGGCCGCCATCGCGGCCTACTTCCTGTCCGACGAGCGCATGGGGGTGCAGGAATGGGTCGGCGCTGCCATGATCGTCACCGCCAGCCTGTTTTCCGGCCGCATGGAAGACGCGCAATTGAAGGAGGCACGCCATGTCTGAGATCAATGCCCTGTTGCACGCCGGCCTGCTGGTTTCCGATCTGGCGCGTGCGAAGACCTTCTACGAGACGGTGCTGGGCTTGAAGCTTTACCCGAACCGCCCCGACCTGCCTTATCCCGGCGAGTGGTACGAACTCGGCAACGGGCAGCAGCTGCACCTGATGCGGTTGCCCAATCCGGATGCGGGTTCGCTGCGCCCCGAGCACGGCGGCCGCGACCGCCATATCGCGCTGGGCGTCAAGGACATGGCAGCGCTGGCAAGCCGGCTCGATGCGGCCGGGGTGAAATATACCGCGAGCAGGTCGGGCCGCGCGGCCTTGTTCTGCCGTGACCCGGACGCCAATACCCTGGAATTCGTCGAAGTCGGCTGAACGCGGTTGTTGACGCAGCGGGCATAAAGGCACCGTTCCTACCGCGATCCAGCCGCAAGACGGCCAGCCTTCGATCCGGAAGTTTCGGGGCCGGTCTGCACCGGGCAGCCCCAAAGCATGAAAATCACCGGCAGCAGGAGCAGCACGACGGCGACCAGGCGCAGCACGTCGTTGCCGCTTGTGCGGCGTGGCCTGAGGCCGCAGCAGCAGCATTTCGGGTCGGGGGTGTGGGCTTCTCGGGTAGGAGTATGCATGGCGGCCTCTCTTGCAGAGCGGACAGCAAGGCGATCAGCGCGTTGCTGTCGTCGTTTGCCGGGAGGCGGCCGAAACCCGCCCGCCCGTCTCCGCTGTTGAAGGACTTGGCCGCGGGCGAAACGGAATCAGGCGCGATTCACGGGCTTCGGCTGCAGCACGACATCATTATCAACATAGAACAAAGCCCCGTCTTGCAGGCGGAGGAATGGGCCTTATTGAGGGATCGAAGCGAAGCGCTGCAGGCCATCGCGCGCCAGCAGCGCCGCGCCGTAGGCGGCTTCGGTGTGGGCGGCGCAAGCCACCGGCATACCGAGCAGGCGCTGGCGAATGTGCGTCCATACGGCGTTCCGCGCGCCGCCGCCGGCGGTCTCGACCCGGCCCGCCGGGGTGGCGCCCAATTTGGCCAGCAGGGCATACCCGCGCGCCTCGATGCGCGCCAGGCTTTCCAGCAGGCCATGCAGGAACTCGGCGTCGTCCGCCGGGCGCGGGGACAGGCGCGGTTCCAGCGCAGGGTCGCTGACCGGGAAGCGCTCGCCGGTGCGCGGCAAGGGAACGTAATCGAGCGGGCTGGCGACGGCGGGATCGATTCGTTCGGAGAGCGCGGCAAGCTGGCGGTCGTCGAAGAACTGCCGCAGCACCGCGCCGCCGGCGTTGGAGGCGCCGCCCGCCAGCCAGCGGCTGCCGAACCAGTGCGAATAGACGCCGTGTGCGGTGGATTCCACCCGGCTGTCGGACAGCAGCTTCAGCACCAGGGTGCTGCCGAGCGAGGTGACGGCGTCGCCGCTCTGGCTGACGCCTGCGGCGAGAAAGGCGGCGATGGAATCGGTGGTGCCGGCGTGCACCATGCAGCTGGGGTTCACGCCGAGGTAGCGCGCGCGCGGGCGCGACACCGTGGCAAGCCGGGCGCCCGGCGCGATGGGCACCGGCAGGTAGTCGACGTCGGCCAGGTATTCCACCCAGGCCGGCCATTTCAGCGCGTCGAGGTCGAGGCCCATTTTCAGGGCGTTGTGGTAGTCGGTCATGCCGACCCGGCCGGTCAAGAGGCCCGACAGCCAGTCGGCCTGGTTGAGATAGAGCCGCGCGCCGGTGAGGCCGAGACGCTTTTTCAGCCACAGCACCTTGGCCAGCCCCGAGGTGACGGCAGCAGCGGGATGGCCCGGCTCGGCGGTTTTCGCGATCAGCGCGGCTTCAATGACCGCGCGGCCGTCGCTGTAGAGCAGCGGCGGGTGGCGCGGCGCGAGTTCCTCGTCGCAGGCGAGCACGGTGCCGGAGGTGCCGTCGAGCGCGATGTCCGACAGCTGCGAACGGATCGCGGGCGGCAGCGAGGCGACCAGGTCCCACAGCGCCTCGCGCCAGATGCCGGCGCGCTCGTATTCTTCCAGCCTGCCGAAGTCGCGCGCGTCCTCGGCAACGACCGCGCCTTCGGTGTCGATGACGCAGGTCCGCGCGCCCGATGTGCCGAAGTCGATGCCGAGGAAATACAAGGGATTATCCGCGTGTATTCGACTGATGCTCGAACTGCGTGAGATCGACGCGCGGCGCCGGTTGCCAGCCTTTCTTGCGGTGTTCGGCGACCACGTTGGTGAAGATGCCGCCGCGCACGTAGAACTTGGCGGTGAGCCGCATGTATCTGGGCTTGGTCGCCTTGACCAGGTCGTCGAGGATGCGGTTGGTGACGTCTTCGTGGAAATGGCCTTCCTCGCGGAAGCTCCACATGTAAAGCTTCAGGCTCTTCAGCTCGACGCAGGTCTTGTCGGGGATGTAGTCGAGGATCAGCGTGGCGAAATCCGGCTGCCCGGTCTTGGGGCAAAGACACGTGAATTCAGGGACTTCCATGTGAATGTGAAAGTCGCGCTCAACTTTCGGGTTGGGGAAGGTTTCGAGGGTCTTGGCGGGCGTGGAGGGCATAAAAAAGCTCGGTGTAGAATGACGGCAACAAAAACGTCCCCGCAAGGACGTTTGGAGACCCCATTATAAAAGCTAAGGTTCCGCCGTCTTGCGTTTAACCCACATCAAACTGGCCGGTTTCAAGAGTTTCGTCGACCCCACCGTGATTCCCGTCCCCGCGCAGCTGACCGGCGTGGTGGGGCCGAACGGCTGCGGCAAGTCGAACGTGATCGACGCGGTGCGCTGGGTGCTCGGCGAATCGTCGGCCAGACATCTGCGCGGCGAAACCATGCAGGACGTGATCTTCAACGGTTCCTCCAGCCGCAAGCCGGCGTCGCGCGCCTCGGTCGAGCTGGCGTTCAACAACGAACTTGGGCGCGCCGCCGGCCAGTGGTCGCAATACGCGGAAATTTCGGTCAAGCGGGTGCTCGACCGCAGCGGCGATTCCACCTATTACATCAACAACATGCGGGTGCGGCGGCGCGACGTCGCCGACCTCTTCCTCGGCACCGGCGTCGGCGCGCGCGCCTACGCCATCATCGAGCAGGGCATGATCTCGCGGCTGATCGAGGCCAAGCCGGAAGAACTGCGCGGCTACCTGGAAGAAGCCGCCGGCGTATCGAAGTACAAGGAGCGCCGCAAGGAAACCGAGGCGCGGCTGAAGGACGCGCGCGACAACCTCAACCGCGTCGAGGACATCCAGCGCGAACTCAGGAGCCAGGTCGAAAAGCTCGCCGCGCAGGCCGAGGTCGCCCAGCACTACAAGCAATTGCAGGCCGACCTGACCTTTTCCCAGCACCGCCTGTGGTATGCCAGGAAGCACGACGCCGCGCAGCAGCGCGCGCGCATCGACAAGGATCTCACCGAGGCGCAGAACAGGCTGGAAGCCGAGACCGCGCGCCTGCGCCACATCGAATCGACACTGGAAACCGCGCGCCAGACCCAGTTCTCCGGGCAGGACACGCTCAACAGCGCGCAGGCAACGTATTACCAGGCGCAGTCGGAAGTCGCGCGCATCGAGCAGACCATGGCGCACCAGAACGCCACCCGCGAGCGCCTGTATCGCCAGGTGCAGGACCTGGGCGTGCGCGTCGAGGGCCAGCAGGCGCGCCGTGCCGCCACGCTGGAGGCCTTGAACGAGGTGAACGCGCAGCAGCCCGGCCTGGAGGAGGTGTTGATGGAGGCCGAAGCCGCCGCGCGCCAGGCCACCGGCAGCACCCTGCCGCAGAAGGAGGCCGCGCTGCGCGAGGCGCAGCAGGCGGTGGGCGAGGCGCAGCGCCTGGTTTCCCAAGTGGATCAATCGCGCCAGGTCGACGAAAACAGCCTCGGCCACACCAGGCGCCAGCTCGAACAGCTGGATGCCCGCCAGCGCCGGCTCGTCCAGGAACAGGCGCAGCTGCCGCGCACCGATACGGCGGGGCTGGCGCAGAAACAGGTCGAAGTCGAGGAACTGGCGCAAACGCTCGCGGCTGCCCAGGCTGGCCTCAAGGAAGCGGAAACCGCCTTGCCCGAACTCGATGCCGCGCGCGCGCAACACATGCGCGAACTCGAAACTGCGCGCAAGGCCCTGCACCAGACCGAAGCCGAGCTTGCCGCGCTGAAGAAGCTGCAGGAAAGCCTCAAGGCCGACGAAAAGCTCGGCGCCTGGCTGCGCAGCCGCGGCCTCGATGCCGCACCGCGCCTGTGGGAACAACTGCGCGTCGCCCCTGGCTGGGAAGCGGCGATCGAGGCGGTGCTGCGCGAACGTCTGCAGGCGGTGGCGGCCGACGCGCAGCCCGGCTGGTTCACCGATGCGCCGCCGGCCCGCCTCACGGTTTGGGCCGGGGAGGGCGCGGCGCTACCGGCCGCGCCGGAAAGCCTCGCCAGCAAGATCGCCTGCGACGACGGGGCGGTCCGCGCGGCGCTGACCGACTGGCTCGCCAACGGCTACTGGGCCGACGACGCCGATGCCGCGCGCGCCCGCTGCGCCAGCCTCGCTCCCGGCGAATACATCGTCACCCCGCAGGGCCATCTGTTCACCCGCCACAGCGTCACCTTCCATGGCCCGCACACGGCGGTGGAAGGCATCCTCGCGCGCGGGCGCGAGCTCGAACGGCTCACCGATGACGCCGTGCGCCTGCGCGAGGAAGCCGCCTGGCTCGAAGCCGCCCATGCCGAGGCCCAGCAAAGCCACGGCGATCGCCAGCGCGAAATCCAGGCGCTGCGCGCGCAGACCGGCCAGACGCAGAGCCGTCATCACACTGCGCAAATGGAACTGCTGCGCCTGCAGCAGGCGGTGGAACGGGTGCAGAGCCGGACGACGCAGATCGCCCAGGAACTGGAAGAGGTCGTCCAGCAGCAGACCAGCGAGCACGCCACGCTGGAGATGCTGGAAGCCCGCCTCAAGGACTACCGCGCGCAGGACGACGCCGCCCGCGAGGCGCTCTACGCCGCGCGCCAGCAGCGCGACCAGGCCGACCGCGCGGTGTTCGAGGCGCGCGAACTGCAGCGCGCGGCCGAGCGGCGGCATCAGGAGGCCGGCTTTGCGCTCACCACCTGCAGCAACAAGATCAGGGAACTCGGCGACGCGCTGGCGCGCATCGAACAGGAAATCGCCGACGACAAGACGCGCCTCGCCCAGGCGCGCGAAGAACTCGCCCGCCTGCCCGCCGACGCGCTGGATGTCGAACTGCAACTCGCGCTGACCGCCCGCACCGAGGCCGAAGCCGCGCTCGCCGCCGCGCGCGACGCGCTGGAAGGCCTGACCGCGCAATTAAGAAGCCACGACGAGGCGCGCCTGGCCTGCGAGCAGGGGCTCGACCCGCTGCGCCGCAGCATCGAGCAGTTGAAGCTGAAGGACCAGGAAGCGATGCTGATGCAGTCGCAGTTCGAGTTGCAGCTGCGCGAGGCCGCGGCGGACGAGGCGAGCCTCGAATCCGGCCTGGCCGACAGCCCCAGGCCTTCGCAACTGCAGGCCGAGATCAACCGCCTGCAGAACGAGATTGCCGCGCTGGGCGCGGTCAACCTCGCCGCGCTGGACGAACTGACCCAGGCGCAGGAGCGCGCCGAATACCTCGCCACGCAATGCGCCGACCTGCTGGAAGCGGTCACCACGCTGGAGGATGCGATCCGCCGCATCGACCAGGAGTCGCGCGCGCGCTTGAAGGAGACCTTCGACACCGTCAACCAGCACATGGGCGAACTGTTCCCGAAATTGTTCGGCGGCGGCCAGGCCAGGCTCATCCTCACCGGCGAGGAGTTGCTCGATTCAGGCGTGCAGGTGTTCGCCCAGCCGCCCGGCAAGAAGAACGCCTCGATCCATTTGCTGTCGGGCGGCGAGAAGACGCAGCGCTATTGCAACCTGGTCAAGGCGATGTCCGACCACACCCAGTTCCTCTTCATCACCCACAACCGCGTCACCATGGAAATGGCCCAGCACTTAGCCGGCGTCACCATGCAGGAGCCGGGCGTGTCGCGCATCGTCGCGGTCGACGTGGAAGAGGCGGTGGGGATGGTCGAAGCGGCTTGATACGGCTATTGCCAAAGTTTGCCAAACTGCCTAGCATCAGGCCATGAGCACGATGAACATTTCCCTGCCTGACTCGCTCAAGAGCTTCGTTGACGAACAGGTCTCGCAGCGCGGCTACGGCACCAGCAGCGAATACGTGCGCGAACTGATCCGCAAGGATCAGGACCGTCAGCACTTGCGCGGCCTGCTGCTCGAGGGCGCAGCTTCCGCGCCGGCTGGCCCGGCAGATGACGCGTATTTCGAAAGTTTGC
The DNA here is from genome assembly GCA_001897675.1 of Thiobacillus sp. 65-1059. Lineage (GTDB taxonomy): Bacteria > Pseudomonadota > Gammaproteobacteria > Burkholderiales > Thiobacillaceae > Thiobacillus. The sequence continues at coordinate 72,028 of MKUE01000131.1, read as the reverse complement.
GCCGCCGCGTCGGCGGGCGCAGCGGGTGAAACCAAAGCCCGTCATCCCGCGTGCGCTGGCCAACCGGGATATCGACGAGGCCATTGCCTGGTATCTGAAGGAAAACGCGGTGCAGGCGGCACTTGGCCTGGTCGATGCGCTAGAGCGGGCGTATTCGCACATCGCCCGTCATCCGGCCACGGGCTCGGCGCGATATGCACTTGAGCTGAATCTTCCCGGGCTGCGAAGCTGGCCGCTGAAAACCTACCCGTACCTGGTTTTCTATGTCGAGCGCGCCGACCACATCGATGTGTGGCGGGTACTGCATGGTCAGCGTGACATCCCGGCGTGGCTGCTGGACGAATCGAGCGGCATTTGATGGCAATGGCCGGCACGATCAGGGACAATTCCAGTTTTAACGTAATGCGTGTGATCTCCCATGCTTGATATCCAGCTGCTGCGCCGTGACGCAGCCCTCGTCGCCGAGCGCCTCGCCGCGCGCGGTTTTGCGTTCGATGCGGCGCGTTTCGATGCGTTGGAAGCCGAACGCAAGACGATCCAGACCCGCACCCAGGACGCGCAGGCGAAGCGCAACGCGCTGTCGAAGCAGATCGGCATGCTTAAAGGCAAGGGCGAGGACACGACGGCGGTCATGGCCGAGGTGGCGGGGTTGGGCGACGAGTTGAAGGCGCTCGAAACGCGCCTCGGCGAACTGCAAACCGAGCTCAACGACTTCCTGATGGGCGTGCCCAACCTGCCGCACGAGTCGGTCGCGGTCGGCCGCGACGAGACCGCCAACGTCGAGGTGAGCCGCTGGGGCACGCCGCGCAGCTTCGACTTCCCGGTGCGCGACCACGTCGACCTCGGCGAGGGCCTCGGCCAGCTCGACTTCGCCGCGGCGGTGAAGATCACCGGCAGCCGCTTCACCGTGATGAAGGGCGGGCTTGCGAAACTGCACCGCGTGCTCGCCCAGTTCATGCTCGACGTCCACACGACCGAGCACGGCTATTCGGAAGTCTATGTGCCCTACCTGGTCAACGCCGACTCGATGCGCGGCACCGGCCAGCTGCCGAAGTTCGAGGAAGAGCTGTTCCACGTCCCGCGCAGCGATGCCGACAAGCTCTACCTCATCCCCACCGCCGAAGTGCCGGTGACGAACCTGGTGCGCGACGAGATCGTGCCTCTTGATGCGCTGCCGCTGAAGTTCGTCGCCCACACCCCGTGCTTCCGCTCCGAGGCCGGCTCGTACGGCCGCGACACCCGCGGCATGATCCGCCAGCACCAGTTCGACAAGGTCGAGCTGGTGCAGATGGTGAGGCCTGAGGATTCCTACGCCGCACTGGAGGCGCTGACGGCGAACGCCGAGGCGATCCTGCAGAAGCTCGGCCTGCCTTACCGTAAGATGGCGCTGTGCAGCGGCGACATGGGCTTTTCGTCGGCCAAGACCTACGACCTGGAAGTGTGGCTTCCGGCGCAGAATACCTACCGCGAGATCTCCTCCTGCTCCAATTTCGAGGCCTTCCAGGCGCGCCGCATGCAGGCGCGTTTCAGGGCAGGGCAGGGCAAGCCGGAACTGCTGCACACGCTGAACGGCTCCGGGCTGGCGGTGGGACGCACGCTGGTGGCAATCCTGGAGAACTACCAGAACGCCGACGGCAGCGTGAGCGTGCCGGAGGCGCTGCGTGCCCGGATGGGCGGGGTGGAGCGGCTGACGGCCGCCTGATTCAGCCCGGCCCGACAGCCAGGCCTTCCTCGCTGTCGCCCAGATTGATCAGCGGGTTGTATTCCGGCTCCAGCCGCAGCAGGATGTCGTAATAGTTGCGGATGTTTTCGGCAAAATGCAGCGCCTCGGTGCCGCGCGCGTAGCCGTACTTCATCGCCTTGGCATAGGTGCCCCGGCTTAGATGGGGCAATGCCTCCTTGACGTCGGCCCAGCTGTCCGGGCTGCCGCTGCGCGCCTGCGCGATGCGGCGCGCGTCCTCCATGTGTCCCTGCCCCTGGTTGTAGGCGGCCAGCGCCAACCAGGTGCGGTCGGGCTCGGGAATGCGGTCGGGCAGGGCTGTTTTCAGCATGAGCAGATAACGCGCGCCGCCAAGAATGCTCTGGCGCGCATTGAGTCGGTCGGTGATTCCCATGCGGTCGGCCGTTTCCCCGGTCAGCATCATCAAACCGCGCACGCCGGTCGGCGAGGTGGCGAACGGGTCCCATTGCGATTCCTGATAGCCGATGGCGGCGAGCAGGCGCCAGTCGATACCGGTGAGCGTTTGCGCCTCGTGGAAATGCTGGCGCAGTTCGGGCAGCCGTTGCCGGCGGCGCTGCAGGATGCCGAGGATGTCCGTGCTGTCCAGCCGCTTGACGTGGCCGAAATAGCGTTCGTAAATGCGCTTGATGGTGCCGTCCTTGCGCGCCTGCTCGACGAAGCGCGCCAGCGCATTGCGCAGCGCCTGCGAACTGTGGGGAGGCAACGCCCATACGATTTTCTGCGTATCGCCGATGTCGAACGCCACCGCCAGTTCAGGGTAGAAATTGCGCATCGGATCGAAATCCATGCCGTTGATCACCACCGCGTCGTATTTGCCGGCTTGCAGCTGCGCGAGCAGTTCCTCCGGCCAGACGTTGTCCAGTGCCGACCAGGCAAGTTTTGGATGCTTGCGTTTCAAGCGCATCAGCATGGGCGTATGCCCGGAACCGATAATCAGGGCCAGCCTTTTGCCGGGCAAGTCCGCCATGCCGCGCGGCGCTTTGTCGCTGGCACGGTAAACGATATGGACCGGCGTTTCAAACAGCACCGGGCCCGCAATCAGGTGGCGATCCTTCACGACCGCAAGCGGCAGGGCCGCCGCCGCCAGATGGACCTGGTGCGTGTCGAGCAGCTCGAACAGCGCTTCGGGGCGGCTTTTTTCGGTCCAGCTGAGCGACCAGTTCTGCGACCGGCTGAAAGCCACCATCAAGTCGTGCTCGAACCCGGCGGCCTCGCCGTTGTGGGCGATGTAATAGGTGGCCGGGCTATTGCGTGCGCCGACCCGCAACTCGCCGGTGGCTTCGGGCGGGGGCAGGGGGCGGCTGCAGGCGGCCAGTGCCAAAGCCAGCACCAGCGCTGCGAGCCTCCCGATCGATTCCCTCGTTTTTATGGTGGGCATGGACGCAGTCTGACCGAGTGCGAAATTTTCGTCCAGCAAACCGTCCGACTCGGTTACAATACGCGCCGCCGGAGAGGTGGCAGAGTGGTCGAATGTACCTGACTCGAAATCAGGCGTGAGCGCAAGTTCACCGTGGGTTCGAATCCCACCCTCTCCGCCATCCCCATTCCCCCTGGTTTTCCTGGCATTGCCAAGCAAGGCATGCAAAGGCCTGTTCGCTGAAGCGTTGCGCCAGCCACGCGGTGCAAAGGGTAGCCCGCCTGCGGTAGCGCCGCAAAATTTCCACCGATCCTCTCCGCCCTGCGCTGCGGCTGGGACACCGCAGCTTCGCTACAAAACTGACGTCTCTTTGGCCCGCTTCGAGCTGGATTGCATGTGCGTGCGGGCTTGTTATTACGTAATGGCTTCTTCGACAAGCTGTTCTTCCGTTGCCAGTCGTCGGCCAAATGGCATTCTGCGTTGATCGATGAAGAGGCTGCTGCCGTCGGCGCGCTTGGCTATCTGTTTTGCCTCGGAGGCTGCGCGCGCCACTTCCTGGTACTCGTGGAAGTGGGCGGGATCGACCAGCACTGCGCCGACGGACAACGATACCAGGGCATGAAAAGCCATGGCGCCGCGCCGGTCTTCGCTGCGGTAGCCGCCGGCTTCCACGTGCTCGGGGTTGAACAGGGCCAGGCATTCGCGATCGAACCGGTCCAGCATGCCCTGGCAACGCTCCATCCAGTCGAGGCTTTGAAACAGCACCACGAAATCGTCGCCGCCGATGTGACCGATGAAGTCCAGTTCGAGGTTGCAGCTTTCGCGCAGGATGCGCGCAAGCCGTTGGATGATGTCGTCGCCGCGACGGAAGCCGTAGACGTCGTTGTAGGGCTTGAAGTGATTGAGATCGAAATACGCCGTGACGAAGATCTGGTCGTTGGCGAGCAGACGCTCCATGTGTTCCTGGATCGGCACGTTGCCGGGCAGGCCGGTCAGCGGGTTGGCGTAGCGCGCGGCGGCGATCTGCATTTCGGTCACTTCGCGCATCAGGTCGAAACCCGACCCCAGACCCAGGTAGCGTCCTTCGTCGGTGATGACGAAGCCCTGGGTAAAGGCCTCCTTGCCTTTCTTAACCACCAGTTCCGACAACTCGGTCATGTGCGTGGCCTTGTCGACGATCAGCGGGTCGGGGTCCATCAGTTCGCTGCAGGGTTTGCGTCCGTGCAGTTCGCGCCCATACAAGGTGAGAAACCGGTCGAGCAGGGCCGGACGGTGCAGGATGCCGACCGGAACGCCTTGCTGGTCGACCACAGCCACGGCGTGCAGTTCGGGACGTTGCATCATCAATTCAAGCACATCCTCGCTGATGGTTTGCGGGGGGACGGACGGAGCAGGCACCAGCAGCCGGCCGGCCGAGATGCGCAGGCCATCGCGCGCCTGCGGCACGGGAAATACGCTGACCGTGCCGGATTGCAGGCATGCCTGCACTTCGCTCGACGGCAGCCGGACCGGCACCGGCGAGGGACGGCCGATCAGATAGCCCTGCGCGAAGCGAATGCCCAGATCTTTCAGCACTGCAAGTTCTGACTGGCTTTCCACGCCTTCCGCGATCACGCAGGAATACGCGCCCTCGGCCAGCATCCTGATCGAGCGAACGAACTGGATCTTGTGGGGGTCCAGATGAATTCCGCTGATGAAATGCTTGTCGATCTTGACGAAGGCGGGCTTCAGTTCGGACCACAACCGCAGGCTGGAAAAGCCTTCGCCGAGATCGTCCATGGCCACCTCGATCCCTGCTGCGCGCAGCAGGGACACGGCTTGCCGCATGTCGGCGTAATCGAGCGCCGCGGCGTTCTCGGTGATCTCGATCACCACCTGATGGCCGGCCATGCCAGCTTCATCCAGCGCGGCCAGCATGGCATCCGGAGCGAAAGCGGCGTCGAGCAGGCTGTGGGGAGACAGGTTCACAAACAGCTGTCCCGGCAGATTCAGCCTGGCAAACGTCTTGAATGCCGTGCGCACGCAGGCCCATTCCAGCGCTGGCAGCAGACCATGGTATTCGGCCACGCCCAGCAATGCCTGCGGGGCGTGCAGCGGGCTGTCCGACGGACCGCGCGACAAGGCCTCGTAGCCCATCACCCGGCCGTCAAACAGGTCGAGCACCGGCTGCAACAGGGTCGTCAGCCTTGTGCTGGCCAGGATTTGTTGCAGGTGCAGGCGTAGTTCTTCTTGGCTCATAAGGAGGAATGAAATGCAAATGCCCCCACGATAGGCGGAAAGCGTTACGTGCGCGTGAAACAGTCGGCGCTGCGTCCGGACATGGCCGGGGCCATGCAGGGCAAGGACAGCAAGAGGGGCCTGCTGAAGCTTGTTACAATGGCCCCGATGCATCGTTGGCTTGCAGCTTGCTAAGTACCTGATTTGTAGCGGAATGATCCCGGTCCCGGCTGCGATCCCCGCTCGGGCTTCCATCCGGAAGCGCTTGGCCCTACTTGCAGCGGGCTTGAAAATTCCTCCCGTCACATCAAAATAAAGCCAGTAACTCGGGCTTATTCCTGCTATGGCAACCAAGCGAGAAGGCAGTACCCTACTGGAACCAACAGCGGCGAAAGTGAAGCCGCCGCCCCTGTACAAGGTATTGCTGCTGAACGACGACTACACTCCAATGGAGTTCGTGGTGCTTGTCCTGAAAAAGTTTTTTGGCATCGACCAAGAACGGGCGACACAAATCATGCTCAAAGTGCATACTGAAGGTGTAGGTGTGTGCGGGGTGTATCCCAGGGATATCGCTCATACCAAGGTTGAGCAGGTTGTGGATTTCGCGCGGCAGCATCAGCATCCGCTGCAATGTACGATGGAGGAAAGTTAGATGATTGCCCAGGAACTCGAAGTCACGCTGCACATGGCATTCATGGACGCACGGCAGAAGCGCCACGAATTCATTTCCGTGGAGCACCTGCTGATGGCGATGCTGGACAATCCGTCGGCGGTGGAAGTGTTGCGCGCCTGTGGCGCCAACATCGAGGCCATGCGCGAGCAGCTCGGAAAGTTCATCGAGGAGCACACGCCCAAGGTGACCGGCGAGGGCGAGGTCGACACCCAGCCGACGCTCGGTTTCCAGCGCGTGATCCAGCGTGCCATCCTGCACGTGCAGTCATCGGGCAAGAAGGAAGTCACCGGCGCCAACGTGCTGGTGGCGGTGTTTGGCGAGAAAGACTCGCATGCGGTGTATTTCCTCAGCCAGCAGGGCGTGACGCGGCTCGACATCGTCAATTTCATCTCTCACGGCATCACCAAAACTCCGCAGAGCGAGCCGGTGCGTCCCGACGAGGCGGTGGAAACCAATGCCGAAGCTCCGGCGGCTTCGCCGCTCGACAGCTTTGCGCAGAACCTGAATTCGCAGGCATTGGCCGGCAAGATCGATCCCCTGATCGGGCGCGACCAGGAACTGGAGCGCGTGATCCAGACCCTGTGCCGCCGGCGCAAGAACAATCCCTTGCTGGTAGGCGAGGCGGGGGTGGGCAAAACGGCGATTGCCGAAGGCCTGGCGCGCCGCATCATTGAAGGCTCGGTGCCTGAAATTCTCGGGCAAAGCACGGTCTATGCCCTGGATATGGGCGCCTTGCTGGCGGGCACCAAATATCGCGGCGACTTCGAACAGCGTCTGAAAGGCGTGCTGAAGCAGCTGTCCGACAACCCCAGTGCCATCCTGTTCATCGACGAGATCCACACCCTGATCGGTGCCGGGGCGGCATCGGGCGGAACGCTCGACGCCTCCAACCTGCTGAAGCCGGCCTTGTCGTCGGGCCAGCTGCGCTGCATCGGCGCCACCACGTACACGGAATACCGCGGCATTTTCGAGAAAGATCACGCATTGTCGCGGCGCTTCCAGAAGATCGACGTGCCGGAACCTTCGGTCAACGAAACCGTGGCGATCCTGCGTGGCCTGAAGTCGCGCTTCGAGGATCACCATGGCGTCAAGTACACGGCGGCGGCGCTGACCACGGCGGCGCAACTGGCGGCACGCTACATCAACGACCGCCATCTGCCGGACAAGGCGATCGACGTCATCGACGAGGCGGGCGCGGCGCAGCGCATTCTGCCGAAATCGAAGCAGAAGCGCGTCATCACGCCGCGCGAGATCGAGGACATCATCGCCAAGATCGCGCGCATTCCGCCCAAGACCGTGTCGTCCGACGACAAGAACTCGCTGAAGACGCTGGATCGCGACCTGAAAGCCGTGGTGTATGGACAGGAGGCCGCGATCGATGCGCTGGCGACGGCAATCAAGATGTCGCGCAGCGGCCTCGGCAATCCGCAGAAGCCGATCGGAAACTTCCTGTTTTCCGGCCCAACCGGGGTCGGCAAGACCGAGGTCGCGCGCCAGCTCGCGTATGTGCTGGGGGTCGAGCTGATCCGTTTCGACATGTCGGAGTACATGGAACGCCATGCGGTGTCGCGGCTGATCGGCGCGCCGCCCGGCTATGTCGGTTTCGATCAAGGCGGCTTGTTGACCGAAGCGGTCAACAAGCATCCCTATGCCGTTGTTTTGCTGGATGAAGTTGAAAAAGCCCATCCGGACATCTTCAACGTGCTGTTGCAGGTGATGGATCACGGCACGCTGACCGATACCAACGGGCGCAAGGCCGATTTCCGCAATGTGGTGCTCATCATGACCACCAATGCGGGTGCGGAAATGCTCAACAAATCAACGATCGGGTTCTCCGGCACGCGTGCAAGCGGCGACGAGATGGGCGAAATCCGCCGCATGTTCACGCCGGAATTCCGTAACCGGCTGGATGCGATCATTCCGTTTGCGCCGCTGACCGAGCCGGTCATCCTGCAGGTCGTCGACAAGTTCCTGATGCAGCTGGAAGAGCAACTGCACGAGAAGAAGGTCGAGGCGGTATTCACCGACGCGCTGAAGGCCTATCTCGCCAAGCACGGCTTCGACCCGCTGATGGGTGCGCGGCCGATGGCACGCCTGATCCAGGACACCATCCGCAAGGCGCTGGCCGATGAGTTGCTGTTCGGCAAGCTGGCGCACGGCGGGCGGGTGACGATCGACCTGGACGCCAGCGGAAAGGTCGGCCTGGAGTTTGAAGAGGCCGTGGCGGCGTAATTTCCCGTAAAGCTTCATGCATGCGTGGCCGTAAACCTTCCTAGCGGCAGGCGCTATTGGGTTGCTGGCGCCTGCGTCTGTTTGCCGAGACGGAAGGAAATTAATGAACGTCCACTACGCATCGCGTGCCGCCGCCACGCTGGCAATGCTGCTGTCAGTCTGCGCCCAGGCTGCCGACACGGAACGTGGCAAGACTGTGTCCGAAACCCCGGCCGTTTCCGCCGAAGATCTGGCGGCGATAGGCGAGCGTATCCGTCAGACCGGGGCGCAGATCCGCGCCGACATCAAGGAGGCACGTGCCCGCCTCGATGCCCAGAAGGCGCAAGAGGAAGCGGAGCGCAAGCGAGAGGCGGAGCAGGCGCGCCAGCAGGCGATCAGGGAAAGCAAACATCGGCAGGCCGTCGAGGCCGCCCAGGCGCGAACCCGCCTGGAGGCGGCGGCGCGGACTGAGCAAGCCGAACGCGAGCGCCAGGAGGCGTTGCACGCGAAGCGGCAGCAGGCAGAGAAGGCCAAACGCGAGGAGCAACTCGCTCTGGCGGCGCAATCCACGAAAGAGGAGCAGGCGGCCAGGCTACGGGCGACCAGGGAAAGGGCGGCCGAGGCGCTCAGTCAAGCGCGTGCATCGGCCGGGGTGAGGGCGTTTGCTGAAGAGTCGGGCCGCTAGCACGATCCGGAGCCGTAAAACAAAAGCGGCGCCCGAGGCGCCGCAAAAAAACCTGGTGTGGCAGGAGGAGGAGCGCCTAGGGATAAACCCTTTACCAGGAGTTCTACACAGTCTGAATATAGGCCAACAAACGGCTTGCGCCAGCGGCATATGGCTTCAAGCTGAGGTAGTGATTCTGAATTACGGCGTCGGTCGTTTTTTCTTTAGCCCCCGCCCGGCGAACTTGCCGAATGCAGCGGAATCCCGCACCATACCGGCGATTCGTCTGAACGACCGGAGCGTCAATGAAAATCCACCGCACATCCTTTCTCGTGGCCGTTGCGGCCTTGTCGCTGGTCGCCTGCGAACAGCCGGCCACGACCGCCAAGGACGGCATCGCGGCAACGGTAGGCGGCGACGCAATCAGCGAGGTCGAGCTGGGGCGTGCAGTGGCCCGTCTGGGCAAGCTTGACGCGACCGAGTCCGCTCAGGCGCGCGGCAGGGTGCTGGAAGCCCTGATCGATCAGCATTTGGTCAGCCACGCAGCCAAAGAGGCCAGGCTGGACCAGGCTCCCGAGGTTGTCCTGGCAATGCAGCAGGCGCAGCGTCAGGTGCTGGTCGAGGCGTACATGGAACGCCTGTTCAAAGACATGGCCCAGCCTGCCGACACGGAAATCCAGGATTATTACGACCGGCATCCCGAATTGTTCGCGCAGCGCAAGATCTACCGCGTCCAGGAACTGGAGCTGCAGCTGGCGCCGGCGCGCGTTGCCGAGGTCGAGGCGCAACTCAAGCAGAGCCGCACGCTGGCCGAGTTTGCCGACTGGTTGCGCGCGCAGGGGATCGACGGCAAGACGGGCATGGCGGTCAAGCCGGCGGAACAGATTTCCGCCCCCATGCTGGCGCAACTGATCAACATGAAGGACGGCCAGGTGGTGGTGGTGCCGATGGGGGAGAATCGTGTCAGCGTGCTGCAATTGCAGGGCAGCCAGGCGCAGCCCGTAACGCTGGAGCAGGCCAGGGCCGCAATCGGGCGCGTCGTGCTGGGCGAGAAACGCAAAACCCTGCTGGAAGCCGAAATCAGAAAACTGCGCGCCAGCGGAAAAATCGAATACGCCACTGGTTTCGCGCCGGCTCCGCAAATCGGCAAGCCTGCTGGGCAAACCGGCAAGCCCTGAGCCCGGCATGATTCTGGTCACCGGCGGCGCGGGGTTCATCGGCGCCAATTTCGTCATTGACTGGCTGACGGAGGGAAACGAGCCCGTCGTCAATCTCGACAAGCTGACCTATGCGGGCAATCTGGAAAACCTGCGGCCCCTGCAGGGGGATGCACGGCATGTCTTCGTCCAGGGTGACATCGGCGACCGAGCGGTCGTTGATGCGCTGCTACAGCAATACCGGCCCCGCGCGATCATCAATTTCGCGGCGGAAAGCCATGTCGACCGCTCCATCCACGGTCCCGCCGAGTTCATCCAGACCAATGTGGTCGGTACCTTCCAGTTGTTGGAAGCGGTGCGCGCGCATTGGTCGCAGCTGCCCGCGGACGAACAGGCGGCATTCCGTTTTCTGCATGTGTCGACCGACGAAGTGTACGGCTCGCTCGGCGCAGCCGATCCGGCGTTTTCCGAAGCTACGCCGTATGCGCCGAACAGCCCGTATTCGGCGTCGAAGGCGGCATCGGATCATCTGGTGCGCGCCTATCATCACACCTATGGCCTGCCGGTGCTGACCACCAACTGCTCGAACAATTACGGGCCGCTGCAGTTTCCGGAAAAGCTCATCCCGCTGGTCATCCACAACGCGCTGGCGGGCAGGCCGCTGCCGATCTACGGCGACGGCAGCAATGTCCGCGACTGGCTGTATGTCGGCGACCACTGCAGCGCGATCCGGCGCGTGCTGGAGGCCGGACGGGTGGGGGAGACCTACAACATCGGCGGCTGCAACGAGAAAACCAATCTGGAGGTGGTGAATGCCCTGTGCGCGATGCTCGATGAGCGCCATCCTGAATCGCCGGTGATGCCGCATGCCAGCCTGATTGCGTTCGTCAAGGATCGGCCCGGCCACGACCGGCGCTATGCGATCGACGCCCGCAAGATCGAGCGCGAACTCGGCTGGGTGCCGAGCGAAACCTTCGAGAGCGGGATCAGGAAGACGGTCGCCTGGTATCTGGACAACCAGGACTGGGTGGCCCATGTGACCAGCGGCGAATACCGCAACTGGGTTTCCAGAAACTACGCAGATCATCCGGCATGAGCACACGCAAGGGCATCATCCTCGCCGGCGGCTCCGGCACCCGCCTGTACCCGATCACGCAGACCGTATCCAAGCAGCTGCTGCCGGTCTACGACAAGCCCATGGTGTACTACCCGCTGACCACGCTGATGCTGGCGGGGATCCGCGACATCCTGCTGATTTCCACCCCGCAGGACACGCCGCGCTTCGAGCAGCTGCTGGGCGACGGCGCGCAATGGGGGCTCAACATCCGGTACGCGGTGCAGGCGGCGCCCGAGGGGCTGGCGCAGGCTTTTCTCATCGGCAGCGACTTCATCGGCAACGATCCCAGCGCCCTGGTGCTGGGCGACAACCTTTTCTACGGCCACGAACTGAGCCAGGATTTGCGGGCGGCGGGACAGCGCGCGCACGGCGCCACCGTGTTCGCCTATCCGGTGCAAGACCCCGAGCGCTACGGGGTGGTCGAATTCGACGCTGCCGGGCGCGCGGTCAGCCTGGAGGAAAAACCCGCCCGGCCGAAATCGCGCTACGCCGTCACCGGTCTGTATTTTTATGACAACCGGGTGATCGACGTCGCGCGTGCGCTGAAGCCATCGCTGCGCGGCGAGCTGGAAATCACCGACGTCAACCGCCAGTATCTCGACTGGGGCGAACTCGACGTGCAGGTAATGGGACGCGGCCAGGCCTGGCTCGACACCGGCACCCACGATTCGCTGATCGAGGCGGCGCTGTACATCCAGACCATCGAGAAGCGCCAGGGGCTGAAGATCGCCTGCCCGGAAGAAATCGCCTACCGCCAGGGCTTCATCGACGCCGCGCAACTGCAGGCGCTGGCGCAGCCGTTGCTGAAAAACGATTACGGGCGTTATCTGATCGACGTGCTGAGCGAGCGGGTGTTCTGATGCAGGTCATTGCCACCCGGCACCCCGATGTGCTGCTGCTGCGTCCCAGGGTGTTCGGCGACACGCGTGGATTTTTCTTCGAAAGCTATAACCGCAAGGCCTTTGCCGAACTCGGCATCGATGCCGAGTTCGTGCAGGACAACCACTCGCGTTCGGCAAAAGGCGTGTTGCGCGGGCTGCATTACCAGATCCGCCAGCCGCAGGGCAAGCTGGTGCGCGTGGCGGCGGGCGAGGTGTTAGACGTGGCGGTCGACCTGCGCCGCAGCTCGCCGCATTTCGGATGCGCCGCCAGCTTCCGCCTGTCGGCCGAAACGCACGACATGGCGTGGATTCCGCCGGGCTTCGCGCACGGTTTTCTGGTGCTGTCCGAGCATGCCGAATTTCTCTACAAGACCACCGACTACTACGCGCCGCAGTTCGAGCGCAGCCTGCTGTGGAACGATCCGGCGCTCGACATCGCCTGGCCGCTGCAGGGCGAACCGCTATTGTCCGCCAAGGACCAGGCCGGCTTGCCGCTCGCCGAGTGCGAGGTGTTTGCGTGAGAATCCTGCTTACCGGCGTCGGCGGCCAGGTGGGCTGGGAATTGCAGCGCACGCTGGCGCCGCTGGGCGACGTGATCGCTGCCGGCCGCAGTCTCCTTGACCTCGCCGATACGGCAAGCATCCGCCGCACGGTGGCGGCGATCGCGCCGGATCTGATCGTCAACCCGGCAGCCTACACGGCGGTCGACAAGGCCGAATCCGAGCCCGGTCTGGCGTATGCCGTCAACGCCGACGCGCCGGGCGAACTCGCCGCTTGCGGCGTTCCGCTGGTGCAGTTTTCCACCGACTACGTGTTTGATGGCCGCAAACCCGTTGCCTATACGGAAGCGGACGTGCCGAATCCGCTGGGCGTGTATGGCGCGAGCAAGCTGGCGGGCGAGCAGGCGGTGCAGCGCAGCGGCACCCCCCATCTGATCCTGCGCACCAGCTGGGTCTACGGCCTGCGCGGCCGCAACTTCCTGTTGACCATGCAGCGGCTGGCGCGCGAGCGCGACATCCTGACGGTGGTCGACGACCAGTTCGGTGCGCCGACCTGGTCGCGCCTGATCGCCGAAGCCAGCGCTTTGACCATTGCGCGCTGGCTGGACCGGCCCGATCGGGCTGCAACGTCCGGGATCTATCATCTGAGCTGCCGCGGCCGCACCAGCTGGCACGGCTTTGCCGCAGCCATCCTGGCGCAGCAGGGCGGCCCGGATGAAAAATGTGCCCGCCTGACCGCGATCCCGACCTCCGACTATCCGACCCCCGCCGTTCGCCCGCTCAACTCGCAGCTGGATTGCGGCAAGCTGGCAGCGACTTTCGGGGTGCGGCTGCCCGCTTGGGAAAGCGCGCTCGCCCTGTGCCTGGAACGGAATTTGCCTCAATCGACGACATGACTTTTTAGCAGAGCACACGATATGACCACCATCCATCCCGTGATCCTTTCCGGCGGCTCGGGCACGCGCCTGTGGCCCTTGTCCCGCGCGGCCCTGCCCAAGCAACTGCTGCCGCTCGCCAGCGACCGCAGCCTGCTGCAGGACACTGTCAGCCGTCTGGCGGACATGCCGGAAATGGCGGCACCGCTGATGGTGTGCAACGTCGAGCATCGCTTCATGATTGCCGAGCAGATGCGCCAGATCGACACCGCGCCGCATGCCATCGTGCTGGAGCCGGCGGGACGCAACACCGCGCCGGCCATCGCCGTGGCTGCGCTGATGCTGTCGCGCGCCAACCCCGACGCGCTGATGCTGGTGCTGCCGGCCGACCACCTGATCGGCGACGTCGCGGCCTTCCATGCCGCCATCCGCACTGCCGCCGAAGCGGCAGGAAAAGGTCATCTGGCTACCTTCGGCATCGTCGCGGCGACCCCCGAAACCGGCTACGGCTACATCCGCAAGGGCGCGCCGCTGCCGGGCTGCGCCGGCGCGTACCAGGTGGCGGGCTTCGTCGAAAAGCCCGACCTCGCCACCGCGCAGCAGTATGTCGGCTCAGGCGAGTATTTCTGGAACAGCGGCATGTTCCTGTTCCGGGCGGCGGATTTCCTCGATGAACTGCAGACCCTGCGCCCCGACATTCTGGAGGCCAGCCGTGCCGCGCTCGATGCCGCCATCCCCGACCTCGATTTCGTTCGGCTTGACCCCGCCGCGTTCGAGGCCTGTCCGTCGGAATCGGTCGACTACGCGGTGATGGAGCATACCCGCCGCGCCGCCGTGGTGCCGGCGGACATGGCATGGAACGATATCGGCGCCTGGTCGGCATTATGGGAAGTGGCGGACAAGGACGCGCAGGGCAATGCCACCCGCGGCGACGTCATGCTGGAAAACGCCTGCAACAACTTCGTCCGCGCCGAAACGCGCATGGTGGCGATGCTCGGCGTATCCGACCTGGTGGTGGTGGAAACCGCCGACGTGGTGCTGGTGGCGAACAAGGACCAGGTGCAGGACGTGAAGAAACTGGTTGACCGCCTGAAAGCCGAAAAGCGCTGCGAGCATCTGGTCCACAAGCAGGTCCACAGGCCCTGGGGGTGGTACGAAGGCATCGACGAAGGCGAGCGTTTCCAGGTCAAGCGCATCATGGTCAAGCCGGGCGAGAAGCTCAGCCTGCAGATGCACCACCACCGCGCCGAGCACTGGATCGTGGTGTCCGGCACCGCCAGCGTCACCTGCGGCGAGGCGACCATGCTGCTGACCGAGAACCAGTCCACCTATATTCCGCTCGGCACCACGCACCGCCTGGAGAACCCCGGCAAGGTCGACCTGCACATGATCGAGGTGCAGTCGGGCTCTTACCTGGGCGAGGACGACATCGTGCGCTTCGAGGATATTTACAGGCGCAGTTGAGGCTGCCGGCCGGCTTTTCGCGCCCGGGGCTCGCCGGCTGCGCGACCCATGCGCCATCCTGTCGCAATCTTTTGTTATTTATGGGGTTTCTTTTGATTCGCCGAGCGGCCGGAACGCTGTTTCGGCCCGGGATGGCCCGCTCATCGCGCTACCTGCCGCGCATGTAGGACAAACGCCTACAAGAAAATCCGCCCAGATTCCGTCCGTCAATACAGCGCATCTCTACGTTAACTTTCCCGGGGGGCGTCCGAAAACGAATTCACCACGCTGACTTAAGTGTGAATTCGAAAAAAATTCAACGAAGAAGGGCAAGCAAATGAAACTGGACGAAATGCTGGACGAGATGCGCGATGTCAATCTCAACTACCTGATGCTCGCGCAAAACATGATCCGGCACGACAAGGCGACCGCCGTTTTTCGCCTCGGCATCAGCCAGGACGTTGCCGACCTGATCGAGGCGCTGACCCCCGCGCAAATCCTCAAGCTGGCCGCTTCCGGCATGCTGGTGTCGCGTTTCCGCTTCGACGACGGCGCGGTGCTGAACATGCTGACCAGCTACACCAAGGATCGTGCGCTGGCGCAATCCCATGCCGCCATTCTGATGGCGGGCCAGGCTGCGGAAGCGTTCGCCTGATTCTGCGTCGCAAGAAATAAAACAAGCAAGGGGAGGGGCCATGAGCAAGAAAAGTCTGTTGACCGAGATGCGCGATACGCAACTGGCGATCGAATTGATCGAGCTCGGTGCCCGCCCGCAGGTGCTGGAGTCCGAAACCTCGCTGTCGCGTGAACGCCTGCTCAAACTGTACAAGGAAGTCAAAGGCGTCTCGCCGCCCAAGGGCATGCTGCCGTTTTCGACCGACTGGTTCCTGACCTGGCTGCCCAACGTGCATTCCTCGCTGTTCATCAACATTCATCGCTATCTCACCAGGAACAGCGATTGCAGTGGCATCGAAGCGGTGCTCAAGAGCTATCGCCTGTATCAGGAATATCTTCACACCAACCAAATCGAAGCCGTGCTGAGCTTCACCCGCGCCTGGACCCTGAACCGTTTCTTCGAAAGCCGCATGCTCGACACAGCCGTCTGCAGCGACTGCGGTGGTCACTTTGTGGTGCATCCGGACGACCTGCACAGCCAGTACGTGTGCGGCCTCTGCAACGTGCCGGCGCGCGCCGGCAAAACCCGCAAAGCCAAAGCTGCGGCCGGAACCGAACTGAGCGCCGCCGCCTGACGGATTTTCTCCCCGAAGTCCGGTGATGACGCGCCTGCCAGTCAGTCTCCAGTCGCTCGTCATCCAGTGCACCGCCGTGCTTCTGGCGATGCTGCTGCACACCCTGCCGCAAACCGTTTTTCCATTCCAGCCCGCGCTGTGGCAATTCGCCCTGGCACAAGGGACCATCGCCGCCGGCCTCAGCATCGCCTGGCGGCAGCCGGCGTGGTGGCCGCCGCTGCATTTCGCTTTCCTGCCTGCCGTGTTGCTGGCCCAGCGGATCGATGCGCCGGCCTGGTTCCATCTGGCCGCATTCCTGCTGCTGCTCGCGTTTTACTGGAGCACCTTCCGCACCCGGGTGCCGCTGTATCTGTCCAGCCGCAAAGCCAGACAGGCGCTGGCGTCGCTGCTGCCGCAGGCGCAGCCGCTCCGCTTCATCGATCTTGGCAGCGGATTTGGCGGCGTGCCGTGTTATCTGGAAAGCCGCTTTCCGCTCGGCCGCTTTTATGGCACCGAACTTGCCCCCGCCCCCTGGCTCGTCAGCCGTTTGCGCGCCTGGCTGACAGGCAGCCGGGTGCGCTTTATGCGGCGCGATTACGCTCAACTCAGTCTGGCGGACTTCGATGTCGTATTCGTTTTTCTTTCGCCCGCTGCCATGCCCGGGTTGTGGCAGCAGGCCCGCTCCCAGATGCGCAGCGGCAGCCTGTTCGTCAGCCTGTCGTTCGCGGTGGACGCGCAGCCGCCGGATCGCGTCGTAACGCTGGCGGAAGGCGCACGGCACACCCTGTATGCGTGGCGGATGTGAGGCGCCGCCACACGGAAATACTGTCGCCGAGCCATCAAGTTTCCGCCGCGGCGGTCGAATCCTCCTGTTGAGAGCGCTTGCTTCGCATGCTGAAACATCGGGGCGGACGGGACAGCTTCCGCTCCATGTCCCCGCCAAAAGGAACACACGGTCGTGCTAGTCATCGTTGGATATATCGTCGTCTTATTCAGCATCTTCGGTGGCTTCGCGCTGGCGGGCGGACACCTGGCGGCGCTGTTCCAGCCGGTCGAACTCCTGATGATCGGGGGCGGCGCGGCGGGCGCCTTCTTCGTCGGCAACAACGGCAAGGCCATCAAGGCCACCCTGAAGGCCTTGCCCACCGCATTCAAGGGATCGAAATATACCCGTGCGCTCTACATGGACATCATGGCGCTGCTGTACGAGTTGCTGACCAAGATCCGCAAGGAAGGGCTGATGTCGGTGGAATCCGATGTCGACTCGCCCGAGAACAGCCCGCTGTTCGCGAAATATCCGGCAGTGATGGCCGATCACCACATCGTCGAATTCCTTACCGATTATCTGCGCCTGATGGTGAGCGGCAGCATGAATGCCTTCGAAATCGAAAACCTGATGGACAATGAAATCGAAACCCACCACCACGAGGGCGAGATCCCTTCCCATGTCATCGCCAAGATAGGCGACGGCCTGCCTGCCTTCGGCATTATCGCGGCGGTGATGGGCGTGGTGCACACGATGGAGTCGGTCGGCCTGCCGCCGGCGGAACTGGGGATCCTGATTGCGCACGCGCTGGTCGGCACCTTCCTCGGCATCCTGCTGGCTTACGGGTTTGTCGGGCCGCTCGCGAGCCTGCTTGAGCAAAAGCTGCACGAATCGACCAAGATGCTGCAATGCATCAAGGTCACCCTGCTTGCCAGCATCAACGGCTATGCGCCGGCCATCGCGGTCGAATTCGGGCGCAAGGTGCTGTTCTCGACCGAGCGCCCCTCCTTCAGCGAACTGGAAGAGCATGTGAGAGGCGCGCGGTCGCGCTGATTTTCCCGCTGCCGGGCCGGGACGCCATCACCTCATACCCATACATACATGAGCGAACAGAAGACGCCCATCGTCATCAAGCGCATCAGGAAGGTGAGAGGCAGCCGCCACGGCGGGGCATGGAAAATCGCCTATGCCGACTTCGTCACGGCGATGATGGCGTTCTTCCTGCTGATGTGGCTGTTGGGTTCGACCACCAAGGGCGACCTCGAAGGGATCGCGGAATATTTCAAGACGCCGCTCAAGGTGGCGATGCAGGGGGGCTCCGGCAGCGGCGACAGCTCCAGCGTCATCAAGGGCGGCGGCCTTGATATGACGCGGCAACTGGGCCAGGTGAAAAAAGGCGATACCCAGGCCGAGAAAAAGTCCTACAACCTGAAGGCGGCGCAGGCCGAACTCGAGCGCATCGAGACCGCCAAGCTCAAGCAGCTGAAGAAGCGTCTCGAGACGGCGATCGACGCCAATCCCACCCTGCGGCAGTTCAAGCGGCAGCTGCTGATCGATATCACCAGCGAAGGCCTGCGCATCCAGATCGTCGACGAGCAGAACCGGCCCATGTTCAACCTCGCCAGCGCCGAGCTGCAGCCCTACACCAAGATCATCCTGCACGAGATCGGCCAGGTGCTGAACGACGTGCAGAACCGCATCAGCCTGTCGGGCCACACCGATGCCATGCTGTATGCCAACGGCGCGCGCGGCTACAGCAACTGGGAGTTGTCGGCCGACCGTGCCAATGCCTCGCGGCGCGAACTGATCGCCGGCGGCATGGACGAAGCGAAGATGTTGCGCGTGGTCGGGCTGGCATCGTCGGTGCCGTTCAACCAGGCGGGACCGCACGATCCGATCAACCGCCGCATCAGCATCATCGTGATGAACAAGCGCACCGAGGATGCCATCACCAAGGAAGCCAGCGGCGTCAACGTGGCGGACGAAGCCGGCGTGCGCGAAGAAATGAGCAGGGCCAACGCCGAAAACTGACCGTCGCGCGCCGCTTGGCGCGAAATAGCAGGTCAAATCCACCCTTATTCCCCCGATCGCCCGCGCCGGGCGTGGCCAATAATCCAGCCTAAGAAAGCCTGCCTCCGCTTCGCGGACGGCAAGGCTCCCTTTCACAGGTGGAATCAGGGATGGCTGAAGAAAGCGATCAGGAACGGACAGAAGCCCCGTCGCCACAGCGGCTGGAGAAGGCGCGCGAAGATGGCCAGGTGCCGCAATCGCGCGAGCTGGCCACGTTCGTCGTCCTGATGACCGGCGGTGCGGCGCTGTGGATGATGGCCAGCGGCCTCGGCCAGGCCATGTCGCAGATCGTGCGCGGCGGCCTGCAGTTCCAGCCAGCCATCGCCCGCGATAGCGCGTACGTCATGGCGCAGCTGTCCAGCCAGTTTTTCGACGCCGCGCTGGCGCTGGCGCCTTTCCTGGCGCTGGTGCTGATCGCCGCCCTGGCTTCGCCGCTGCTGCTGCGCGGCTGGCTGTTCAGCACCAAGGCACTCGCCCCGGATTTCAAGCGCCTGAATCCGCTGTCGGGCATCAAGCGCATGTTTTCCAGCCAGGGCCTGGTCGAACTGGTCAAGTCGCTGGCCAAGGTCGGCCTGCTGGGTGGGGTCGCCGTGTGGCTGATCTGGTCCAATCTCGACGCGCTCTTTTCACTCAGCCTGGAGTCGCCGCCCCTCGCCATCCAGCACATGGGCGACCTCATCGGCAAGGTGTTCCTGCTGGCTTCGGGCGCGATGATTTTCATCGTCGTGCTGGATCTGCCGTATCAGCTGTGGAGCTACTACAACAAGCTCAAGATGACCAAGGAGCAGTTGCGCCAGGAAAGCAAGGAATCGGAGGGCGACCCGCACGTCAAGGCGCGCATCCGCGCCCAGCAGCGCGAAGTGGCGCGCCGCCGCATGATGGCCGAAATCCCCAGCGCCGACGTGGTGGTGACCAACCCCACCCATTACGCCGTGGCGCTCAAGTACAGCGAAGGCAAGATGCGCGCGCCGCGCGTGGTGGCCAAGGGGGCCGATGCGGTCGCCGCGAAAATCCGCGAACTGGCGGCCGAGCACAAGGTACCGCTGCTGGAAGCGCCGCCGCTGGCGCGCGCGCTGTTCCGCCATACCGAACTCGGCGACGAGATCCCGGCCACGCTCTATGCGGCGGTGGCCGAAGTGCTGGCCTACGTGTTCCAGCTGCGCCATTTCCAGCAGGCGGGCGGGGCGTATCCCAACACGCCGACCACCTTGCCGGTTCCCCCTGAACTCGATCCGTTGAATGCATCCGTATGAACGGCACCCTGAGTCTTTCGAATATCTTCAACCCGGCCAATGCGCGCGCGATGGCGGCACCGATTTTCATCGTCCTCATTCTGGCGATGCTGGTGCTGCCGCTGCCGCCGTTTGCGCTGGACATGCTGTTCACCTTCAACATCGCGCTTTCCATCATGGTGCTTTTGGTCAGCCTATCGACCAAGAAGGCGCTCGAATTCGCCGCCTTCCCCACGGTGCTGCTGCTGTCCACGCTGCTGCGGCTGTCGCTCAACGTCGCGTCCACCCGCGTGGTGCTGCTGGATGGCCATACCGGACCGGACGCTGCGGGCAAGGTGATCGAAGCCTTCGGCCATTTCCTGGTCGGCGGCAATTACACGGTCGGCATCATCGTGTTCGTCATCCTGGTGGTGATCAACTTCATCGTCATCACCAAGGGCGCCGGCCGCATCGCCGAGGTCAGCGCGCGCTTCACCCTCGACGCGATGCCGGGCAAGCAGATGGCAATCGACGCCGACCTCAACGCCGGCCTTATCGACGAAAACGAGGCGCGCCGGCGCCGTGCCGAAATCGCCCAGGAAGCCGACTTCTACGGCTCGATGGACGGCGCCTCTAAATTCGTGCGCGGCGACGCCATCGCCGGAATCCTGATCCTGATCATCAACGTCGTCGGCGGCCTCATCATCGGCGTGATGCAGCACGATATGGCGATGGCCGACGCCGCCAGCAACTACACCCTGCTGGCGATCGGCGACGGCCTGGTGGCGCAGATTCCGGCGCTGGTCATCTCGATCGCCGCCGGCATCATCGTCAGCCGCGTCAGCACCGAGGAAGACATCGCCGGCCAGATGCTGTCCAACGTTTTCAGCAAGCGGCAGGCGCTCTATATCACCGCCGCGATTCTCGGCCTGATGGGCATGATTCCGGGTATGCCGAACTTTGCCTTCCTGCTGCTGGCGGGCGGCCTGGTCTGGCTGGCCTACCGGAACGGCAAGCAGCAACAGCAGGAAGCGCCGGCGGAGGCGCAGGCCGCGCCCGCCGCCGCGGTCGAAAGCCAGGAAGCCAGCTGGGAAGACGTCGCGCCCATCGACACCCTGGGCCTGGAAGTGGGCTATCGCCTGATCCCGCTGGTGGACAGCGCCACCGACGGCGAGCTGGTGCGCCGCATCAAGGGTATCCGCAAGAAATTCGCCAGGGAGATCGGTTTTCTGCCGCCTGCCGTGCATATCCGCGACAACCTGGAAATCAATCCGAACAGCTACCGCATCACCCTGAAAGGCGTCGAGATCGGTTCCGGCGAAGTGCGCACCGGGCTGTTCCTCGCCATCGACCCGGGCAACATCACCGCCAGCCTGCCGGGCATCGCCACGCGCGATCCCGCCTTCGATCTGCCGGCGGTGTGGATCGAATCCGGCCTGCGCGAGCAGGCGCAGGCGATGGGCTACACCGTGGTCGACCCCGGCACCGTGGTCGCCACCCACCTGAATCATCTGGTGACCCAGCATGCCGCCGAACTGCTGGGGCGGCAGGAAACGCAGGCGCTGCTCGATCACCTGGGAAAGAGCGCGCCCAAGCTGGTGGAAGACCTGGTGCCGAAAATGCTGCCGCTCTCCACGGTGCAGAAAGTGCTGCAGACCCTGCTCACCGAAGGCGTGGCGATCCGCGACATGCGCAGCATCATCGACACCCTGCTGGAACACGCCGCACGGGTGCAGGATCCGCACGAACTCACCGCCCTGGTGCGGGTGGCGCTGGGGCGCTCGATCGTGCAGCAGATTTACGGCTCGGCCAGCGAACTGCCGGTGATCGCGCTGGACCATGGCCTCGAGCGGCTGCTGCTGCAGACGCTGCAGGCGGGGCACGATGCCGCCGGCATGGAGCCGGGCCTGGCCGACACCCTGCTGGAGCGCACCCAGACCTCGACGCAGCGGCAGGAAGCGCTGGGCCATCCCCCGGTATTGCTGACGCCTGCCGTGCTGCGTCCGCTACTCGCACGTTTCCTGCGGCGCACCGTGCCGCAGCTCAAAGTGCTTTCGCACGCTGAAGTGCCCGAAGGCAAGCAGATCAAAGTGACTTCCCTGGTAGGAGGAGCAGCATGAACGTCAAACGAATCGTCGCCAAAACATCCCGTGAAGCCATGCGCCAGCTGCGCGATGCGCTCGGGCCCGACGCGGTCATTCTCTCCAACCGCACCGTAGACGGCGGGGTGGAAGTGCTGGCCCTGGCGGCGGAAGACATCGCTTCGATGGCGCCGCCGGTGGTGGAGGCGCCGGCAATTGCCGCTCCTGCCAAGGCACCGCTAGCGGACGTGCAGGACGAAACCGAGCCGGCGCCGGCAGTCGCCATCAAACGCCGTCTGGTCGAGCGGGTCGCCGTGCCCAGTACGGACAGCACCCAGCTGGCGCAAAGCGTGGTGGGTGAAATCCGCGGCGAAATCAAGGCGATGCAGATGCGGCTGGAAAGCCAGCTGGCCGATCTGGCCTGGCGCGATCTGCCGGGGCGCGATCCGGCCGGCGCCGCCGTGATGCGCGACATGCTGGCGGCCGGCTTTTCCGCCACCCTGGCGCGCGAGCTGCTGGAAACGATGCCGAAAGGCGATGTGGAGCAGGCGCAGGGCTGGGCGAAAAACACCTTGATGAAGCGCCTGCAGGTGATGCAGAGCGAAACCGACATGCTCGACGGCGGCGGCGTGTTCGCCCTGATGGGCCCCACCGGTGCCGGCAAGACCACCACCACCGCCAAGCTCGCCGCCCGTTTCGTGGTGCGCCACGGCGCCGACAAGCTGGCCCTGCTGACCACCGACAGCTACCGTATCGGCGGCCACGAACAACTGCGCATCTATGGCAAGATCCTCGGCGTCGCCGTGCACGCGGTGCGCGATGCGGCCGACCTGCGGCTGGCGCTGTCCGAACTGCGCAACAAGCACACGGTGCTGATCGATACCGTCGGCATGAGCCAGCGCGACCAGGCCGTTGCCGAGCAGGTCGAGATGCTGTGCCAGGCCGGCAAGCCGATCAAGCGCCTGCTGCTGCTGAACGCCACCAGCCACGGCGACACCCTGAACGAAGTGGTGCAGGCCTACCGCACGCGCGGGCTGGACGGCTGCATTCTATCGAAGGTCGACGAGGCGGCAAGCCTCGGCCCGGCGCTCGACTGCGCGATCCGCCACCAGTTGAGCGTGCACTATCTGGCGACCGGCCAGCGCGTGCCCGAAGACCTGCATCTGGCCAATCGCCAGTACCTCATTCACCGCGCCTTCAAGGCGCGCACGCAAGCCTCGCCGTGGCAGCTGGACGACAGCGAGCTGGCCTTCGCGCTGTCCGGCAGCCAGGCGGCGCATCGCGAAAGCGCGGTGTCCCTTGGATAAGTTCGTCAGCGACCAGGCCGCCGGGCTGCGCCGCCTGCTGGGGCAGACCGGGTTTCAGGTCATTACCGTGATGTCGGGGCAGAAAGGGGCGGGCAAGACCGCCGCCACCGCCAACCTGGCAGTGGCATTGGCCCGCTCGGGGCGCGACGTGCTCATCGTCGACCAGGATCGGCACGGCCACGGCGCCTGCGCCGCCCTCGGGCTGACGCCGCGCTTCGACGTATCGGACGTGCTCGAAAGACGCTGCACCCTGGATGCGCTGATACTCGACGGCCCCGACAACGTGCAGGTGCTGCCGATCGGCGGCTGCTTCAACCGGCTGGGACAGCTGTCCGAACGCGATCAGGAATGGCTGGCGCAGAGCTTCAACCGCCTGCAATGCGGCGTCGACGTGGTGCTGGTGGACATGGAGGAGGCCACCGACCCGGATGCCTTGCCGCTGGGGCTTGCCGCCTCCGAAATCATGGTGGTGCTGCCGCCCGGCAACACGGCGATCACCCAGGGCTATACCCTGGTCAAGCGGCTGGCGCACAATTTCGGCAAGCGCCAGTTCCGCCTGCTGCTCAACCGCATGGAATCGCCGGAGCAGGCGCAGGCGGTGGCGCGCAATTTCGCCCAAACCGCCGAGCGCTATCTGGGGGTATCGGTCGATTACCTCGGCTATATCCCGCTCGACGAGCGTTTGAGCCGCGCGGGCCACCTGCGCACTTCCGTGGTGGACGCCTTTCCCGTCGCCCAGTCCACCTCGCAGTTCCGCAAGCTGGCCGATGGCCTGCTGCGCTGGCCGCAGCAGGCCGGCCTGGGCAACGTCGGCGGGTTCATGCAGCGCGTGATCCAGGGCAGTCGCATGATGGAAGCCTGCAGGAGGTAGGGGGTATGTACACCGCAACAGGCAAAAGCGAAAAGAGCGACCTGCTGACGCAATACATGCCCATGGTCAAACGGCTGGCGCATCACATGATGGGCCGGCTGCCGCCCAGTGTGGAGGAGGACGACCTGGTGCAGGCCGGTATGATCGGCCTGCTCGATGCCGTCAGCCGCTACGACGAGGCGCAGAGCGCGCAGTTCGAGGCCTACGCCATCCAGCGCATCCGTGGCTCGATGATCGACGAATTGCGCCAGTCCGACTGGCTGCCGCGCAGCGCGCGGCAGTCGATGCGCAAGATCGAACAGGCCATCGGCGCCTTGCAGCACCAGCTGGGGCGGCAGCCCAGCGAAACCGAAATTGCCGCGTCGATGAAAATCCCGCTGGCCGAATACCAGGCCATGCTGGGCGACGCGCGCGGCCATCAACTGCTGTATTTCGAGGATTTCGGCGAATCCGACGAAGACGACTCCTTCCTCGACAAGCAGTCGGCGCACGAGACCAGCATGCCGCTGCCGCAGCTGCTCGACGCCAACCTGCGCGCCTGCATCATCGCCGGCATCGAAAACCTGCCCGAACGCGAACAGCTGCTGATGTCGCTGTATTACGAACAGGAACTCAACCTGCGCGAGATCAGCGAAGTGTTCGGGGTCAGCGAATCCCGCATCTGCCAGCTGCACGGCCAGGCCATCGCGCGGCTGCGCACCAAGCTGAAGGAAGACGCATGGATCGCGGCAGTCTGATCGGGCTGGTGCTGGCGGTTGCCGCCATTCTCGGCGGCCAGGCGATGGAAGGCGGGCAGATCGGTCTGTTCCTGCAGCCGGCCGCTTTCGTCATCGTGGTGATCGGAACCCTGGCCGCGGTGCTGCTGCATTACCCGCTGCCGGTGTTCATGAAGGGCGTGCGCATGGCGAAGTGGGCTTTCCGGCCGCCCGCATCGGAGGCCGAGGCGCTGATCCGCCGCATCGTCCAGTGGTCGCACACCGCGCGCCAGGACGGCGCGCTGGCGCTGGAAAAATACCTCAACATGACGCGCGATCCGTTCCAGAAAACCGGACTGCAATTGCTGATCGACGGCGCCGATGCGGCCAAGCTGCGCGACACGCTCGACGTGCAGATCGTCGGCTTCGAGACGGCCGAGCGGCAGGCCGCGCGGGTATGGGAAGCGGCGGGTGGCTACGCGCCCACGCTCGGCATCCTGGGCGCGGTGATAGGCCTGATCCATGTCATGGAAAACCTGTCCGATCCCGGCAAGCTGGGTGCGGGCATCGCGGTCGCCTTCGTCGCCACCATCTACGGCGTCGGCCTGGCCAACCTGGTGTTTTTGCCGATCGCCAACAAGATCAAGTTCACCATCGCCCGCCGGGTCGCCGAGCGCGAAATCGTCTGCGACGGCCTCATCGGCATTGCCCAGGGCGACAATCCGCGCATCATCGAGGCGCGGCTCAAGGGATATTTGTAATGCGCAGACGGCGGCGCATCGTCTCCGACCACGACAATCGCGACCGCTGGCTGATTTCGTATGCCGATTTCATTACCCTGCTGTTTGCCTTCTTCGTGGTGATGTACGCGGTCTCGGCGGTCAACGAGAACAAATTGCGCGCCCTGGCCGGCTCGCTCGGCGATGCTTTCGGCAAGACGCCGGCAAGCGGGGCGCCGGTGCCGCAACCGACAAAGGCGGCATTGCCTGCGGAAGTCAGGCAAGGCACCCTGAAACAGCAGCAGGCGATCGAGGAGCAGGCGCACATGACCGAGGTGGCGAGCGGCCTGCTCGACGTGATGGCGCCGCTGGTGAAGGAAGGCAAGGTGCGGGTGACCCAGAGCCGCCGCGGCGTCAGCATCGAAATCAATGCCAACGTGCTGTTTGCCCCCGGCCGCGCCGAACTCGAGGCGAAATCGCTGGCGGTATTGCGTGCGGTGGCGGAGCGCCTGCGGAATGAACCGTTCAAGCTGGAAATCACCGGCCATACCGACGTCATGCCGATCAGCAACCCGGTTTTCGCCTCCAACTGGGAATTGTCGGCGGTGCGCGCCACCAGCGTGGTGCGCCTGCTGGCCGACAACGGCATCGCCCCGGCGCGCCTGTCGGCCATCGGGCGCGAGGCCAGCCAGCCGATTGCCCCCAACGACACCGCCGAAGGGCGTGCGCGCAACCGCCGGGTCGAGTTGATGATCCTGTCCGGCCTGCCGGATACGGTCGAGGAAATTCCGGTCAAGCCGAATCAGCCCCGCCCTTGAAAACGGGCGGATAGGCCCGATACTTCAGAGTCCTGTCGACCGGATTGTGAAGACCATCATGCCCAATGACCCCGCACTGGAAGGTGAAGTCCTGCCCGATGAGCGTCAGTTGCCGGCCACCCCGGCGCTGCCGGCTGAGCTGTACCTTCTGCCGCTGACCGAAAAGCCGTTTTTCCCGGCGCAAACCCTGCCGCTGCTGATGAACGAAGCGCCGTGGCTGCCGACGGTGGAGGCCATCGGCGAAACCGCGCACCACATGGTGGGACTGGTGGTGGTCGAACCCGACAATACCGACGACGTGAAGCGGGCGGATTTTCGCAGCATCGGCACGGTGGTGCGCATCCACCATCCGGTGCGTTCCGACGGCAAGATGCAGTTCATCGCCGAGGGCGTGCGCCGCTTCCGCATCGTCGAATGGCTGTCGGACACCGCGCCCTACAAGGTCAGGGTCGAATATCCGAACGAGACCGGCAAGCCGGATTCCGAGGAAATCCGCGCCTATTCCATCGCCATCATCAACACCATCAAGGAGCTGCTGCCGCTCAACCCGCTGTATTCCGAGGAACTCAAGTTCTTCCTCAACCGCTTCGGCCCGAACGAGCCCTCGCAGCTGACCGACTTCGCCGCCAGCCTGACCACCGCGTCGAAGCAGGAACTGCAGGACGTGCTGGAAGCCTTCGGCCTGAAAAAGCGCATGGAAAAGGTGCTGGTGCTGCTGAAGAAGGAACTCGACGTGGCGCGGCTGCAATCCGACATCCGCGAAAAGGTCGACGAGAAAATGAGCGAGCAGCAGCGCGAGTTCTTCCTGCGCCAGCAGCTGAAGGCGATCCAGAAGGAGCTGGGCCTGGCCAAGGACGACAAGACCGCCGAGCTCGACACCTTCAACGAACGGCTCGCCAAACTGACGCTGCCCGAGCAGGCGAAAAAGCGCATCGACGAGGAAATGCACAAGCTGTCGCTGCTGGAGACCGGCTCGCCGGAATACACCGTCACCCGCAATTATCTCGACTGGCTGACCGTGCTGCCGTGGGGCGTGCACACCCAGGACAAGATCGACCTCGAACGCGCGCGCCGCATCCTCGACCGCGACCACGACGGGCTGGACGACGTCAAGGACCGCATCATCGAATTCCTCGCCGTCGGCGCGATGCGCGGCGAGATGGCGGGCTCGATCCTGCTGCTGATCGGCCCGCCCGGCGTCGGCAAGACCTCGATCGGCAAGTCCGTCGCCGAGGCGCTGGGGCGCAAGTTCTACCGCTTCTCGGTCGGCGGCATGCGCGACGAGGCCGAGATCAAGGGCCACCGCCGCACCTACATCGGCGCCATGCCGGGCAAGTTCGTGCAGGCGCTGAAAGAGGTGGAGTCGGCCAACCCGGTCATCATGCTCGACGAGGTCGACAAGATCGGCGCCAGCTACCAGGGCGACCCGGCATCCGCCTTGCTGGAAGTGCTCGACCCCGAGCAGAACGCCGATTTCCTCGACCATTATCTCGACGTGCGCTTCGACCTGTCGAAGGCGCTGTTCATCTGCACCGCCAACGACTATTCGATCCCGTCGGCGCTGCTCGACCGCATGGAAGTCATCCGCCTGTCGGGCTACATCACCGAAGAGAAAGTGGCGATCGCCAAGCACCACCTGTGGCCGCGCGTGCTGCAGCGGGCAGGGCTGAAAAAGAGGCAGTTGAGCATCAGCGAAGGCGCGCTGCGCCACGTGATCGAAGGCTACGCGCGCGAAGCCGGCGTGCGCAACCTGGAAAAACAGCTGGGCCGGGTGGCGCGCAAGGCCGTGGTGAAAATCCTCGGCGGCGCCGCGACGCCGATCAAGATCGGCGTCAAGGAAGTCGAGGCCTACCTCGACAAGCCGGTGTTCACGAAGGAAAAGCCCATCACCGGCGTCGGCGTCGTCACCGGCCTGGCGTGGACCGCGATGGGCGGCGCCACGCTGCCGGTCGAGGCCACCCGCGTGCACACCCTCAACCGCGGCTTCAAGCTCACCGGCAAGCTCGGCGAGGTGATGAAGGAATCGGCCGAGATCGCCTACAGCTATATCGCCTCGCACCTGAAAACCTACGGCGCCGACGCGAAGTTCTACGACAGCAGCTTCGTCCACCTGCACGTGCCGGAAGGCGCGACCCCGAAGGACGGCCCCAGCGCTGGCGTCACCATGGCGACGGCGCTGCTGTCGCTGGCGAAAAACCGCAAAATCTCACGTCCACTGGCGATGACCGGCGAACTCACCCTGACCGGCCAGGTGCTGCCGGTAGGCGGCATCCGCGAAAAAGTCATCGCCGCACGCCGGGTCGGCATCAGCGAGCTGATCCTGCCCGACGCCAACCGGCGCGATTTCGACAAGTTGCCCGGGCACATCCGCGAAGGGCTGACGGTGCATTTCGCGAAGCGGTATCAGGATGTGGCGGGGGTGGTATTCGGTGAGAATTGATTCGTCGCGAATCAACCGGAAGAAGGGTGGGGATGCATGCTGGCTCGGTCAGGAAAGATTTGCCAGAAGCGGACGTTCAGATTGAGGGGGGCGACCGTCTCAAAGTCGGCCATTGCTGCCGTAGGCGTACTGCGCCAGCCAGGTCAGCTAAGCACCGCTCACCGGCCATTGACTATAAACTCCGATGAATTACCAACTCCGGCGAATGCGTACGATCGAACTCTTGGTGAATACGCTGGAATCTGTAGAATCCGACCAATGCGTCGCTTCATCACCCTGATCATCATGCTCATCGTCCCGCTCCAGTTCGCCTGGGCAGCGGCGGCCGGGCTGCATGGGCATGCGGGGAAGGATGTGGCCACCTCGGGCTTTCATACGCATGAGCATGACCATCATGAAAGCGCTCACCCAGACCACGACTCCTCTGGCGACACGAATAATCAGGATCACAACGAGGACGGCCATCATGGTCACTACCATCCCGTCTTCACCTCCATCCCGATGGAGTCCGGTGTTACGCTGGATATAGCCTTGTCCGGGGGGCCGATTCTGTATCCGCCTGCGGCCTTTTTTTCCCACACCCCCCCGCTTCTCGACCGTCCCCCTCTAACGCGCGCCTGAACCGGCGAGCGCTTGCTCTACCGCGGCTTTTGGCCGTGTTCTCCTGTCGCACGCCGGTGTTCTTCGTCCCCTGTTTTGATCACGAGGAAAACCATGCGATTCACGCTATCCGTATGCCTGCTCGCGCTGCCGTTGGCAGCGTGGGCACAAACCCCGCTTACCGAGGCCGAGGCTGTGCGCCTGGGTCTGACGCGCGCCGATTTCGCCGATCTTGAGCGCGGCGCGGTGCAAGCTGCCGAGGCCGATCTCCTTGCCGCCGGCCTGTTCCCCAATCCCACCCTGAGCTACAGCCGGGAAAGTGTTGACGGCTCGCCGGACACGGTGGAACAAACCTGGATGCTCGAACAAGCCTTCGACATTTCCGGGCGCCGTGGGCTGCATCGTGAAGCGGCCAGCCTCCGGGTGGCGGCCGTCACCGCCGGCAACGCCAGCCGGCAACTCCTGATGGCCGCCGAAATTCGCCGCAGTTTCCATGAAGTCCTGTTCCGGCAGGAGACCATTCGCGCGACCGAAACCTGGGCGCAACGCTTCGCTCGGGTCGAGGGCATGGTCGGCAAGCTGGCCCGCGCGGGCGAGGCTTCCGGTTATGACCGGCGCCGCCTTGCACGCGAACGGCAGACGGCAGAAGCCCGGCTGGCGGCCGAGCGCGCCGAGCTGGATCGGGCCTTGGCGCGCCTGATGGCGCTCACTGGCGCACCCGAGGACCTTCTCCTAAAAGGAGAGCTACTGCCTTCGGCCCCAACTCCGCTCGAAACGGTATTGTCCCGCCTCGATCAGCGTCCCGACCTACAGTCTCTGTCCCGTCGCGCCGAGGCGGCGGATCTGGAGGGTCGTGCCGCCAAGCGTGGTGGAATTCCGGAGGTGACCGTGGGGATCGGGCCCAAATATGTAGATAACGGCAGCACCCAGGACAACGGCGTGGCGCTTTCGCTTTCCGTTCCGCTGCCGGTATTTGACCGCCAGCAGGCCGGTCAGCAGCGCGCGGCGGCAGAAGCCCTACAGGCGCGCGCCGAATACCGCTTGGCGCAACGCCGTGCCGAAGGCGAGCTGCGCGGCCTCTACCGGCAGGCGGAAGGGCTGCGCGCAACGGCAATCGACTATCGAAGCCGTGCAGTGGCGGCTTCCCCGGAACTGCTGCGCATCGCGGAAACCGCCTATCAGGGTGGCGAATCCAGCCTGCTGGAATTGCTCGACGCCTACCGCGGCACCCTGGAGACGGAAACCACCGCCCTTGAACTTGAAAAGCGGGCACGAGACGCCCGCATTGAATATGAACTGCTGACCGGGAGCGTCGACCAATGAACAAGCCCCTCATTAAATCTCTTGGCGCATCCCTTTGCGCCGCCCTCTTGCTGATGGGCTGTAGCGACCGTGACCACGAACATGCCGAAGACGGCAGCCATCCCCCTGCGGCGGAAGTTGAGGCCGAACACGGCCACGGTACCGGCGGCGAAAAACTCACGCACTTCAGCGAGCGCACCGAACTGTTCGTCGAGTTTCCGCGGCTGGTGGTCGGCGAGAAATCGGCTTTTGCCGCGCACCTGACCACGCTGGCCGACTTCAAGGCACTTAACGCCGGCAAGGTCACGGTCCGGCTGTCGGGCGGCGGTCAGCCTGACGAGGTATTCGCTGTCGACGGCCCAAGCCAGCCCGGCATCTTCCGCCCCGAGGCCATGCCGAAGCATGCGGGGGATCGCGATCTGACGATCGAAGTCGCCACCCCTGAATTCAGCGTGTCGCATCAACTCGGTCCGTTCACGGTGTATCCCGACCGCAAGGCCGCCGAGGCCGAACCGGCTGCACACGGCGACGAAGGAATCGGCTTCACCAAGGAACAGCAGTGGAAGGTCGATTTCGCCACCACCGAGGTGGTGACGCGTCCGATCCGCACGGCGGTCAATGCAACCGGTACCCTGCGCGCCCGCCCGGATGGCGAGGCCCAGCTCACCGCCGCGGTCGCGGGACAGGTGCAGCCCGCAGGCGCCTTCCCGCGCCTCGGCCAGCAGGTGAAAAAAGGCGAACTGCTCGCCTACCTCGTGCCGCGCATGGGTGGCGAAACGGATCTCGCCACCCTGCGGGCATCGGCGAACAAGGCTCAGGTCGAGCACGATCTCGCTCAACAGGAACTGACACGCATGGAAACGCTCTTCCGCGAGGAAGCCGTGCCGGAGAAACGGGTGCTGGCGGCACGTGCAGCCGCAGCCTTGGCACGCGCCGAATTGACGGCCGCACAGCGGCGGCTGGGCCAATACGGTGGCGCCGGTGGCGGCATCCCCATCCGCGCACCGGTGGGCGGAACGATCGCGGATGTGCGCGTGTCCCCCGGGACGTTCGCCCAGGAGGGCGCACTGCTGTTCCACATCGCCGATCGCAGCAAGCTGTGGCTGGAACTGCGCGTTGCCGAATCCGATGCGGCGCGGCTCGCCAGCCCGACCGGCGCGGCCTTCCGGGTGGCCGGCGACGAACGCAGCATCGAGATCATCCCTGGCAAGAACGGGCGGCTGATCGCCGTCGGCGGCGTGGTGGATGCCACCACCCGCACCGTGCCGGTGGTGTTCGAGTTCACCGCGGCCGACCGCCATCTGCCCATCGGCATGGCGGTGCAGGCCCAGGTGTTTGCCGGCGGCGCGCGCGACGCGGTGGCGATCCCGGCATCGAGCGTACTGGACGAAGGCGGCATGGCCGTGGTGTTCGTGCAAGCGGGCGGCGAGTCCTTCGAGCGGCGCACGGTTCGCCTGGGTGCGCGCGAAGGTGACTGGGTGGAAGTGCTGGATGGCCTGACCCCGGGGCAGCGCGTGGTCTCGCGCGGCGCCTATCTGGTCAAGCTAGCGTCCACCGGCACGGCGCAAATCGGCCACGGCCATGCGCACTGATCGGGGACTCACATCATGATCGGACACATCATCGCGTGGTCACTGCGCAATAAACTCTTCGTCGTCCTGGCCGGTGTCCTGCTGCTAGCCTGGGGCGGCTGGCAGGCCGCCAAGACGCCGGTGGACGTCTTCCCCGACCTTACCGCGCCGAGCGTCACAGTAGTCACCGAGGCCCACGGCATGGCGCCGACCGACGTGGAAAACCTGGTCACCTTTCCCATCGAGACGGCGCTGAACGGCGCACCGGACGTGCGCCGGGTGCGATCGAGCACCAAGATCGGGCTGTCGGTGGTGACGGTGGAATTCGAGTGGGGCACCGACCTCTATCTCGCCCGCCAGGTGGTGGCCGAACGCCTGCAACTCGCCCGGGCATCCTTGCCGGCAGACATCCCGGCGCCCGCCATGGCGCCGGCGGCGTCCATCATGGGCGAGATACTGTTCATCGCCCTGGCGTCCGACCGACATAGCGGCATGGAACTCAAGAACACCGCCGAGCAAGTCATCAAGCGCCGCGTACTGGCGGTGCCCGGCGTGGCCGAAGTGCTGCCCATCGGCGGCGACACCCAGCAGTTCCAGGTGACGCTCGACCCCGAACGCCTGGCGGCCTATGGCCTGACGGTGGACGAGGTGGCCCGCGCCCTGCGCGATGCCAACCAGAACACCTCGGCCGGCTTCATGGTCGAAGGCGGCCAGGAATACCTGATCCAGGGCCTGGGGCGCATCGAGCTGCTGGATGACATCGCCGATACCGTGGTGGGGCGGCGCGCCGGACAGCCGGTGCTGGTACGGCACGTGGCGGAGGTCGACGTCGGTCCCGCGCCCACGCGCGGCGTCGGCTCGCATAACGGCAAGCCGGCCGTGGTGCTCGGCATCCAGAAGCAGCCGGGGGCCAATACCCTGGACCTGACCAACCGCCTCGATGCCACGCTGGAGGAAATCCAGTCCGGTCTGCCCGAGGGGATGAAGATCGAGCGTCACATCTTCCGCCAGGCCGACTTCATCCGTGTCTCCATCGACAACCTGAACAAGGCCTTGATCGAGGGCGCGATCCTGGTGGTGGCCATCGTCTTCGCTTTCCTGCTTTCCGCGCGGGCCACGGCGATCAGCCTGGTGGCCATACCGCTGTCGCTGGTAGCGGCGGTCCTCGCCATGAAGGCACTGGGCGCAACCATCAACACCATGACGCTGGGCGGCATGGCGATCGCGCTGGGGGCACTGGTAGACGACGCGATCATCGTGGTCGAGAACATCGTGCGTCGGCTCAGGGAGAACCGCGCCAAGCCGGCGGAGCAGCAGGTCAATGTGATGCATCTGGTATACGAGGCAACGCGCGAAATCCAGGGCTCCATCGTGTTCGCCACCCTGATCATCATGCTGGTGTTCCTGCCGCTGTTCTTCCTCTCCGGCGTCGAGGGGCGGCTGATGGCGCCGCTGGGTCTGGCCTATGTGGTGTCGCTGGCTGCCTCACTGGTGGTGGCGATCACGGTGACGCCGGTGCTGGCGGCCTTGCTGCTCCCGAACTCGAAGACGGTGCGAGAGAGCATCGAGCCGCGCTTCATCCATAGCCTCAAGGCTGGCTACCGCCGCGTGCTAGACGCGACGCTGACGCGTTGGAAGACCGTGGCCGGGGTCAGCGTGGTGACGCTCGCCGCCGCGCTGGTCGCGCTGGGCTTCGCCGGGCGGGCCTTCCTGCCGGACTTCAACGAGGGCACGCTCACCGTCGGCATGGCCACGCTACCCGGCACCGCGCTGGAGGAATCCGACCGTCTGGGCCGGATGGTGGAGAACATCCTGCTGTCGCACCCCGAGGTGGTGGCGACGGCACGCCGCACCGGCCGTGCCGAAGGCGACCCCCACGCCATGGACGTGTCGGCCTCGGAAATGGAGGTGACACTGAAAATGGGCGAGCGCAGTAAGGAAGACTTCCTCGCCGCGCTGCGCGAGGATTTCGCCAGCGTGCCCGGCACCCAGATCGTTGTTGGCCAGCCCATCTCGCACCGCATCGACCACATGCTGTCGGGCAGCCGCTCGAATATCGCGGTGAAGATTTTCGGGCCGGACCTCGACGAACTGCGCAAGTTGACCCAGCAGGTCAAGGGCATCGCCCAGGCCGTGCCGGGGGCGGTGGATGTCACCGACGAACAGCAGACCGACATCCCCTTCCTTACCATCCGCTTCCACCGCGATGCGCTAGCGCAGCATGGCCTAAGCATCCGTGAGGTGTCGGAAGCCATCGAGGCGGCCTTCTCCGGCCTGCCGGTGAACCGCGTGCAGCAGGGGCAGGCCAGCTTCGATCTGGTGCTGCGCTTCGATCCGTCGACGCGGGCGAACATCGATGCGGTGCGCGCCACCCTCATCACCTCGGCTGACGGCGCACGTCTGCCCCTCTCGGCGCTGGCGGACATCCGCAACGACCGCGCGCCATACTCCATCAGCCGCGAGAACGTGCAGCGCAAGATGGTGGTGATGGCCAACGTGGCCGGGCGTGACCTCGCGAGCGTGGTGGCCGATATTCGCAAGCAGGTGGCGGAAGGGGTGCAGCTGCCAGCCGGCTATCACATCGAATACGGCGGCCAGTTCGAGAGTGCGGAAGCGGCCTCGCGCACGCTGCTGGTGCTCGGGGTGGCGGTGACGGTGGGCATCTTCCTGCTGCTGTTCATCGCCTTCCGCACCGCACGCGACGCGCTGCTGGTAATGCTTAACTTGCCGCTCGCGATGATCGGCGGGGTGATCGGCGTGTTCGCCGCTGGCGGCGTGCTGTCGGTGGCGTCGATCATCGGCTTTATCACCCTGTTCGGGATTGCCACCCGCAACGGCGTGATGATGATCTCGCACATCCATCACCTGGTGGAGCATGAAGGGGTGCGCGACGCCGCTGAAGCGGTTAGGCGTGGCGCCGAGGAACGGCTGGTGCCGATCCTGATGACCGCGCTCGCCGCCGGCCTCGCCCTGGTGCCGCTGGCGCTCGCCGCCGGCCAGCCGGGCAGCGAAATCCAGGCGCCGATGGCTGTGGTCATCCTGTGCGGCCTGTTGAGCTCGACCGTGCTGAACATGATCGTCGTGCCGGCCCTTTACCTGCGCTTCGGCGCCGTTCATCAGCTGCTGGAAAATGGCGACACACCGCACCCCCGCGCCGTCGAAAGCATCAATCCCGTCTGAGTTTCGCTGTCTTAATTTTTTGAATGAAAAGGAGTCAAGCATGAAATCTTCAATCCTCTCGCTGTGTATCGCCGCTGGCCTTGCTGCCGCGCTGAATGCCGTTCCCGTCTTCGCCGGCGGCGGCCACGACCATGGGCCGAAGTACGGCGGCGTGGTGCGCGAGATGCATCACATCGCCTATGAACTGGTCGCCAAGCCAGATTCGCTGACCCTGTACATCAGC
Source organism: Thiobacillus sp. 65-1059 (assembly GCA_001897675.1). GTDB lineage: Bacteria > Pseudomonadota > Gammaproteobacteria > Burkholderiales > Thiobacillaceae > Thiobacillus. Next base: position 36,109 of record MKUE01000131.1, on the reverse strand, counting down.
GATCACGGCAAGCCCATCCCGTCCCAGGGCGCGACGGCGGAAGCCGTAATCTACGCCGGAAACGACAAGACCACGGTCAAGCTGGAGCCAGCTGGGGAAAACCGCATGGTCGCCAAGGGCAACTTCAAGGTCGGCGTTGGTGTGCGGGTCATTCTCACCACGACCCTGCCCGGCAAGACTCCGGCGAAGGCCACCTTCAACCTGAAGTGAGCCCGCGCCGCCGAGGCCCTTTGTCATGAGCAACGCGCGCTCGGCCATCTGGCCTGCGCTGGCTGCGGCAGCGCTGTTCGGCGCCAGCACGCCGCTGGTCAAGTTGCTGGTAGGCGAGCTGCCGACCTTGCTGCTGGCCGGTCTGCTCTATCTGGGCAGCGGCCTCGGCCTGGCTGCGATCCGCCTGCTGCGGGATCGCCGCTGGAGACCGAGCGGACTGGCACCCGGGGAATGGCGCTGGCTTGCAGCGGCCATAGTCTTCGGCGGCCTGCTGGCGCCGGCCCTGCTGGTAATCGGCCTCACCCATGCCGATGCGGGCGCCGCCTCCCTCATGCTCAACCTGGAGGCGGTCTTCACGGCCGTGCTGGCCTGGGTGGTTTTCAAGGAAAACGCCGACCGCCGCATCGTGCTCGGCATGCTGCTGATCGTCGCGGGCGGTGCGGTACTCGCCTGGCCCAGCGCTAACAGCGAGTCCCCGGACTGGATCGGTCCCCTGGCCATCGCCGCAGCCTGCTTGTGCTGGGCCGTGGACAACAATCTGACGCGCCGGGTTTCCGGCTCGGATGCCCTGTTCATCGCTGGGGCAAAGGGCTGGACGGCAGGCGTCGTCAACACCGGTCTCGCCTTGTTGTCGGGCGCATCCCTGCCCGCCTGGCCCACTGTGGGCGCAGCCATGGCCGTGGGTCTGCTGGGCTATGGCCTGAGCCTGGTTCTCTTTGTGCGGGCACTGCGCAACTTGGGCACGGCCCGCACCGGCGCCTATTTCTCCACGGCCCCCTTCATCGGCGCTGCCATCGCCATCCTGCTGTTGGGCGAACCGACACCTGCGCCGTTCTGGGTCGCCGCCTCACTGATGGGGATTGGGGTTTGGCTGCATCTGACCGAGCGTCACGAACATGAGCACACGCACGAGCCACTCGAACACACCCACCCACATGTTCACGACGTGCATCACCAGCACAAGCACGATTTCGACTGGGATGGCACCGAGCCGCACAGCCATCTGCACCGGCATGCTGTCTTAACCCACAAGCATCCGCACTTTCCGGACATCCATCACCGCCATGGGCATTGAGCCCCGACCTACGAAATCCTTGAGTGTCTACGTTAAACCCGCACACCGGCCATTGGCTAGAAATGCCGCTGGATAGCCGCTTCAACTGATCAATCGATTCCATTCAACGCCCCCACCGCCATTGATCCATCTGACGTTTGAATGATCTTTCTTCTTCTTCGATCGTGTCCTCGGTGGAATCAGGCGGGCACCCATCGGGTGGAGGGGGGCGATGCTCCCGTGTCGCCACGTTGGGCGGGGATGAACCGTTCCACGCGAACGGGTTATTGAAAGGCAGGGGCTCCGGCAGGCAGTCAAGCTTATAGCTGGGTGGCCAGCCTGTCTCGTAGGGCTGGAAGGAGATGGTCTGCTCGAAGATGAGCGGTTTTCCTGTAGGTATTGGCGGCAGTGGCGGCAGATTCTGGATCGCCTCCCGAGCGAGCTTTGAGGCCACCTCCGAGGTTGACCAAAGCTCTTCCACCTTGGCAATCTTTCCGTCAGGCGCGATTTCGATGCGGAACCGAACTGCCCCCTGGTCAGGTCCCTCAACGGCCGTTCCCATCATGCTGCGAACCTGCTGTCCCCAGGCGTGGCGATAACGCTTGCTGTTCCTGGGTGTGTAGGTTGAAGCCAATTGCCAATCCTCAGCCGTAGGCGCGGGCGGCGCAGGCATGGATGCCAGCACCTTCTCTTGAACGGGACTCGGCGGAGTTTCAGGCACGGTCTGTGGGCTGGCGAGTTTGGCTGGCTGGGCCTTCTGTGGTTTGGGCGGCGGCGGTTTCACCTCGGGCTCAATCCTCAGGTGCAACTGCAAGGGCTCTTCGGGTGCGGGCGGCTTCGGCTTGCCCCACCATGGCGGCAACAGACTGGCGTGCAAGGTCAGTGACAACACAAGGGCAAGGAGAAAGCCGCGCCGTGATCGGAACACAGTATCCATCAGCCCCGCCACAGGAAGCCGATACGGAATAACGGGCCGAGCAATGCCGTGGCCGTGGCACGGTGCGCCGACAGCATCCGGACCAACTTACGCCCCTCGCGGGTCGACACCCCGGAAGGCACGCCAGATCGCCAAGTCGTAGGCGATCTTCAACGCCCCGCAGGCCACCAGCGGCGCCGCCAGCCAGCCAGCGGCCAGAAGCGCCCCGCCGATGCTCGGGCTGACGGCAGCCGCGAGGCTCCTGGGGACGGCGGTGAAGCTCGCCGCCGCAGCGCGCTCGGCCGGGGTCACCACCGCCATGACGAAGGCCGAACGCGTCGGCACGTCCATCTGTGACAGGGCGCTGCGCAGGAACAACAGCGCGAGCGCAGCCGGCAGGCTGTCGGCGAAGGCGGCGAGGATCAGGCAGACGCTCGACGGGATATGGGTGAACACCATGGTGTTGATGAGACCGATGCGGCGCGCCACCCAGGGCGCGGCGAGCTGGGAGCCGGCCGACAGCAGCCCCGCCCAGAAGAAGAACTGGCCGGCGGCGGCGAGCGAGAGATCGAAGCGCTCGAACAGCCAGAGCGCAAGCAGGGTGTTGACGATCAGCCCACCGGCGAAGGCGTCGATCGAGAACAGCGCGGCGAGGTGGACGACGACGCCGCGCGAAGGGCCCAGCGGCGCGGGTGGGGCCGCCTGCTCATTCAAGCGGTGATCCGGCAGACGGCGATAGAGGAAGAAGATCGCGATGCCGGTCAACCCGTAGGCGACGAACATGATGCGCAGCGCGTCGAGCTGCGCCATGCCAGCATCGGTCAGGACTTGTGGGATGACTGTCGCCAGCGAACCGGTCGCGGCGCAAAAGGCGCCGACGAAGGTGTAGCGCGCGAACAGGAAGGTACGCGCCTCGCTCTGCGCCGATTCCGCCAGCCGCGCATGCTCCAGTGGCAGGAAGACGCTGACGTCGCCGGAGCTGGGGTTCATCGTGCCGAGGAAGGCGACGACGAGCAGCGGCCAGAAGTCCGAGAAACCCGCAAGCAGCAGGCCGGTCGCAGCCATCAGCCAGCCGGCCGCGAGCAGCAACCGGCGTTGAGGGAAGCGCTGGCCCCACTGGCCGACGGCCAGCGTCGCCAGGGCCGAGCCGAGCAGCGTCGCCGTGCTGATCAGTCCGACTTCCAACATGCCCAGCCCCAGGGCCAGCAGATAGACCGGCAGCAGGATGGCGACATAACCGTCGGTGAAGGCGCGTAGCGCCCGGCCGGCGAGCAGCAGGCGCGCTTCGGGCGCGACGCCGGCGGGCAGGATCATTTGCACGTACCCGTCCGTCCCAGACACACTGACGCCCACTCGGGGGACAGCGAACCCGGTGGGCGCTGGGTCTGCATTTCAGGCCGCATGGCTGGCCTGGTTGGCTGCCTCAGTCGGACGCGGGGCGCACCAGGCATAGAGGGCGTCATAGATCACCATGCCCTGGGCGAGCAGTTCGTGGTCGTCCTGATGGTTGTGGTTGAGTCCCCAGGACAGCGCGACCAGGCCGGCGGCCTCGGACGCCAGATCGGGCGAGTCGGTGTCGGCGCCGCGCACGATGAGGGCCAGCCGGTCCAGCGCCGGGTCGTTGAGGCCGTATTTCCTGATGAAGGCGTCGAAGCTGCACAATGGCCCGTGATGGCCCAGCTCAACACCGGGAACGTCGAAGGGCGTGGCACCCAGGCGTTCGGCCTCCGACATCACCATGTCGCGCGGGACATAGATGAACTCGGCATCCTTGTCGATGAAGCGCGCCACCAGCCACGGGCAGGCGATGCGGTCTATCTTGGGGCGTTCGCGGGTGATCCATTTCATCTCGGTTTTCCTTTCATGAAGAGGCGGGCGATGCCGCCCAGGATGCCCAGCGGAGGGCGTACCAGCCGGTCGCACCAGGCATACAGGGCGTCGTACATCGGCCGGCTGCGGACGACGAGTTCCATGTCGTCGGCGATGTTGGCGTTGAGCCCCAGCACGACGGCTTTGAGTCCGGATGTCTCGGCCGCCAGGTCGGGGTAGTGCGTGTCGACGCCCCGCACGATCTGGGCCATGCGCTTGAGTGCCGGATCGTCGAGGTGGTACCTGGCGAGAAAGGCATCGAAGCTGCACAGGGGACCGGAATGTCCAAGCTCGACACCCGGCACGTCATAGGGGATGGCGCCGAACCGCTCGGCCCCGGCCAGCACTTGCTCGCGGGGCACGAACAGGAAGTCCGGCTCCTGGTCGATGAAGCGATGGATGAGCCAGGCGCAGGCCAGGCGATCGACCTTCGGGCGTTCGCGGGTGATCCATTTCATGGCATTTCCCTTCAGAAGCCTTCGGCTTCGCTTTCCTGATAGGCCTGGTAGGCATTGCGGCCGTTCAGCTCGTTGAAATTGGCCAGCGATTTCCAGTCCGATGCGTCGAAAGTAGCCTTGGCCGATTCGATATCGGTGCCCTTCTCCACCGCTTCGTCCATGTGGCGCTTGAGCCGCGCCAGATAGTCGCGCGTCGGATGGTCGAAGTCGGCCAGAGGGCCGGGCTGGCCATGGCCGGGGACGAAGAGGGCAGCGTCGCCGGTACGCAGCGATTCGTAGGCTTCCAGCCAGCCCTTGACGCTACCGTCCGGAATCAGGGCAGGCAGCCTGCCCCCGTAGAGGATGTCGCCGGCGAACACGGTGCGGTCGGGGCGCACCTCGACGACTAGGCTGCCCTTCGTGTGGGCCGTGCCGGCGTGGCGCACGCGCAGCACGACGCCGCCGCCGAGATCGAGATCGATGGACTCCCCCGCGCCGAGCAGCCGGTCGGGTGCAGCCGGCACGGATAGGCTGGCAACACCGAGGATACCGGCCGCCGCATTGGCCATCATGGCGCCGTCCTGCGCCATGCGTTCGGCCGCCTCCCGGCCCGCGAGGACGCGGGCCCCGACTTGGCGAAAGACATCGTTGCCGAGGAAGCGATGGGGCTGCGAGTTGGTGTTGATGACGTGGCGCACCGGCAGCGCGGTGCGTGCACGGATGTCATGCAGCATCGCCTCGGCCATCTCAGGCGAATAGCCGCTGTCGATGATGGCGACGGCCTCCTTGCCGACGACGAAACCCAGGTTCATGCGGAACCCCCGATTCGCGCGCGTCGGACCATCGTAGGGGCCGATCCAGGCCCATGCATGGGCCGACACCTGCCGGGGAGCCGGCAGGATGTCGGCGTGGGCGAGCGTCGCTGCCAATGTCATCGACAGAAAGGCGAGTGCGCGAAACAGGCGGGTCATGGGCTCGGTCTCCTGGTGGCGTGAGCGGGGGCGGTTTCCATCACTGATCTCGATGTGCTTGTCGGCATGCGCCATGTCTGCTTCTCCCCGTTTCAGAGCTCGGCTACCACTTCGCCGCCCGCAGCCTTCCAGCCCTCGATCCCGCCTTCGATGAAGCGTGCCTTGAGCCCCCTGCCTTGCAGGGCATCGACCACGCTGTTGGACACCGAGCCGCCGCGCGCGCAATACAGCACGATGTCCTGATCTTGCGGCAGGCCGTCGGCCCATTCGGCAAGCTGCTCCGGGTTCTTCCATTGCGCGCCGGGCAGGTGCGCGGGCGCGGCCTCGCGGTCGGCGGCCCGGCGCACATCGAGGATCAGTTTGCCGGCCAGCTCGTTCTTGAGGGTGTCGGGCTTGATGGTGCGTTCCATGGTCAGGCTCCCAGTGTGGCGAAGGCGGCCTCGGCGGCCTTCCAGGACAGGTTCTGCATGAAGGCGTCGACATAGGCGCCGGCCTTGGCGCCGAAGTCCATGTGGTAGCTGTGCTCGTACATGTCGAGCGCGATCAGCGGCGTGGCGCCGGCCAGGTTGTGGGCGTGGTCGGCGCCCCAGGCGTTGACGAGGCGCCCGCGGCGCGGGCTCCAGGTGAGCAGGGTCCAGCCGGAGCCGCCGCCCTGCGCCTTGCCCATGGCGATGAACTCGGCGCGCCAGGCGTCGAGCGAGCCGAAGTCCTTTTCGATGCGCGCCTTGAGCGCGCCCGCCGGGTCGCCACCGGCGCCGCCGAGGGAGTCGAAGTAGACCTCGTGCAGGATCATCGAGCCGCTGGCGATCATCTCCTCGCGCTTGAGGCCGTTGATCTCGAATACCGGGGCGCTGGCCCAGTTCAATTCGGCCAGCTTCTGCTCGATGGCGTTGAGGCGCTTCACCGCGCCGCCGTAGTTGTTTTCCCAGTGGCTGACGATGAGTTTCTCGGACAGCCCGGACAGTTTTGCCGGGTCGCAGGACAGGGACTTCAGTTCATAGGGCATGGCGCACTCCTCAAACGATGTAGGTGTAGACGAGGCCGATGGCGGCGCAGGCGCCGATCACTTTCATGATGTCCATCTTGTATTTCCACAGCGCGATGAAGGCCGCCACGGACATCAGCGCGTAGAACCACTCGAATCCACCCGAGAACGGCGCCGCCTCGGTGGCGCGCGGCCAGATCACGTGCCAGCCGAAGAACAGCGCCAGGTTCAGCACCACCCCCACCACGGCGGCGGTGATGCCGGTGAGCGGCGCGGTGAACTTGAGGTCACCGTGGGTCGCTTCCACCAGCGGCGCGCCGGCCAGGATGAACAGGAAGGACGGCAGGAAGGTGAAGAAGGTGGCCACGCTGGCGCCGGCGAAGCCGGCCAGCAGCAGGGCGTCGGGGCCGAAGATTTCCTTGGTCCAGGCGCCGACGAAGCCGACGAAGGACACCACCATGATCAGCGGTCCGGGCGTGGTTTCGCCCAACGCCAGGCCGTCGATCATCTGGGTGGCGGTGAGCCACTGGTAATGCTCGACGCCGCCCTGATAGACGTAGGGCAGCACCGCATAGGCGCCGCCGAAGGTGACCAGCGCGGCCTTGGTGAAGAACACGCCCATGTCGTGCAGCGTGCCGGCCGGCAGCAGCAGCATGGCCACGCCCCACAGCGCGACGAACAATCCCGTCAGGATCACGAGGCGACCGAGCCGGAACTTGGTATGGGCCGGCGGCGGCGTGTCGTCGTCGATCAGCGCCGGGCCATACGATTTGTTGCTGGCGCCGTGGCCGCCGCCGACCTTGAACTTGTCCGGCCAGACCTTGCCGCCGATGAAACCGAGCAGGCCCGCCGCCAGCACGATGTAGGGGAACGGGACCTTCAAGGCAAAGATCGCGATGAAGGACGCGGCCGCCAGTGCCCACAGCAGATTGTTCTTCAGCGCGCGCGAGCCGATGCGCCAGGCAGCGAACACCACGATGGCCACCACCGCCGGCTTGATGCCGTTGAACACGCCCTGCACGAAGGTAAGGTCGCCAAAGGCGAGATAGACATAGGTCAGCGCCGCCAGGATGAACAGCGACGGCAGCACGAACAGCGTGCCGGCGACGATGCCGCCCCAGCTGCGGTGCAGCATCCAGCCAATGTAGATGGCGAGCTGCTGCGCCTCGGGACCGGGCAGCACCATGCAGTAGTTGAGCGCGTGCAGGAAGCGCCGCTCGGAAATCCAGCGGCGTTTTTCCACCAGCTCCTGGTGCATGATGGAAATCTGCCCGGCGGGGCCGCCGAAGCTGATGAAGCCGAGCAGCAACCAGTATCTGAAGGCCTCCCAGAAACTGGGGTGGGCGGGACGTTCGGTCGGGGTGGTCAAGATGGCATCCTTGGTCATGTTACGGGTTGGTAAAAACTGCGTATAAATCGTCCAGCATCTGCCCGCCCTGCTTCAGCAAGGCGTCGTCATCCTGGATGCGCGCCTTGAGCCCCTTAAGCAGCGTCTCGAAACCGGCGGCCTCGGGGGCTTCGCCACCCACGTCGAGCGCATGGACGATGGCACCGATCCGCATCAGGGCGAGGTCGCTCTCCAGCCCGAAGCTCGCCAGCAGGGTTTCGAAGGTGACGCGATGGCCGACATGGGTAAAGCGCGCACCGTCGAAATCGAATCCCAATGCATCTGACGGACAGTCCTGGACGCGCTCCAGCCAGACGAAGCGTGCTTTGCGGTCGATGAAGCGGCGAATCAGCCAGGCGGAAGCCAGCCGGTCCACCCACAGGTCCTGCCGGGTGGCCCAGGTCTGCTTCTGGAAATCGGCCAGGGCGAGACGCTCGGGCTGGCCGTCCTGGAAATGCGGTTCGTTGGGCGAGAGGCGCGACACCAACGTGGCTTCGAGAGTCAACAGCCGCGCTTCCGCCTCGAATTTGCCGGCGCCCGGAAAATAATCCTGCTCGACCAAGGTTTCGTAACGGCGCCGCAAGGTCTTCAGGGTCTTGTTGGCAGTCGTGACATTCTCGGCAAGCGGATCGAAGTGGGTCATATCCGCCAACAGATCGGCGTATTCGGAGCTGCGGTCGAACATTTCCCTGAAAGCGGCCGACTGGTCGTCCTCAGCATCCAGCTTCAGCAGCCAAGCCGTCCCGCCTGCCTCGCGGGTTTCGTTTGCCAGTTCATCCAGCCCCTGTCGCGTCACATGGGTTTCCGGTAGCAGCCAGGCCCCATCGCGCAACGGCGCGCACCCCAGACTCTTCAGACCGCGCCAGATGCGCATGCGCGCCGTGGCGTTCTGCGTGGGCAGTGTGAGAACAATCAACAACCATGTAATAGATTTTACATTCATGTAATAAGCATTACACAACTGTAGACGTGGAGTCAATTGCCGCCTCAAAGTAAAAACGCGCCTGTCGGCGCGTTGTTGTATGGGGATAGCATTTACTTCCCCACGTTGACTATCCGCAGGCATGGAGGGGACCTTGATCGTTATCAGCCCGACCGGCCTTGCTGGCCGGTTGTACGCATCCAACCTATCTCCCTGAAAGCAGCCGCCCGCGGCCGGCAAGACAATCAGACTCCCATCAACCACTAAGGAGTCTGACATGGAAGCCAATCAATCACGGGCACCCTGGAACAAGGGCAAACTGGTCGGCCAAAAGCCACCACTCAAGCCTAAGGACATCTGGGCCATCCGAATCCACCTCCAGAACGAACATCGTGCTCGCGACCTGGCCATGTTCAACCTTGCGATCGACAGCAAGTTGCGTGGCTGCGATCTGGTGAATCTGCACGTTCGGGACGTGACCCACGGCAACCAGATATTGCCCCGAGCTATGGTCGTGCAGCGAAAGACCCAACGTCCGGTGCAGTTCGAACTGACCGAGCCGACCAGGTCTGCCGTATTGGCATGGATCGAGTTGGCGAAGTTGAGGCCGGAGCACTATCTGTTCCCCAGTCGCCTGGCGAAATCACCCCATGTTTCTACCCGCCAGTACGCCCGGATTGTGCATCAATGGGTTGCCGCCATCGGACTTGATTCGACGGTCTATGGCACGCACACCATGCGACGGACCAAGGCGACACTCATCTACAAGCGAACCAAGAACCTAAGGGCCGTCCAACTCCTGCTCGGCCATGCCAAGCTGGAGAGTACGGTTCGATACCTTGGGATCGAGGTCGATGATGCGCTGGAGATCTCGGAGCAGACTGAAATCTAGAAGTGGGGCAGGACACAGTCCGCAATAGGATACTTTGCTGTCGTTGCACGGGAAGTGTCTCAACGGCAGCAAAGGCCGACAAGCGGATGTTTGGTGGAATCAGCCTAACGACCGAAAAGGGATTAAAACTCAGGGCATTGCGCGCAGTTCACCAAGTTCTGGCCTGGCGGGATCAAGCCATCCCGGCAGGGTCGGGTAAAATGCCGCCATGAACGCCCCCGAGCTGCTCGATACGCCGCCCCCGCCGCCCGCGCCCGTCATCAAGGTGCGCGGCGAGCCGCTCACCGAGCTGCCGCAGGACCTCTATATTCCGCCCGACGCCCTGGAAGTCTTCCTCGAAGCCTTCGAGGGCCCGCTCGACCTGCTGCTGTACCTGATCCGCCGCCAGAACCTCGACGTGCTGGACATTCCGATGGCGGCGCTGACGAAGCAATACATGGCCTACGTCGAGGCGGCGCGCGCCACCCGGCTGGAACTCGCGGCGGAATACCTCTTGATGGCGGCGATGCTGATCGACATCAAGTCGCGCATGCTGCTGCCGCGCCGCGAGCAGGCCGAGGAGGCGGGCGAGGGCGAGGACCCGCGCGCCGAGCTGGTGCGCCGCCTGCTGGAATACGAGCAGATGAAGCTGGCCGGCCAGCACCTCGATGCCCTGCCGCAGGCGGGACGCGACTTCGATACCGTCAGCGTGTTCCTGCCGGCGGCGGCGAAACGCATGCCCAGCCTGCATCCGGAAGAACTCGCCGCCGCCTGGCTGGCGATCCTGTCGCGCGCGAAGAACCGCACCCACCACCGCATCGGTCGCCAGGAACTCTCCATCCGCGAGCACATGAGCCGCATTTTGAAGCGGCTGACGCCCGGCGAGTTCATGGAATTCAAGGACTTGTTCCCGGAATCGTCGACCGTGCACGAACTGGTGGTCACCTTCCTCGCGGTGCTGGAACTGACCAAGGAAACCCTGCTCGACGTGACGCAAGCCGAGCCGTTCGCCCCCATCTACGTGAAGCTCCATGAATCTGCAACCGAGTGACAATCCCGAGGACCTGAAAGTCGTGCTGGAAGCGGCCCTGCTGGCGGCGGTCGAGCCGCTGTCGCTGGCCGACCTCAAGCGCATGTTCGAGCAGGATGCGTCCAGTCAAAGCCTGGCCAGCGACGTGCTGCGCCGCGCGCTCGACGAATTGCGCGCCCAGTGGCACGGCCGCGGCGTCGAACTGGTGCAGGTGGCAGACGGCTGGCGCTTCCAGACGCGCGCCGAGATGCAGCCCTGGCTGTCGCGGCTGAAGAACGAGAAGCCGCCGCGCTACTCGCGCGCGGTGCTGGAAACGCTGGCCATCATCGCCTACCGCCAGCCGGTGACGCGCGGCGACATCGAGGACATCCGCGGCGTGTCGGTCAATCCCAACATCGTCAAGACGCTGGAAGAGCGCGGCTGGATCGAGGCCATCGGCCATCGCGACGTGCCCGGACGCCCGGCGCTGTTCGGCACCACCGGGCATTTTCTCAGCGACCTGGGACTCGTCTCGCTGTCCGAGCTGCCGCCGCTGGAAGAGCTGGGGAATCTCATCACCCCGGATGAAACTGCATTGATTCCTGAATTGCGCGCGGAATTGACGGACAATGACGCTCCCCGGACGTTTGGCGCGGTGATCGAGACCGCCCGCGTCAGCGTTGCTACCGAGATTCTTTGATATGGCCACTCGCCCATCCCCCATCCGCCGTTCGCCCAGCGCCCCCATGGGGCGCGCCGCGAGCCGTCTACAGCAGGCGACTGCGCCCGAAGCCCCCAGCGAGCGTCTGCAGAAGGCGCTGGCCTCGGCCGGCCTCGGCTCGCGCCGCGAAATGGAGGAATGGATCGCCGAGGGCCGGGTGCAGGTCAACGGCGAGACCGCCGCCATCGGCAGCAAGGTCGGGCCGCGCGACGTGGTCAAGGTCAGCGGCCGCCGCGTGTATCTGCGCTTCGAGGACAAGCGCACGCGCATCCTGATCTACCACAAGTCGGAAGGCGAGATCGTCAGCCGCGACGACCCCAAGGGCCGCGCCACCGTGTTCGACGCGCTGCCCAGGCTGCGCGGCGCCAAGTGGATCGCCATCGGCCGGCTCGACTACAACACCGACGGCCTGATGATCTTCACCACCTCGGGCGAACTGGCCAACAACCTGATGCACCCGCGCTTCGAAGTCGAGCGCGAATACGCGGTGCGGGTGCTGGGCGAACTGAGCGAAGACATGATCGCGCAGCTGCTGGCCGGGGTGGAGCTCGACGACGGCCCGGCGCAGCTGCAAAGCTGCTTCGCCGCCGGCGGCGAGGGTGCCAACCGCTGGTATCGCGTCATCATCAAGGAAGGCCGCAAGCGCGAGGTGCGGCGGCTGTTCGAGCATTTCGGCCTGACGGTGTCGCGCCTCACCCGGATCCGTTTCGGCCCGATCGCGCTGCCGCCGCAACTGCGCCGCGGGCAGAAGATGGAGCTCGACGACGACCTGGTGGCGCGCGTGCTGGAATGGGCGGAAATGACGCCCAGCCCGCGCCGGCAAACCCGCGGCGTGCCGGACAAGCACACCCGCAAGCCGCGCATGCGTTAATGATTCGGCCTGATGAAGACGGAAGGGCATTGAAGCTCAACTGGCCCGGACTGCGTGAGGCGGCGCGGGAGGCCGAACCAGTAGGCATTTGAAGCAGCGCTCTGTTGAGCGCGGTTCAGCGAACCGTCCCGCTCATGACGGCGCGAAAAACGCTGCCGGGTTCAAACATTGCCGGGCCGCCTCGATAATCCGGGCGGGTTTGCCCGCCCGGATTCGATTCACTTCTCGGTCAGTTTCTTGATCACCCCGGCGGCCCATTCGCGGCCGCCCAGGCCGAACGCCAGGGCAAACGCCAGGCCGATCGCGCCGAAGCCGATCTGGAACGCTGCGGTGAGCAGCGCGGTGCCGATCGCCAGCTGTTCCAGCGCCACGAACACCACGAAGATGATGACGCCGTATTCCGACAGCGTACTGATGGTGAGCGCGCCCTGCACGCCGATATTGTTGAGATAGGCGAACACCAGGCGATTGATGAAGCGCGCCACCAGCACGCCGAACACCAGCACCAGGATGGCGACGATGATGTTGGGGATGTAGAGCACGATCTTGTTGAACAGGTCGGCCACCATGTGCAGGCCGAGACTGTTGGCCACGGTGACGATGACGATGAAGATGATGACCCAGTACGCCAGCTTGGCCAGCAGGCGCGACAGCGAGACATCCAGGTTGCCCTGCTTGAGGAAGGCTTCGATGCCGGTTTTTTCCGCAAGGCTGTCGAAGCGCAGCACGTCGAGCAGTTTCATGACACCGGTGCGCACCAGATTGGCGAGCAGCCAGCCGACGAACAGCAGCAGCAGGGCTGCCAGCAACTGCGGCACGAACCCCGCCATTTGCGTCCAGAAAGAAGTCAGGGATGCGACGAACACATCGAGTTGCTGCTGCATGAGGCACTCCTCCATTACCACTCAAAGACCTATTATAACGAACGCTCCGCAACGGCCTTTTATGCTTGCCGGCAGGGGATGGGCAGGGCAAAGGACCTGTTCCGCCCGGGGCTTTCTGCATACACTGCAGAAAACACCCTTGCCGCAGCCTATGTCCCCCTCACCTGAAGAAGCCGGTTTTTTGCCTCTCGCCCAGTTGAGCATGCTGGTGGCGAGGCTCATGGAGTTGGGCTATCGCTGCCTCGGCCCGGCGGCGGAGAACGGCGCCATCGTCATGCGCGAACTCGCAGCGCCCGACGCGTTGCCGCGCGGCCTGCAGGCCGCGCAGGCGCCGGGGCGCTACCGCTTGCAGCAGGACCCGCACCAGCGCTATTTCGCCTGGGCGAACGGGCCGCAGGCGATCAAGCCGCATCTGTTCGCGCCCCGCGAATCGCTATGGCGGGCGCAGCGGGATGAGCAGGGCCGGCTGCGCTTCACGGCGGTGGCGCCGCCCGCCCCGATGCTGGCGCTGATCGGCGTGCGCGCCTGCGACCTTGCCGCGCTGGCCTTGCAGGATGCCCACTTCCTGCAGGGCGACCCGCCCGACGCCCATTACGCGCGGCGCCGTGAACAGCTGTTCCTGGTGGCGGTGCAGTGCGCCGAGCCGGCATCCACCTGTTTTTGCGCGTCCACCGGCGACGGTCCGACTCCGACCGCCGGCTACGACATCGCGCTGGCGGAACTGGCCGACGGCTTCGTCGCGGCGGCGGGAAGCCGGAAGGGGGCGGCGCTGCTGGATGCGCTGAATCTGCCGCCCGCATCGCCGCAGCAGATGGCCGCGGCACGACAGCAGGGGCAGGCGGCGGCGGCCAGCCAGACGCGCAGCCTGCCCGGCCGCGCCCTGCGCGATGTGCTGATGGGCCGGCTGGAACATCCGCGGTGGGACGAGGTGGCGACACGCTGCCTCGCCTGCGGCAACTGCACCGCGGTGTGCCCGACCTGCTTCTGCCATGCCGAGATGGACGAGCCTGCGCCGAACGGCCAGGCAAGCGAGCATGTGCGGATGTGGGATTCCTGCTTTGGCGAGAGCCATGGCCATCTGCATGGCTTCAACGTGCGGCCCGACATCCGCAGCCGCTACCGCCAATGGCTGACCCACAAGCTCGCCACCTGGCACGACCAATACGGGCGCAGCGGCTGCGTCGGCTGCGGGCGCTGCATCGCCTGGTGCCCGGCGGAAATCGACCTCACCGCGGAAGCCGCCGTGCTGGCCGGGGACCGGGAACCGTCATGACCGCGCGCCAGCCGCTCGAAGCCATCGTGGTGGAACGCACGCAGGAGTCGCCCACCATCTTCACCCTGCAGCTGCGCCTGAGCGATGCGGCGGCGCAGGCGGCCTACCGGTTCGCACCCGGCCAGTTCAACATGCTGTATCTGGCCGGGGTGGGCGAGGTGCCGATCTCGGTCATGTCCGATCCGCAAGAACGCGACGGCATCGGCCACACCATCCGGGCCCTGGGGCGCGTCACCCAGGGGCTGGCGGCGCTGCGGCCGGGCGACAGCCTGGGGCTGCGCGGACCGTACGGGCGCGGCTGGCCGTTGCGGGAAATGGAAGGGCGCGACGTCGTGCTGGTGACCGGCGGACTCGGCTGCGCACCGGTCGTCTCCGTCATTCACTACCTCCTCAGGCGCCGCGAACGCTACGGCAAGCTCGTCGTCATCCAGGGGGTGAAGCATGCCGAGGACCTGATCTGGCGCGAGCAATACGACCGCTGGGCCACGCTGCCGGATACCCAGGTGCTGCTTGCGGCGAACCAGGGCGGGGCGCTGTGGCCCTGGCATGTCGGGCACGTGACGGAACTGTTCGAGCAGGCCCGGTTCGACCCCGGCCGCGCGGCGGCGCTGATGTGCGGGCCGGAAGGCATGATGCGTGCCGCTGCCGAAAAGCTGCTGGCGCGCGGCCTGCCCGAGTCGCGCCTGCATCTGAGCATGGAACGCAACATGCAATGCGCCGTCGGCCGCTGCGGCCATTGCCAGTTTGGCGGGGCCTTCGTCTGCCGCGACGGCCCGGTGTTCGACTGGGGCCAGGTCAAATCCTTGCTGGAGCACCGGGGGTTCTGATGCGCGCGCCGACAAGACCGCGCGTGGCGGTGCACAAGTTCAGTTCCTGCGATGGCTGCCAGCTGGCCTTCCTCAACCTCGGCGAGGATCTGCTCGCGCTGGCCGAACGGGTCGAACTGGTGCACTTCGCCGAAGCCGGCCCGCTCGACCCGGATGCCGAAGTGGACCTTGCGTTCGTCGAAGGCAGCGTGTCGACGCCGGCAGACCTCGAACGCATCCAGCGCATTCGCCGCCACAGTCGCATGCTGATCGCCATCGGCGCCTGCGCCACCGCCGGCGGCATCCAGGCCCTGCGCAACGGCGCCGACGGCGCACAATGGATCGCGCAGATCTACGGCCGCCCCGATGCGGTCGCCAGCCTCGAACGCTCGACGCCGATTTCCAGCCACGTGGCCGTGGACTTCGAGCTGTGGGGCTGCCCGGTCAGCGGCCCGCAGATACTGGCAGTGGTGAATTCCCTGCTGCTGGGGGCGGCGCCGCGCGACGACGCCGACAAGGTGTGCACCGAATGCAAGCGGCGCAACTTCGCCTGCGTGATGGTGAGCCGCGGCATCCCCTGCATGGGGCCGGTGACGCGGGCCGGCTGCGGCGCCCTGTGCCCCGGCCTGGGACGCGACTGCTACGGCTGCTACGGCCCCGCGGAAAACGCCAACACCGACGCGCTGGCGGCGCAGTTCGGCCGCCAGGGGCTCGATCCGCCCGCCATCGCCCGGCGCTTCCGGTCGATCAACAGCCAGGCGCCGGCGTTTCTGGCGGCGGCGGACAAGGCAAGGATGAAGCGCGATGAGTGAACAGCGCCGCAGCGTGGCCATTCACGTCCCCGTGCTGACCCGGGTGGAAGGCGAGGGCGCGCTCGACCTGCGCATCGACAACGGCGAGATCGTCCAGTTGCGCCTGCGCATCTTCGAGCCGCCGCGCTTCTTCGAGAAATTCCTCGAAGGCCGCAGCTACACCGAAATCCCGGACATGGTGGCGCGCATCTGCGGCATCTGCCCGGTGGCCTACCAAGCCACCGCCGCGCAGGCGCTGGAACGGCTGTTCGGCGTCGAACTCAGCCCGTGGGCGCGCGCGATGCGCCGGGTGTTCTACTGCGGCGAATGGATCCAGAGCCACAGCCTGCACATCCATCTGCTGGCCGCGCCGGATTTCTTCGGCTGCAGCAGCGTCATCGAACTGGCGCGCATCGCCCCCGAAGAAGTGCGCCGCGGCTTGCGCATCCAGGCGCTGGGCAACGAACTGATGGATCTGTTCGGCGCGCGTTCGGTGCATCCGGTCGGCATTCGCGTCGGCGGGTTTCACGGCGCGCCTTCGGTCGAGCGCATCGGCGACATCCGGGAGAAGCTGCGCGCGGCGCTGCCGGAAGCCGAGGCGCTGATCCGCTGGGCGGCCGGCATTGCGGTGCCGCAGGACGATCAGGCCTTCGTCTGCGTCGCCATGCGGCACCCGCTCGACTACGCCATCGAATGCGGCGACATCGGCGCCAGCGACGGCCTGCATATCGGCGCGGCGGCCTACGACGAGCATTTCGCCGAGCGCCACGAAGCGCATTCCACCGCGCTGTTCAGCAGCTATCGCCAGCAGCCCTATCTGGTCGGGCCGCTGGCACGGCTGAACCTCAACCACGCGCGGCTGCCCGCGCGCATCAAGGCGCTGCTGGCCGCAACCGGCCTCGTGCTGCCCAGCCGCAACCTGTTTCACAGCCTGCTGGCACGCGCAGTGGAAATCCTGCTGGCATTGCACGAAGCCTTGCGCCTGCTCGACGGCTATCGCGTGCCGGACTCGCCCTGGGTGCCGGTCACCCCGCGCGCCGGCGTGGCCGCCGGCTGCACCGAGGCGCCGCGCGGGCTCCTCTGGCACCGCTACGAGATGGACGCCGACGGCTGCGTGGTCAGCGCGCGCATCGTGCCGCCGACCAGCCAGAACCAGGCACGGATTGAAGAGGACTTGCGGCGGTCGCTGCTCGACTTCGGCCTCGATCAGCCGGACGAGGCGCTGCGGCTGCACTGCGAAAAAGTCATCCGCAACTACGACCCCTGCATTTCCTGCGCCACCCATTTCCTGCGCATGACGGTGGAGCGGACATGAGCGGGGTGCGCATCCTCGGCATCGGCTCGCCGTCGGGCGACGACCAGGCCGGCTGGCTGGTCGTCGATGCCTTGCTGGCCGGCGGCATGCAGGCCGGCGAGGTGCTCGTCATCGAAAAACTGGATCGGCCGGGCGCGGGGCTGATCGGCCTGCTGGGGGGCGCCGACCGGGTCATTCTGGTCGACGCCATGCAAAGCCATGGCCGGCCCGGCCGGCTGGCGCGATTCGATGAGGAGGACTGGCCCCGCTACGGCCATGGCCTGTCCAGCCATGGCTTCGGCGTGCTGGCGGCGCTGACGCTGGCACGCGAACTCGGCGGCCTGCCGTCGCGGCTGGAGCTGTACGGAATCGAAATCGCCGCGGCGCATCCGGGCGCAGCGCCAGGGCCCGAGATTCAGGCCGCCGCGCGGCAGCTGGCCGCGATCATCGCGGCCAGCCTGGGAGGCTGAGGCGGCCTACAGATCCTCGCGCCGCAGCATGAACACGAATTGGTCGCCGCGCTCGGTATCGAGCCAGGTGAAGGGCAGGGTGGGGTAGGCGGCTTCGAGGGCGTCGCGGTTGTGGCCGATTTCCACCAGCAGCAGGCCGCCGGGGTTGAGATGGGATTGGGCCTGAGCCAGAATCCGCCGGGTGGCGTCCAGGCCGTCTTCTCCGGAACCGAGCGCCAGCGCGGGTTCCGCCCGGTATTCCGGCGGCAGTGCGGCGACCGATTCGGCGTTCACGTAGGGCGGGTTGCTGATGATCACGTCGTAAGTGCGGCCGTTCAGCGCCGCGAACAGGTCTGATTCAACCAGTTCGACGCGATCCGCGAGGCCGTAATCGGCGACGTTCTTCGCGGCGACGGCAAGCGCATCCCTGGACAGATCGACTGCATCGATGCGGGAACCGGGGAAGGCCAGCGCCGCCAGGATGGCGAGGCAGCCGGAGCCGGTACACAGGTCGAGCACGCTGCCCACTGCATGCGGATCCTCGACCCACGGCGCCAGCTGCTCGTGCAGCAGTTCGGCGATGAAGGAGCGCGGCACGATCACGCGCTCGTCGACATAGAAGCGGTGCTCGCCCAGCCAGGCTTCGCGCGTGAGGTAGGCCGCGGGAATGCGTTCCTTGACCCGGCGTTCGATCACCGCCTGCACCTGTTCGGATTCGCCATGCGTCAGGCTGGCATCGAGGAAGGGCTCGAGCCGGTCGAGCGGCAGATGCAGGGTGTGCAGGATCAGGTACGCCGCTTCGTCGAAGGCGTTGTCGGAGCCGTGGCCGAAGGACAGCCGCGCTTCGTTGAAGCGCGACACCGCGAAGCGCAGCCAGTCGCGCACGGTGATGAGGGATTCAGTGTCGTCGAAGTGTTTCATGCGCCGATTTCTTATAAGGATTAGCCCAGCAGTTTTTCCAGCGTCTTCTGGTAAATCGCTGCCAGCTGCTCGATGTTCTCCACCGCGACGTGCTCGTTCAGCTTGTGGATGCTCATGTTGAGCGGGCCGAATTCGACCACTTCGCGGCAGATGTCGGCGATGAAGCGGCCGTCCGAGGTGCCGCCGGAGGTCGACAGTCCGGGGGTGAGGCCGGTGACCTCGCGGATCGCCTCGCTCAATTTGTCGCACAGCGGCCCGCGCGGGGTGAGGAAAGGATTGCCCGACAGGCTCCAGTCGATTTCGTAATCGAGGCCGTGGCTGTCGAGGATTTCGTGCATCGCGTCCATCAGGCCTTCGGCCGTGCTGGCAGTGGAAAAGCGGAAATTGAACAGGATCTCGACCACGCCGGGAATGACGTTGGTGGCGCCGGCGCCGGCATGGATGTTCGATATCTGCCAGGTCGTCGGCGGGAAATAGGCGTTGCCCTCGTCCCACATGGTGTCGGCGAGTTCGGCGATGGCCGGCGCGGCCAGATGGATCGGGTTCTTCGCCAGATGCGGATAGGCGATATGGCCCTGCACGCCCTTGACGCGCAGTGCGCCCGACAGCGAGCCGCGGCGGCCGTTCTTGATGGTATCGCCGAATTCGGCGGCGCTGGTGGGCTCGCCGACGATGCAGTAGTCGAGCGTTTCGCCGCGCGCTTTCAGCGCCTCGACCACGCGCACCGTGCCGTCGGTGGCGGGACCCTCTTCGTCCGAGGTGAGCAGGAAGGCGATCGAGCCGGGGTGATCGGGATGCGCGGCGACGAAGCGCTCGGTGGCGGTGACGAAAGCGGCATCCGAGGTCTTCATGTCGGCGGCGCCGCGCGCGTAGAGCTGGCCGTTGCGCACCGTCGGCTCGAACGGATCGGACAGCCATTGCTCCAGCGGCCCGGTCGGCACCACGTCGGTATGGCCGGCGAAGCAGACCACCGGCGCGGCGTCGCCTTTGCGCGCCCACAGGTTGTCGACGCCGTTGTGGCAGAGGCGCTCGATGCGGAAGCCGAGTTTCTGCAGGCGGGCGGCGATGAGATCGTGGCAGCCCGCGTGATCCGGGGTCAGCGATTTGCGCTTCAGCAGTTCGACTGCAAGCTCGAAAGTTTCATTGGCCATGCAGACTCATTCTCCGAACAGGGCTTGATAGTGTTCTTCGGCAAAGCCGACATGATAACTGCCATCCCGCTCCAGCACCGGGCGCTTGATCACGCTGGGCTGGGCCAGCATCAGGGCAATGGCGCCGGCCTCGTCGGTGACGGCGGCTTTTTCCGCGTCCGTCAGCTTGCGCCAGGTGGTGCCGCGCGTATTGACCAGCGCCTGCCATCCGGTTTGCGCCACGACCTCGCGCAGCCAGGCGGCATCGACGCCCTGTTTCCTGAAGTCGTGAAAGGGGACGTCATGCGCGTGATCGGCAAGCCAGGTGCGGGCTTTTTTGACGGTGGAGCAGTTGGGGATACCGTAGAGCTTCATGCTATTTCAGTCGCCCGGGTCGGAATCGGCCGCCCATGGACGTAAAATCGGGAAAAACAAGCCACGATTCTACCCGACCTGATGCATCCCGCCGTTCATTCCCACACCGCACCGCCGCCGCCCGGCGATCCCAGTCTGCGCTCCCTGGGCCGGCTGTTCCCCTATCTGTGGGAATTCCGCGGCCGCGTGCTGCTGGCGCTGGCGCTGCTGGTCGGCGCCAAGCTGGCGTCGGTGGCGGTGCCGCTGGTGCTGAAGGAGATCATCGACGCACTCGACCGGCCGCGCCCCGAACTGGTATTGCCCCTGGCGCTGATCCTGGGCTACGGCGTGTTGCGCTTCGCCAGCACCACCTTCGCCGACCTGCGCGACGTGATCTTCGCCAAGGTCACCCAGCGCGCGATGCGGCGCATCAGCATGGCGGTGTTCAGGCACCTGCACGCGCTGTCGCTGCGCTTCCATCTGGAGCGGCAGACCGGCGGCATCACCCGCGACATCGAGCGCGGCTCCAAGGCGTTGTCGAGCCTGGTCGGCTATCTGCTGTTCCGCATCACCCCCACGGTGCTGGAAATCCTGATGGTCGCCGGCATCCTGTTCGTCAAGCTCGACTGGGTTTTCGGGGTGCTGACGCTGGTCACCCTGGCAGCCTACATCGGCTTCACCGTCACCATCACCGAATGGCGCACCCAGTTCGTGCGCCGCGCCAACACGCTCGACTCGGAAGCCTATGGCCGCGCCATCGACAGTCTCCTGAACTACGAGACGGTCAAGTACTTCGGCAACGAGAAATACGAGGCCAGGCGCTACGACAGCAGCCTGATCGAGTGGGAGGACATGGCGCTGAAGTCGCAGCGCTCGCTGGGCCTGCTCAACACCGCGCAGGCCGGGGTGATCGCCGTCGGCGTGACGCTGATGGTGCTGCGCGCCGCCGCCGGCGTGGTCGAGGGCACGCTGACGCTGGGCGACCTGGTGATGGTCAACGCCTTCCTGCTGCAGATGTTCCAGCCGCTCAGCTTTCTCGGCGTGATGTACCGCCAGATCAAGGAGTCGATCACCGACGTCGAGCGCATGTTCGCGCTGATGGGGCGGCCGCGCGAGGTCGAGGACAGGCCCGGCGCGCGCGATCTCGACGTGGCGGCGGGCGAGGTGAAGTTCGATCGCGTCAGCTTCTCCTACAATGCCGACCGGCCGATCCTGCACGACGTCAGCTTCACCATTCCCGCCGGCCGGACGGTGGCGGCGGTGGGCTCCAGCGGCGCCGGCAAGTCGACGCTCGCGCGCCTGCTGTTCCGCTTCTACGACGTCGGCGCCGGCAGCATCAGCATCGACGGCCAGGACATCCGCCACGTCACCCAGGACAGCCTGCGCGCCGCCATCGGCGTGGTGCCGCAGGACACCGTGCTGTTCAACGACAGCATCTACTACAACATCGCCTACGGCCGGCCGGATGCCAGCCGCGAGGAAGTGGTCGAGGCCGCGCGCGCGGCGCACATCCTGCACTTCATCGAAAGCCTGCCGCAGGGCTGGGACACGGTGGTGGGCGAGCGCGGGCTGAAGCTCTCCGGCGGCGAGAAGCAGCGCGTGGCGATCGCCCGCACCCTGCTGAAAAACCCCGCGATCCTGATTCTCGACGAGGCGACCTCGGCGCTCGACACCAAGACCGAAAAAGCCATCCAGGGCGAACTGCTGGAAATCGCCAGGAGCCGCACCAGCCTCATCATCGCGCACCGCCTGTCCACCGTGGTCGAGGCCGACGAGATCCTGGTGATGGAGGACGGGCGCATCGTCGAGCGCGGGCGGCATCCCGAACTGCTGGAAAAGAACGGCGTGTATGCCCACATGTGGGCGCTGCAGCAGCAGGCCGAGGACCACGCAACGCAATGAATCCCCTGCTGCAGCCGGGCGTGACGCGCCGCGAAGTATGGGCCTGGGCGATGTACGATTTCGCCAACTCGGGCTACACGACGGTGGTCGTTACCGCCGTGTTCAGCGCCTATTTCGTCGCCGGCGTGGCGGGCGATGCGCCGTGGGCGACCTTTGTTTGGACCCTTGCCCTGTCCGTTTCCTACGCGCTGGTGATGCTGACCGCGCCGCTGGTCGGCGCCTGGGCCGACACCCATGCCAGCAAGAAAAAACTGTTGTGGCTGACCACGCTGGGCTGCGTCGGGTTTACCGCGCTGCTTTATTTCGCCGCGCCGGGCGCGCTGGCATGGGCCATCGCCGCACTGGTGCTGTCCAACTATTTTTTCGGCACCGGCGAGAACCTGATCGCGGCCTTTCTGCCCGAGCTCGCCCGTCCGCGCGCGCTCGGCCGCGTATCGGGCTGGGGCTGGTCGCTCGGCTATGCCGGCGGGCTGGTGTCGCTCGGCGCGAGCCTGGCCTATATCGGCTGGGCGCAGGCACGCGGGCAGCAGGCAAGCGACTTCGTTCCGGTCAGCATGCTGATCACGGCCGCGCTGTTCCTGCTCGCCAGCTTGCCGACGCTGCTGCTGCTGCGCGAACGCGCTGCGCCGCAGGCCGGACGCAGCGCGCGCAGTGCCTGGCAACAGGTGCGGCATACCCTGGGCCATCTGCGCCAGCTGCCCGATCTGAAGCGCTTTCTGGTCTGCACCGTGCTGTACCAGGCCGGCATCCAGGCGGTGATCGTGCTGGCGGCGATTTACGCCAGCCAGGCATTCCATTTCGATACCTCGCAAACCATCCTGCTGGTGCTGCTGGTCAACGTCACGGCGGCGATCGGCGCTTTTGTCTTCGGCCATGTGCAGGATCGCATCGGCCATGTGCGGGCGATCGCGTTCACGCTGGCCGGCTGGATCGCGATGGTGCTGCTGGCCTGGAGCGCGCCCGACGAGCGCATGTTCTGGGTGGCGGCCAACCTGGCCGGCCTGTGCATGGGCGCCTCGCAATCGGCGGGCCGCGCGATGATCGGGCTGCTGGCGCCGCCCGCGCAGCAGGCCGAATTCTTCGGCCTGTGGGGGCTGGCGGTGAAGCTGGCGTCGATCATCGGCCCACTGACCTACGGCGTCAGCAGCTGGCTAAGCGGGGGCGACCATCGCCGGGCCTTGCTGATAACCGGCAGCTATTTCGTCGCCGGATTGTGGGCGTTGCGCGGCGTGCAAGCCGCGCGCGGCCACCGCGCGGCGCGGCGGTTTGCCCGCGGCGGCTGAGTCATGGCCGCCTTCACGCTGCTCGAAACCGATTGGGCGCACGATGCGCAACGCTTGAGCGCGGTACGCCGTGCGGTCTTCATCGACGAGCAGGGCGTGCCCGAAGCGCTGGAATGGGACGCGCACGACGCTCGTTCGCTGCATCTGCTGGCCATCGCCGATGGCGCTGTCCCGATCGGCTGCGCCCGTCTACTGCCCGACGGCCATATCGGACGCATGGCGGTGCTGCCGGACTGGCGCGGGCGCGGGGTCGGCCAGGCTTTGCTGGCCGCGGCCTTGCAGGCGGCGCAGGCACGCGGACACGCTACCGTCAGGCTCAGCGCGCAAACCCATGCGGCGGGGTTTTACGCGCGGGCCGGTTTCGTCGCTGTGGGCGAGGAATACGAAGACGCGGGCATACAGCACGTATCCATGCAGAAAACATGCGCCGACCGGAACCGATAGCCGGTGGCCACGGTCATTGAATTTGAAAGCCGCAAGGCAAGCAACAAGCCGGCCGCGATGCGGCCGCAACAAGGGAAAAAAGCATGACAAGACTTAGAGCAGGCATTGTCGGCGCGGGTGTCGCCGGCGCCAGCTGTGCAGGAAAACTCGCCGCAGCGGGTTGGGATGTGGACGTCTACGACAAGGCGCGCGGCGCCGGCGGACGCTTGTCGACCAGGCGCATGGAACAGGGCTGGGCATCGCTGGCGAGCCCGTTTCTTTCGGCCCGGCGCGATCCCTTCCGCAGCCAGTTGCGCGACTGGGTGCGCCAGGGCTGGGTCGCGCCGGTGCGCGGCAACATCTGGCAGGGGCGCGCCACCGTGTCGTGGGCGCAGGCGCAGCTGCAAAACCACTACCGGCCCACCATCGAGCCTTCGCAACTGGTGCACCATTTGCTGGGCGATGCGCGACTGCACACCCTGAGTCCGGTCGCGGCGTTGCAGCCGCGCACCATCGTCCTTGAAAACGGCCGCGCTCTTGGCGATTACGATTGCGTCATCTGCAGCGTCCCCGCCCCGCAAGCCCTCCCCATGCTCGATGCGCTGCCGCTGCTGCGCGAGCGCCTGGGCGAAGTGCGCTATCGCCCGATCTGGTCGTTCCTGATGCGCTGGGAAGGCGGTCCGGCGGCGGATGTCATCAAGTTCGACGACCATCTGCTGAATCTGGCGGTGCGCCAGTCGTTCAATGGCCCCGGCCTGTGGGCGGTTTACAGCAGCCACGAATTCGCCGAAACCTACCTCGAAGCCTCGATCGAAGAGGCCGGCACCCGTGCCGCTTCGGCCTTGATGGGGCTGCTCGGCCTGCCATGCCCGGTCGACGTCGAGGCCACCCACCTGTGGCGCTACGCCTTGCCGCAAAACCCGGTCGGCGGCTACTGGCTGGGCGACCGCGAAAACCGGGTCGCCCTGATTGGCGACAGCATTGCCGGCGCGGGAATCGAGCGCGCCTGGGAAAGCGGCCAGCGGCTGGCCCAGGTGCTGCTCCAGGCCGAGGAAGAACTGGCAATCTGAGCCGCCGCGGCGGCACCTCAAAAATCGGCGATGACGTAACGGTCGCGCCCGCTTTTCTTGCCTTCGTAAAGCGCCAGGTCGGCACGCATGATGGCGCTCGACAGGTCGTCCTGCTCGCGCACCCGGGCCAGGCCAAGGGTGACGGTCAGCGCCAGCGGGGCGCCATCGGGAATCGGCACGGAGGCGGTGCGGACCGCACCCAGAAGGCGTTGCGCGGACTGCTCGGCCTCCGCGGCGGAGTGGCATTGCAGCAGCCAGAGAAATTCCTCTCCGCCGAAACGATACAAGGGTTCGTTGCTTCGCAGAGTCTGTTTCAGGACGTCGGCCAGCTGGCGCAAAACCAGGTCGCCCACCAGATGGCCATGGGTATCGTTGATCGGCTTGAAATGGTCCACATCGATCATCGCGACATACAGCAGGGTGCGGTTGCGCCTGGCTGCCTTGCGGTACAGGGCGAAATCGTTTTCGATTCCGTAGCGCAGGGGCAGCCCGGTCAGCGGATCGTGCCGCACAGCCTTGGTAAGAATCAAGGTCTTGAAGCGGGCCAGCAGAACCAGCAGTTCGGATTGCGATTGCTCGAATGCCTCCAGATCGGCATGGTTGCCCGGCTGCTCGGCCAGCACCCGGGTGCAGATGGAACGAATCGCGTCATGCATCGCCTGATGCACCGCCTCGACGCGTTGCGCGGCTTGCGCATCGAGCGCCTCGAATTCGGCCCGGCTCGACATGAACCAGCTCCCGAAATGGCAAAGGGTGTGAGCCATCGGGTCGAGCACGTCATCGCCCGGGGTCGTGCGCAGCACCACGCAGCGCAGGATGCGGCGGGTCCAGTTCATGTGCGCCTCGACCGCGGTATCGAGTTCGGCGATGAAAATATCGGTTTCGGAGGGAAGGACTGGCATGGGCGCGTTGCTAGGCCTTGAATTTCAAAAGCTTATCCATGGCGTGAAGGTCTCCGGCTAAACATCGCGTGCCACGCGAAAGCCAAGATTGATGTCCAGCTCGTTCTCCAGACGCCGCCGCCGCGCGGCGGCGCGGCAGTCTTCGGGGCCGTCGAACCACGACCCCCCCTTGGCGACGACGGCTTGCGGTTTGCCGGGCAGGGGGCGCTCCGGCGGGCTGGCGTGGTCGCGGGTCCAGGGGCTGGCCGTGTATTCCCACACGTTGCCCGGCATATCGTGCAGGCCCCAGCGGTTGGGGCGCAATTTGCCGACTTCCACGGCACCGCAGCGGACGAAACAGCGCGACAGCAAGTGCGCACGCCGGGGGCGTGCGGCGTCGAAACCCTTGCGGGTGTTGTAGCGCGCCTCGGCCGGGGTGATGCGGTCGCCCTGCGGGTAGGCGCTTGCGGCCCCGGCGCGGTAGGCGTATTCCCATTCCTGCTCGGTAGGCAGGCGGTAGCGCTGTCCGGTCTGGCTGGAAAGCCAGGCGCAATAATCGCGCGCATCGCTCTGCCGCACATTGATGACCGGCTTGCGGCCGGACAGCCACAGCAGTTCCGCGCGCCGCTGCCAGCCGGTGGCGCGGGCATAGGCTTCGAATTCTTCGGTGGTGACCGGATAAACGCCCAGGGCGAAGCTGCGTTCGATCGAGGCGGCACGGCGCGGGCGTTCCTGGGCCGGCGCATTTTCCCAGGCGGCGGCGCCATATTCGAATGTGCCCGCGGGAACGACAAGCAGCGCGGGCGCGGGTGCTGCGTCGGGAAAATCGTCGCGGAAATGCGGGTCGGGCAGTCCCAGCGCGCGTGCGGCGCGCATTTGCAAGGCGATCAGTTCGCCTTCGTGCATGGCGAAGGTGTCGGGCAGGGCGGCGGTGGGGAAGTCGGGGATCATGAGGACGCGGTGCGTGCAGGGTTTGATTATGCCATTTCGGCGCCGCCGCTCACCCTCGAGCGGCATTGCCGGCCATCGAAATGTTCCCGCGCAAGCTCAACCATTACCGTAAACAGCTGCGGGCAGCGGCCTGGCCGCGCCGCTCGGGCGGCCATCCAGCAGAAGGATGAAATCGTCGGTCAGCGGCTCGGGGCGGTGGATCCCGTAGCCCTGGGCATAATCGATGCCCATGCCGAACAGCAGTTCGGCGGTGGCGGCGTCCTCCACATATTCGGCGACGGTGCGCAGGCCCATGACATGGCCGATATTGTTGATCGCCTCCACCATGGCGCGGTCGGTGGCGTCCTCGCGCATGTTGCGCACAAACGCGCCGTCGATCTTCAGGTAATCCACGTTCAGCTGCCGCAGGTAGCCGAACGAGGACATGCCGCTGCCGAAATCGTCCAGCGAGAAATGGCAGCCCAGCTCGCGCAGGGTCTGTATGAACTCGGCGGCCGCGCGCAGATTGGCCACGGCGGCGGTCTCGGTGATCTCGAAGCAGACATGCTGCGGCGGCACTCCGGTCTGTTCGAACTGCGCCAGAATGTACGGCAGCATGGTCTTGTCGCCGAGCGATTGGCCGGACAGGTTGATGGCGCAGTTGGAATCCATGGAAACCGCCTGGCGCCGGGACAGCCTCGCCAATACGTTGCGAATGACCCAGCGATCCAGGGCCGGCATCATGCCGTAGCGCTCGGCGGCGGGAATGAAGGACATCGGCGGCACCAGCCGGCCCGACTCGCCCACCATGCGCACCAGTATTTCCAGATGCGGCCTCTGCCCGGAGTGCGCGTCGAGGGGCATGATCTTTTGCACATACAGCAGCAGGCGGTCTTCCTGGATGGCTTGCGAGAGCTGCTGGGACCAGTTCATTTCGCCGGTGCGCTGCATGGTTTCCTGGTCGTCCGGCTCGAATATGTGCACCTGGTTGCGCCCCTTGTCCTTGGCCACATAGCAGGCGGCGTCCACCGTGCTCAACAATTGCGCGGTAGTGCCGGAATCGGCGGTAATGGGCGCCACGCCGATGCTGACGCCGACATCGAAGGGCTTGTTTTCCCACATGAAGCGGAATTGGGCGACGGTGCTTCTGAGCATTTCCGCCATTTCGGCCGCTTTCTCAAGCGGGCAGTTTTCCAGCAGCAGGCCGAACTCGTCGCCGCCCAGCCGGCCCAGGCTGTCGCTGCTGCGCATTTTTTCGGCGAGCCTGGCGGTCAACTGGCGCAGCAGTTCATCGCCCGCGACGTGCCCGCAGGTGTCGTTCACGATCTTGAACTGGTCCAGGTCCAGGTACAGCAGCGCGTGTTCGCGCCGCAGCGTGCGGGCGTCCTGCAGCAACCATTCCAGCCTGCGCTCGAACTCGGTCCGGTTGATGAGCCGGGTCAGGGCATCGTGGCTGGCTGCCCAGCTCAGCTGGCGTGAAAGCTCGCGGGAACTGGTGACGTCGTGCAGCACCAGGGTCGCACCCCTGATCCGGCCATCGGGCGCGTGAATCGGGCTGGCCGTCAGCTCTACGGCATAGCGCCGTCCGTCCCGCGCCGTGAGCTGGCTGGAATCGCCGCACGATTCGACCCAGCCTCCGATCTGCAGGGCGTCGAGGACGCTGTCCACGGGGTCTTCGCTGTCCTCGGCGGTCAGATGCAAAACATCCGTCAAAGCCTTGCCCCGCGCATCGCCATCCGTCCAGCCCGTCATGCGCTCGGCGACCGGGTTGAGGAAGGTCACCGCGCCGTGCTCATCGGCGCTGATCACCGCATCGCCGATGGATTGGAGCGTGATTTGAGCGCGTTCCTTCTCCTGGTGGAGTTCGGTTTCGATCGCGGAGGCCCGGCGGATCACGTAGAAAGCGACCAGGCTGCCCACCAGCAGGGTGAGCAGCCCGAACGCGAGCATCAGGTGGAGCGCGTCCTGGAAGGCGCGCTTGGCCTTGTCCTGTGCGATCCGGGTAGCCTGTTGCTGGAATTCGAGCATCAGGGTCAGCTGCGCCATGACCTGGTTCTGCACCGGCACGACCTGGTGATAGAGCAGATGCTGCGCGGCGTCCAGCTTGCCTTCGTCCAGCAAGGCCAGGACGGCGTTCTGCGCACTCTCTCCCTGCCTTGCCAGCAGCAGGGAGTCGTCCAGATAAACCCGTTCCTGCCGGCTCAACCCGCTCGCCATGAGGCCGGTTCGGGCCTGGATGAACATGCCAGCATGCCCGCTGAAACGCTGCCGGAGTTCGTCCCGGTCGAAGGGGTCGGCGGCATGCGCCATGTGATGCAGGATCATGGCCCGCTCGCGCGCGGCATGGCGCATTTCCCAGACCAGCGCCATCTTGGCGTTGTGTGTCCTGACGATCGCTTCCAGATTTTCGTTCATGACGCTCATGCGGCTCAACCCCGCCACCATGAGCGCCACCATCAGACCCAGCATCAAAGCGAAACCGGAAAAGCTCAAATTTCTTGTCGATTGCACCCGGCCGCTTCCCCAGATTTTTTTCATCACTATAACTAACGGACTGCCGCACCGAAAAAACAGGGCTGTTTCAAACTTCATCGGCCCGAGCCAATGATGCGCAAGCTTGAGCGCCGGTTCGACGACGGCGGCGGCTCCGATAAAATTCACCTATATGCTCATTCATGGAAATGCATGAGGCAGATATCTCCATGTACCCACAGGACCCTTCCGGATGACCGCTCGCCCGACCGCCTTCCAGGCTCCCGCGCCGCTGGAACATTGGCACACGCTGTCCGGCGAGGCCGTGCAGCGGCGCTGGCGGACGGGGCCGGACGGCCTCAGCGAAACCGAGGCCCGGCGTCGCCTTGGCCAGTACGGCGCGAACCGGCTGGCACCGTCGAAGCGCCGCGGCCCGCTGCTGCGCCTGCTGCTGCAGTTCCACAACATTCTGCTCTACGTGATGCTGGGCGCCGCAGCGATCACGGCCTTTCTCGGCCACTGGATCGATACCGGCGTGCTGCTCGCCGCGGTGGTGATCAACGCGATCATCGGCTTTCTCCAGGAAGGCAAGGCCGAAGCCGCGCTGGACGCCATTCGCGCCATGCTTTCGCCGCATGCCACCGTGATCCGCGACGGCAGCCGGCGCGAGATCGAGGCCGCCGGCCTGGTGCCGGGCGATCTGGTCCTGCTCGCCTCCGGCGATCGCGTTCCGGCGGATTTGCGCCTGATCGCGGTGAAGGAGCTGCGCGTCGAGGAAGCCGCCTTGACCGGGGAATCGCTGCCATCCGAGAAGTCGGATGCGGCGGTCGCGGTCGATGCGCCGCTGGGCGACCGCTGCGGCATGGCCTATTCGGGCACGCTCGCCGTCCATGGTCAGGCCAGCGGCATTGTCGTCGCCACCGGCAGCGCCACCGAACTGGGCAGGATCAACCGCATGCTCGCCGGCATCCGGAGCCTGACCACGCCGCTGCTGCGCCAGATCGACCGTTTCGGCCGCGTCCTGGCGATGGCGATTCTCGTCATGGCCGCCGCGACCTTCCTGCTCGGCACGCTGTTGCGCGGTCATGCCGCCGCAGAAATGTTCATGATGGTCGTGGCCCTGGCGGCGTCGGCCATTCCGGAGGGGCTGCCGGCGATCATGACGGTCACGCTCGCCCTCGGGGTCCAGCGCATGGCGCGGCGCAATGCCATCATCCGGCGCCTGCCCGCCGTCGAGACGCTGGGTTCGGTCACGGTGATCTGTTCCGACAAGACCGGCACCCTGACGCGCAACGAAATGACCGTTCAGCGTGTGATCTGCGCCGGCCACGAGTTCGCCGTCGGCGGCATCGGCTATGCGCCGGTCGGCGATTTCAGCATCGACGGGCGCATCGTCGACGCCGGGCGTTATCCCGCCCTGGCCCTGGCGGTGCGCGCCGGCGTGCTGTGCAACGATGCCCGCCTGCGCCAGGAAGAGGGATTGTGGCGGATGGAGGGCGATCCCACCGAGGGCGCCTTGCTCGTCCTCGGCGGCAAGGCCGGTTTCACCCGGGATGCCGGCGACGCGGCCTGGCCCCGCATCGACTCCATCCCGTTCGAGTCCGAACACCGTTTCATGGCCACCCATCACCGCGACGCTAATGGCGCACCGTGGATTTTCGTCAAGGGTGCGCCCGAGCGCATCCTCGACATCTGCGACCGGCAGCTGAACCACGACGGCGAACGCCCGCTCGATGCCG
Organism: Thiobacillus sp. 65-1059; assembly: GCA_001897675.1. Lineage (GTDB taxonomy): Bacteria > Pseudomonadota > Gammaproteobacteria > Burkholderiales > Thiobacillaceae > Thiobacillus. Next base: position 5,284 of record MKUE01000131.1, on the reverse strand, counting down.
ATCACTGGCGCCGCATGGCCACCGACACGGCCGCCCAGGGCCTGCGCCTGCTTGCGCTCGCCTGCAAGCGCGCCGCCCCTGCGGGCGAGCACCTGGCGTTCGGGGACGTCGAGGCGGGGTATACCTTGCTCGCCTTGGCCGGTATCGTCGACCCGCCGCGCGAGGAGGCGATCCGCGCCGTGGGCGACTGCCACCGCGCCGGCATCCGCATCAAGATGATCACCGGCGATCACCTCGAAACAGCGCGCGCCATCGGCGCGCAGCTTGCCATCGGCATCGGCAAGCCGGCCGTCACCGGCGCCGAGATCGCGGCGATGGACGATGCCGTGCTGCGCCGCGTGGCGATGGAGGCGGACGTCTTCGCCCGCGCCAGCCCGGAGCACAAGCTGCGACTGGTCCAGGCCCTGCAGGACGACGGCCAGGTGGTGGCGATGACCGGGGACGGCGTGAACGACGCGCCTGCGCTCAAGCGTGCCGACGTCGGCGTGGCGATGGGAATGAAAGGCACCGAGGCGGCCAAGGAAGCCGCCGACATGGTGCTCGCCGACGACAACTTCGCCACCATCGCCACCGCCGTGCGGGAGGGGCGGGCAGTCTACGACAACCTGAAGAAATTCATTCTCTTCATGCTGCCGACCAATGGCGGCGAGGCCCTGGTGGTGATCGCCGCAATCCTGTTCGAGCTCACGCTGCCGCTTGCGCCTGTCCAGGTTCTATGGATCAACATGGTCACCTCGAGCACGCTCGGGCTGGCGCTCGCCTTCGAGCCCGCCGAACGCGACATCATGGCGCGCCATCCCCGGCCGCCGGGCGAAGCCCTGTTGTCGGGCTTCTTCGTCTGGCGGGTGCTGATGGTCTCCATCCTGATGATGGCCGGCGCGCTCGGCCTTTTCCTGTGGGAGCAGCAGATCGGCACCAGCATCGAAACCGCGCGCACGATGGCGGTCAATGCCGTTGTGGCCGCCGAGATGTTCTACCTGATCAACAGCCGCTCCATCTTCGCCCCGGTCCTCAATCGGAGCGGGCTGACCGGAAACCGCTATGTCCTGCTCGCCATCGCCGCCTGCATCCCCCTGCAGCTGGCTTTCACCTATCTGCCGGCGATGCAGGCGGTGTTCGGCTCGGCCGGCCTGTCGGCGCTCGAATGGCTCAAGGTCGCTGGAGCCGGGCTGCTGGTGTTCGGCGTGGCGGAACTGGAAAAACTGGTCATCCGGCGCACAGGCCTCATGGCACGCCTGGCCCGTGCCTGAGGCCCGGGCGGATCAGCCCCGCTTGCCGTCGACCCGCGGGCGCAGCAGCATGGGGGCGTACACCGCCACGAACACGCCGAATGCCGCCACCCACAGCAGCCCGGCAGCGGCCATTCCGGGCGCATAGGCTGCCGGAAACAGCAGCGGCAGCAGCACCCGGACCAGCGCCGCGAGATTGACCGCCACGAAAGCCAGCGTCATCACCGGGGCGGGCTCCAGCAGGCGGCCGGTGTGGCCGAGCGACACCCGCGCCATCATGCCCAGGGTCAGCACGCCGATGCCGCCGGCGGTGAAGGCGTGCAGCGCGCCGATCGCCGCTGCGCCCACTCCCGCCGCCGACAGCGCGAGCAGCGCGAAGCCGAGCGCGATCCAGGCATACCCCAGATGCAGAATCCACAGCAGCGGCACCGCCCAGAACTTGCGCGTGTACCAGCCGGCCAGCCGGATGAAGTGGGCCGCCGCCACGACGGCGGCGAGCAGCGCGGTGACCAGCGAGGCGGGGGCGATCAGGGCGGCGAGCAGCGCGCCGAGGGTAGCAGCCGGCAACAGCCGCTCGATGAGGTTCCAGCGGCGGGCGCGGGTGCCCAGCTTGTTGTCGGTGAAGCTGGGAATCACCCGCCCTCCCATCACAACCATGATCATCACCACCGCATAGATCCCCAGATGCAGGCCGAGGCCGGCACTGGCGCGGGTCCAGCCGAGCGCTTCCAGATGCACCAGCGCATTGGCCGCCGCCAGCGCCAGCAGCAAAACCGGGAAAGGATAGTTGTGCAGCTGCTTAGCCTGGTGGATGGGCAGTGCGAGCGCAAGCGCCAGCAGCGGCAGGAACGACAGGTCGACGGCCGCGACCAGCCCCGGCGGCAGGCCGGGAACCAGGAATCCCGCCCGTCCCGCCAGCCACAGCAGGAACAGCGCGGCCAGCGGCCGGCCCGACGGCATGGCAAGGCCGGTCCAGTTCTGCGCCGCCGTGAGCAAGAATCCCGCGATCACCGCCACGGCGAAACCGAACAGCATTTCATGGCCGTGCCAGACGGAAGGGCGCCAGGCGCCGAAATCGAGGCCTCCCTGCAGCACCGCCAGCCACAGCCCCATCAGCAGCACCGCATAGATGCCTGCCGCCAGGAAAAACGGCCGGAAGCCGAGGGCGAATGGCGCATAGCCGGCGGGAGGCGAAGGCTTGCGCGTGCTTTCAGTACGGGGCGGGGAAGTGCTCATTGGCTTGACTGGAAAATAGAAAAGGGCCGGGCATGCCCGGCCCGGGAAGTATAGGCCGATCAGGCCCATGCACGTCGGCATGGGCAAGCGCGGGCCGGGCTGCGGTCAGCCCGTGCTCCAGGCGCGCGGGCGCCGCATGCCGGCAATTTTGCAGGCCTGCTTCACGTAGCCGTACGGGAACAGTTCGAACAGTTTCTTCTGGGCATCCTTGCCCATGCGTTCGGCCAGATGCTTGATGACGAAGCGGGCATCCGCCGCAACCTGGTGTTCTTCGTAATACTCGCGCATGAAGCGGATGGCGTCCCAGTGGTCGTCGTTGAGCTGGATGTTTTCGTCTTCCGCAAGCGCCCGCGCCACATCCTCGTTCCAGTCGCCGGGTTCAATCAAATATCCCTCCGCATCGCGTTCGGGCAAATCGATAGCCATCTTCCGGTTCTCCTTCCTGGTTCTGTTAAAGAAGCATCCATGATACATCTTTATCGCATCAAGTTCCGCCGCCGTGGAATTCGACCCCAGGCTGGCGTTCCGGCAACTCCTCCACCAGCAGTTCGCGCCGGCTGTGCGCCAGCGCGTCGACGCCGGCCTCGTTCAGATACGACTTGGCATCGGCGACCGCTGCCGCCAGCAATTCGGCCGCCAGCGCGCCGGGATCGTGGCCCACGGATTTGGCCAGCGCCCGCAGTTCGAAGCAGGGATCCTGCGGCAGGCGGATTTCCAGCGGCTTGCCGCCGCTCTGCGGCGCAGGCATCGGCTCGCCGCCTTGACCGGCCTGCAGCCGGCTCATCACCTCGGCAATCCGGGAGGCGACCGAAGGCGCCGGCCCGGCCGGCCTGAGCCGGATCTTGTTGACGAAATACTTCTCGAAGTCGACCTTGGCCTGGTGCACCCAGCGCCCCTGGCGCATCCAGTTGATGTCGCGCAAGGGCACCTGCGGCTCCGACAGATAAGTCGCGCCGGTGCTGCCCATGTCGGTCAGCCACTTGGCGCGCTGCGGCACATGGCTCGTCAGCGCTTCGTCGCGGATGAGGGCGAGGATGTTCTGCACCGCGATCGCGCCGGCCTTCTGGATCGAATACACCGAATCCGGCGCGCCGACCGCGACGGGCGTTTTTTCCACCGGCGGCTGCGCCACGCAGGCGCCGATGGCGAACACGTTGGGATAGTCCGGGTTGCGCAGGTATTCGTCCACCACCACCAGCCCGCGCTCGTTCACCAGCCCGCGCGCATTGCGTACCCCCGGCACGCCGCCGAAGGCGGGCCAGTACACCGAATAGGCGTAGGGCAGGGCATGCGTCTGCTTTTCGTTGCCGGCGGCGTCGACTTCCACCACGTGAATCGTATCCTGGTCGACCCGCACGGTGCGCGCGTTGCAGATTGCGCTGATGCGGGTATCGGCCAGCGCCGCGGTCACGGCGCCGCGGCTGGCGCCTTCGCCGCCCACGCCGAGATGGCCGGGCCAGGGTTCGGGGGTCACCAGGGTGATCGACACCCGCTCGCGGATGTTGCGGCGCTTGAGGTCGGCGTCGACCAGGAAGGCATATTCGTAGATCGGCCCCAGCACGCTCGCCCCCGCGGCCGCCCCCACCACGATGGGGCCGGGGCGGCGGACGAACTCGCGGTAGGCCGCCAGGGCGCGCTCGGCCTGCTCGATGTGGAGCACCGACTGGGTGTGCTCGGCGAGGCCGGGGATGTCGTCGGACATGCCGGTCACGCCGGTAGCGATCAGCAGATAGTCGTAGAACAGCACGTCGCCGTTTTCCAGGTCGACCTGGATGACGTCGGGCTGGATGCGCTTGACCCCGCTGTGGACGAACCTGATGCCGCGCGCCTCGAAATAGGGCGCAATGGGGAAGGCGATGTCGGAGCGCTCGCGCCAGCCCATGGCGATCCAGGGATTGGACGGCACGAAATGGAAGTAGGGTTTGTCGGACACCACGGTCACCTCGTCGTGAGGGCCCAGTTGCGCTTTCAATGCGTAGGCCGCAGACACGCCCGCGATGCCGGCACCCAGGATGACAACATGCGTCATTTCAGTCTCCTAAATTCGGTTTGGATCGGCCGCTTCAGCCGCGCGGGCGTACAAGCTGCCAGGCACGGGCCGCGTAAGTCGTTGCGGCGAAGCCGCTCCAGACGTGCACCAGACGCGTGAACGGAAAGACGAGGAAAATCGTCATGCCGAGGAACAGGTGCGTCTTGAATACCCAGCCCGCGCCGGCCAGCATCTCGACCGCACCGCTGCGGAAGGTGACGATGTGCTGCGCCCATTCGGCCAGCCGGAGCATCATGCTGCCGTCCAGATGCTGCGCCGACAGCGGGATGGTGGCGAGGCCGAGCGCAAGCTGCAGCCACAGCAGCAGCAGGATCAGGACGTCGCTGGGCTTGGAGGTGGCGCGGATGCGCGGTTCGCTCAGCCGCCGGTGCAGCAGCAGCGACAGCCCGATGAAAGCCAGCACCCCGGCGGTGCCGCCCGACACCATCGCCAGGATCTGCTTGGCGCCGGAACTCATGAAGGGCTCGTAGACGAAGTGCGGCGTCAGCATGCCGACAAAGTGGCCGAAGAACAGGAACAGCACGCCGATGTGGAACAGGTTGCTGCCCAGCCGCAACTGGCCGTTGCGCAACAGCTGCGACGAATCGCTTTTCCAGGTGTACTGCTCGCGGTCGAAGCGGATCAGGCTGCCGAGCAGGAATATCGCCAGGGCGATGTACGGGTAGATCCCGAACAGGAAATATTGCGAGTAGGACATTTTCCGATCCTCCTGTAATCAATGCGTCTGGGCAGGGGCGACCGGCCGGCGCGAGGCCGGCATCTGCACCAC
>MKUE01000130.1 GCA_001897675.1 Thiobacillus sp. 65-1059 | reverse complement strand
AAGTGCTCGGCAAGGGTGGCAAATGGCGGGCAGTCCCGATGCCCGGCATGGTGATGGATGCATTACGCGATTACCTGGCCTGGCAGGGCCTCAATGCCGACCCGCTGGATAATCCTGAAGACATTCCCCTGATTGCCCGGCTGCGGCTTGGGCAAGATACGGGCACCCTGGATCCCACGACGCTGTACAAGGCCTTGAAGACGTTTTTCAGGGAAGCAGCTACGGAGCTTGCCACGCAGGGGCATCATGACGATGCCAAAAAGATGGCGAAAGCCTCGACGCACTGGCTAAGACATACGCGCGGCGCGCATTCCGCAGAGACGATGCCGGTCAACATGATCCAGCGCCTGCTCGGGCACGCCAGCGTGGCAACCACCAGCATATACACGTCGACGGACGACGAGCTGCTGTTTCTGCTACTGGATGACAGCCTGAAAATAGAAACACAACCGGGCAACAGGGTCAGCTGAATGGCCATGCCAATTCTTTTGGGCTCTGGCAGACGATAGAACGCTGAACCCGGATACCCAGAAATCCTTCTCCACATTCTGGATCGGCGTGCCGAGCCCATTGGCTGTCGCCAGGAACAGGCCGCAACGATCCTCGGGAGAGGCGGTGATGATGCGAAGAAAGTCGGCGTTCACGGTGAGGCCTTGGTACTTGCCTGTTCGGACCGGGCAAGCAGATCGCGAATCCACTGTTGCATCCACGACGGCACAGTGTGTAAGCCAGATCGCAGATCATCACGAATCGCGCTTCCCTGGCTGGAGTCCTGCAATAGCCGAATGAACCTGGCTTGAATCGCATCCTGATCGATCTGGGCGCCACCCTTCAGGCCATCGCGAAGCCAGTACAGGGCTTGCACCACCCGCATGGCTGGATGGTTGGCCCAGTAGAGCTTGCTTGGCGCCGTCAGTTTGAACTGGAGGGTCAATTTGCCCAATTGAATCGGTCGCAGCCGACCATCCGTATGCACGATGACCTGCCCCGGCACCGCATTGGTCAGGCCCAGATCGTTGGCGGCGGTCATCCCGTCAATCAATACGCGCACCTGGTCGCGGCGAGCGACGGCATCGATCACGCTGAGATAATCGGGGGCGGTCGGCTGCCCGGTGAGGGCGTTCATCCGGGGCTGGTCGTACAGTCCTCGATCGATGCGACGCAACTCATTGCTGGCGACCATGCGCTGGAGCGTTTTGTCCACCGCGTCGCGATTACCCAGGTCGAGAAAATCCACCGGCGTCCACACTTTGGCTGCCGGGGCCTGGCTGATGCGTTGCACCACCTGCGATTTGATGACGGGCGTCGAATTGAGCATGCCTGGCTCCATGTCCGCTAATTGTATACTTATATCGGACATCGGTAAGGCAGAAATGATCGAACAAGCAGGAAGGCAAGTCGGCAGAAGAAGCCCGCCACGTTGTCTTAAATGACAACAGCCCTTGAGATTAGACGTCAGAAAACACGAAGAGTCTTATACCAACCTGCTCATCAAGCTGGGGTTGGCATGGCACGTCAGGAAATATTAAAATTTTCAGTCTGTTGTGGGTCGTGCCTCCAGGCACGATCGGAAAACGATTCAGGAATGCACCCGGGATGGGCTAACTTGAATGCAATACCGTCATGGGAGTGGCGGCGAAAATAATAAGCTGAAAATTTACCCCTGCAGTTGCGGAGCCGAAGGGGCTAAACCAAGAAAGGCAAAATAAATGGGTTCCGCAAAATCTAAATCCCTGCTCCCATCCGTGGAGCAGTTCAGCGATGAGCTATGGCTTGTTGATGGTCTCGCCGACAGGACCATCGACGCCTATCGGGCGGATCTGATCAATTTCGGATCGTGGCTGACCCAGCACAATGGGAAGACGCTACTCCAGGTCCAGAATCTGGACATTGAGGCGTGGCTGGCAAGCCTGCTGGAGAGAAAGATCAGCGCTCGGAGCGTGGCTCGCTATACCGCTTCGCTTCGTCGGTTTTACCAATATCTCTTGACCAATGGGCAGGTTGTGCAGGACCCGACCATGCGCCTTGGCAAGATCAAAATACCCCACCGCCTTCCAAACACGCCGACACAGGATGATGTGGCGTCACTGCTTGATATTACTGAGTCGCCCCTGCAAAATTCACCCAACGCCCCCACACGCACCCCCAATCGAAAGCCCTGCCGCCGGATGAGCTTGCCGGAGCGGATTCGCGCGCAGGAACGCAGCCAGCAGCGCCACAAATATCGGGCGCAATAAAAGGGCCTTCAGGCCCAGACGGACCATCGCCCTCAGGAGCCAGCGCAGGTTGTAGCCAGCGGCGCAGAGCACTGCATGCAACGCATCGCCGAGTTGCCCCGGAAGCCAGCACCGGTCCATGCGGTTATCCGACTTCAAATGCCCAATCGCCGGTTCCACCGCCTGCCGCCGCTTGAGCCAGCGGCGCTGTTGCTTTGTCAGCGACTTGTACTTGCCTCGATGGATGATCTCGACATCGGGGTTGTCTTCATCAACGCCACGATAGCCCAGATCGACAATGACCTGCTTCGGCGCCTTGCCCGTGTCCTCCAGCAGAATCGTGGTCTGCTCCAGTTGCCGGTCGAGGATGTGTCCGTCGTACGGATTCCCCGGAAAGGTTCGCGCGCCGACGACCAGCCCGCTCTTGTGGGTGACGGCAATGCTGGCCTTGACGCCGAACTCGTAGGGCTTGCGGGCTTTCCCTTTGCCGATGCACTCGACTTCCGGGGCATGCAGGGCATAGAGCTTGTTCTTGTCTTTCGGCTGTTGGGTGCGGATGCGCTCGGCGCGTTCCAGCAGCGTCGTCAGGCGAGCGAGGGCGGCCGGCGATTCGGTCGTGGCCGTGGCGAGCTTGCGGTGGATCTCGCGCAGGACGATTCCCAGGATCGTGCGTTGCCGTTTGACGGTGCGCCGCAGTCGCTTGAACTGCTTGGCATGGGCATAGCCGCCCGCCTTGCGGCGCAGTTCGCGGCCTTCCTTGACGAAGGTCTGCTTGAGGCCGATTCCGGCGAATTTGGCGGCCTGCACCAGCTTGGCCCGGGCGATCTCCAGCAGCCGGCTGTCGACCGGGTGGGCGATGGCTTTCTCCTGGACGGTGCTGTCGACGATGATCCGTTCGAATTCGGCGGGGCGAACGGCTTGGGTGGCGACGGCGGTGTCGATGGTGGCCTTGAGCAGTTCTTCGACGCCGGCTTCACCGATGGCGGTGCGGAAGCGGCCCACCTGGGTGGCATCGCAAGGGAGCCTGGGTTCGTAGTAGGCCTGGCCGCTGAAGTATTGCCAGACGACATTCTCCGCCCAGCGTTCGACGAGTTCTTCGTCGCTCAGGTTGAAGGCGTGCTTCAGATACAGCAGCGAGGCCATGAGCCGAATCGACAGGCGCGGGCGTCCGGCGGCGCTCACCCCGGCTCCCGCGATGGACAGCGTGGGGCCGAACAGGTCGAAGTCCTCGATCGGCGTTCCGTCGCGGCGCTTGTGCGCGAAGGCCGGCGCGAGGGCCGCCTCGAGTTGTGTCCATGGCAGTCGGTTCGCCAGCACCGCGAGCGGGTGTTTGAGGTCGATCATCTGCTCCAGGCGGGCACGGAAAAAGTCGTCGGTCATCTCGTCTCTCGGCGGTCGATTTCTCTCAGGTTTCGGCGCCTGTTATTTTAATTCCTGCGAGATTCCGGTGTGGGGAATTCAGGTGAATTCCTTTGTTTTATGCGGGGTGTGAGGGTTTTGCAGGGGCGACTACTGATCTCAATTCTCACCAAGGCCTGCGTGACAAGGCGATGCTCGAATTGCTCTATGCGACCGGGATACGAGCCACTGAGCTATCCGATCTCAAGGTCGAAGACTTTGATTTCAAAAACCGTGTGATTCGAGTTTGTGGAAAAGGAAACAAGGAGCGGCTGGTGGTTTATGGTGAAGAGGCTGCATTCT
>MKUE01000129.1 GCA_001897675.1 Thiobacillus sp. 65-1059 | reverse complement strand
CGGCAAGACCATGGACGAGATCGTCGGCTCGGTCAAACGGGTCACCGACATCATGGGCGAGATTGCTGCGGCGAGCCAGGAGCAGAGCGCCGGCATTGAGCAGGTCAACCAGGCGGTTGGCCAGATGGACGAGATGACGCAGCAGAACGCAGCGCTGGTTGAAGAGGCGGCGGCTGCGGCCGAGAGCCTGCAGGATCAGGCGGCGAAGCTTGCCGAGGCGGTGAGCGTGTTCAGGCTGGACGGCGTGGGCGGTCAGCGGGCGGTGCTGCCGGTGCTGCGCGAGGTCGTGTCGCTGCCGCCGTCGCGCCCGAAGGCGGCAGCGGCCGCGCGGCCGAAGAAGCTTGCGGCCGCCGGCGGCCGCGCATGGGCAGGGTGAATCTAGTGAGGCAGCTTGATCGCCCGCCAGCCCGGGTGATTGAAGTATTTGCCATAGGTATTCAGGGTCTGGGAAACATTGACCACCCCCATGGCGCGTGCCTGGCCGGGCTGCTTGCCCTTTATCGTGTCGACACCGCCGGCCAGCTCGCCGATGACGATGTGGAGCTGCGCATCGGCCTTGGGGTCGAGCTTGCAACTGCTCACGATATAAGCGATGCGCGAGTCGATGTCGTTCGCCAGGGCGTCGTACCCGGCAGTCGTGAGCTTGCCGGCATGCGCGGCCGGCAGCGCGTTTTCCACAAGCGTCCGGATCGCTCCCATGCCCTGGCGCAACGCATCGTCGGTGGCCCATTTCTTGCCGGCATTGAGCTGGATTGATTGCGGAGCGCCGGCCCCGTGATCGTGGTGGTGGGCCGGACCGGCAGCCTGCACCATCAGGGGGAGCGCCAGCATGGCGGCGGACAGCGAAAGAAGAATGGGTTTCATGATTCACTCCATGGTTATGGCGGGTTAGCGGACCGGCTTCGCGGCAGTCGTTTTCCCGGAAGTCAAACCGCCCCGCTTCAGAGGCGGAAAAGGCTCGGTCGAAACCTGGTAGATGCCGTGGCAGGCATTGCATGTCTGCATCAGGGTGCCCATCTGTTTCAGGGTGTGCCTGGGGTCGCCCAGGCTTTCCGCGTCCAGTGCAATCGTGTCGAACGTGGTGTGCACGGTGCCGGCGAACATCTTGAAGGTATCAGGCAATTTTGCCACGGTCTCGGGCGGAATTTCATTCGCCGCCCCGCTGCCCATGGATCGCGCCGCTTCCGCCAGCGTTTTCATGTCTTCCCTGGTCAGCGAGTCGGTCATGGTCTGCAGAACGTGGAGGAAGTTGCGCATCTCGAGCAGTACCAAATGGCGCTCGTGCGGTTCGAGAACCAGCTTGAGGCGTTCGTCCTTGCCCACGTCGGCCGCTGCGCCTGCCATGACCAGGCTTGCCGCCAGGCCGAGCGATGCCGCTTTGAAATGTGGTTTCATGAATGTGCTCCAAAATTGAAATGGGTGAATGTTCTTCGGCCGGCACGGCAGGTCCGTGCTGCCAAGGGCCATGTTTTGCGCCTGCCTCGCGCGTCGGGAGACAGGCTCAGCCAACCGTGGCCTCGGCGCTGCTTTTTTCGCCCTTGCTGTCTTCCCAGTGCACGCTTACCTTGTCGCCGGCCTTGGCTCCCTTCACCTTCAGTCCGAGGAAGGGGTCTTTGGAAATGGCCCCGCCCCATTGGGCGGCAATGACCGTCTTGCCGTTCAGGCCGACACTGAGCTGCTTGATGAAATGGGCGGGGATCAGCTGCCCGGTTCTCGGGTCTTTGCGCTGGCCGGTCTCCATGATGTGGCCGATCAGGACCTTGATTGCCACCAGGTCCCCGGAGAGTTGCGCGCGGATCTTCATCGGTTCTGCCATTTTCCATTCCTTTCCTTGGATTTAAATTCGCTCTCTCAGCCGCCGCAGCCGCCGATGGTGACCTTGATTTCCTTGGTCGCGCTGTAGTACTTGCCTCCCGCCTTGACCACCACGCGCACGTTGGAGGTTTGGCCCATCTTGATGCGGGTGGAGACGTAGCCCTGCGCCCCGTCGACGAACTCGAACACCGCCAGAAGCGGCAAGGGGTTCTTGTCCGCGAGGATGGCAATGGACTGGGTGTCGGCGATCTGGCTGGTCACCTCGACGGGAATAACGGCGCCGTTTTCGGCAATGTCGGTGGCCTTGATCAGAATATCCCGGCTGTCGGCGACCCCCGACGCCCCCAGGCCCTTGAGGGCGTCGGCGACGTTCTTGGCCTCGAAGGCGCTCTTGTTCCATTCCGCGGCGAGGGCGCGGCCCGGCAGCAGCAGCCCGGCGGATGCGGCAAAGGCGACCAGGCCGGCGGCGCATCCCCCCTTCAGCAAGGTCCTGCGTAGTTCATTCAGCTCGTTCATGTCGTTCTCCGTTTGAGGTTGAAGCGAACGGTTAGCGTGCCGATGGCACGGAAACCGGGTAGTCGTTGGAAAGCACGGTGTAGAACACCTCGAGGTCGGTGTAGGCCGGGTCGCCGGGCGGCAGTGCCTTGGTGCGGGCTTGCATGTTGCAGCGCATGAAGCGCTGTTGCAGCGACTCGATATCCCCCAGGGCCAGGCGGTAGGTGGGGAAGTGGGCCGCGTCGCCGAACGGGGTGGTCGGCACCTGGCCGCGGAAGCGCTGGCCCAGCAGGCCCGTCGAGGTGTGGCAGGAGGCGCAGGAGAAGTTGAACTGCCCGACCTTGGCATAGAACAGTTTCTCGCCGCGCCGATAGGACGCCATGATCTCGGCAGAGCCGGTGTCTACCCTGATCGGCGCTCGGGCGGACAGGGACTTGAAGTAAAGGGAGATCTGATTGTTCGCCGGCGAGCCCTGCTTGAAGGTCTCCCACAGGGCGGTCTGCGCGCAGTGCTCCACCCGGCTCTCGACGGTCATGATCCGCTTGAGCTTGGGGTCGTACTTGGGGTAGGTCGCCGCCAGCCCCTTCAGGTCGGTTTTGCCCTCGCCGAGGCAGGTGCGGAATGCCGGCTCGCGCTTGGCCCACAGCTTGAACAGCTTTTCTCCCGCCTCCAGCGCCAGGTATCCCGGGTGCATGTCGTCGCTGCGGTCGAAGTCGAGGAATTTCCAGTTCAGCTTCCACTCATGCTCCGGGTCGCCGATCCACTGCCTGTGGTGCTCGAGCGATTTCTCGTCCTGCCAGTACTGCAGGGTGGAACCGAAGCCGGCATCGCCGGCGCCGGCGATGCCCCTGGACGGATCGATTGCTGCGCTCGGGTAGGTTTCGCGATATGCGTCGGCGCCGGCGGCCGGCCCCGGCGCCGCCACGGCAAACAGCGACATCAGGGCAAGCGCGCGCAGGGAAAAAGGGTGGTTTCCAGCCATGACAGGGCTCCTTTACTTCGATGACTGCAGGAAGGCGACGACGTCGCGCAGTTCCTGCTCGTTCAGGATTTGGTTGATCCCGAACGTCGGCATGACGGTGTCCGGGTTGCGCCAGCGCATGTCGTAGACCAGGGCGTAGGTTTCCGCGTCGCTTCTGTCCCAGGTGCCGTAGGCGCTCAGATCCGGGCCCTTGGAGCCGGGCTGCTCCGCGCCCTGGATCAGGTGGCAGGCGACGCAATTGCCTTTGCTGCGCTCGTTGGCAAACACCTTGCCGCGCGCCGGGTCGCCGCCGAGCGGGCCGGCGAGCGCCTGTTTCACCGGCTTGCGGTTGGGGATCTGGCCGCAGGCCAGGGTGTAGCTCAGGCAGGGCCACTCCGAAAAATCCGTTGCCTTGCCGGCCCCGGCCGCCTGCTGCGCCGGCTTGCCAGGCTGGGCGGCGCATCCGGCGAGCGAGGCGGCCAGTAGCAGCGGCACAAGGTTCCGCCATTTGCTGAAAATCGGTTTCATGAATATTTCTCCTCTCGTTTTTTTCCGTCGCCCGGCGCGCGTCTAGAAGCTGTGCGTCAGCCTGAGCCCGAAGCGGTCGCCCACCGAACCGGAGACCACGTTCGCATTGATGGTGCTGGGATTGCTGATGACGCCGGCGGTCGTGCGCGCCGGGTTCGGGGCGGTGACGTTGCGGAACTCGTAGTTGAAGGTGAGCCGGGTCTTGGGCGTGAAGTGGTAGTTCACGCCCAGGGTCGTGTACTTCAGGATGCGCTCGTCGCCGCTGGTCCAGTATTGGACGGCCGGGTTGGTGTTGGCCGTTTCGTACAGCAGATCGTTGCGCGAATAGCGGATGTCGAACTGCCAGTTCTTGTTGAAGTAGTAGCCGTAGTCGAGCGTAATGCCCTTGGCCTTGTTGCCGCGCTCCGCCGCGAACTGGACCAGCCCGCCGTAGGGCGCGTCCGCCGTGTTGGCGGTGGGGGTGTAGTTGATCATCCCGTCGGCGAACATCAACTCGAATTCCACCCGGTGCTTGCCGTTATCCTCGCCGAACAGGTAGCCGAGCGCCTTCATGCCGATGCCGTAGCGGATCCGCTCGAAATCCTGGCTCTCGGTGCCGTTGGCGTCGATGATGAAGTTGCGTACGCCCTTGTGGTGGTAGCCGTACAGCTTCACCCCGTGCTTGAGCGGCCCCTTGCCGCCGGGCAGGTCGTACTCGGAGGAGAAATAGAGGTTGAGATCCTTGTCGCTGTTGTTGTCGCCCCGATGGATGCCGTTGCCGTTGCCGAACATGACCGAGTAGGTGTGGGTCCATTTGTCGCGGCTGAAGGCATCGAAAAACTGCAGTCCCCAGTCGCGTCCGGCGTCCGCGTCGTAGCCGTGCCTGGATACGTTGCCGGCATAACCCTGGCCTGCGATCGGGCCGGTAGCCTTGGCGTTGCCATGGATGAAGCGCTCGATCTGCACCCGTTGCACGAAGTCGGTGAGGAAGATGTAGTCGGTCGCTTCCAGCCCCTGATACAGTTCCTCGGGGCCGGGCTTGCGCAGCAGGCCCGCCCGCACCCGCATGCCGGGGATGTAGTGGAAGGAGAGACTGGCGTCGGTCAGGCTCGCGATGTGCCTGCGCTCGGTGTTGTACGGCTCGTAGTTGGCGACGTTCTCGCCGGCGTTGGCGGTGAGCATGTAATTGATGCGGCCCGGAATCAGGTTGCCCCGGGCGCCCAGCATCAGGTTCTGCAGATAAAGGCCGGACTCGTCGTTTCTCAGCTCCGGGCCAACCCGGCAGTTGTTCACCACCACCCCGTTGTTGGCTGCTGCGGGACCCACAAAGCCGCGTGTGTCCCGGCAGTCGAAGTTGTTTTCGTAGGTGAGCTGCACCGCACCGAGCAGGCGGTGGGTGCTGGCGAGGGGTTCGGTGCCGAACGCCATCACCCAGTTGGTTGCATGGCTTGCCCCGCCGGATGAAAGCCCGACTGCCGTCCAGGCGGCGACGATAAAACTTCTCTTGATGCGCATTCCGTTCTCCTCCTCGTTTGTCTTTATTGGGTGAACAAACATTGATGCGGGTTGTCTGCTTTGAAGACATCGTGTCCTTCACTGGCTTAAACGAGAGGGCGGGAGAAATGTTCCGGCTTTCTGCGCAGCCGCATCAAATCCGGCTGCGCGGCATGAGGGGCAGTGGAAACCGGAAGGCAGAAACGCCGCCGCATGGATGGCGGCGGCGTTCAGGCAGGAGGGAGTCGGCCGGAGCGATCCGTCGGCCGCCCCGGGGGACATGGCGGAAGCGGCCGCCGATGCTGCCGGGGCGGCTAGCAGCCCGTCACTACACGTTGCAATAAGGCTGGGGTGTGCCGGCCGGCCTGGCTGGCCGAGGACGGAAATCGCAAGAGGTGTTTTCTATCGTCGATGGCTCGATTAGCGGAGCGCGCGTGCGCGCCCTCCGGCCATGCCGGCCACGCGGCTCTGCCGCGTCAATCGCCGTGCAGCCGCTCCTCGAGCGAGCCGGCGGGCCTTTGCTGGATCAGGAGCGCGGCCAGGGCCTTCCGCTGCGCTGTATCGAGCATGCGCTGCTCTTCCATCAGCTGTTCGATGACATGGCGCTGCTGCTTTTCCTGGAGGCGAGAGATGGCTGCGCGATCGGCTTCGATCGCCGCAAGGTCGGGCTGCTGCGAGAAAATCTGCCGGATCATGCGTTCGCGGTGAACGCGGACCTCCTCCCAGTCGGCTCCCATTTCCCGCAGGAACCTTTCCTCTTTTTGCCGCCACTGCCGGCGCTGTTCCGTGCTGAGGTTGAGGTATTCCGCCAGGTGGTCGTGCTTGTCGCCGGCATGCAGTTCGGGCCACCCGCCGTTTTGCCAGGCCTGGTAGCCCACCGCGCCCAGCACGCTGACGTTGAGAAGGAGGGAAAACGCAAGCAATGTATAAAGCCAGGAACGTTTCATCAGATTCTTTCCTTCGGATAGCATTCCGCGAATCCGATACATAGGCCGCCTGGCGGAATGGGGTCGAACATGGCCAGGGTCGGGGCCGCCACCTCGGCGTCGGGCGCGCCGGTCAGGAGGTTCCCCAGGAACACCCCCAGCAAAACCGTGGCCGCGGCGGCGAAGGACGCAGGCAACAGCCGCCACCAGTTGAAGCGCGGCAGGCTTGCCGGGCGGGCGCGCTGCCGCCCCAGTTCGGCCAGCACCGCGGGCGCCAGATCGAACCCCACTTCCTGCTGGGGCAGGGTCTGGAAGCACCCGTGGAGACAGCGCAAATCGTGCAGCATTTCCATGCAGGCGGAACAGTCTTCCAGGTGCGTCTCGAATTTCAGGCGGGTCTTCTCGTCCAGCTCGCCGTCGAGGTAGGCGGAAAGATCCTCGCTTTTTTTACAGTGCTTGTTCATGATCGCTGCTCTCTGAATTGCCGAAATTCCAAATGATGGCCTTAGATCCTGCCCTTGCAGACTTCCAGCAGAGCCTGTCTTGCACGCGCGATGCGGGACTTCACCGTCCCCTCGCGTAAGCCCAGCACATCGCCTATTTCGGCGTACGACATTTCCTCGACTTCCCGCAACAAGAGGACCTGTCGGTAGTCTTCCTGAAGCCGCCGCAGCGCCGCCTCGAGAATGCGGTAACGCTGGGCCGATTGCAGCTCGTCGTCCGGCCCCGCGGCCGGGTCGGGGAAGTCCATGTGCTCCTCGATCGGCACGTACTTGACCACCTTCTTGCGCCGCAACCTGTCCATGGCTGCATTGTTGGCGACACGAAACAGCCAGGTGGCGAAAGCCGCGTCCGGCCGCCAGCCGGGCAGTACGCGAAAGGCTTTGAGCATCGTCTCCTGGGTCAGTTCCAGCGCCTCTTCGCGGCAGCCCATCATGCGCAGGAGAAAACGGTAAACGCGATTCTGGTGGCGCCGCACCAATTCCGCAAACGCATCCTGCTCGCCGTGCTGGAACAGGGCGATGCACTCGTGATCCTGCAACTGCTGCCAGCTGCCGCATGGTTCACTCTTGTTCATCCGGCACTCTGTTCATCGACGCCCTGTTCCTGGATACGGCCATCCCGCTGCCCCGATCGCTTCTCGATCCCGTCAAGCCAGTCCCGGATTGTTGGCCGAGGATCTTTTTCCATGCTGCGTTAAACGAAGCTGGAAGAAGAAAGTTCCAATTATTGCAGAAGGTCGAAAGAGGCGGCGCCTGCGGCTGCCGGCAGGGCTGTTGCAGTCGGGCGCTTCGCGGCCATGAACAAGCCGTTGCAACCCAACAACTAGCGGGCCGACAGGTAGCGCGGGAAGGCGTTTTTGTCGAGCAGGATCTCGATGAGGTTGATCGCGTGCGTCAGATCGGCCTCGGCAAACAGCCGGTCGAGGTCGGCCTCGGTCTCGATGCGGTAATGCGGCACGCCGAAGGATTGCGCGAGCAGGCCGAAGTCGGGGTTCGCAAAGTCGCAGTCGATGTAGCGTTCGCCGTAGAGCTGGAACTGGTTCTTGCGGATGAGCGAGAGCGTGCCGTTGTTGATCACCACCACGTTGAGCGGGATGCCGTAGTTCACCGCGGTCATCATTTCCATGCAGCACATCTGGAAGCCGCCATCGCCGAGGATGGCGAAGGCGGGGCTGTCGGGGGCGAAGCAGCGCGCGCCGATGGCGGCCGGGATCGCGTGCCCCAGCGACGAGATGCCGGAATTCGGGAAGTAGTGGTTGCGGTCGGAGACGTCGAAGTAGCTCTGCGCGAAGACGATGTTGTCGTCGAACACCAGCGCGTTGCGCGGGAAGCGCCGGGCGAGTCCGCTGAAGAATGCCTGGATCAGGTGGAAAGCTTCCTCCTGCGCGGCGCCGCCGCTTGCGGGCGGCGGGGTGGCCGCACGGTGGCCGTCCAGCAGGTCGCGGGCCTTGGGCGGCATGGCGTCGGCTTCGAGCGCGGCGAGCAGTTCTTCCGTCACCGCGCGGATGTCGCCGCAGATCGCCACGTCGGGCTGGAACACGCGGCCGAGCTGGGCGGCGTCGCGGTCCACCTGGGCGATCTTCTTGCCGGTCAGCAGCTTCGCATCCCACAGGTAGCTGGTGCGTTCGTTGAAGCCGGCGCCGAGAAACACCAGCAAGTCGGCGTGCTCGACGAGGTAGCGGTAGGCGTCGCCGCTGGACGTCACGCCGAGGCAGCCCAGCGCCAGCGGCGTGCCTTCGGCCACCACGCCCTTGGCCTTGAGGCTGGTGGTGACCGGGATGTTGAAGCGTTCGGAAAGGGCGGCGACGGTTTCGCGCGCGCCCGCCTGGATGCAGCCGTGGCCGGCGACGATCACCGGGGCATGCGCGGCCCGGATCAGTTCGGCGAGCGCGCCCGTCGGCGTCGTGTGGCGAATCGCGGACTGGCAGGGGAAATGAATCCGCTCGAGCACGCTGGCATCGACCCGCTCCTTCTGCACGTTGTACGGGATCGACAGCAGCACCGGCCCCGGTTCGTGGCCGAGCAGCGCCCGGGTGGCCTGGTTCAGCACCTGGCCGAGATAATCGGTGCGCTCGACGAGCTTGTGGTAGCGGGTGATGCTGGCGAACAGAGCGCCCTGGTCGATGGCGCCGCCTTCGCCGGAGCTTTCCTGCAGGCCGCCGCGGCCGAAGATGTAGGTCGAGGTCTCGCCGGTGATCGCCAGCACCGGCAGCCGCTCGGCGTAGGCATTGGCGATGCCGGTAATGAGGTTGGTCGCCCCCGGGCCCGCGGTGGCGATGCAGGCGGAGGGGCGCTGCGACACCCGCGCGTAGCCGCCGGCCATGAAGGCCGCCCCCTGCTCGTGCTTCACCAGCACGCTCTTCACGCCCGAATCATGCAGACAGTCGTAGATCGGCAGCACGTGCGCGCCCGGCATGCCGAAAATGTGGTCGATGCCGAGGCGTTCCAGATACCGGACGATCAGTTCGCTGACGGAAATATTCATGTGCTTGTTATTGATTCGGCCCAATGAACCGTCCCGCTCAGGAGGTGCGAAATACACTGATGGATTCAAACATTGCTTGGCCGTCTCAATAGGGTGTCGTGCGGTCTCGCTCCGCCGGCGCGCGTTTCGCCGCGGGCGTCCGTCCGGGATTTGAGCACAAGACGCCGCGCGGGAAAACCTTGGGTGTTGCGTGGGATAGGGCTTGAGTCCGGCTGCAGGGGCCGGCTTGGCGGAATGAGTGCGGGATACGCTGGAAACCGGCCACTGCAGGACGCCGCCGCCCGCAGGGGCGGCGGCGGCAGCTCAGGCGTGCGCCAGCTGCTGCTCGATTTCGATGAAGGTGTGCGCCACCTCGGTGGTTTCGACGTTGACGCCGAGCTGTTTGCACAGCTGCGACAGCGACAGCAGGCCGCGCACCATTTGCCGGCCGTCCGCATTTTCGATCACCAGGGCATGCTGACGGCCGCGTGCCTTGAGCGTCTCCAGCACATGGCCGACGCGGGCATGCGACAGATCGTCGAAATCGACCGCTTCCAGCCGGTCCACCGAGGTCATGATGTCGGCCACCAGCACTTCGTCGCGGCGGATGCCGCGGCTTTGCACCACCTGCAGGGGCTTTTCGCCGTGGATGTCGGAACTGGTGATCAGCCCGGCCACGCGATCCTGGCTGTCCATCACGAACAGCAGGCGTACCTTGCGGCGGATCATGCGCTCTTCCGCCTGCTTGATGGTGTCGCCGGGAGTGGCGATGAAGGCGGTCAGGCGGCGGAAATCGGTCATGACATCGAGCGCCGGGTTGTCCATTCCCACGCGTTCGGGCAATACGCAGGCGGGGCGCAGCAGGCCGGCGGTCTTATCGAGATTGCTGGTGGGCAAACGGGTAAAGCTCATGGCGCGTCTCCTTGCGTCGATTTCGGGATTCCGTCGCGCCGGCCGGGCGCGCTGGATCGGCTAAGGTCATCCTCCCTCCCGCAAGCTTTCCTGTCTATTCAAGATTTTTTCTCAGGGCATAAATTGTTCTTGGTTGATATGGGGCGGCGCAGGGGGTAGCGCGGCGGCTTAACTTGCCAGCGCCCGCGCGTGAAACGCCAGATGTTCGCCGATGAAGCTGGCGATGAAGTGGTAGCTGTGGTCGTAGCCGTCCTGCATCCTTAGCGTGAGCGGGATGCCGCGTGCCGCGCAGGCGGCCTGCAGGTTCTGCGGAAACAGCTGCTCGGCGAGGAATTCGTCGGCGGTGCCGTGGTCGATCAGCGCGGGCGGCAGCGGCGCGCCGGCCTGGACCAGGCAGGTGGCGTCGTACGCTTCCCAGGCTTGCTTGTCATCGCCGAGATAGGCGCCGAAGCAGCCTTGCCCCCAGGGGCTGATCGCCGGGTTGCAGATGGGGGCGAAGGCGGAGACCGAGGCGTACATGCCGGGGTTTTTCAGTGCGCAGATCAGCGCGCCGTGGCCGCCCATCGAGTGGCCGCTGATGGCGCGCCTGCCGGGGATGACGGGGAAGTTCGCCTCGACCAGCGCGGGCAGCTCGCGGGTGACGTAGTCGTACATCCGGTAGTGCGTCGCCCACGGCGCCTGCGTGGCGTCGACATAGAAGCCGGCGCCCTGGCCGAGGTCGTAGCGCTCGGGCACGTCGGGCACCTCGTCGCCGCGCGGGCTGGTGTCGGGCATGACGAGAATCAGCCCGAGCTCGGCGCAATAGCGCTGCGCGCCGGCCTTCACCCGCACGTTGTCGTCGGTGCAGGTTAGCCCCGACAGCCAGACCACCACCGGCAGCTTCTGCGTCGCCGCCTGCGGCGGCAGGTAGACCGAAAAGGTCATGGTGCACCGGCATGCGGCCGACTCGTGCTGCCAGCGTTCGAGCCAGCCGCCGAATTCCTTGATGCGTTCGATTTGCTTCATGTGCCGCCTCAGAAAATGATGACCGAACGGATGCTCTTGCCTTCGTGCATCAGGTCGAAGGCGCGGTTGATGTCTTCCAGCGGCATGGTGTGGGTGACCAGCTTGTCGATCTCGATCCTGCCGGCCATGTAGTCGTCGACGTAGCCCGGCAGTTGCGTGCGGCCCTTGACGCCGCCGAACGCGGTGCCTTTCCAGGTGCGCCCGACGACGAGATTGAACGGCCGGGTGCAGATTTCCTGCCCGGCGCCGGCGACCCCGATCACGGTGGAGACGCCCCAGCCCATGTGGGTGCATTCGAGCGCGTCGCGCATGACGTTGACGTTGCCGATGCACTCGAACGAGTAATCGACGCCGCCCTTGGTCAGGTCGCGGATGGCCTCGGAGACCGAGCCGTTGACATCGCGCGGGTTGATGAAGTCGGTGGCGCCGAGCGCCTTCGCCATCTCGAACTTGTCGGGATTGAGGTCGATGGCGAGGATGCGCGCGGCCCCGGCCATCACCGCGCCCTGGATGCAGGACAGGCCGATGCCGCCGAGGCCGAACACGGCGACGGTCGAGCCCGGCTCGACCTTGGCGGTGTTCAGCACCGCGCCGATGCCGGTGGTGACGCCGCAGCCGAGCAGGCAGACCTTGTCGAGCGGCGCGGCGGGATTGATCTTGGCGAGCGCGATCTCCGGCACCACGGTGTATTCGGCAAAGGTCGAGCAGCCCATGTAGTGGAAGATCGGCTTGCCGTTCTTCGAGAAACGCCGGGTGCCGTCGGGCATGTAGCCGGTCCACACGGTGGACGCGATCGACTGGCACAGGTTGGTCTTGGGCGAGGCGCAGTATTCGCAGTGTCCGCACTCGGGAATGTAGAGCGGGATGACGTGGTCGCCGGGCTTCAGCGTTTTCACTCCGGGTCCGCACTCCGCCACGATGCAGCCGCCTTCGTGGCCGAGGATGCAGGGGAAGGCGCCCTCCGGGTCGTCGCCCGACAGCGTGAAGGCGTCGGTATGGCAGACGCCGCTGGCGACGACCTGCAGCAATACTTCGCCCTCGCGCGGACCTTCGACGTCCACTTCCTCGATCGACAGCGGTTTTTTGGGCTCCCAGGCTACGGCGGCACGGGCTTTCATGGACAGGCTCCTTAATTTAAAGATGGCGCGATTCTTGACGGGTCGATGATGCCGAACTTCCGGAGCATCAACAAGGCAGGCGCGGCAGGGATCGGGGCGCCGCTCATCCGGTCTGCTGCAGCAGTTTCCGGTACGCGGCTTCGAACAGTTTGACGCCTTCGTCCTGCAAGGTGTTGCCGACCGTGTCCATGTCGATGCCCAGCCGCGCCAGATCCACCCACTGCGCCGCCGCCTCGGCAATGCCGTCCTCCACCCGCAGCGCCGGTTTGCCGTGCTCGCGCAGCGCGGCGAGCGTCTTGTCGGGCAGCGTGTTGATGGTTTCCCTGCCGATCAGCGGCTCGACGTACAGCAGGGCGTGGTAGGCCGGGTTTTTCACGCCGGTGCTTGCCCACAGCAGGGTTTGCGGCATTGCGCCCTGCTGCGCCAGGGCGGCGAAAGTCTCGCCGCGAAATGTTTTCAGATAGTTTTGATAGGCGAGCTTGGCCGTGGCGACCGCCGCCTTGCCGCGCAGCGGCAGCGCTTCCAGCGTGCCGATCGAATCGAGGCGCGCGTCGACCAGGGTGTCGACGCGCGACAGGAACAGGCTCGCCACCGCCTTGCTGCGGCGCACGCCGGCCCCTGCCTGCACGCGTGCGGCAAGGCCGCGCAGGTAGGCGTCGAACGCCGCCTCGGTCTGGGCAAGCGAAAACAGCAGCGTCACGTTGACGTTGATGCCGAGCCGGGTCAGCGTCTCGAACGCGTCGATGCCTTCCGGCGTGCCCGGCACCTTGATCAGCAGGTTGCTGCGGTCCACCGCGGCGGACAGACGCTGGGCTTCCTCCACCGTGCGCGCGGCATCGTACGCCCAGCGCGGCGCGACTTCCAGGCTGACGTAGCCGTCGTTGCCGCCGCTGCGCGTGAATACCGGCAACAGCAGATCGCAGGCCGCCCGGATGTCGGGGATGACCAGCGCTTCGTAACGCCGCTCGGCATCGGGTTCGCCGGTTTTCAGCCGCGCCAGGTCGTCGGCGTAATACGGGCTGCTGGCGAGCGCATTCTGGAAAATCGCCGGATTCGAGGTCACGCCCGAGACGCCGTCCTCGGTGATCAGCCTGGCCAGCGTGCCGTCGCGGATCAGGCTGCGCGAGAGGTTGTCCAGCCAGAGGCTCTGGCCGAGGGTGGTGAGGTGCTGCGTGGCATTCATTGGGGCGTCCTCGTTCCGCGAGATGTTCAGGATAGCGGTTAAAAACGCATCGGTCTTGCCGCAGCGCGCCCGGCGGGATGCGGCGGGCGGCGTGCAAAGCCGCGCCTGTGCTAGACTTCGGCGCATTCTTTCGGTCCTTTCCGCGGTTATTTCCATGTCTGGCAGCACACTCGGCAAACTGTTCTGTGTCACCGTGTTCGGCGAATCGCACGGCCCCGCCATCGGCTGCGTGGTCGACGGCTGCCCGCCCGGCATGGCGCTCGCCGAGGCCGACATCCAGCACGATCTCGACCGCCGCAAACCCGGCACCTCGCGCCACGTCACCCAGCGCCGCGAATCCGACAGCGTCGAGATTCTCTCCGGCCTGTATGAAGGCAAGACGACAGGCACGCCGATCGCGCTCCTGATCCGCAACGAGGACCAGCGCAGCAAGGACTACGGCAACATCGCCGAAACCTTCCGTCCCGGCCACGCCGACTACACCTATACGCAGAAATACGGCTTCCGCGACCCGCGCGGCGGCGGGCGTTCGTCCGCACGACTCACCGCGCCCATCGTCGGCGCCGGCGCCATCGCCAAAAAGTGGCTGGCCGAAAAATACGGCATCGTGATCCGCGGCTACATGAGCGCGCTGGGACCGGTCGACGTTCCCTTCGAGTCGTGGGACGAAATCGGCAACAACGCCTTCTTCGCGCCCAATGCAGCCATCGTGCCCGAACTTGAAGCCTACATGGACGCGCTCAGGAAGTCGGGCGACTCGGTCGGCGCGAAGATCAGCGTGGTGGCGGAGAACGTGCCGCCCGGCTGGGGCGAGCCGCTGTACGACAAGCTCGACGCCGACCTCGCCCATGCGCTGATGGGGCTGAACGCCGTCAAGGGCGTGGAAATCGGCGACGGCATGCAGGCGGCGCGGCAGAAGGGCACCGAGCACCGCGACGAGATCGCGCCGGAAGGATTCTTGAGCAACCATGCCGGCGGCGTGCTCGGCGGCATCTCGAGCGGCCAGGCCATCGTCGCCCACGTCGCGATCAAGCCCACCTCGTCGATGCGCCTGCCCGGCCGTTCGATCGACCTCAACGGCCAGCCGATCGAGGTCGTCACCCACGGCCGTCACGACCCCTGCGTCGGCATCCGCGCCACCCCCATCGCCGAGGCGCTGATGGCCATCGTGCTGATGGACCACGCGCTGCGCCACCGCGCGCAGTGCGGCGACGTGGCGAGCGGCGCGGCGCGGGTGCCGGGAAACAGATAGCAAGCAAACCTGTGGATTCAGGCCGGGCCGCATCGCGCACTGCGCCGGCCCGGCCCCGGGGGTGTTGACGGATGGGCGGCTTGCGCTAGGGTTCAATGTGTCGAGCATCCAGGATCTGACCCCATGCGCCTGCCCATCAGCCTGAAAATCTTCAGCATCACCACGGCCCTGCTGGTGCTGATGGTGGTGGTCACCTGGCTGTCGGTGCTCAACTTCCGCCAGCTCAACAACCAGGTGCGCGCGCTGTCCGACTGGTACCTGCCGCTGCAGCAGCAGGTGGCCAGCGTCGAGATCCTTATCCGCCAGCAGATGGTGCACATGGAACGCGTTCTGGCAGGCATGGAAGTGGCGCGCCCCGATCCGGAATTTCTCGCCAGGGAATCGAACGGCTTCGACATGCGCGGGGTCAATGCCGACCAGATCGTCGATTCCTCGCTGCGCATGCTGGGTGAGGCCGAGGCGCAACAGGACATCGAGCTCGACCGCGTGACGCTCGCCGTATTGGGCAAGCAGCTTCCGGCGATCCAGACCGCCCGCCAGCACTTTCACATGAGCTTCCGCCAGTTCCAGATCGAGGCGGAAGAGGGCACCCCGCGCTCGGAAAAGATCGTGCGCGACGCCCTGCTGCGCGAGAAGGACACCGTCGATGTCGAAATCGGCAAGACCATCGACATCCTCAACAAGCTGACCCAGGACACCGCCATCCAGGCCAAGGCAGAGGAGAAACGCGCCACCACCCTCAACTGGATCGTCACCGCCATCGCCACCGCGCTCGGCCTCATCTTCGCCGGCTTCGTCACGCGTTCGCTGGTCGATCCGGTCAAGCGCCTGGTGGGCGGCACGCGCGCGGTCGAGGCCGGCGACCTCGACGTGGAAATCCAGGTGCGCACCCACGACGAACTCGCCACGCTCGCCGCCTCGTTCAACCACATGGTGGTCGGCCTGCGCGAGAAGGAGCGCATCCGCGACACCTTCGGCCAGTACGTCGACCCGCGTATCGTGAAGAACCTGCTGGAAAACCGCATCCCGACGGACAGAGGCGAGCGCCAGGCGATGACGGTGTTCTTCTCCGACCTGCAGGATTTCACCCGCCTGTGCGAGGGGCTCACCCCGGACGCCGCGGTGCGCTTCCTCAACCGCTATTTTTCGCTGATGTCCGAGGTGATCCGCACCCGGCAGGGCATCGTCGACAAGTACATCGGTGATTCGGTCATGGCGTTCTGGGGCCCGCCCTTCACCGATGCCGCCGACCACGCCACCCTGTGCTGCCTCGCCGCCCTGGAACAGATAGCCCGCATGGAAGCCTTCCGCGCCTGGCTGCCCGAGATGTTCGGCGTTTCCCGCGGCCTGCCCGTGGTCAACGTGCGCATGGGCATTGCCAGCGGCGAGGTGACGGTGGGCAACATCGGCTCCGAAACCTCGCGCGGCTACACCGTCATCGGCGACACCGTGAACCTCGCCTCACGCCTGGAGCAGGCCAACAAGTTCTACGGCACGCGGATTCTCGTCAACGAAGCGACGCGCAACCTGGCGGGCGACACCCTGGCCTTCCGCGAAATCGACAGCCTGCGCGTTGCCGGCAAGCTGGAAACGGTCAGGGTGTACGAGCTGCTGGGGCTTGCATCCGAATTGAGCGAAAGCGACCGGCGGCGGGTGCAGTCCTACGAAGCCGGGCTGGCGCGCTACCGCGCGCAGGATTGGGATGCGGCCGAAGCGGCGTTCCGCGAATGCCTTGCGGTCGAACCGAAGGATCAGCCCAGCCAGGTCATGCTGGAGCGGATTGCGGCGTTTAGGAAGGTGCCGCCTGGCGCGGAGTGGGATGGGGTTTGGGTGGCGGTGAGTAAGTGAATGGCACGAAATTGTTTTGTTTGATATTCAAGACGCAGCGTGCGGAGCACCCCTTTCGACCGCTATGTTGGCCGCTGCCCCGAGTAATGTGCGAAATTCATTTTCAAGGCTTTCTCTAGCCACTGGTACTTGATTCTTGATGGCATCCCACCCGGAATCCCATGCATCATTTTTCTTGGTATGGGAGTCGCCAGTGAGTTCATATTCCTCGTATCGAACCCATACGCCGAATTTGACGACTTGTGACCTGACATTCTGAACAAGGGCTTCTAATGAGGTGCATACCTCTGGCGGGAGATAGATTCTGTGCTTGTCGAAGTAGCGGTAAAGCTCAACCAGCTTGTTCATGGCTTTCTGGTGTTTTTCTTTCTTATTGGGCTCTCCTGCCCATTCGATCGGCGATAAGAAGCTTTCTGCCTCCCAAAGAGATTCCACCAAGTGTCCATATAGCTCAGCGATAACGCCAGCGCGCTTTTCGTGAAGTCGCGAGAACCTAACTTGATGCTCGATGGTTCTAATCTGAAGTTCATTTCTGAGATGTTCGATCGCAGCATCGGATTTTGCCTTGAGGTCGTTCTCAAACTGTTTTGTATCTCGGACGATCAGCTTATCGAGGAATGACTTGCCTAGGACGCCAAGTACGGCCAAGAGTGCTGCATTGCCACCAAATGCAAAAAGTATTGTTTGCCAAGTTTCCATATGTGTATGCGGCTAACGTAATTTAGACGGTATGGTCCAAAAAGGGGGCGGCTCAAGCCGCTTCCGCATGCAACCGAACCCCTAGCGCCCGCGCAACCTTGAGCACGGTTGCGAAACTCGGATTGCCGTTTTCGCTGAGCGCCTTGTAGAGACTTTCCCGGCTGAGGCCGGCATCGCGCGCGACCTGCGACATACCTTTTGCGCGGGCGATATCGCCCAGCGCACGGGCGATGCCCGACGCATCGTCGGGAGCCTCTTCCAGCCAGGCGTCGAGGTAGGCGGCCATTTCCTCGGGCGTGCGCAGCTGCTCGGCCACGTCGTAGGGAATGGTTTTGGTCTTGGTGGTCGGTTTGGCCGATGCCTTGGGCATGTCTTTACTCCTGCAGATTGCTGGCAAGCGCAGTAGCCGTTTTGATGTCCTGCTGCTGCGTCGACTTGTCGCCGCCGGCCAGCAGGATGATCAGTTCGCCATTGCGCTCCGTGTAATACACCCGGTAACCGGGCCCGACGTCGATCTTCAACTCGGCTATTCCATGCGTGAGATTGCGATGCTGTCCCGGATTGCCGTGTGCGAGCCTGTCCACGCGCATTTGAATACGGGCGCGACCGGCGCGGTCCTTCAGGTCATTGATCCAGTCCCGATAGACCTCGGTCATCGAAACACGCATGCCCAAAGTGTATCCTATGAACTACAGTTGTCAAGAATGCGATGTGGGACGCTATTCGATGATTCCCTCATCCCCATGACACGTACACCCCGGCTCCTTGCTGGTGGAGTTGTCGCAACACACGATCTTGCCGGCGCGGCAGCCGCAGATGCCTTTGTGGGCCTTGCAGCAGGCTGTCTGGACCTGGGCGAGATGCATGCCCTTGGCATTCGCAATGCAGGCCTCGGGTGAAATCGATTTCGGCTGTGCGGCAGCAGGCGCAGGGTCCACGGTCGAATCGGCGGCGGCAGGGAGCACGAAGCAGGCCGGGACAAAGGCCAGCAGGGCGAGCAGGGAACGGATGCGCATGGGAGTCTCCTTGGCAGAAACGGGCTGCCTCACTATAGCCGATCGGGCGCGGCCTCAGGCGTCGCGCAGCAGCAGCCCCAGCATCAGCGCGGCCGCCACCACGATCGCCGCCAGCAGGGTGAAGGCGCTGGCGTAGCCGGCGACGCCGACCATGAAGCCGGTGAGAACCGGCCCGATCGACTGGCCGACGTCCATCACCGTGCGCAGCACGCCCATCGACGAGCCGAAGCGGCCGTCTTTGGTGAGGTCGGCGACGAGCGCGGCGGTGGACGAGGTGACGGTGGCGAAGCCGAGGCCGAACGCGAGGCTCAGCACGGAGAGGCCGATGACGTTCGGGAAGACCGGCAGCAGCACGACGCTCGCCGCGCCGATCAAGAGGCCGGGCAGGATGACGCGGCGTCGCCCGACGCGGTCGGACACCTTGCCCATCAGCGGCTTGGCAAATACGATGCTGAGGAGCTGCACGCCGAGGATGATGCCGATCTGCCACGCGGGGATGCCGAGCGAGGACGCGTACAGCGCGAGGAAGGCTTCGATGGCGCCGAACACCAGGTATTGCGCCGCCTCGACCGCGCTCACCAGCATGATGCCGCGGTCGCGCAGCACAGTTCTCAAACTTGACCAGAAATGCGGCAGCTCCAGCTTCGCCGCCGACTTCTGATCGTGGCCTTCAAGCAGCAGGCCCACCCCCAGCGCCAGCACGCCGGCGATCGCGCAGGCGATATAGACCGCGCCGAAGCTCGCCAGCGAGATCAGGGTGCCGCCGAGGAAGGGCGCGATGGAGCGGCCGACGATGGTGACCGAGGAATAGGTGGAGAGCCGCGCCGCACGGTCGGCGGTGTAGCGTTCGGCGATGGCCGCGCTCGCCACGGTGCCGAAGATCGCGGTGGCGAAGCCGTGGTAGAAGCGCACTGCCATCAGTTGCCACGCGGTTTCGATCACCAGATAGAGGAAGGGCGCGGTGGCGAACACCACCAGCGAGGCGAGCAGCACGCGGCGCGTGCCGAGGTGGTCGGACAGCGCGCCGGCGGGATAACTGATCAGGACACCGGGAATCGTCGAAGCCATGACGATCCAGCCGATCTCGGCGGGGGTGGCGTTGAGCGACTGGGCGAACAGCGGCAGCACCGGCGTTTTCGACAGCGTGGAACTGAAAATGGCCAGCCCGCCGATGAGCGCGATGAGGGCGAAGAAAGATGGCCGGGAGGGTTTCATCAAACGATTTCAGGTTCCGGGTTTCCTAGAATGTAGTGGGAAATGGCGCAGCGCGCGAATCAGGGGCCAGGCCTGAATGACTGATCCGACCATGCAGAAATGAAATCGCCTGGCAAAACCCCGCTGCTGCTGTTCGGCGCCTTCGACCGCCACAACTTCGGCGACCTGCTGTTCCCCCACCTGATGACAGCCCTGCTGCCGGACTCGTCGTTCGAGTTTGCTGGCCTGGCTGCGCGCGATCTGCGGAGCTTCGGCGGGCACCGGGTGCGGGCGCTTGCCGCGGCGGGAAAGGTGCAGCCTGCCCACCTGATCCATGCCGGCGGCGAACTACTGAGCTGCAGCGCCTACCAGGCCGCGGTCATGCTGCTCGATCCTGCTACGGCCGCCGCGGCCATTGCGCGTTATGACGACGATCCGGTTGCCGCCGCGGCGTGGGCCGCCCGGCAACTCGGCACCGCGCGCAGCCTCCCCTACGTGGCAGGGCGCGATGCCGTGGCGCCGGCGGGGCGGCTGATCTTCAACGCGGTCGGCGGGGTGGAATGGACGCTTCTATCCGATGTCCAGCGCGCCGAAGCACGGACGGCGATCGGGCTGGCGGATTGGGCCAGCGTGCGCGATCACGTCACGCGGGACGCGCTGCGGCGCGAGGGAATCGACGTTCCGCTGTGCCCCGACCCGGCCGTGATGGTGGCGGACTGTTTCGGCGAGATGATCCGCAGGCACCAGCAGCAAGGTGCGGTGACAGCGATGCGCGAGGCCTATCCGCTGGGCTATTTGGCCTGCCAGTTCAGCGCGGATTTCGGCGACGACGCCAGCCTCGATGCCCTGGCGCAGGGGCTGGCGCGCGCGTCCGCCGAGGCGGGGTTGGGGCTGGTGCTGTTCCGCGCTGGCGGCGCACCCTGGCACGATGATCCGGAACTGCATGAGAAGGTGCTGCGTCGGCTGCCCCCCGGCACGGCGCGGCGCTTCCCCTCGCTGCATCTGTGGGACATCTGCGCCCTGATCGCCGCCAGCCGCGGCGTGGTCAGCAGCAGCCTGCACGGGCGGATCGTCGCGCTGGCCTACGGCCTGCCGCGGGTCAGCCTGCTTTCTCCGCAGCAGGGCTCGCGTCCCGACAAGCTGACTGCCTTTGCCGAAACCTGGGAGCCGGACGCGGTGCCGCGCAGCGTGACGGTCGAGCAGATCGAACCTGCGCTGAGACAGGCGCTGGCCTTGCCCGAGAGCGTGCTGCGGGAAAATGCGGCGCAACTGCGCGTGCAATACCGGCGCAGCCTGGCCCAGTGGGCCAAGTTGGTGGCGCCTCCTTCCGAATAGCGCTGCGGCTATAGTTGCGTAGGTCAGAACTTTCCCGCCCCCGTTTGCGCCCGCCATGCTGAGAACCGTGCCGCTCGATCGACTGCAGGGACTGCCTGAGGCTGACCGCGGCCTGACGACCGCAGAGGCGCAAGCCCGGGCGCAGCGCTTCGGACCGAACCTGATCCTGGAGATCGATCGCGGCGGCGGGTGGCTGCTGGTGCGCGCCACCCTGGGCGATCCGATGGTGTGGTTCCTGCTCGGCACCAGTGTGCTGTTCGCCTTCGTTGGCGAGCGGACCGAGGCGATCATCATGCTGGTCGCGCTGCTGCCTTTTCTGGGCATGGATGCCTTCCTGCACCGCCGCACCCATGCGTCGACCGCCGGGCTCAGCAGCCGCCTCGCCAGCGCGGCAACGGTGCTGCGCGACGGCGTCACGGTCACCCTCGCGGCCATCGAACTGGTGCCGGGCGATCTGGTCATGGTCGGCGTGGGCGACGCCTTCCCGGCCGACGGCCTGGTGGTGCGCGGCGATGAGCTGCAGGCAGACGAGTCAGCGCTGACCGGCGAAGCCTATCCGGTGCGCAAGCTTCCCCTGGCCGAGCTGCCCCGCCTCGACGATGAAGCGAAAGTCGACAGCCAGCACTGGGGCTTCGCCGGCACCCGCCTGCTCACCGGCAAGGCCTGGTTGCGCGTCGTCCATACCGGCGGCGAGACGCTCTACGGCGAGATCGTGCGTTTGGCCTCGCGCGGCGGGGCCACCCGCACCCCGCTGCAGGGTGCGGTGGCCAATCTGGTCGCGGTGCTGCTCGCGAGCGCGGCGCTGATCTGCCTGATGCTGGCATGGATTCGCCTGCAGCAGGGCCATGGGCTGCTCGACGCACTGCTCTCCGCGGTCACGCTGGCGGTGGCGGCGCTGCCGGAGGAGTTTCCGGTGGTGCTGACCTTCTTTCTCGGCGTCGGCGTGTATCGCCTGGCCAAGCGGCAGGCGCTGGTGCGGCGCGCGGTGGTGGTGGAAAACATCGGCCGGGTGTCGTGCATCTGTTCGGACAAGACCGGCACCCTCACCGAAGGGCGACTGCAGCTGACCCATCATTACCCCGCGCCCGGACTCGATCGGGATCGCCTGCTGTACCTGGCCGCGGTGGCGTCGCGGCGCGAGACCGGCGACCCGATGGATCTGGCGATACTCGACGCGCTCGGTCATCCCCCCGATGGCGCGCCGGTGGCCACCTTTCCGTTCACCGAGGACCGCAAGCGCGAGACCCGCATCGTGCGCAAGGACGGCGCGCTGCTGTCCGCCGTCAAGGGCGCACCGGAGCAGCTGTTCGCCATGTGCACGCTGGCGGACGACGAACGTGCCGCATGGCTGGCGCGGGTCGAGCAGCTGGCGGGCAGCGGCCACAAGGTGATCGCCTGCGCCTGGCGCGAACTCGATGCCGCCGCCTGGGCGGGTGGCGAGCCCGACCACGGCCTGCAGTTCGCCGGCCTGCTGGCGTTCGAGGACCCGGTACGCGACGGGGTGGGTGCGGCGCTGGAGGTCTGCCGGACGGCGCGCATCCGCGTCGTCATGGTGACGGGCGACCATCCGGCGACCGCGGGCGCGGTGGCGAGAGAAATCGGTCTGGGCGGTTCCGATCCCGTGGTCATCGAAGGCGAGGCAATGGAGGCGCGCCTGGCGCGCGGCGAAACGGCGTTCCTGCATGAAATCGACGTCATCGCGCGTGCCGTTCCCGCGCAGAAGCTCGCGCTGGTGCGCGCCCTGCAGGCGCAGGGCGAGATCGTCGCCGTCACCGGCGACGGCGTGAACGACGTGCCTGCCCTGCAGGCGGCGGACATCGGCATCGCCATGGGCGAACGCGGCACCCGCAGCGCGCGCGACGTCGCCGCCATCGTGCTGCTGGACGACAACTTCCGCAGCATCGTGCGCGCGATCGCCGAAGGACGGCAGCTGTTTGCCAATCTGCAGCTGAGCTTCCTGTATCTGCTGATGATCCACATTCCGCTGGTGCTCACCGCCGCGCTGATCCCGTTGACCGGCTACCCGCTGCTCTACCTGCCGGTGCACATCGTCTGGCTGGAACTGATCATCCACCCGACGGCGCTGCTGGTGTTCCAGGACATGCCGGCCGATGTGCCGCTTGCCCCGGTGGTGCGCACGCGGCGGCTGCGTTTCTTCAGCCTGCGGCAGTGGCTGATGATCGCGGCAGTGGGCGCGGCGGTGACGGTGATCGTGTCGATGAGCTACGTGCGCAGCCTTGGCGCCGGCCTCGACGTCGAGCACGCGCGTGCGATGGCGCTGGTGGCGCTGACCGCGTCGAGTGCTGGCATCACCCTCAGCCTCAGCCGCTTGCGCACCCCGGCTGCCTGGGCCATGGTCGGGGGGACCTTGGCCCTGTCGCTGCTGTTCGTGCAGATTCCGCTCCTCGCCGCATTCCTGCACCTGCGCCCGCTGCACCTCGACGACTGGCTGCTGGCGCTGGCTGGCGGCCTGCTCGCCTCCCTGCTGTCCGCGCTTACCTTGCTGCCCGCGCCGTTTAGAATTAAATGAGCCCGTTCATCCGAATTCAGCGTCACTTCCCATGCCGATTGCCATCCTGCCCCCCGCCGACCTGCGCCTGACCATCGATCCCGCATCGCTGGGATTCGCCGACACCTCCGAACTGCAGGACGAGACCCTGCCGTGGATCGGCCAGGCGCGGGCCGAAGCGGCCGCACGCTTCGGCCTCGGCATGGATCAGCCCAACTACAACCTGTTCGTGCTCGGCGAAGTCGGCAGCGGCCGCTCCTCGCTGCTCAAGCAGGCGATGCGCGAGGTGGCAGCGAGCAAGCGGGTGCCGCCCGATCTCTGCTACCTGCACAACTTCGACGCGCCGGAGCGGCCGCTGGCATTGCGCCTGCCGGCCGGCGAAGGGCGGCTGCTGCGGCAGCTGCTGGCGCAGGCGGTGAAGACGCTGCAAAGCGATATCCCGCAACGGCTCGAGGGACAGGACTACAAGGCCGAGAGCGAGCGCATCGAGCAGGCCTGGAAGGACGAGGTGGCGCGGCATTATGCCGAGCTGACGGCGTTTGCCGAGGCGCGCAGCTTTTCGCTGCACCGCGAGGCCGGGCGCATGGTGTTCACGCTGATCGGCAAGAAAGGGCAGGCGCTCACCGAGGACGAGGTGCTGGCGCTGCCGAAGGCGCGCCGCGTCGCGGTGGAGCAGGCCGAGCAGGAATTGCGCGCCGAGATCACCCGCTACATCGAGAAGACCCAGCCGCTGGAACGTGCGATGAACGAGACGCTGGCGGCGCTGCGGCGGCAGGTGGTGAAGCCGCTGGTCGAGCGCGAACTGCAGGCGATCCGCGCCGGCCTGAAGAAGCAGATCAAGGACGCCGCCAAGCTCAACGCCTGGCTCGACGCGCTGGAGCAGGACGTGTTCGACAAGCTGGAGCTGTTCAGCGGTGGCGAAGGCGACGAGGAGCGGCTGGAGGGCCTGCAAGCCGCGCTGGCGCGCTACCGCGTCAACCTGGTGGTGGACAACGGCGGCCTTTCCGGCGCGCCGGTGATCGTCGAGGACAACCCGCTGTTCCGCGCGCTGTTCGGCAGCATCGAGTACCAGTCGGAGAACGACGTGCTGGCGACCGATTTCACGCGCATCCGCGCCGGCAGCCTGCTGCAGGCGCACGGCGGCTTCCTGATGCTGCATCTCGCCGACGTGCTGGCCGATCCGCTGGTATGGGAGAAGCTGCGGCGCTTCCTGCGCAGCGGGCGGCTGCAGATCGAGGAACCGGGCGTGTCATTCTCGCCGATCGCGGCGGTGTCGCTGGTGCCGGAGGCGGTCGACGCCGAGGTCAAGCTGGTGCTGGTCGGCTCGCGCGAGCAGTACTACGAGCTGCAGGAAGCGGCGCCGGAATTCGCCCGCCATTTCCGCGCCAAGGTCGATTTCGCCGACAGCTTCGTCGCCAGCGCCGCCACCCGCCGCGCCTCGGCGATTTTCGTCGCCCATGCCTGCCGCCTGTCCGGCCTGCCGCATTTTTCGGCGGCGGCGGTGGCGCGCCTGCTCGAGGAGTCGCACCGCGAGGCCGGCGACCAGGCGCGCGAGAGCGCGATCTTCGCCCGCACCGAGGCGCTGGTGATGGAAAGTGCCGCGATCTGCCGCGCACGCGGGGGGGCGTGCCTGGTGGCGGCGGCTGACGTCGAGGCGGCGCTGGCGGCGCACGCCGCGCGCCACGATTACCCCGAGCAGCGCCTGCGCGAGGAGATCGCCGAAGGCGACGTGCTGATCGACCTGCATGGCGTACGGGCGGGCCAGCTCAACGGCCTTACCCAGATCGATCTGGGCGACTACCGCTTCGGCCTGCCGGTACGGCTGTCCGCGCATGCCTACGCGGGCGAGGACGGCCTGCTCAACATCGAGCGCGAGGTCGAGCTGTCCGGGCCGATCCACGACAAGGGCGTGTTCATCCTGCAGGGCTACCTGGCCGCGCTGTTCGCCCACCTGGCGCCGCTTTCGATGAATGCCTCCATCGTGTTCGAGCAGCAGTATCACGGCGTGGAAGGCGATTCCGCCTCGTGCGCCGAGCTCTATGCGCTGCTGTCGGCGCTGTCGGGCCTGCCGCTCAGGCAGGGCATCGCGGTCACCGGCGCGCTCAACCAGCACGGCGAGGTGCTGCCGGTGGGCGGCATCAACGAGAAGATCGAGGGCTGGTTTCGCGTGTGCGAGGCCGCCGGCCTGGACGGCAGCCAGGGGGTGCTGATCCCCGCGCGCAACCGGCGCCACCTGATGCTGGAGCCGCACGTGGTCGACGCCGTCGCGCGCGGGCTTTTCCATATCCATGCCGCGGAGCATGTGACCGAGGGGATCGAACTGCTGACGGGGACGGCGGCGGGCGAACCGGACGCGGCGGGACACTATCCCCATGGCAGCGTGCTGGGGCATGCGCAGGATGCCCTGCTGGCATTTCGCCGCGCCTGCCAGATGCTGGAGCACCCCAAGGCGCCGCGCCGGCATTTTCGCGCCGGCGACCGCCCCGGCCGGCGTTAGCGGTCCGTCCCCGGGCTCCGCAGGCGGGAGGGGTGGACTATAGTGAAAACCAGCCAATCGCTTTTGCAAGGAGTCGATCATGAACGCACTGCATCGCATGGAACGTTTCCTCGACCAGCATATGATTCCGTTCGACATCGTGGCGCATCCGCACACCCAGACCAGCGCCGAAACGGCGCGCGCGGCGGGGTTGCCTTCCAATCGGCTGGCCAAGGGCGTGCTGCTCGACGGCCAGGGCTGCCAGATGGTGGCGATGATCCCCGCCGATCAGGAAATTCACCTGGGAAAACTGGGGCTGGATCACGGCATGGAGTTCAGCCTGGCCGATGAGGCCAGCGTGAGCCGGCTGTTCAGCGAATGCGAACCCGGCGTGGTGCCGGGCCTGCCGAATGCCTGGGGGGTGGAAATGGTTTGGGACGACGATTTGATGGCGCAGCCGGACATCTATCTGGAAGGCGGCGACCACAAGCGCCTGTTGCACATCGAAACCCGCTATCTGCGCGACATTTTTGGCGATGCGCCGCACTGCCACTTCAGCCAGCCGCGCATGCAGCACGTCGCCTGAGCCTGGCCTGCGCCGTGCCGCCCGCGCGGGCGGCATGAGGCCATTGCCCTGCGTGTGTGATATGAATGCGGCTTGATTGCCCGCACGTTTCGTGCGGGGAACGATGAACAAGCCAGACTGTCACCACGTCGTGAATCCGAAAACCCCTGATCCTTCCCGCAACCCGCATCGTCCGCTCGGACGCGGCATGGCGCTGGTCGCCAGCCTGCTGGTGCTGGGGCTGTTCTATCTTTACTTCGAAAACGGCCTGCAGGCGCGCAACAATCCCAATCGCCAGCTGCAGGTCGCGCCGGGGACCGAACTGGTGCTGAAGCGCAGCGGCAACGGACACTATGTTTTCCCCGGCACGATCAACGGCCGGCCGGTCACCTTCCTGCTCGACACCGGCGCCACCCTGGTGTCGATCCCGGCGCATCTGGCGGGCGAACTGGGCCTGGAGGCGGGCGCGCCGCAGCGGTCGATCACCGCCAATGGCACGGTCGCCACCCGCGCCACCCGGGTGGATGCGCTGGCGTTCGGGCCGTTCGCGCTGCGTGGCATCGCCGCCAGCCTCAACCCCGGGATGGCGGGCGACCAGATATTGCTGGGGATGAGCGTGCTGAAGCATCTGGAATTCACCCAGCGCGGCGACACCCTGATGCTGCGCCCGCTTGGCGGGGAATGACGATATTTCTTGGACATCCCGTTTATCTATGTTATTAATGCACGGTCTGTTGGATTCAAGCTTTAAATTGCGGTACCTCTGGTAAGCGTTTTCCTTGAAATTCGATCGATAGAGCATGTCGCTCAATTTTTTTAGATAGATAGGAAACAAGATGGAAACGGGTACTGTTAAGTGGTTCAACGATGCAAAAGGTTTTGGTTTCATCACCCCGGATAACGGCGGCGAAGACCTGTTTGCACACTTCTCCGCAATCAACTCCAGCGGCTTCAAGTCCCTGCAGGAAAACCAGCGCGTCAGCTTCGAAGTGACGACCGGTCCCAAGGGCAAGCAGGCCTCGAACATCCAGGTCGTGTCGTAATCCTTACGGCCTGATGTGAAAAACCCCGGTTCGCCGGGGTTTTTTTTATGGGCGCGCGCTACAATCCATCGCCTTTTCCGAGTGATTGCCTCATGGCGCTCAAAGCCACCATCTACAAAGCCGACTTGCAGATTGCCGACATGGATCGGCATGTCTACGCCGACCACGCGCTGACCATCGCGCGCCATCCCTCCGAAACCGACGAGCGCATGATGGCGCGGGTGCTGGCCTATGCCCTTTACGCACAGGACGGCATCGCCTTCACCAAGGGGCTGTTCGATGTCGACGAGCCGGAAGTGTGGGTCAAGAGCCTGAGCGGCGAGACCATCCTGTGGATCGACCTCGGACAGCCCGACGAAACGCGCATCCGCCGCGCCTGCAGCCGCGCCGGGCAGGTCGTCGTGCTGTGCTACGGCAGTGGCTGCGAGGTGTGGTGGAAGCAGATCGCCGGCAAGCTGACGCGGTTTTCCAACCTGACCGTGCTGCAGCTGCCCGCCGAAACCAGCCAGGCGCTGGCCGCCCTGGCGGAGCGCGGCATGCGCCTGCAATGCATGGTGCAGGACGGCGCAGTCTGGATCAATACCGATACGCAGAGCGTGCCGGTAACGCTGGCCACCCTGCAATCGCCTGCCTGAACCCGGCCGCAGCCGGTTTGGCGGCCATGCAAGGCGTGGCCTCCCCCTGCGCGGGCGCTTCATTTTTCGGGCGGGCAGTTCTTGATGCAGACGGTTTCCGTCAGCCGCTGCCCGCCGCAGCGGACGAAGCAGGCGTCGTAAACCGGCAGGCAGCCGCAGTCGGCCTGGCAATTCGATTTTTCCAGCTGCGCCAGCACGCCGGCGCGGGTCGGCATCAGCGGCTCGGGAGAGGGCGGCGGAAAATACGGTCCAGGCCAGGGATCCCACCAGTACGGGTGGCGGTACGGGCGGCTGTAAAACCATTCGAAACGCAGCTGCATCTCGTATTGGCGCAGGGCCGCGGCATACTGCCGCAGATCGAGTTCGTACGCCTTCAGCGCTTCGGCATAGCGCGCCTCCACCTGCGGTTCGAGCTCTTTCGCGCAAGCCTGGTAGCGGGTCTGGCAATCGGTCTGGCAGGCCGCCTTTTGGGCTTCGCAGCCCTGCACGCAGGCCCGGCCCTGCGCATCATCCGGCGCAATCAGGCGCACCGTCGTCTGGTATTGCGGCGTGGCGCAAGCTGCCAGCATGCCTAGCAAAAGCAGTGCAGCGAAGGAAAAACTCGGGACTGAAACGCGCATTCGGCCATCTCATTCAAACACCCGCCTCTTCCAAGCATAGGCTGTTTTCAGGCGGGCTGCGGGTCGAGAAAGCGCGCTTCGAGTTCCTGCAGATTGAGTTCCTGCAGAATCTGCTGCAGGCGCTCGCGCGCGTTCTTGCGCGCCGCGCCGGTGCGGGTGGCGATGATGAGTTCGTTTTTCAGCGAGTGCTCCCAGCCGACCAGTTCGGTGACGGTGACCTGGTAGCCGTGCGATTCCAGCTGCAGGCAGCGCAGCACGTTGGTGAGCTGGCTGCCGAATTCGCGCGTATGGATGGGGTGGCGCCAGATTTCCGATAGCGGGGTCTTGCCGAACGATTCGTTCTTGCGCTTGCGCAGCACGGCGGCGACCTCGGCCTGGCAGCACGGCACCAGCACGATGTGGCGGGCCTGCTTGGCGAGCGCGAAGCGGATGGCGTCGTCGGTTGCGGTGTTGCAGGCATGCAGCGCGGTGACGATGTCGATGCTTGGCGGCAGGGCGTCGGTGGTGATCGATTCCGCTACCGTCGCGCCGAGGAAGGACATGCGCGGAAAGTCGAGCCGCGCCGCCAGTTCGCGCGACTTCTTCACCAGTTCAGCGCGCGTTTCGATGCCGAAGATGTGGCTGCCGGGGCGCTCCTTCAGATACAGGTCGTACAGGATGAAACCCAGATACGACTTGCCGGCGCCGTGGTCGGCCAGCGTCAGCGTGTCCTGCCGGGCCAGCACGTCGTCCAGCAGCGGCGCGATGAAATTGCACAGGTGATACACCTGCTTCAGCTTGCGGCGGCTGTCCTGGTTGAGTTTGCCGTCGCGCGTCAGGATGTGCAGCTCCTTCAGCAGTTCGGTCGACTGGCCGGGGCGCAGCACCTCCGCCAGCGGGTCGGTGTAGGCGGTTTTCGGCGTGCCGGCGACGGTGGGCGCGGCGCGCTTCATGCCGCCCCCAGCAGACGTACTTCGCGTTGCGGCAAGGGAATGTGGATGCCGCGCTCGCGGAAGGTTTCC
The DNA here is from genome assembly GCA_001897675.1 of Thiobacillus sp. 65-1059. Classification (GTDB taxonomy): domain Bacteria; phylum Pseudomonadota; class Gammaproteobacteria; order Burkholderiales; family Thiobacillaceae; genus Thiobacillus. Next base: position 17,761 of record MKUE01000129.1, on the reverse strand, counting down.
AGCACCGCCTGGGTGATGTCGCCCGACGTGGCGTGGAAATCGGCCACCGGGGTCCATGGGCGGATCGCGATCTGCACCCTGGAGTCCGCCAGCGTCAGCACATGGATCATCGGTTCCGGTTCCCGCAGGATTTTGGGATGCGCCGCCAGCAGCTCGCGGATTGCCGCCAGCGCCTGCTTGATGTCGGCATCGTAGGCCACGCCGACCACCACGTCGAGCTGGCGCAGGCTGCCGAAGTTGTGCAGGATTTCGCCGGCGATCTTGCGGTTGGGAATGACGATGCGCGAGCGGTCGGGATGGCTCAGCACCGTGTTGAACAGCTTGATTTCCTCCACCATGCCTTCCACGTCGACGATGGCGATGTATTCGCCCACCTTGAACGGCCGGGTGAAGATGATGGTCAGCCCCGCCGCCAGATTGCCCAGCACCCCCTGCATCGCCAGCGCGACGCCGGCGCCGGCGACGCCCAGTCCGGCGATCAGCGGCAGCAGCTGCACCCCCAGGTTCTGCAGCGCCATGATGAGGAACAGGCCCAGCACCAGGATGCGCAGCATGCGCACCAGCAGCAGGCGCAGGGTCGCGTCGAGCCCGAGCTTCATCAGCATCGAGTCGGCCACCCTGCCCACCCAGCGGCCGACGTAATAGCCGGCCGCCAGAATCAGCAGCGCCACCAGCAGCCGGGGCCCGAACTGGATGGCGAGGTCGATCGCGGTTTGCTGGGCGTGTTCCAGCGTTTGCAGTTGTTCGTTCATGGTCGGCGAGTGGGGGAGGGAAGCCCGAAGGGTATCAAAACCGCCAGCCGGGCAGAACCGCTCCGTATAATGCCGGCTTGCTGAAAGGGTTTTTACCGTGTCCGTCGTCAACATTTCCTGCTACAAGTTCGTCGCCCTCGCCGACCGCGAGGCGCTCAAGGCCGATCTTGCCGCACGCTGCCTGGGATTGCGCCTCAAGGGCACGATCCTGCTCGCGCCCGAGGGCATCAACGTATTCCTGGCCGGCGCGCGCGCAGCGATCGACGCCATGGTTGCCCACCTGCGCTCCGATCCGCGCTTCGCTGACCTTGCGCCCAAAGAAAGCCTGTCGGCCGAACCGCCGTTCAAGCGGATGCGGGTGCGGCTGAAGAAGGAAATCATCACCATGAAGCATCCGCTGATCCGCCCGGAAGCCGGGCGCGCGCCCTCGGTGGCGGCGGCCACGCTGAAAGCCTGGCTGGACCGCGGCTGCGACGACGAAGGCCGCCCGGTGGTGATGCTGGATACGCGCAACGACTACGAAGTCGCCGCCGGCACCTTCGAGCACGCGGTCGATTACGGCATCGGCGTCTTCAGCGAGTTTCCGCCGCGCCTGGCGGAACGCCGGGCCGACTATGCCGGCAAGACCGTGGTGTCGTTCTGCACCGGCGGCATCCGCTGCGAAAAGGCCGCCATCCACATGAAGGCGGTCGGCATCGAGCACGTGTACCAGCTCGAAGGCGGCATCCTCAAGTATTTCGAGGAAGTCGGCGGCGCGCACTACCGCGGCGACTGCTTCGTGTTCGACGAGCGCGAGGCGGTGGGTGCGGATTTGCAGCCGGCGGCGGGACGGGTGCATCGGTAAAGCGCCCCGCCAGCTCTGCCGGGAAGCGTGGCCCTGAATTGCCGCATGCGGCTGCCGCCCCGGCTTCAGCCCGCAACGCGCTTCGGCGCGGCGGCGTTGCCCGGCATCGGTTCCAGCACGCGGTGCCGCTTCCGGGCGGCCTCAGGCCGGATCCAGATCCAGGTCGGCCAGGGCGCCGTGGCTGTCGGAAAACCGCTCCTTGAGCCGCAGAATTTCCGGCAACACGCTCTTGAAGGGCGGGATCAAGCCGGGATCGAAATAAGCGCCGGCCTGATCTTCGATATAGCGAGCGGCAGCGTCAACCGACCAGGCTTTTTTGTACGGGCGATCGGAAGTGAGGGCGTCGAACACATCGGCAATTGCAACGATGCGCGCCATGAGCGGAATGTCTTCGCCTTTCAGCCCCTGCGGGTAGCCGCTGCCATCCCATTTTTCATGGTGACACAGCGCGATGGTGTGGGCTGCCTGAAGCAGGTCGTCGCTGTGAGTGCCGATGATGTCGGCGCCGATTTGCGCGTGCTGGCGTATGAGTTCCCATTCCTCCGGCTTGAGCTTGCCTTGGTTCAGCAAGATCCTGTCGGGGATGCCGATCTTGCCCACGTCGTGCATCGGCGAGGCGTTGAACAGAATGTCGACAGACTCTTCGCCCAGGCCTGCCGCCTGTCCGATGAGGCGGGAAAAGTGGCTCATGCGGACAATGTGGTTGCCGGTTTCGTTGTCGCGGAACTCGGCGGCACGCCCCAGGCGCCGAATGATCTGCTGCCGGGTTTTCTTCAATTCCGCGGTGCGCTGACTCACCAGGCGGGCGAGTTCGCGAGCCTGGTCGTACAGCGCCAGGTGGGTTTTGACCCGCGCCAGCACGATGGCCGGATTGACGGGTTTGGTGATGTAATCCACCGCCCCCAGTTCGAGGCCTTTTTCTTCGTTATCGGCCTCGCTCATCGAGGTGACGAAAATGACCGGAATGGTGCGGGTATCCGGATTGCTCTTGAGCTTTTCGCATACCTGGTAGCCGTTGAGGCCGGGCATCATGACGTCGAGCAGAATCAGATCGGGCGGGCTGGCGGAAAAAGCAATCTTCAGGGCTTTCTCGCCGTTGAGGGCAATTCTGATTCGGTAATGGGGGAACAGCACATCGTTGAGGATGTCGATGTTTTCCGGCCTGTCGTCGACGATGAGAATGCTGCTTTGCGCGGTTGGTTCGTTCACATTGATCCTTGAATGCCGATGAAATGGTTTGCCGTTTTGCGGCCGGGCGCGGCAAATACCTCAGGGATCTGCCGCCAGGCCCGGAATCAAGGCAATTTCTTCGACGGTCTCCAGCGCTTCTTCAAATGCGTAACGGGCGATGCGTTTCTGCAGTTCGCCGGCCAGGGCGCTGTGCCCGAGCAGCTCGATCTGCCTGGCGATGCCGGGTGCCGTCCTGCCCGCGCCGGCATCGTCTTCCCGCAACTGGGCGGCCAGCAGGCGCAGTTCTGCGGCGAGGGCGGCCTTGTCCACTCCCGATGCCGGCGCTTCCGCGGCATCACGCGCAGTCCGGGAAAGCGGCGTGGCGGCGCTTATTCTTGCGAGCAAGCCCTCAAGTTCCTGCTTCATTGGCTTCAACGCCGCGGGCAGGCGGTCCAGTTTCCCGTGCTTGAGCAGGGCCTCGGCCTCCGCCGATTGCGCAACCAGGGCCGCGGCGCCGATATTTCCGGCCAGGCCTTTCAGGGTGTGGACGACGCGGGCGGCGCTTTCCAGATCGTGCGCCGCCAGGGCGCGGTCAATGCGCTCCAGGACGTCGGCCTGGGTGTCGGCGAAGCGATGGATCAGCCGCAGCAGCAGGTCCGTGTTGCCGCCCAGGCGCTTCAACGCCTCGGCCAGATGCAGCCCTTCGATTGCGGGTAGATTGCCTGGCTGCGGGATGACGGATGGGACCGCACCGTCGGCTGCCGACTGCCGCGGCTTGATCCAGCGGTGCAAGGTAATGAACAACCGGGCGATGTCGACCGGCTTGGTGATATGGTCGTTCATGCCCGCCTCGAGGCATTTTTCCTTGTCGCCCTCCATGGCGTTGGCGGTCGTGGCAAGAATGGGCAGATCGGCAAAGCCGCCATGCTGGCGGATCCTGCGCGTGGCTTCGAAACCATCCATCACCGGCATCTGGCAATCCATCAGCACGCCGTCATAGGCGGTCCGCAACACCATGGCCAGCGCCTCCGCGCCGTTGTTCGCAATGTCCAGCCGAATGCCGGCCCGGCCAAGAATGTCAACGGCGATTTCCTGGTCGACGAGATTGTCTTCAACCAGCAGCAGATGGGCGCCACGCAGGGATTTTTGCGTTTCGCTGAACTCGGCCGGCGCCTCTTGCCTGGGCGGCTTGACTAGCGCCTCCCGGCCGAAGGCATTGAGTATGGCGTCGAGCAGGCTGGATGGCGTCACCGGCTTGACCAGGATGTCTTCAACCCGAATATCCCCGAGGCGTTCCTGCAGCGCCTCGCGGCAGTAAGCCGTCACCATGATGAAACGCGGCGCCTGGGCAAGGCTGCCGGCACGAATATGGCGAATGGTTTCAACGCCATCCATTCCGGGCATCATCCAGTCCATGATCACCAGGCGATAGGGCATGTTTTCCTGCTGTGCCCGCCGTATCTCCTCGATGGCATCCCTGCCGTTGCTCACGGTGGCGACGTCGAATTTCAAGGAAGCAAGCAATGCGCGGAATATTTCCCGCATGCTGGCATTGTCGTCGACCACCAGAACCCGCATGCCCAGCACGTCGTCGCCGCTGACTGCCAGTTCGCGCTGCTCCGCCTTGAGGCCGAACCGCGCCGTGAAATGAAACGTGCTGCCTGCGCCGGGTTGGGAATCAACGCCGATATCGCCGTCCATCATTTCCACCAGGTGCTTGCTGATGGTCAGCCCCAGTCCGCTGCCGCCGTATTTGCGCGAAGTGGAGGAGTCGGCCTGGGTAAAGGCGCGGAACAGCTTGCCGCATTGATCCGCGTCGATGCCGATGCCGGTGTCGGCGACCTCGAAGCGCAGGCGTACGCCTTCAGGCTCGTCGCGCTCCTTGCGGACGGTCACGGTGATTTCGCCCTGCTCGGTAAATTTTATGGCGTTGTCGACAAGGTTGCTCAGCACCTGCCCCAGCCGCAAGGGATCGCCGATGAGCGCAGTGGGCACATCGGTGCCGATGTCGAACAATAGTTCGATGTGCTTGTCCTGGGCCTTGAGGACGGAGAGATCCCCGAGGTTTCCCATCACCGCCTCAAGGTAAAACTCCACCTTCTCGACGCGCACCTTGCCAGCTTCGATTCTGGAGAAATCCAGGATGTCGTTGAGGATGCCGAGCAGGTTCTTGGCGGCGGAATGGACTTTTTCGATGTAATTGCGCTGCCTGGCGTCAAGGCCGGTTCCCAGGGCAAGATGCGACATGCCCATGATGACGTTCATCGGGGTGCGGATTTCATGGCTCATGCTGGCCAGAAAATCCGATTTCATTCGGGTGGTTTCTTCTGCGATCTCCTTGGCCTGGACGACAATCCGCTCAGATTCCTTCTGAACGGTGATATCGATCAGCGTGCCGACCAGTCCGGCAGGGGAGCCGTCGCCGCTGTTAAAGCCTGCCAGCGTGTAAATGGTGGGGTGAATTCGCCCATCGGCAAACGGAATCATTATTTCTGCCGTGAAGGTGCCGCCCTCGCGGAGGATGCGCTCATTGGCCTGCTGCAAGGCCGCCCGGTCGGGGGCCGACAGCATCATGAATTCAGGCACGGCCTTGCCGACCAGGTCTTCCTCGCGGACGCCGAATGCTTCGAGAAAAGCCCGATTGAAGCCGAGGTAGCGGGCATCCCCCCCCTTGAAGAACACCGGGTAGGGCAGGGTATCCATGAGCACCCGTTGGAACTCGAGCTGATCGGCGATGGCCTGCTCGATCTGCTTTCTCGGGGTGATGTCGCGCAGGACGACGCAGGCGCAGGTGCCCCAGCTCTCGATGGGCGGCATCCTGGTCAGGCCCAGTTCGATGGGGAATTCCCGGCCCGTTTTGTCGACTCCGCGAAGGTCGCCGGACATGCTGCCTATGGCAACGGTTCCCCCGTCGTCCATGAAGCGCTCGCGCATGGCAACGTGCAGCGCGCGCATATCCTGGGGCACCAGCAAATCGACGCAGGTTCCAACAAGCTTGCCCGCCGCATAGCTGAAAACCTCATGGGCTTTGGGATTGGCCATCATGATGATGCCGCGCCGGTTCACCACCAGCATCGCATCCGGGGAGAACTCGATGATGTGGCGGTACCAGGATTCCGCTATCTGGAATTTTGCCCGCTGGCTTTCCAGTTCGGCCATGGCATCCTGGTATTTTTTGCAGAGAGCGGGATGCATCGCCCATTTCAGGCCGGGCGACGCGATGGCCGCAATCGGTATCGCGCTCTCCCGCGAGGGGGGCTGGCGCTGCGGCGTCGGATCCGCTGGCCGTCGCCGTGCCTTGCGGCGATAAAAGCCGAGCCATGCCGGCACAAGAAAGGACAGGCTCAGCAGCGGTGCCGCCACGGCCGCCTTCATCGCGAGATCGGCTTTCCGGTCGAGCTCGTCGACCCGCTCATCAAGGCGGCGGTCAACTTTGTCCTTCGCCTTGGCGGCCGCTTCCGTGAAGGACTTTTCGGCCGCAAGATAAGGTTCGCCGTAGACCAGCGCGACAGCCCGCTCGCGGTCCCCCGCCTGGGTGGCGGCCAGGGCAAGGCTTTCCAGTGCGGCGAGGACATCGGCGTTGCGTTTGGCCGCTTCGATCAGGGCTGTTTCGTCAGCGGCAAGGCCGGGTGCGGCGGGCAGGCCGGCAGCACGCTCCCGCGAGCGGGCGGCCTCCATCTCCCTCTGGAATGCATCGAGGTAATGCGGATCGCCGGTGACCGCATAGCCGCGTACCGAGCTGGCGAGGAGGTCTCTGCCGCGGATCAGGTGGTTCAGTTCGCGATCGCCGGGGTGAAGGTCCAGCAAGGCATCCCGGCGCTCCTGGCCCAGGATGAGGGCGAGTATTACGCTCAAGACAGTAAAACCGAGGAGGCCCAACAAGAGCGGGGCGACAAGCTTGCTGGGCTTCAATCTTTGTTCGGATCTTTAAAACGAGGCTTGCGGCACCCTGCGTGTGCCGTCCGCTCTGGCTGATACGGTATACGGACGCGATCCAGCGCCATCGCGCTGGGTGGCTGAATCGGTATCGATAGACCGTGATTATACGATCATTTGCAAAATTAATGCCATGAAAACGTCACGGAAACGTCATCGAACCGATCCGGCAGCCCGGGAATGGCGCGGCAAAAGCCCGCCCGGGCCGGCCGCAATTCAACTCAGCGTTCGGATCGATTGCATCGGCGGCACCCGGGTGATGTGCCGCGTGGTGAGCCAGCCGCTCGTCCCCACCAGCAGCGCGCCGGCCAGCGGCAGCGCGAGCCACAGCCACGGGTGCAACTGCGGCGGCAGGTCGAACAGGCGCTCGCCGATCAGCGCCATGGCGATTTCGGCGCAGGTGCTGGCGAGCAGGCCGGCGAGCAGGCCCAGGGCGAGGAATTCGCTCCACAGGCCGCGGGCAAGGTAGGCGCGCTGGGCGCCCAGGGTGCGCAGCAGGACGGCTTCCTGGCGGCGCGCGTCGAGGCTGGCCAGCAGCGTGGCGACGACGACGGCCATGCCGGCGGCGAGCAGGAAACCCAGCAGCAGCTGAATCGCGCCGATGATCTGGGCAAACACGGCTTCGATATTGGCGATGAGCTTGTCGAGCGCGAGCACGGTGATGCCGGGGAAGGTTTTGACGAAGCCGGGCAGCACGCGGGTCGCCTGCGGCGGCACGTAGACGCTGGCAATGGCGCTGGCGGGCAGGGCATCGAGCTGGCCGGGGGCGAAAATGACGAAGAAGTTGGGCTGCATCGAGTCCCACTTCACGCTGCGCAGGCTGGTGATGCGCGCAGCGAGCGTCTGGTCGCCGACCCGGAAGCCGAGCAGGTCGCCGACCGCAAGATGCAGCCGTTCGGCCATGCCGAACTCGACCGAGATTTCGGCGGCGTGACGCTGGCCGTGCCAGCGCCCGGCCAGTACGGCGTTGTTGGCCGGCAGGGTGGCGGTCCAGGTGAGATTGAGCTCGCGCCGCAGGGTGTTGCTGTCGCGCGCGCCTTCGGGCAGCGTGTCGGCGATCGGCACGCCGTTCTTGCTGACCAGGCGGCCGCGTACCATGGGATAGAGCGCGGAGGCCTGGAGGCGATGCTGCGACAGATAGGCGGCTACCGCTTGCTGCTGCGGCGGCGCAATGTTCACCAGGAAATAGTTGGGCGTTTGCGGCGGCAGTTGCTGGCGCCAGCCGGCGACGAGATCGCTGCGCACCAGCGCCAGCAAGGCCACCAGGAATAGCGCCAGGGTGAAGGCGCCGAGTTGCAGCGTGCTGTCGAAGCGGTGGCGCAGCAGTTGCGCGAGGCCGAAGCGCAGCGGGCCGTGTGCCATGCGCTGGACGCCGCGCCCGGCCAGCAGCGCCAGCCGGGCCAGCAGGATCAATACCGCGGCCAGCGCGGCCAGCGCGCCGACGAAGACGCCGACCAGTCTGGCGTCGCCCGCATACCAGGCAATCAGGAACAGCAGCGCGGACCCGCTGACGGCCGCGCTGGCCCACGCGGCCACCGGCAGCGGCGGCAGTTCGCGCCGCAAGACCCGCAGCGGCGGCACGCGGATCAGGCGCATCAGGGCCGGCAGGCTGGCACCCGCCAGCGCCAGCAAGCCGCTGGCGACGGCGGCGCCCACCGGCGCCAGGCCGAGCGCAGGCAGGCGGGTGGCGGCCGCGGGCAGGATCAGCAGCGCCAGCGCCTGCTGCATCAGCGCGCCGACCGCCACGCCAAGCACGCTGCCCAGGAGACCCAGCGCCAGCAGCTGGCCGGCATAGAGGCTGCGCAGCTGCGTAGCGGTGGCGCCGAGGCAGCGCAGCAGCGCCGCCTGGTCGTAGTGGCGCAGCGCGTGGTGGTGCGCGGCGACGGCGATAGCGGCCACCGACAGCAGCAGGCTGATGAGCGCGGTGAGCTGGATGTAGCGGTCTGCATTGGCGAACGCGCCGCGCAGGGTTTCGACGCCTTCGCGCGAACCGATGAGGCGCTGGGTGCTGTCGAGCCGTGGCTTGAGCGCCGCGCCGAAAGCCGCGAGCTGTCCGGGGTCGCCCGCAAACTGGTAGAGGTAAGTGACGCGGCTGCCGGGTTGCAGCACCCCGGTGCGTCCGACTTCGTCGGCCCGCATGAATACGCGGGGGGCAAGCCCGAATACGCCGCCGAGCTGTCCCGGTTCTTCGGCCACCACGCCGGCGATGCGGAAATGCGCTTCGCCGATCTGCACCTGATCACCCACGCTGGCCGACAGCAGCGGCAGTAGCGAAGGCTCGACGTAAATCGCGCCCGGCGGCGGCTGCGCCGGGCGCGGCATGCCGACGGCGAAGGGGCGGGGGGCGATGCGCACCGCACCGCGCAGCGGGTAGGCGGCATCGACGGCGCGCAGGGTGGCGAGCTGGAAAACATCCCCGCGGGTGACCATGCTGGAAAACTCGAGGGCCTGGCTGGTTGCCAGCGCACCGGCCCTGGGCGCGCCGTCCCCAGTGAAAAGGCCGGGCCAGGTCTCGACCGGGCGCGGGCTGGTGACCAGCAGGTCGGCGCCGAGAAAGCTGGCGCCCTGTTCGCTCATGGCGCGCTTCAGGCGGTCGCCGAGAAAGCCGGTGGTGGCGACGCTGCCGACGCCGATGATCAGCGCCAGCAGCAGCACGCGCCATTCGCCGCTGGCACGTTCGCGCCGCAGCAGCCACAGGCCGAGCCGGATCACCCGTAAAGGATGATCCGGGGGGGGGGGCGCTGCTGCGCAGCGACCCTTCCGCAGGAAGCTCATGCGATGCGGCCCGCGAGCAGATGCAGCCGGCGCTGGCAGCGCGCCGCCAGCGCGTCGTCGTGGGTGACCAGGATCAGGGTGGTGGCGGCGGAGGCGTTGAGCTCGAACAGCAGTTCGATGATGCGCGCGCCGGTATCGGCGTCGAGGTTGCCGGTGGGCTCGTCGGCAAACACGATTTGGGGATCGGTGGCGAAGGCGCGCGCGATGGCGACGCGTTGTTGTTCGCCGCCGGACAACTGGCGCGGGGTGTGCGCCGCACGCGTGGCAAGGCCGACGCGGTCGAGCCAGTAGGCGGCGCGTTCGCGGGCGGCGGGATGGCCCGCCAGTTCCAGCGGCAGGAGGATGTTCTCCAGCGCAGTCAGCGCAGGCAGCAACTGGAACGACTGGAACACGAAGCCGACGCGGCCGGCGCGCAGGCGGGCGCGGGCGTCCTCGTCGAGATCGTTGAGGCGCTGGCCGAGCAGGAAGACTTCGCCCGCGGACGGCTGGTCGAGTCCCGCCAGCAGGCCCAGCAGGGTCGATTTGCCGGAGCCGGAGGCGCCGGTGATGGCCAGCGTCTCGCCCGCTTTGACGGCCAGCCCGACATCGTCGAGGATGGTGAGTGCGCCGTCCGCCGTGGCGACATGCTGCGACAGGGCGCGTGCGCTGACGACACCGGGCGGTTGCAGTGGACGGGTCGACTCGGCGGGGAACCGGGCGCGGGCTGAAGACGTCATTGAGATGGGCCAGGCAAGGATGGGTGAATGAATTATCGCGTATGGGTGCTGTTGTTGCTGTTGCTGCCAGGCTGGGCCGCGGCCGGCTCGTGTTCCTTGTTGATTGTCGGCGACAGCCTGAGTTCCGGATACGGCCTGGCAAACGGTTCAAGCTGGGTGGATCGGCTCGCTGCGCGATTGAAAAAAACCGCGCCCGACTGGCGCGTGATCAATGCCAGCGTGAGCGGCGACACCACGCAGAACGGCCTGCAGCGCCTGGCGCCCGCGCTGGCCCGGCAGCGTCCGCAGGGTGTGCTGATCGAACTGGGCGGCAACGACGCCTTGCGCGGCACGCCGCCCGAGGCGATCCGTGAGAATCTGCTGGGCCTGGTGCGCCAGGCCAAGTCGGCCGGCGCATGGGTGGTGTTGCTGGAAGCGCCGGTGCTGCCGAATTACGGCAAGGCCTATGCCGACACGGTCGCGAAGCTGTACGGCGAGGTGGCGCGCGCGGAAACGGTCACGCACGTGCCGTGTTTCGTCTGTGCGGTCGGCACGCAGCCGGGCATGATGCAGGCCGACGGCATCCATCCCAACGAAAAGGCCCAGGCCGGCATGCTCGACGCCGTGTGGCCGTACCTCAAACCGAAACTGCGCTGCCCGGCGAAATGAAGACGCTTGATCCAGCCTGCGCCTGCGGATCCGGGCGCACCTATGCCGCCTGCTGCGGACGCTTTCACGCCGGCGAACCGGCGCCGGATGCGGAAACCCTGATGCGCTCGCGCTACAGCGCCTATGTGCATGGTCTGGAGCCCTATCTCCTGGCTACCTGGCATGCCGCTACCCGCCCCGCGACGCTGGATCTCGACGCCGGCCCGCGCCCGCAATGGCTGGGGCTGGCAGTGAAGGCGCATGTGCTGTTGGACGCCAGCCATGCCGAGGTGGAATTTGTCGCGCGCTACAAGCTCAATGGCCGTGCGTTCAAGCTGCACGAAGTGAGCCGCTTCGAGCGGCTGGACGGGCGCTGGCTGTATGCCGGCGGCGAGATTCGCGAATGAGGACGGACATCGCGGGGCACGGTCGGCGCACAAGACCAAACCCGCTGGCGCGGGCTTGGTAACGGCTTCTGATCGAATGAGATGGGGTGGATGATGGGACTCGAACCCACGACAACAGGAATCACAATCCTGGACTCTACCAACTGAGCTACATCCACCATTGTTGTCGCCAGCATGCTGGCGACGAAAACCTTGGCCTGCCCGACAGGAATCGAACCTGTAACCCCCAGCTTAGAAGGCTGGTGCTCTATCCAGTTGAGCTACGGGCAGAGACTCACTTCTCGGGCGTGCAACTCCGCAACTGCTTCGGCGCCTAGCGGATCGGCGTCCCCTGGGGGGCAAAACGGGGTGGTCGGGGTGAGAGGATTCGAACCTCCGACATCCTGCTCCCAAAGCAGGCGCGCTACCGGGCTGCGCTACACCCCGAAATCCTAGCGGCGCTCAAGGCGCATTTCGGAGAGGCGAGACTATACCGCGGCGAATCGGCCGGGTCAATTTCCACTTGAGTAAGGGGGGGAGTTTCCGGGAAAATCACCCTTTTGCTTCAGGGTTGTCCTAATGAGCGCACGCATCCTCGACGGTAAGGCCATGGCCGACACCATACTTGCAGTAGTCCACGACAAGGTGGCCGAGCGCGAGGCGCAAGGCAAGCGCCGCCCCGGCCTGGCGGTCGTGCTGGTCGGCGACGATGCCGCTTCGGCGGTGTACGTGCGCAACAAGAAGCGCGCCTGCGAGCGTGCCGGCGTGGCCAGCGTCTCGCACGATCTGCCGTCTGCCGCGACCCAGGATCAATTGCTGGCGCTGATCGACCAGCTCAACGCCGATCCGGCCATCGACGGCATCCTGGTGCAACTGCCGCTGCCTGCGCACATCGATGCCGAGACGGTGATCGAGCGCATCCGCCCCGACAAGGATGTCGACGGCTTTCACCCATACAACATCGGCCGCCTGGCGGTGAAAATGCCGACGCTGCGGCCCTCCACCCCGCGCGGCATCATGACGCTGCTGCGTGCGACCAACGAGGAACTGCGCGGCAAGAATGCGGTGATGGTCGGCGCCTCCAACATCGTCGGCCGGCCGATGAGCCTGGAGCTGCTGCTGGCCGGCTGCACCATCACCGTGTGCCACAGTGCCACGCGCGACCTGGAAAGCTTCGTGCGCTCGGCGGAAATCCTGGTGGTGGGGGTGGGCAAGCCGCGCATGATTCCGGGCGAGTGGGTGCGCGAGGGCGCGATCGTGATCGATGTCGGCATCAACCGGATGCCCGACGGCAAACTGGTCGGCGATGTCGATTTCGATTCCGCGGCGGAGCGTGCCAGCTGGATCACCCCGGTGCCCGGTGGCGTCGGCCCGATGACCGTGGCCACCCTGCTGGAAAACACGCTCGAAGCCGCGCTGATGCACAATCCCTAGAGGACAGGGGCGCTCATTCCCTGAGTTCCTGCCCCTGAATCCTGTTGTCGGCTCAACCGCGGTGCAGCGCCTGCAGATAAGCCACGTCGACGAACGGCTGGTCGAGATCGGCGCCGGCAAGCCGCCGGTTGGGCGCGCCTGGGTCGCCGAGGTCGGACAGCACCACGGCGGCGCCGCTGAAGTCGTGCTCCAGCGTGTAGTCGTTGACCGTGATGAGCGTTTTCAGGCCGGCGCCCAGGCTCGCGCGCAGGCCATTCTCCGAATCCTCGAAGGCCAGGCAGTCGGCGGCGCCGAGCCCCATTTTCTGCAATGCGTAGTGATAGATGTCGGGCGCGGGTTTCTTCGCCGGAACAATATCGCCTGCGGCGATCACCTCGAACCAGTCCGGCGTGCCGGCACCCAGGCTGTGTTCCAGCAGCACGGTGACGTTTTCCGGAGTGGTGGTGGTGGCGATCGCCAGCCGCAGCCCGGCGGCACGCGCTTCGACCAGCAGACGCTCGACCCCGGGCCGCATCGGAATGCCGCCGCGCGCGGCGAGCGCCGCGTAATGCCGGGTTTTGGCCTGATGCAGATCGGCCACCATTGCGTCGAAATTGTCCGGTTTCCTATAGTCCGGCCGATAGTGGTCGATATAGTGTTTGATCCGTTCCTTGCCGCCTGTCACGGCGAGCAGTTTGCCGTAGAGGGCGACGTCCCAGTGCCAGTCGAGACCGGCATCCTTGAACGCTTGATTGAAGGCAGGGCGGTGGCCGTCGCGCTCGGTGTCGGCAAGCGTGCCGTCAACGTCGAAGAGTAGGGCGTGTAATGTCATGTGGGTTGCGACAGTTAAATGATTCTGTTATTAAGTCGGGTTGGGCTTTGCTTTGCTTTGGATGAACCGAAATTTTCAAAGAGAACGAGATGGCTGAAACTTTGATGCGCTTTGAGCCTTACAAGGCCAAAAAAGGCGAAGAATACATGAACGAGAAACAGCTCGCGCATTTTCGCAAAATGCTCGAGTCCTGGAAAGCCGAGCTGTCGCAGGACATCGATACCACCCTGCACTCCATGCAGGACGAGCAGACCGTCTTCGCCGATCCCAACGATCGCGCCACCCAGGAGTCGGACATGGCGCTGGAACTGCGCAATCGGGACAGGGAGCGCAAGCTGATCAAGAAAATCAACGAGACCGTCGCCAAGATCGACAGCGGCGATTACGGCTACTGCGAGTCCTGCGGCGTCGAGATTGGCCTGGAGCGCCTGCAGGCGCGACCGACCGCCACCCTGTGCATCGATTGCAAGACGCTCGAGGAAATCCGCGAGCGCCAGGTCGCCAAGTAAGCCTGGCGTACCGGGTTGTCAGGTTATTTCCGATTCGCAAGCTGATCCGCGCCATGGCAGATACCGACGAGTTCGACCGTTATTACAATGGGCTGCTTTACAGCGTGATGCGCTGGGATCAGTTGACGGCGTTTTGGCAAAAAGTGGATGCCGGGGCCGGCTGGTATCTCTATGCGGTAGGCCAGCAGGCGCCGCAGGCGCCAGCTTCTGCCGACAAGGTGCAGCAGTTCATGCGCGAACTGGATGAACTGCTGCGGCGCGAGCATCACGAAGATTACTGCGCGATCGTTTACGCGGACAATCTGGATACGCCCAGCTTCATCAAGATCTACGATCCCAACCATCTCGGCAGTTCGTGTGGGTCGAGCGCGACCAAATCGTCGATCCTGCCGGGCTGGCTGATGAGCCGCATGCCGCCGCGCGAACTCGAAATGCGCGGAGTGGTGACAGGCCAGCGCAAACGCTGGTGGCAATCGTTTCTCGATAATTCGGCATAAAAAAACCGCGCCCGAGAGCGCGGTTTTTTACGGCCGTGAAGAATTACTTCTTGGCGGACCCGGCAGGCATGGCAGCAGCGTCAGACTTTTTCGCTTCGGCCTTGGCAGCGTGCTTCTTGGCTTCTTCGGCCTTCTTGGGTGCGGCAGCGTGCACTTCAGCCGCAGGGGCGGCGCCGGCAGCGGGGGCGTCGGCAGCGGTGGCGGACAGGCTGAACGCGCCGGCAATAGCCGCGGCGACCAGGGAAGACATCAGTTTGCTCATCAATTTCTCCAGTGTGATCAAGTAGGTTGCCATGCAATCGCGGGCTGCAACTGCATGACGCCACTATGCAGCGTCATGCTTACACGAACCTTACGAAGCTTGCCTTGACCGAGCCTCCGCCCGTGATGCGTTTTGGGCTGGATGGACGGGATCTGCCAGGTTTCGGATACTTGCTGCGCGATCGTTCCGTGCGGACAGCCGCGATGCGCCCGGCCTCAGCGAGATCCAGGATCCCAACGGCGGCTCTGTAGATGAGCGCATGCCTTCGCGCGAGCCCGCCATCTGGCGCGTGACGCGCCGGCATAAAAAAACCGCGCCCGAGAGCGCGGTTCGCTGTGGCCCGGAAGAATTACTTCTTGGCGGGCTCGGCAGGCATGGCGGCAGCATCAGACTTTTTCGCTGCGGCCTTGGCAACGTGTTTTTTGGCTTTGTGGGCCTTCTTGGGGGCGGCGGCGGGTTTCTCGGCCGCGGAGCTGGCGCCGGCAGCGGGGGGCGCGGCCGTGTCGGCTGCGATAGCGGACATGCTGAACGCGCCGGCAATAGCCGCGGCGACCAGGGAAGACATCAGTTTGCTCATCATTTTCTCCTGTGTGGTCAAGTGAGGGTGCCATGCAATCGCGGATTGCAACTGCATGCCGGCCACTATGCGGCGCCACGCTTACAGGAACCTTACGAAAACCGGCTCAGACGGATATTTTTGATAAGCATTTCGTGTGCGATGGGCACGCTTTGTGTCAGACTTTTGGCATGAAAATCCTGCTTGTGGAAGACGATCCAACCCTGGGCGAGGCGGTCATGCTGGCAACCCGGCAGGCGGGTTTTGCGGTCGACTGGAGCCGGGATGGCGTGCAGGCGGAAAACGCGCTGGCGGGGTATGCCTACGACGCCATGCTGCTCGACCTGGGGCTGCCGCGGCGCGAGGGGCTGCAGGTGCTGCGCAACTTGCGGAAACGTGGCGCGACCCTGCCGGTGATGATTCTGACTGCGCGCGACACGGTCGAGGACAGGGTGCGGGGGCTGGATGCCGGCGCCGACGATTACCTGCTCAAGCCATTTGCGCTGGATGAATTGCTCGCGCGATTGCGGGCCCTGCTGCGCAGGGCGCATGGCGTGGCCGACACCCAGATACGCATCGGGCGCCTGAATTTCGACAGCGTCAATCGGCAAGCCTGCATTGGCGAGGCGCCGCTGGTGTTGTCCGCACGCGAGGTGGAAGTGCTCGAGATCCTGCTCCATCATGCCGGGCGCGTCACGGCCAAAGAGGCCATCGCAGACCGCCTGACCGGCTGGGATGACGGCGTGGGGGAGAATGCGGTGGAGGTCTACATCCATCGCTTGCGCCGCAAGCTGGAAGGCTCCGGCGTGGCGATCCGCACTTTGCGCGGCCTCGGCTATCTGCTGGAGGCCGAGCGTTGAATCGGGAAAAGCGGCAAAGCCTGCGGCGGCAACTGATCGTCCGCATGCTGGCGATGATGTTGCCGCTGTTCATTCTGCTGTGCGCCATCGCCTATTTTTCCAGCCAGTATTTCATCAATGCGGCGTTCGATCGCTCGCTGATGCGGCGAACCTTTGCGCTTGCAGATCGGGTTGAGGTGCTGCATGGCCGGGTACAGGTGGATTTGCCGGTCGCCGCGCGCGAATTGCTGGTGTTCGACCAGGAAGACCTGTTGTTTCACAGCATCGCCGGCCCGGATGGACGAGTCATCGAGGGGGAGCGGGATATGCCGCGTCTTCCCGCGCGAAAGCCGCTCAGGCCTGGCCGGCTGATCGTCTACGACGGCGTCAAGGATGGCGCAAAAGTCCGGGTGGCGGCATTTGCGCTTTCGCTCAAGGGCACCAGTGCAAGCGGCGCGGCGCTGGTGCAGGTGGGGGAAACGCTGACGCGCCGTTCGGTTCTGGCGGGGCGCGCCACGCTGGCGATCGTGATTCCGATGCTGCTCATGACGCTGACGGCGGCGGTTGCCATCGCTTTTGGCGTCGGGCGCGGCCTTGAGCCGGTGAGCCGGCTGCGGGACCGCTTGTCGGCACGGCAGGCGTTCGATCTAAGCCCGGTTCCGCTGGAGGGGACGCCTGCGGAGTTGCGGCCGTTTCTGGATGAAATCAATTCGCTGTTGCAGCGCCTGTCGGAGGCGGTCGAAGCGCAATCGCGCTTTGTCGCCGATGCGGCGCATCAGCTTCGTACGCCCATCGCCGGCATCCGAATGCAGGCCGAAGCCGCCCTTGCGAGCGCGCGGCATGAAGACGCGCAGCATGCGCTGGCGCGCATTGCGCGGTCGACTCAAACCATGGGCGATCTGGTTCAGAAGCTGCTCGTCCTGGCGCGCGTCGATGCCGCGGAAAATACCCTGCGCCTGATCCGGCTGGATGGCGCAGAGGTGATGAGGGCGGTTGCGCGCGAATGGGCACCGCAGGCATTGGCTAAAGGGGTGGAAATCGGCTTCGAGATGAAAGACGGCGAAGCGTGGCTGAGGGGCGATGCGCAATTGCTGCGGGAGCTGCTGGCCAATTTGATCGACAATGCCCTGCGTTATGGCGGGGCGCGCATCACACTGACAGTATGCGGTTCGGAACAGGGCGTGACGTGGCGGGTGGCCGATAATGGCCCGGGCATCCCGGAACAGCAGCGCACCGCTGTGTTCGCGCCATTTTATCGGCTGTCCGCCGGCGTGGGGGGGGCCGGGCTTGGCTTGACGATCGTGCAGCGCATCGCGCATTTGCACGGCGCGGCGGTAAGCCTGGAAGCGGGGGAGGGCGGAACGGGCCTGGTGGCAAGCGTGAAATTCCCGCCCGCGTAAGCGCAAAAAAACCGCGCCCGGGAGCGCGGTTTTAGCGGCGGCAGGCGGTGCTTCAGCCCGCAGTTTCCGGTGTTTCGCTGTCGCTGGCTGCCGGTGCCGGCGCGTCCAGCAGGGCCTTCATCGACAGGCGCAGACGGCCTTTTTCGTCGGCCTCCAGGATCTTCACCTTCACGACCTGGCCCTCCTTCAGGTAGTCGCCGATGGTATTGACGCGCTCGTGGGCGATCTGCGAGATGTGCAGCAGGCC